>JAGBCL010000015.1 GCA_018110825.1 Oscillospiraceae bacterium
GCAAATGTGGAATTAGGAATGAGGAAAGTGAAATTATTGTGCCCGCCTTTGGCGGACGATTTTTAAATTGTCGGCAAAGCCGACAACATTAATTCCTCATTTCACATTCCACTTTTCACATTCAGACAAATTATAATTTACCTTCATTAAATTCAACAGGAAAGGAGAGTTTACGATGGACTTCAACCTTGAAAGCATGGAACTTCCATACAACCTTGAAGCGGAGCAGACCGTGCTGGGTGCACTGCTTATCGACCCCGAATCGCTGTCGATTGCAATGAATTACATAAAGCCCGAAAGCTTTTATGTTACAAAACACCGCGATCTTTTTGCAATAATTGTAAGGCTGTTTTCGCTGGGTGTAAATGCAGATATTATCACGGTAATCAACGAGGCTGTCCGTGACGGCATTTTCGAAAGCACAGGTGCCGCTAAGGAATACCTTGCTTCAATTATGGAAGGCGTTCCCACAACCAAAAATATTGAAAGCTACTGCAAAATCGTTGAGGAAAAATACTACGTCCGCAGTCTTATTTCCGCCGCAAAGGACATCATTGAGGCCTCCACAACAGGTCAGGAGGACGCTATGCACCTGCTTGACTATGCCGAGCAGAAAATTTACGATATCCGTCAGGGAAAAAGCTCCGACGGGTTGGTTAAAATCGACCAGGTAGTGCTTGACGCTTACGATGAACTGGGCAGAAAGTCAGGTCCCGACCGTGAGAAATATCTCGGTGCAAAGTCAGGCTTCAATGACCTTGACAACGTAATCACAGGTCTTAACAAGTCCGACCTGCTTATCGTTGCGGCACGTCCTGCAATGGGTAAGACCTCTTTCGTGCTTAATATCGCTTCAAACGTTGCACGCTTCAACAAGGATATCGAAATCGTAATTTTCTCCCTCGAAATGTCCAAGGAACAGCTTGTTACAAGAATGCTTTCTTCGGAAAGCCTTGTTGAAAGCGAGTACCTTATGAAAGGCAACATCTCAGGCGACCAGTGGGAAAAGCTTGCTGAGGGTGCTGAAAGACTGTCGGGAATGAATATGTATCTGGACGATACCGCAGGTATAACCGTGCCGCAGATGAAAGCGAAATTACGCCGCCTGAAAAATCCGGGACTGGTTATCATCGACTACTTGCAGCTGATGAATTCCAGCCGCCGTATAGACAACCGTGTAAATGAAATTTCCGAAATCACACGTCAGCTGAAGCTTATGGCAAAGGAACTTAACGTTCCTGTTATAACTCTTTCACAGCTTTCCCGTAGCGTCGAATCAAGAACGGACAAACGTCCGATACTTTCCGACCTGCGTGAATCGGGTTCTATCGAGCAGGACGCAGATATCGTAATGTTTCTGTACCGTGACGGGTATTATAATAAGGAAAACCCCGACCAGACACTGGCGGAGTGTATCGTTGCAAAGAACCGACACGGCGAAACGGGCACAGTAAACTTGCGTTGGAACGGACAGTATACATTGTTCATGGGTGCGGAGAGATTCAACAATCAGAACGCACCGACGAAGTAAATTATAATTTAGCGAGCAATAATGGGTTTCCAAAGGGGACAGTGTCCCCTTTGGTGGGGGTCTTGGGGGCAAAGCCCCTGAGGCGCCGCTCGCAAGCGGCGAAATTCCTGCTTCGCCCGTAGGCGTGCTTTAAGCGCATCTAAAGGGTGAATTTCGCAACGTGTTGCGAAAGAGGGATTTTCTGCAAGAGAGAAAATCCCTAACAGCAACGAAGTTGCTGCTTTTGTATGGCTGTAATGATAAAATACGTTCAAAACGTTCCACTGGAACGTTTTGAAGGAACAACTTTCCGTAAGCCATACAAGGAGGGGCGGTCTTGTTCGCCCCTCCTCGAAATGCTGTCGCATTTCTCACCTCCTGCTCCGTTTTTCAAGGCAAGGGGATATTTCGCCCGTTGCGGAAACCATTTAAAGAATGGTTTTAGCGACTCAGGGACTCCGTCCCTAAGAACCCTGCCAAAGGGAACGAGTTCCCTTTGGAAACCCGTAGCCGCTTCGCTAATTCTAAAACAAAGATTATACCAAATAATAATTCACTAACAAAAGGAAACTGCAATGATTTCAACCGTAAAGCTCACAATCCAAAAGCATACCATGCTTCTCGCAGGGGATTCTGTTTGCGTCGCTCTCTCAGGCGGTGCGGACAGCGTTGCCCTGCTTCTTGTGCTTTATGAGCTTTCTGCGGAACTGAATTTCTCCCTTTCCGCTGTTCACGTCAACCACCTCCTCCGCGGCGAGGAAAGCAACCGTGACGAACAGTTCTGCTGTGATTTGTGTGCACGGCTTGGTGTTCCTCTGCAAATCTTCCGTGAGGACGCTGCCGCTTTTTCACACTCACTCGGTGAGTCTGTGGAAACAGGTGCACGTGAACTCCGTTACAGAATTTTTGACTCCCTCAAATGCGGCAAAATCGCTACTGCACACAACCTCAACGACAATGCCGAAACCCTTTTGTTCCGCCTTGCACGGGGCACGGGTCTCCACGGTCTGTCGGGAATTCCCGCTGTTCGCGGAAAAATTATCCGCCCGCTGATTGAGTGCACCCGTGACGAAATTGAGGTGTTCCTTGCCGAAAAAAATCAGCCTTTTGTAACCGACAGCACAAACCTTTCCGACGATTACGCAAGAAACAGAATCCGCCACCGCATTGTTCCCGAAATGAAAGCTGTGCACGGTGCTTTTCCGCATTGCGTAACCCGAATGGTTCAGAGTTTTGCCGAGGACGAGGACTTTTTAACAGCCGAAGCAAAAAAATGTGAAAAGCAAAGTCTTTTCACTCTTCACCCAGCAATCAGAAAACGTGTTATCATAAATCAGCTGAAATCGCATAACCTTAAAGTATATACCGAAAAAATTGAGGAAATCGAGTCCGCTTTGCTTCTTCACAAAAGCAGGGTAATGCTCGAAAACGGCTTCTTTGCTGCGTTTGACAAGGGTGTAATGCGTATTTACAAGGAGCAGACAACAGAAAATCCCGAAGCTGTTGTTACCGAATTCGACAAGGAATATCCCTTCAACGGTGACAGAATTGTGATAATCTCGGTACAATCAGGCGAAATTGCCCCTGTAACAGATATTGTTAATAAAAAATCCACAATTTACTACGCAGATTATGATACAATACAAGGTGATATTGTTTTGAGGAACAGACTGAGAAATGATGTCATCAAACCCGTGAATTCCGTTCATACAAAGGAATTGCGGAAAATTTTACAGCAGAAGCTTCCACCCGAAAAAAGAAAATCATCTGCCGTGCTTACCGATGAAAATGGTATAATATGGGCGGAGCATGCGGGAATTGCCGAAAGGGTAAAACCACGCGAAAATACGGAAAATTACCTCAGAATAGAGATAATATATACTGACATTACTAATTGAAAGGATTGATACAATGAACAAGAAAAGCAGCGGAAAGGGCATACTTATCTATGTCATCGTCATGATTTCCGCAATCTCTCTGGCGGTTGTCCTTCTTAAACAGTCAACCAAATCAAATGCAGAATACAGCTATTCTGATATCATGCAGTATTTCGACAACTATCAGGTCAGCCAGATGACCTTCGACCTTGGAACAGGTGAACTGGAAATGGTTGTTGATGGGCAGGAAAAGCCTATCGAATACACCGTTCCGAATGTAAGCGTGTTCCTGGACGAAATCCAGATGGGCGAAGAAAATTACCGTAAGGAATACAACGCTCTCCACCCTGATGCACCTCTTGCACAGGAATACTACAAAATTCAGGATACTTCCTGGCTCTATAACCTCCTGCCGTCACTCCTTATCATCGGTCTGATGCTGTTCCTGTTCTTCTTTATGATGCGACAGGCAAGCGGCGGCGGAAAGATGAACAATTTCGGCAAGGCAAACGTGAAGAACGCTTCCGGCAAGAAGCACACTTTCGACGATGTTGCAGGTGCTGACGAGGAAAAGGAAGAACTTGAGGAAGTTGTTGACTTCCTGAAAAATCCTAAGAAATATACCGCAATGGGCGCAAGAATACCAAAGGGTATCCTTCTCATGGGCCCTCCGGGTACAGGTAAAACCCTCCTTGCAAAGGCTGTTGCAGGCGAGGCAGGCGTTCCGTTCTTCTCTATCTCAGGTTCGGACTTCGTTGAAATGTTCGTAGGTGTCGGTGCATCCCGTGTCCGTGACCTCTTTGAAACAGCAAAGAAAAATTCCCCTGCAATCATCTTCATCGACGAAATCGACGCAGTAGGCAGACGCCGCGGTGCAGGTCTCGGCGGCGGCCACGATGAACGTGAACAGACTCTCAACCAGCTGCTTGTTGAAATGGACGGCTTTGAGGGCAACGAAGGCATCATCGTTATGGCTGCTACAAACCGTAAGGATATCCTCGACCCGGCACTTCTCCGTCCGGGACGTTTCGACCGTCAGATTACCGTAAATTACCCCGACATCAAGGGCAGAGAAGAAATCCTCAAGGTACACACAAAGAACAAACCACTTGCTCCTGACGTAAGCCTCAAAACTATTTCCCAGTCCACAGCAGGCTTTACAGGTGCAGAGCTTGAAAACCTTACAAACGAAGCGGCTCTCCTTGCTGCAAGAAAGAACCGTAAGGCTATCACTAAGGAAGACATCGAGGAAGCTACAATCAAGGTTATTGCAGGCCCTGAAAAGAAGAGCCACGTTGTTACAGAAGAGCAGAAGCGTATCGTTGCTTACCACGAAGCAGGCCACGCTGTTGTAACATACTATATGGAAACTCAGGATAAGGTTCACCAGGTTACAATTATCCCAAGAGGTTCAGCAGGCGGTATGACAATTCACCTTCCTGAGCACGAGCCTTCTTTCCTTAACGTTACAATGAGAAAGCTGAAGGAAGAAATCGCAGTCTGCATGGGCGGACGTGTTGCTGAACAGCTTATTATCGGCGAGTACACAGCAGGTGCAATCAGCGACCTCCAGCGTTCAACAAAGCTTGCAAAGGCTATGGTTACCCAGTACGGCTTCTCTGAAAATCTTGGTCCTGTCGTTTACGGCAGTGACAACGACGAGCCTTTCGTTGGTATGAGCTACGGTCAGAGCAAGGACCACTCCGAAAAGGTTCAGGCGGAAATCGACGCAGAAGTACGTACAATTATCGATGAGTGCTATGAACTTACAGTTACAACCCTCAAGGAGCACCTTGACCAGCTCCACGAGGTTGCACAGTACCTCCTCAAGCACGAAAAAATCAACGGTATCGACTTTGAGAAGCTGATGAAGGGCGAGCTTGAAGAGGAAGCTGAAGAAGAAAAAACTTCTGAAGAAATCGTAATCGAGGAAAAGACAGAAGAAACTGTTGAGGTTACAGACGAACTTCCCGAAACAGAGGAAACAGAAGAAACTTCCGAAGAAAACGCACCTGAGGATAACGACACAGACGAAAACAATTCTGACGAAGAATAAAAATAACGGGTTTCCAAAGGGAACAGTGTTCCCTTTGGCAGGGTTCTTAGGGACGGAGTCCCTGAGTCGCAAACAAACTTGTTTGTTTTGAGCAGAACGAGCGAAACACCCCTTGCCTCCCAAAACGGGGATAAGGGGAAGGGGAAGCGGACACGACCGCTTCCCCTTTGTTGTAATTACAAATAAAATTTCCCTCAAAAACCCAACATAAAAAACACACCAAACCATAAAAGGAGTCCCCATATGAAACTACTTTTCCTTGGCGACGTTGTCGGTGATATCGGCAGCAAGTTCGTCAGCTCAAAGCTGCGCTCCCTGAAACAATTCTACGGCGCAGATATCGTGGTAATCAACGGCGAAAACAGTGCCAACGGCAACGGAATTACCCCGCAATCCGCAAAATACCTCTTCCAAATCGGTGCAGACGTAATCACAACGGGCAACCATTGCTACCGCAGAAAGGAAATCCTCGATATGTTCGACGAGGAAGAATTCCTAATCCGTCCCGCAAACTTCCCCGACGGCAACGTCGGTCACGGCTACTGCGTCCTCGATATGGGAAGTACCCGTGTTGCAGTCGTAAACCTTATGGGCACGGTCTACATGGAAGCCCTCGACAACCCCTTTTCCACAATCGACCGCCTGCTTGGTGAAATTGATACTCCCAACATCATCGTGGATTTCCACGCCGAAGCAACCAGCGAGAAAAAAGCAATGGGGCAGTACCTTGCAGGAAAAGTTACCGCCGTTTTCGGCACCCACACCCACGTCCAGACCGCTGACGAGTGCATACTTTCCGACCACACCGCATATATTACAGATGCGGGAATGTGCGGACCTGAGCTTTCCGTGCTGGGCGTAAAGAGCGAAATTGCTATCGAAAAACAGCGTTTTCATTCTCCCGTTAAGTTTGTTGAGTCAGACAATCCGCCATTTATCAATGGTGTAATAATCGAATTTGACTCAAAGAATGGTAAAAGTAACTCAATTGAAAGATTAATTATTAGGTAAAATACCGAAATTGTGAAAATACTATTGCAAAAAGAAAACAATCACTGTATAATTTTATTAATTTAAAGCGGTAACTTTGTTAAGTGATACCGTAGCAAGAAATGGGGTTTTTAGCAATGGAAATTCTTAAGGTTTCAGCACGTTCATTCCCTAATTCTGTAGCAGGAGCAATTGCAAGCGTAATGCGTGAAAACGGCGACGTGGAAGTCCAGGCAGTCGGCGCAGGCGCAGTAAATCAGGCAGTCAAATCAATTACAATCGCAAGAGGATACCTTACGCCGGTTGGAATAGATATGATTTGCTATCCTGCATTTGCAAATGTTGATATTGACGGAGAAACAAAGACAGCTATAAGACTTATATGCGAAAAAAGATAAAAGAAAAACTGTAAGGCAAGAATTTGCTTTACAGTTTTTTTCTTGAATAATAGTTTGCAAACAAAAAACAGCACGGATTTCTCCATGCTGTTTTTGTTCTTACTTGAGAATTTCAATGTCGCCGATATAAGGAAGCGGTTTGATATTTCCTGTAAATGCGCCTATCATCTGATAGATTGTAAGAGCAAGAATTGCTGCGTCAACTAACCAGAATACGATTCCCATAATTGTGCCAATTACAGGAATAACTCCGATTACTGCTGCAACTACAGAAACGAAAACTCCGAGAATTGTAAAGATAATACCCTGATTTGCACAGTATTTTACATAAGCGGAATCCTTACCTGAGATAAAGTAGATGAGGAACAGAATAGGAAATACTGCAACAGTTGCTATAATCTTCTTATCTTCTTCAAAACGTGGTGCTGCCATAATAATACAACTCCTTTTTAATTGTGTCTCAGGCAGGGAACTGCCTGAATTTTAAAATTACTTGATAACTCTGATCTTGATTACGTTTTCAACGCCTGCAAGCTTAGCAACGATATCATCGTTGATATCAGCAGTATCAAGCATTGTATAAGCATAGTCCTTCTTTGACTTACTTACCATATTGTTGATGTTGATGCCTGCATCACCAAGAACGGAAGTGAGCTTGGAAATTACATCAGGAACATTCTTGTGCATTACGCAAACCTTTGTACCTGTTGCATTCATTTCAGCGTCAGGGTAGTTTACGGAATTCTTGATGTTACCGTTTTCGATGTAATCGATGAGTTCGAGAGCAGCCATCATTGCGCAGTTGTCCTCAGATTCAGGTGTAGAAGCACCGAGGTGAGGAATTGCAACAACATTCTTAACACCGAGAACTTCGTCAGATGGGAAGTCAACAACGTAGGAAGCAACCTTACCGCTTTCGAGAGCAGCAACGATTGCAGCAGCGTCAACGAGTTCACCTCTTGCGAAGTTGAGGATACGAACGCCGTCCTTCATAAGAGCGATTGTATCGTTGTTGATAGTGCCCTTAGTTTCAGCGTTATAAGGCATGTGAATTGTGATATAATCGGAAACAGCATAGATATCCTTGATATCAGCAACAACCTTTACAGCAGGGTTAAGGTTAAGAGCAGCCTTTACGGAAAGGAATGGGTCGTAACCAACAACCTTCATACCGAGAGCTGTTGCAGCGTTTGCAACGAGAACACCAATAGCACCGAGACCGATGATACCGAGGGTCTTGCCCATGATTTCAGGACCGGCAAACTGACCCTTGCCCTTTTCAACCATCTTGCCAACTTCTGCACCGTTGCCCTTGAGAGTCTGAGCCCAGATCATAGCGTCAGAAACCTTACGGGAAGCGAGGAGAAGGCCAGCTATAACGAGTTCCTTAACAGCGTTAGCGTTTGCGCCTGGTGTGTTGAAAACAACGATACCCTGTTCAGCACACTTGTCAACAGGAATGTTGTTTACGCCTGCACCAGCTCTTGCAATAGCAAGAAGGTTTGGAGCAAATTCCATTTCGTGCATGGAAGCGGAACGAACCATAATAGCGTCAGGGTTAGCAATTTCGTCAACAATGTTATACTTAGTAGTATCGAAATTATCGGTACCGTACTTGGAAATCTTATTCAGAGTCTGAATATTGAACATCGTAAAAACCTCCAGTTTTTTAATGTGGAATTTGGAAAGTGAAATTAGGAATTATCCATAACCACACAGTTCATTTTTTCGTATTTGTTTTATTTCAGAAAATGGAGTGTGAAAACAATAATTCCACATTCCACTTTCCTAATTTCAAATTTTTAAGCGTTTTCAGCTTCGAACTTCTTCATGAATTCTACAAGCTTTTCAACGCCTTCGATTGGCATAGCGTTGTAGATGGAAGCTCTCATACCGCCAACGCTGCGGTGACCCTTGAGGTTTTCAAAGCCTGCAGCCTTAGCTTCCTTAACAAACTTAGCATCGAGTTCTTCGTTGCCTGTTACGAATGGAACGTTCATGAGGGAACGGTCCTTCTTTTCAACAGTACCCTTGAAGAGCTTGGAGCTGTCGAGGAAATCATAAAGGATAGCAGCCTTCTTTTCGTTGTGAGCCTTCATAGCTTCGAGGCCGCCCATCTTCTTGATCCACTTGAATACCTTACCGCAGATGTAGATACCGTAGCAAGGAGGTGTATTGTAAAGGCTGTCGTTGTCAGCCTGTGTCTTCCACTTGAGCATTGTTGGTGTGCCTGCAAGAACGTCATCTCTGATGAGGTCTTCACGGATAATTGCAATTACAACACCTGCAGGGCCAACATTCTTCTGTACGCCGCCGTAGATTACGCCGTACTTTGTAACGTCAACAGGTTCGGAAAGGAAGCAGGAAGAAACGTCGGAAACAAGGTCCTTGCCCTTTGTGTTAGGGAGTTCCCAGAACTTTGTGCCGTAGATTGTATTGTTTTCGCAGATGTAAACGTAGTCTGCATCTTCAGGAATATCGAGGTCGGAGCAGTCAGGAATGTAGGAGAAAGTCTTGTCAGCGGAAGAAGCAACTGCAACAGCTTCGCCGTACATCTGAGCTTCCTGGTAAGCCTTCTTAGCCCACTGACCTGTAATTATGTAAGCAGCCTTCTTGTTCTTCATAAGGTTCATTGGAACTGCAGCAAACTGCTGGGAAGCACCACCCTGAAGGAAGAGCACCTTGTAGTTGTCAGGAATGTTCATAAGGTCACGGAGATCCTTTTCCGCATCCTTGATGATTTCGTCGTACACCTTGGAACGGTGGGACATTTCCATAACGGACATACCTGAACCCTTGTAGTCAAGCATTTCTTCTGCTGCTTCTCTGAGAACTTCCTCAGGGAGTACAGCGGGGCCTGCGCTGAAATTATAAACTCTGGACATTTTAATGACCTCCAATAAAAAATTTTCAATAAAAGTAAAAATAATACTACATACTAACAATTATAAACCTTTGTGAACAGATTGTCAAGGCACTAAAGCGGTGAACTGCACCGAAAATAAAAAATAATCTGTACAATTATTTTTGAACATAAATGTGCAGATTTAACAAATTATTTCATAATACCTCAGAATTGCCCATTTTACGCTGTTTTTTCTATACCCTGTATACCCCTTTTTTGACTCCAGATGCTTGCAATGAAATGAAATTTATGCTATAATATAATAGTATATTGGAGTAATATTTTATTAAGAACAAAAGGAAGTAAAGGCTTACAAAAATTGCCTTTATCGGAAGGAGAATTTTAACTATGAAATCCTTTGATGAGGTTTTTCAGAATGTGCAGGAATACTGCCTCGATAAGATAAAAAAAGGAGAACTTTCAGATACAGCTTACCGCCTCTGGATTAACACACTCCAGCCTGTAAAGCTTGACGAAAATGTTGCCTGCTTTACGGTACCATCTGAATTTCAGGCAAACATTATCAAAAAGAATTATACTTCAATCATAAAAGCCGCCCTCGAAAGCGTTCTCGGTTTTGAAGTAGATATAGATATTACCGCTGCGGAGGAAATCCTCGACGATGATGAGGATACCGACCCTAATCAGCTGAAAAAGGAACTTGAAGAGTCCTTTACCAACGCTGAGTACGACTATACCTTCGACACATTCATCGTGGGACGTTCAAATGAATTCGCTTATGCCGCTTGTACTTCAGTTGCAAAAGAACCCGGCAGCACATATAACCCGCTGTTTATCCACGGTCCGTCAGGTCTCGGAAAAACTCACCTTATGACCGCTATCAGCAACGAAATCAAACGCCGCAACCCTAAGACAAACATCATTTACGTTACGGGCGAAACCTTTGCAAATGAGCTTATCAACGCTATCCAGCAGAAAAAGGATACAAGCCAGTTCCACCAGAAATACAGAAGCGCTGACGTGCTGCTTATCGACGACGTGCAGTTCATCGCAGGCAAGGAGTCCACACAGGAAGAATTCTTCCATACATTCAATGAGCTTCATAAGGTCGGCAAACAGATTGTTCTCACATCTGACCGTCCGCCGAAGGATATCAAAACCCTTGAGGAAAGAATCCGTACCCGTTTTGAATGGGGACTTATCGCAGATATTTCAATTCCTGACTTCGAAACAAGAGTTGCAATTATCCGCCGCAAGGCTGAACTTCTGAACCTTATCATTCCCGACGATGTTTCCGAATACATAGCAAACAAGCTTAAAACAAATATCCGTCAGCTTGAAGGCTGTGTAAAGAAACTTAAAGCCAGCAAGCACCTTGTTGGTACACCGCCTTCCATGGCACAGGCACAGAACGCAATCAGAGAAATTCTTTCCGATGAACAGCCTGCACCAATCACAATCGAGCGTATCCTCAACGAGGTCGGCAACGTGTACGGCGTAAGTGCAGAAGATATCATTTCCAAAAAGAGAAGTGCACAGATTTCCATTGCACGAAAGGTAAGCTGTTACGTGCTTAAAGAAGTTACGGACATGTCATACAAATCAATCGGTATGGAACTCGGAGCAAGAGACCACAGTACAATCATCTACTACTGCGGAGATATCGAAAAGCTCATAAAGAAAGATAACCACGCCAAGGAAATGATTGAGGACATCATTAATAATATTAGGAACGCGTAATTAAATCAAAATCAGAGATTTTGTTTCAGTGTTAGCGAAGCGACCTAAAAAGTTTCGTCCACCTTTTCAAAGGTGGTGGGGGTCTTGGGGGCAAAGCCCTTTGGTCGCCAAAACCATTCTTCGAATGGTCTACGCAAGCGGCGAAAAACCCTATCGTTCAAAACGGAGAAAGAGGTGAGGAATGCGACAGCATTCCGAGGAGAAGCGAACAAGACCGCTTCTCCTACTATCAAATTTCAATAATCTTTCCTCCAAAACGTGCCAGTGACACGTTTTGGACGCAATAACCTTGTTTTTCTCCACATATGTTGAAAACAAAAAAAACCCCCCCGAAAAAACTCATAAAAAACTGTAAAGTAAAAATTACAATCAGTTGTAAAATAAAGTTTTCAACAGGGTGTGGAAAACAATGTTGAAAATTAAATTTCACGGTTTTATGCCGTGTAACTCCGTTACATTACATTTTGTATAAACCACTTTTCAACATTTTGTGATGTTCCAATAAAAGGAACGGGTTTTCCACTGACTTTTCAAGATTTTTTCCACTTTCCACTAACAGCTTCCACCATTATTCAACAGGGAAAAAACTGTTTTAACTTTTCAACAAATAATCAACATCAGTCAGGTGAAAAAACAAAGCTTGTCCAGAAAACGGTTTGAGTTCCCTTTCAACACTTTGGACACCCCCTACTGCTGCTACTGTTTAATTATTATCATATTATATTGATTTTACTTTTTTGCAAAGCAAATAAATTTGCATCGCAAAAAATTTCTCTGTCAAAGAAAAATTATCTGTCATACAGAGTTTGAAAAACAAAGAGCACGTCATTTCCGCCCTTATTGCTCAAACTCCGAAACTAAAAATAGGAGGAACGTGACATATGAAATTTACATGTAAACAAGCCGAAATCAATGAAGCCCTTGCAAATGTATCAAGAGCCGTGCCTCAGAAGTCACCGCTGACTGCTCTCGAAGGCGTAAAGCTCTACCTGAACAGAAATACCCTCGAACTGACAGGTTATGACCTTGAACTGGGTATCCAGACAAAAATCAATGCAGTTTCCGATGATATCGGCGAGTGTATCCTCAACAGCAAGCTTTTCGGAGAAATTATCCGTAAGATGCCTTCCGAAACAATCGAAATCGAAATTGATGACAGCCTTACAACCACAATCAGAGGCTTCAATACAGAATATAAAATCCTCGCTATGCCTGCTGACGAATATCCGTCAATTCCTGACTACGACACAGGCGATAACTTCACTATCCCTCAGCCTATGCTGAAAAATATGATTAATCAGACAATCTTCGCAGTTGCAGTTGTTGACAACAAGCCTATCCTTATGGGTGAGCTTTTCGATATCCTCGATTACAACTTCAACCTCGTTGCAATCGACGGCTACCGCCTTGCAGTAAGAAGCGAAAGAATCGAGTCTGACAACCATTACCATTTCGTAGTAAAGGCAAAGGCACTTTCTGAAGTTTCAAAGCTTCTCAAGGACGACGAAAAGGAAACTGTTACCATGCACGTTTCAAAGAAGCATATCACCTTTGAAATCGGCAAGTATATGCTTTTCTCGCGTCTGCTTGAGGGTGACTTCCATAACTATAAGGGCTCTATCCCTGCAAATCACAATACCGAAATTGTTATCAATACAAGAGAATTCATCTCCACACTTGAAAGATGTATGCTTCTTATCAACGAAAAGGCAAAAGCACCTGTAAGATGCGTGTTCAAGGACGGCAAAGTAAAGCTTTCCTGCTCAACTGCCTTGGGTAAGTTTGTCGACGAAATGGAAGCAGATACAGCAGGTCCGTCAGTAGAAATAGGATTCAATTGCCGTTATCTCCTTGACGCACTGAAGGCTACCGAGTCCGATAAGGTAAGACTCCAGCTCAATGGCGGACTTTCCCCGATGAAGATAGTACCGATGGACGGAAACGCATATACATTCCTGGTGCTTCCGACAAGACTGAAAAACGAAAGCTAAAGCTTTCGTTTACGGGTTTTGCTTCGCAAAACACCGTAGTTAGCATTAAACTAAAAAATAAAGGATTTATTATGGATAACAAAGTTAAAATTACAACCGAATTTATCAAGCTTGACCAGCTTCTGAAATTTGCAGGTGCTGTTGCTATCGGCTCCGAGGCAAAGGAGCTTATCCTCGACGGCAAAGTCAAAGTCAATGGCGAAGTCTGCACCATGCGTGGAAAGAAAATCCGCGGCGGTGATACTGTTACTGTCAACGGTCAGGATATTTCTGTAGAATAATTACAAATAGTAAAGGAGTTTCCCGTGGTCATTAACCGCATAAATGTCGATGGTTACAAAAATCTGGAAGACGTTTCCCTCGACCTCGACCCGAAAATGAATATTATTTGCGGCGAAAATGCCCAGGGCAAAACCAATCTCATCGAAGCAATCTGGCTTTGCAGCGGCTGCCGTTCGTTCCGTGGCACCCGTGACAAGGACTTCATCGGCTTCACAAAAGACTCGGCACAGGTCGGAATGACCTTTACCGACTCGTTCCGTCAGCAGGAAATACGTTTTGCCGTGAAAAAAGGAGCAATCAAAGACAAGCTTGTCACCCTTAACGGCGTAAAACTTCCGCTTCTGTCAAAGCTGTTCGGCAGCTTCCGTTGTGTGGTGTTTACCCCTGAGGACCTGAACCTGACAAAGGGTTCTCCCGACAACCGCCGAAGTTTTATCGACATGTCCATTGCTCAGATTAAAAATTCCTATATCAGTGCACTTAACAAGTACAATAACATTCTTTTCCAGCGAAATGCCTTGCTGAAAACCCTTTCTATGGGGTACGGCGATGAAAGTTCCCTGGAAATATGGGACAGCCAGCTGGCAAAAACAGGTGCGTATATATCGGTTTTACGTTATACATTTTGTATTACTCTAAATAAATATACCAATGAGTTGTATAATAAAATTACAAATGGTAAAGAAAAATTAGAATTATACTATCAGTCAACAGTATTTGACAACCTGCAAGGCCGTACCGATTACGAGGGGGAACTTGTAGAAGAGTACCTCGCAAAGCTTCAGAGTACCGTCGCAAACGATATCCGTGCAGGGTATACAACCGTCGGCGTGCACCGTGATGACGTGGGTGCATACATCAACGGGCTTTCCGTCCGTGATTTCGGCTCGCAGGGTCAGGCAAGGTCGGTTGCACTGTCAATGAAGCTTGCCCACGCAAAAATTTTAAAAGCAGAACAAGGGGAGTACCCCGTGATGCTGCTTGACGACGTGCTGTCGGAACTTGACCCACACAGACAGCAGTTCATACTGAACAATATCGACGATATGCAGGTAATCATAACCTGCTGCGACAGCAAGCCCATAACCGAAATGAAGCAGGGCAAGGTCATTACAATGAAAAACGGAAAAGCAGGTGATTGAGTGTATATCCATCTTGGCGAGGAAACAACCGTAAGAGGAAGCGAAGTTATCGGAATATTCGATATCGAAAATACCTCAATCAGTAAGCATACAAAGGAATTTCTTGCATCAGCAGAAAAAAATCATGCAGTTGAGTACGTCAATTTCGAAATGCCGAAAAGCTTTGTGGTGTGCGAAAGCGGCGGCGAGGACAAGGTTTATATCTCTCCCATTTCAGCAGCAACATTAAGAAAAAGAATTAGGAATGTGAAAAGTGAAAAGTGAAATAATTCTGGTAATTTTATAATTCCTCATTCCACTTTCAAAATTCCTGATTAAAATATGGAGGTAAGGTAATGTCAGAAAACCTGAACACAAAAAATCAGAATTATGACGAAAACCAGATTCAAGTCTTGGAAGGACTTGAAGCGGTAAGAAAACGTCCCGGTATGTATATCGGTTCAACAGGCCCTAAGGGTCTGCACCACCTCGTTTACGAAATCGTGGACAACGCTATCGACGAAGCTTTGGCAGGTTACTGCTCACAGATTACCGTCGATATCCTCGAGGGCGACGTAATCCGTGTATCCGATAACGGACGTGGTATCCCTACAGGTATCCACCCAACCGAAAAAATTTCAGCTGCAACGGTTGTTTATACAATCCTCCACGCCGGCGGTAAGTTCGGCGGCGGCGGTTATAAGGTTGCAGGCGGTCTCCACGGCGTTGGTGCATCCGTTGTAAACGCTCTTTCCGAATGGCTTGAATTAACCGTTAAGGACGGCAAGAATATCCACTTCCAGCGTTTCCATAACGGCGGTCACTACGATGAGCAGATGAAGATTATCGGCGAAACTACCGAAACAGGTACAACCGTTATGTTCAAGGCTGACCCGACAATTTTCGAGGAAACAACTGTCTACGAGTATGACGTGCTCCTGCGCAGACTCCGTGAACAGGCTTTCCTTAATGCAGGTGTAAAAATCGTGTTCTCCGACCTGAGAAACAAGGACGAAATCGTGTCCGAAACTCTCCACTACGAGGGCGGTATCAGACAGTTTGTCGAGCACCTCCACAACACAAGAGAGCTTACTCCGCTTGCTGAGGAAGTTATCTATGTAAGCGGCGTGCAGGGCGACTCTACAGCTGAGGTTGCCCTTATGTACAACGACAGCTACAACGAGCTTATTCTCTCGTTTGCAAATAATATCCATACAACCGACGGCGGTACTCACGAAACAGGCTTCAAGAATGCCCTTACAAAGGTTATCAATGAGTACGGCAAGAAGTTCAACCTTCTCAAGGACGGCGAAAAGCTTCTCGGTGATGACGTCCGTGAAGGTCTTACTGCAATTGTTTCCGTCAAGCTTACCGACTGTGAGTTTGAGGGACAGACAAAGGGACGTCTCGGCAACCCTGAGGTGCGTCCGTTTGTGGAAAATATGGTAATGGAAAAGCTGATGAACTATCTCGAAGAAAATCCTGCCGTAGCAAGAGAAATCTTCGACAAGTCACAGGCTGCACAGCGTGCAAGAGAAGCCGCAAAGCGTGCAAGAGATACAGCAAGACGTAAGTCAGCTATGGAGTCCGCATCACTCCCCGGTAAGCTTGCGGACTGCTCCGAAAGAGATATCGAGCGTACCGAAATCTATATCGTCGAGGGTGACTCTGCGGGCGGCTCCGCTAAGCAGGGACGTGACCGCCGTTATCAGGCTATCCTTCCTCTGTGGGGTAAGATGCTCAACGTCGAAAAGGCACGTATCGACAAGGTTTACGGCAACGAAAAGCTGATGCCTGTTGTAACTGCCCTTGGTACTTCAATCGGCGAGGACTTCGATATTACAAAGCTTCGCTACGGCAAGGTAATCATCATGGCCGATGCCGACGTCGACGGTTCACATATCAGAACTTTGCTTCTGACATTCTTCTTCCGCTTTATGCGTCCGCTGATTTCAAACGGCAACGTTTATATCGCCCAGCCTCCACTTTATAAGGTAAGCCGAGGAAAGAGCGAGAAGAACGTTCGTTACGCATTTTCCGATGAAGAGCGTGACAAATATATCGACGAGCTGAAGGATAACAACGAGAACGTTAAAATCGACGTTCAGCGTTATAAGGGTCTTGGTGAAATGGACCCTGAACAGCTCTGGGAAACAACTATGGACCCCGAAAGAAGAACAATGCTCCGTGTTACAATGGAGGACGCTGTCAAGGCGGATGAAATCTTCACAATTCTTATGGGCGATAAGGTTATGCCAAGACGTGAGTTCATCGAGAAGAATGCGAAGTACGTCGGGGAACTGGATATATAATTAGAAATTTGAAAAGTGGAATGAGGAATTAAAGAGAAAATTTCTCATTCCAAATTCCACTTTAATAAAAAGGAGTAAAAAATGGGAATGCTCAAAGAAATGTTCGGCGAGGGCGACGAAAACTTTTCCGCACCCGAGGGCGAATTTCTCGCGAAAGGAAAGTACGAAAGCAACGCTGACCAGATTTTGAAAGGGTATAAGGTTTTTCAGAAAAAATATGTCGTAAAATCACTTATACCAAGACTTCTTCTCGCAGGTCTTGCAATTGCCTCATCAATAATGATGATAATGTCAGACCCAGGCGGAAGAATACCGATACTTTGCCTGATGATTGCGCTTTGCGTAACAATATATTTCATCAGCCAGCCGATTACAAACAGCAAGAACCTCCGCAAAGGTCTTGATTCCATAAGCGGCACGGAGTACGAAGCTGAATTCTACACCGACAAGGTGAAAATCTCAACTGTGAACTTCCGGAGCGATATTGTTGAGGTTGAAAAGGCTGAGGAAACAGTTGAAACAACCGAACCAAATGTGCAGACCGAAGCTGACATCGCTATCTACGGCGAAAAGGAAGCGGAGGAAATTCCTGCGACAATTATCCATCTTGACCAGCCAATAGTTGACTTACTGGATAAAGATGATATGTTTATACTTGTAGTAAATAAATCCTACGTGTTTATTATTCCGAAATCCGCTTTCACAGAGGACGAAGTACAGAAAATCCGTGAAAAGTTGTCGGTAATAATGGGAATAAGATACAAAATTTGAAAAGTGAAAAGTGGAAAGTGAAATTGTGTTTGAGGTTTTAATATAATTGTTCCACATAGAACAAAAACAAACCGTAAACGGTTTGTCTCCAAGTTTTATCCTTGCGGATAAAACTTTTAATGGTTTTCTAATTCCTCATTCCTGATTCCAAATTCCTCATTCAAATAAAGGGGAGTTGTTAAGTTTGTATAACGACGAAAACACAAAAATAATCAACGTCGATATCGAAAATGAAATGAAGAAATCCTTCCTTGAATATTCGATGTCGGTAATCGTTGCAAGAGCCTTGCCTGACGTCCGTGACGGTCTGAAGCCTGTTCACAGACGTATCATCTACACCATGAATGACGCAGGCAACACCGCTGATAAAGCTTACCGAAAGTGTGCGTACACTGTCGGTGAAGTGCTCGGTAAGTACCACCCGCACGGTGACGCATCTGTTTACGACGCTATGGTACGTCTTGCGCAGAATTTCTCGCTCCGTTACCCCCTCGTAGACGGCCACGGTAACTTCGGTTCCATGGACGGCGACCCGCCTGCTGCTTACCGTTACACAGAAGCAAGAATGGCGAAAATCTCCGCCGAAATGCTTGCTGACATAAACAAGGACACTATTCCTTATACCTCCAACTATGACGATACTCTGAAAGAACCTGAGGTTCTCCCGTCCCGTTTCCCGAATATTCTCGTAAACGGCTCTGTCGGCATCGCTGTTGGTATGGCTACAAATATTCCTCCACACAACCTCAACGAGGTTATAAATGCAATCAACGCAATGATTGCCAACGAGGATATCTCCAACGAAGAAATTATGGAGCACGTCAAGGGCCCTGACTTCCCGACAGGCGGTATCATCATGGGCCGTGCAGGTATCCGTGCCGCTTATGCAACAGGTAAGGGCAAGCTGACTCTCCGTGCAAGAACTTCAATTGAGGAAATCAAGGGAAGAACCTGCATTATCGTTACCGAAATTCCTTATATGGTCAACAAGGCACGTCTCGTTGAGAGCATTGCCCAGCTTGCAAAGGAAAAGCGTGTTGACGGTATCCACTTTATCCGTGACGAGTCCGACAAGGAGCACGCTGTACGAATTGTTATCGAGCTTAAAAAGGACGCTGTTCCGCAGATTGTCCTCAACAAGCTTTTCAGCTACACACAGTTGCAGGATACAGTCGGCGTAAACCTCCTCGCACTTGTAAGAGGCGAGCCTAAGGTGCTTTCGCTCCGTCAGATTATCCGTGAATATATCGACTTCCAGGTTGACGTTATCCGCCGCCGTACTGAGTACGATTTGAAAAAGGCGAGAGAGCGTGCACATATTTTGGAAGGCTTGATGGTTGCCGTTGACAATATCGACGAGGTAGTAAAAATCTGCCGCAGCAGCCGTGATGCCGCTGAAATCAAGGCAAGACTTATTGAGCGTTTCGGAATTTCCGAAATTCAGGCAGACGCAATCGCTCAGATGCGACTTGTTCAGCTGTCAGGTCTGGAAAGAATGAAGCTTGAGGAAGAACTTGCTGCTCTCCACGCTAAGATTGAGGAGTTCGTTGCAATTCTCGCAAGCAAGGAAAAAATGATGGCTATCGTTTCCGAAGAACTTGAAGTAATCAGAAAGAAGTTCGGTGACGAAAGAAGAACAACTATCGAAACAATTTCCGGCGAGGTTGATATCGAGGATCTTATCCCTGAGGAAAACTGCGTTGTAACTTACACAAACATCGGCTATATCAAGCGTCAGCCTGTAAGTATGTACAAGACCCAGCACCGCGGCGGTAAGGGCGTTTCGGGTATGAAACAGCGTGAGGAAGATTTCGTTGAGGAAATGTTCATCAGCTCCACCCACGATAACGTGCTGTTCATCACAAACAAGGGTATCATGTACAAGCTGAAGTGCTACGAAATCCCTGAGGGCTCCAAGCAGTCAAGAGGTCTTAACATTGTAAATATCCTGCCGCTTACAGAGGGCGAAAAGGTTGCCGCAATGATTAAAACCGAGGACTTCGACGAGGGAAAGTTCCTTATAATGGTTACAAAGAACGGTAAAATCAAGCGTACTCCGCTTAGCGCTTATAAGAACGTGAGAAAGAACGGTCTTATTGCAATCGGTCTCGACGAGGGCGACGAAATTGCAGGTGTACGTCTTACCAATGGTGATGCACAGGTTATCGTTGCAACAAGAATGGGTTACGCAATCCGTGTCGAGGAACAGAAAATCCGTGCAATGTCACGTTCCGCTCACGGCGTAAGAATTATGAAGCTTCGTGAAGAGGACTACATCGTTTCTATGGCACGTGTACGTGATGGTGCAACAGTTCTCACCGTAACCGATAAGGGTAACGGACGACGTGTTGACCTCGACTCCTACCGTATCCAGAATCGCGGCGGTAAGGGTATGCTGAACTATAAGGTTTCCGAGGAAAAGGGTTATGTCTGCGGAATCAAGGTTGTTGACGAGGAAGACGACATCATTATGATTTCCAATGACGGTATCATAATACGAATCCGTGCGGAAGATATCCGTGTTATGGGACGTTACGCAACAGGTGTACGCCTCATGCGAGTTCAGGACGACGTAAAGGTTGTTTCCTTCACAAGAGCCGAACGTGACGAAGAAGCCGAAACCGAAAAGGTAGAGGAACCGTCCGCAGAGGAACTTGAAGCGGAAATGAAAGCCGCAGCAGAAGCGGAAGCAACAGAAGTGATTGTCGAGGAAGAAGTTCCTGACGATGACAATGAAGAAGAATAACTTGTAAACTATTGAGGGAGACCCTTTTGAAAAAGGGTCCTCCCTCAAACTCCCTCCCTAAAACTTCTAATGTAAAATACCCCATAGAGCAAATAGCTCTATGGGGTATTTTAGACTGAAAGTCTTTGGAAAAGGGTCTGGGGAATAACCTTTCTTCAGAAAGGTTTTCCCCAGTAGGCTACAGGATATCTTTCTCCAACAAAAAAACGCACCGAACGTCTTCGGTGCGTTTTCTTTATATTACTTGTAACAGATTACTGAGTAATCAAAAATTACTTAGTTTCTTCTGTGCCGTAAAGCTTAACAAGTCTGGAGAGGTAATCGTAACGATCCTTAGCGTTGTCAACAGCCTTGCTGAAGAGAGCTTCTGCTCTTTCAGGGTTCTGTCTAGCGAGGGAGTTGTAACGTACTTCACCCATGAGGAAGTCCTTATACTTTTCATCGATAGCAGGTACCTTGCTGTCGAGAGAGAATGGATTCTTGCCTTCAGCCTTGAGAGCTGGGTTGTATCTGAAGAGGTTCCAGTAACCAGCTTCAACAGCCTTCTTCTCTTCGTCCATAGCCTTGCTCATACCAGCCTTGATACCGTGGTTGATACATGGAGCGTAAGCGATGATGAGGGATGGACCGTTGTAAGCTTCAGCTTCTGTGATAGCCTTGATACACTGGTTCATGTCAGCACCCATAGCAATGTGTGCAACGTAAACGTAGCCGTAGCTCATAGCGATACCAGCGAGGTCCTTCTTCTTAACTTCCTTACCAGCAGCAGCAAACTGAGCGATTGCACCTGTTGGTGTGGACTTGGAGGACTGACCGCCTGTGTTGGAGTAAACTTCTGTATCGAATACGAAGATGTTTACGTCTTCGCCGGAAGCGATAACGTGGTCGAGACCGGAGAAGCCGATATCGTAAGCCCAACCGTCGCCGCCGAATACCCACATAGACTTCTTGCCGAGGTAATCCTTGAGAGCAAGAACTTCTGCAGCAGCATCAGCCTTGGAGCCTTCGAGTGCCTTAACGAGTTCAGCAGTAGCAGCCTTGTTAGCGTTACCGTCGTTAAGTGTGGAGAGGTAGTTTTCGATAGCAGTCTTCATGCCGCCCTTAGCGCTCTTCTGCATGTCGAGGAGCTTAGCAACAGCTCTCTGACGGAGAGTGTTCTGAGCGAGGAACATACCGTAACCATATTCAGCGTTATCTTCGAAGAGGGAGTTAGCCCAAGCTGGACCCTTGCCTTCCTTGTTAACTGTGTATGGTGTAGATGGAGCGGAACCACCCCAGATAGAAGAACAGCCTGTAGCGTTAGCGATGAACATTCTGTCACCGAAGAGCTGTGTAACGAGCTTAGCGTAAGGTGTTTCACCACAGCCTGCACAAGCACCGGAGAATTCGAGGAGAGGCTGCTTGAACTGGGAGCCCTTAACAGTTGTTTCCTTGAACTTTTCAGCAATTTCCTTCTTTTCAGGAAGTGTAAGACCGTAAGCGAATGTTTCCTGAGCTGGGAGCTGGCTTTCGAGTGGCTTCATTTCGAGAGCCTTGTTGCCCTTCATACCAGGACATACATTTACACAAGAGCCGCAGCCTGTACAGTCAAGAGCAGAAACAGTCATAACGAAGTTCATGCCGTCGAGACCAGCAATCTTCTTGCTCTGTGTACCCTCTGGAGCGTTCTTGAGTTCTTCGTCTGTCATAGCAACAGGACGGATTACAGCGTGTGGACAAACGTAAGCACAGAAGTTACACTGGATACAGTTAGCGCTGTTCCAAGCTGGAACGTCAACTGCGATACCACGCTTTTCATAAGCAGCAGAACCCTGTGGGAATGTACCGTCAGGCATACCCTTGAATGCGGAAACAGGGAGGGAGTCACCCATCTGAGCGTTAACAGGAATCTGGATGTTGTTAACGTACTTAACGAGATCCTTTCTATCGCCTGTAGCCTTAGCAACGCCCATCTTAGTATCCTTGCACTTCTTCCATTCAGCAGGAACTTCGATTTCGATGATGTTCTTAGCACCTGCGTCGATAGCGTCGTAGTTCATCTTAACTACGTCTTCACCCTTCTTACCAAAGGAAGCGAGTGCCTTTTCCTTCATGTACTTGATAGCGTCAGCTTCTGGAATAATCTTAGCAAGCTTGAAGAATGCGGACTGGAGAACTGTGGAAGTTCTGTTGCCGAGACCGATTTCACGAGCAATGTCTACACCATTGATAATGTAGAACTTGATATCATTTTCAGCAAGATATCTCTTAACCTGACCTGGGAGGTAGTTAGCAACTTCATCCTTAGTCCACTGACAGTTAAGGAGGAAAGTACCGCCCTTCTTGATATCCTGAACCATGTTGTACTTGTCGATGTAGGACTGGTTGTGACAAGCAACGAAGTCAGCCTGGTTAACGAGGTATGTAGACTTAATAGGAGTCTTACCGAAACGGAGGTGAGAAACAGTTACGCCGCCGGACTTCTTGGAGTCGTAAGCAAAGTATGCCTGAGCGTACATGTCTGTGTGGTCACCGATAATCTTGATGGAGTTCTTGTTAGCACCAACTGTACCGTCAGAGCCGAGACCCCAGAACTTACAAGCAACTGTTCCCTCTGGAGCAGTGTCGAGCTTGCCTTCGGATGGGAGAGAGAGGTTAGTAACGTCATCTGTGATACCGATTGTGAAGCGTGGCTTGTAGTCTTCCTTGAAGGAAGCGTTCCAGTAAACAGCCTTGATCTGGTCAGGAGTTGTATCCTTGGAACCGAGACCGTAACGACCGCCAGCGATAACAACGTCATTGAACTTAGTGCCCTTGAGAGCAGCAACAACGTCGAGGTAGAGAGGTTCGCCGAGAGCACCTGGTTCCTTAGTTCTGTCGAGAACAGAAATCTGCTTAACAGTATCAGGAATTGCTTCGATGAGCTTGTCAGCACAGAAAGGTCTGTAAAGACGAACCTTGATAAGACCGAGCTTAGCGCCTTCAGCGTTGAGGAAATCGATTGTTTCTTCGATTGTATCACATACAGAACCCATAGCGATGATTACGTGGTCAGCGTCTGGAGCACCGTAGTAGTTGAAGAGCTTGTAGTTAGTACCGATCTTCTTGTTAACCTTATTCATGTAGTCTTCAACGATAGCAGGGAACTTGTTGTAGAATTCGTTACAAGCTTCACGAGCCTGGAAGAAGATGTCACCGTTCTGAGCAGTACCGCGGAGAACAGGGTGTTCAGGGTTAAGAGCACGGTTTCTGAAAGCCTGAGCAGCCTTCTTGTCGAGCATATCTTCGAGATCCTTGTAATCCCAAGCTTCAATCTTCTGGATTTCGTGAGAAGTACGGAAACCATCGAAGAAGTGGAGAACAGGAACTCTGCCCTTGATTGTGGAAAGGTGAGCAACAGCACCGAGGTCCATAACTTCCTGAACGTTGGAAGCACAGAGCATAGCGAAACCTGTCTGACGACATGCGTAAACGTCAGAGTGATCACCGAAGATGTTAAGAGCGTGGGAAGCAACACATCTTGCAGAAACGTGAATTACGCAAGGGAGAAGTTCACCGGCAATCTTGTACATGTTAGGGATCATAAGAAGAAGACCCTGAGAAGCTGTGTAAGTAGTTGTAAGAGCACCAGCAGCGAGAGAGCCGTGTACAGTACCTGCAGCACCGGCTTCAGACTGCATTTCTGCAACCTTTACAGGCTGACCGAAGATGTTGTTCTGCTTCTTAGCAGCCCACTGGTCAGTAACCTCAGCCATAACAGAGGAAGGGGTGATAGGGTAGATAGCAGCAACGTCAGTGAATGGGTAGGAGACCCAAGCAGCAGCGTTGTTACCGTCCATGGTTTTCATTGATCTTGCCATTTTGGACAGTCCTCCTAAAATTACAAATTTGTATGACTTTTATAATAGTACATACGTTGATATTATTTTAACATAAATTAATGCTGTTGTAAAGTGGTTTTTTTCTGAAAATATAGAAATTTCAAGTTGTTTTTTGTGGAAAACACGAATAGGCAGATAAATTATAATTTATCTGAATGTGGAAAGTGAAAAGTGGAATGAGGAATTAATGTTGTCGGCTTCGCCGACAATTTAAAATTCGTCCGCCAAAGGCGGAGACAATAATTTCACTTTCCTCATTCCTAATTCCACATTCAGAAAGATAAATCCCAATTTAATGTTCAAAATAACCAACTTTTCCACCTGTAAAAATAAAATTTGTGAAAAAATAAAAAAATTGCGAAAAACACTTGACAGCACCCCTTAAAATGTTATATAATTTAGACTTGATGGGGTATCTTACCCCGAAGCCTTATACGGATAAATCGCAGAAGGAGGAGAAATCATGAAAAGAACATATCAGCCTAAGAAGCTCCACAGAAAGAAAGAGCACGGCTTTATGAAGAGAATGTCTACAAGAAACGGCCGCAAGGTTCTCGCTAGAAGAAGAGCTAAGGGCAGAGCAAGACTTACTCACTAAGGTCTGCTGCAAATCACAGCTACGTTTGTGTAAAAATGATTAGACCGCAATATGGGGTTTTGCCTTTAGTTGCGGTCTTTTTATTTATCGAAAGTAATTTTTAATGCGGATATTACAAATAGTAAAGGTACGGTTATGAAGTATACTATTAAAATAAAAGAGAATAAGGACTTTGTAAATCTGTACAAGCGTGGTAAGTTTGTTGCGGGAAAGGCGATTACGATATATTACCGCAAAAACCGCTTCGGCAAAACCCGCCTCGGTATTACAACGGGTAAAAAGGTCGGCAATGCCGTGACCCGAAGCCGCTGCAGAAGAATTATCCGTGCCGCATATTATGCAAACGAGGAAGCTTTCCCGAAGGGTTACGATTATATTATAGTTGCACGTCCGTACTGCGGCGACTGCAAATCAACCCAGCTTGCGGACTTTATGAGAATGAAGGCTATCCCGCAAATGCTGAAATCAATCGAAAATAAGCATACAAATAGTAATAATTGCACTAAAAAATAACTGCTTGTATATTAAATATAATAACTTTAAGTATATGAAAAAAATTTTATTACTTTTAGTAAAATTCTATAGAAAGCATATCTCCCCGAAAAAAGCACCGTGCTGTAAGTACCACCCAACCTGTTCAACCTATGCGCTGGACGCTCTGGAGAAGCACGGTGCACTGAAAGGAACAATCCTTACCGTGTGGAGAGTGTTGAGGTGCAATCCCTGGAGTCTTGGGGGAATTGATTACGTCCCCGACAAGTTCAGCATTTATACACTCAGTAAAAGGTACGGCAAGGGGAGAACCACTCCGAATTCGGAATTCGGAATGCAGAATGCGGAATTAAAACATAGAAATCAACATAACAAATAGTTATGTTATAATAAAATATTACAAAATGTATAAATTTTTCGGAGGTAATTTGAAAATAAATTTTCAAATCCGAGTTTTGTTTTCGGAACTGCCGTTCCGAATTTTGTAAACAAAAACACAAAACATCGAAAGGAGGACATTTTCCCTGTCGGGAAAATGACTATTAAAATGAGCGAAATTATCGGTTACCCATTAGGCTGGGTCATGTGGCTTATGTATCAGATTACAGACAACTATGCGTGGTCAATCGTAATCTTTACATTAATCATCAAAATTCTTCTTTTCCCATTATCCGTAAAACAGCAGAAATCTTCCGCTGCAATGGCTGCCTTCCAGCCAAAGCTTGAAAAGCTGAAGAAGCAGTATGCAAACAACCAGCAGAAACTCCAGGAAGAGCAGATGAAGCTTTACTCCGAAGAGGGCATCAACCCTATGGCAAGCTGTCTGCCGCTGTTTATCCAGCTCCCTATCCTCTATGGTGTGTTCGACGTTGTTTATCGTCCTATCACTCATATTGTACGTGCAGGTAAGGACGTTATCGAAAGCGCAAAGGTTATCGCAAAGGGCCTTATGGAAGCTGCAGGCGTAACTGATTTTGCAAACTTCAAT
The DNA here is from genome assembly GCA_018110825.1 of Oscillospiraceae bacterium. GTDB lineage: Bacteria > Bacillota > Clostridia > Oscillospirales > Ruminococcaceae > RGIG8773. The sequence goes on from JAGBCL010000015.1 coordinate 26,599, forward strand.
CAGCGTCCCGAAATTTATATCGTAAAGGAAGTTCAGAAGAACCCTGACGCTTTCGCAAGCCTCAACAACCCTGAGTTTGTAGAGGAAGTTTCCAACTTCAACAACAAGCTTTTCGGTATCGTTGACCTGGGCGATATCCCTACCCTCAAGCCTGAGGTGTGGAACACTGCCGCAATTATCCTTATCCTTATTCCTGTTATGTCCGGTCTTATCCAGATGATTATGACCATTTATTCTCAGGTGAGAAGCAAGAAGCTCAACCCTGATGCTCCAAGTATGGCAGGTATGAACATTATGCTCTATATCATGCCAATTTTCTCTGTGTGGATTGCGTTCAGCTTCCCTGCAGGTATCGGTTTCTACTGGACAATGTCCTCACTGTTCAGCTTTGTTCAGTCAATTATCCTCTACAACATCTATACTCCTGAGTACGTTGCAAAGCTTGTGGAAAAGGACAAGGAAAAGCGTAAGAAGAAGAACCGCCCCAATATGATGGAACGTTACCAGCAGATGATGGAAGAACAGATGGCTCAGCAGAACGGAGGAAAGGGTGCAGCGTCTGCTTCCAACAATAATAAGAAGATTGCAACAGCTAAATCCACTGATGACGAGGGCAGCGAAGTGAAGATTTCCCGTTCAAAGCAGAAGGAATATGAAAAGATGATTATCCGTGAAGCACGCCGCAGACAGGCTGAAAAGTACGGCGAGGAATTCATCGACGACGACGAGGAATAAATTCGGAATGCGGAATTCGTAATTAAAACAACCGCAAGCGGTTGTTTCCGAGTTTCCCTTCGGGAAACGTCGGAGTTTGTACAACAATTGAAATGTTTTGGTAACCTAAATAATGGGTTTCCAAAGGGTGTGCGCACCCTTTGGCAGGGTACTTAGGGACGGAGTCCCTAAGTCGTCCTCCGCAGAGGACGAAATACCTGCTTCGCCCGCAGGCGTGCTTTAAGCGCCTCTAAAGGGTGAATTTTGAAGCGTGAGCTTCAAAAGAGGGATTTTCTGCAAGAGAGAAAATCCTTAACAGTGGCGAAGCCACTGCCCACTTCTATCTCAATTATAAAAAGCATATATAAGCCTTTAACAGACCCAGAGGTCTGTATAATATTAGTCAAAATTGAAAGGAAGGTCAGTATGGCAGAAATCAAAAAAATCTTCACAGCAAAGTCCATAGAGGAAGCTAAGGCTATGGCAGCACAGGAATTCGGTGCTGAAGAAAGCAAAATCACCTTCAATGTAATCGAAGAACCGAAAAAGGGTCTGTTCGGCAAGGTAAAGGGCGAAGCAAAGGTAGAAGCTTCCTATGAACAGTCCAAGGCACAGCTCGCAGGCGAGTACATCAAGTCAATCCTCGCAAATATGGGTATCGCAAATGATATCAGTATCGAAGAATCCGAAGATGGTGCAACAATCGAAATCCTCGGCGATACAACAGGTGCAGTAATCGGCAGACGCGGCGAAACTCTCGACGCTATCCAGTACCTCGCATCCATGACCGCAAACCGCGGCGATAAGGAATATTACAGAATTACAGTTGACTGTTGCGGTTACCGTGAAAAGAGAAAGGCAATCCTTGAAGAACTTGCTGCAAAAATTGCAAAGACAGTTCTCCGCACAGGCAGAACCTCTACTCTTGAACCAATGAACCCATACGAAAGAAGAATTATCCACTCCGCAGTTGCAAACATTGAGGGAGTAACTTCTAAGAGCATCGGCGAAGAGCCATACAGAAAGGTTGTTATTTCTTCCACAAATCCACGTCCTAAGAAGGATTTCAAGGGCGACCGCAGACCACGCAGACGTGACAAGAATCCTGATGAGTACACACCACGCTCAATGGATATGATGAAAACTTCCTTTGAGAAGGACTATAAGCGTCCGAAGCCTGAGGACAGCCTCCTGGTTGAAGGCGACCTCTACGGCAAAATTGATATCTAAAAATCAGCAGATGTTTTTTACGGGAACATGGGAGCAAATCCCGTGTTCCTGTTTTTAATTAAGAAAGTGGAATGTGAAAAGTGAAATTGAAATTGAATAAACTTGAAGTTGATTTTATAATTTCACTTTTCACATTCCAAATTTCACATTTATATGGAGGAGTAACTATGTCCACAATCGCCGCAATTTCGACTCCCCGTGCACAGGGGGGAATTTCAGTAATCCGAATTTCAGGCGAAAACGCACTGGAAATCGCAGAGAAAATTTTTGCTCCCGTGTCAACAAGCCTTACAGCTACACAGATGCAGGGTTATACTTGTGCTTACGGCAACATCATAAACGGCACGGAAACCGTTGACGACGGCGTTCTGACCGTGTTCCGTGCACCAAAATCATATACCGGCGAGGACGTTGTTGAAATTTCCTGCCACGGCGGAATTTTCGTTACCGACAAGGTTTTGCAGCTTATTTTCGCAAACGGTGCAACTCCTGCCGAAGCGGGCGAGTTCACAAAGCGCTCGTTCCTCAATGGAAAAATGAGCCTGACCCAAGCCGAAGCGGTTATGGACGTTATCGCAGCCGACGGAAAAGCAGGTCTGCGTTGCGCAGAAGCACTGAAGGAAGGTTCCCTCTACCGACGTATCAAGGCCGTTTCCGACACTACATTGCAGCTTTTGGGGTCGCTTGCCGCATGGGTCGATTACCCCGATGACGATATCCCCGCTGTTGATGATATGGAAATTATTACCACTTTGGAGCAAGCCGTGCAAAACCTCGACCAGTTGTTGTCCACCTACGACAGCGGCAGAATTATCCGTGAGGGTGCAGATACGGCAATTGTAGGAAAACCAAATGTTGGAAAATCCACCCTTATGAACCTGCTTTCGGGTTGCGAAAGAAGCATCGTAACCGACATCGCAGGAACAACCCGTGACGTGGTTGAGGAGTCTGTGCGGCTGGGAGATATCGTGCTCCGACTGTCCGATACCGCAGGAATTCACGAAACAGGGGACGTTGTAGAGAGCGTTGGCGTAGAAAAGGCGCTGAAAAAGCTTGAAACCGCCGATTTAATCCTTGCCGTGTTCGATATGGGTGCGGAAATTACCGCCGAGGACAGAGAACTTGCGGAAAAGTGCAAAGGCAAGAACGCCGTCGCAATTCTCAATAAATCCGATTTGGAGCAACGCTTTGATTTGTCGGCAATTTCCGATAATTTCAGTGAAATCGTGACAATTTCCGCAGGGCAGGGCGAGGGACTCGACCGCCTGAAAACTGCAATCGAAAACATATACAAGCTTGCCAACATCAATTCCGATATGGGAATCCTCGCAAACGAGCGTCAGCGTGGCTGTGCTGTAAAGGCGAAAGCCAGCTTCGAGGAAGCCCTCGGCGCACTCCGTGCAGGTGCAACCTACGACGCAGTAAATATCCTCATCGACGACGGAGAGAACTATCTCCTCGAACTGACAGGTGAGCGTGCCTCGGAAGCTGTCGTAAATGAGGTGTTCTCAAGATTTTGTGTTGGTAAATAATCGAAACAGTATAACTGTTTCGATTGCTAAAAATTGTTCCACATGGAACAATTTTATAACCCCAGCAAACCACGATGTATTTTTGCAAAGCAAAAATACTCGTAACCAAACGCTTGCGTTTGGTTTTTCCACGTGGAACAAAAACGAAATCAAAGATTTCGTTTACGGGTTTTTGCTTCGCAAAAACGCCGTAGTTTGCACAACAATGCAACTTTGACATTATAATTTAAAACATTTCTCATTCCACTTTCCAAATTACGAATTAAAAAAGAAACGAGGTGCTCAGATGAGCCATTATATAGACAGCTACGACGTTGCCGTAATCGGTGCGGGACACGCAGGTGTTGAAGCCGCCCTCGCCGCCGCACGTCTTGGTGCAAAAACCGTGCTGTTCAGCATTTCACTGGACAACATTGCAAACCTGCCTTGTAATCCGTCAATTGGCGGCACGGCAAAGGGACACCTTGTCCGTGAAATCGACGCAATGGGCGGCGAAATGGGCAAGGCAGCTGACCAGTGCTTTATCCAGAGCCGTATGCTCAACAGGGGCAAGGGTCCAGCCGTGCATAGCCTCCGTGTGCAGGCTGACAGGGTAAAATATCACAACCATATGAAGAAAATCTGTGAGTCGCAGGAAAATCTCCACGTCAAGCAGGCCGAAGTTACCGAGGTGCACGTGGAAAACGGTGCTGTAAAATCAATCGTGACCCACCTCGGCGGCGAGTACCACTGCAAAACTGCAATCATCGCCACAGGTACATACCTTAAAGGCTTAATTCACGTCGGTGACACGTCCTACGAAAGCGGTCCGGACTCAACTCTGCCGTCAAGGGGACTTTCCGACAGCCTTAAATCCATCGGAATTGAGCTTCGCCGCTTCAAAACCGGTACTCCAAGCCGTGTGCACCGCCGTTCCATCGACTTCGACAAGCTTGAACGTCAGGACGGTGACGACGATATCCAGCCGTTTTCCTTTGAAACCAACCGCGAGGGACTGAAAAATATCGTGCCCTGCTACATCGGCTACACAAACGGCGACACCCACAAGGTTATCCTCGACAACATTCACCGCTCCCCAATGTATTCGGGACGAATTGAGGGCGTCGGACCACGTTACTGCCCGTCAATTGAGGACAAAATCAAGCGTTTCAGCGAGCGTCCACGTCACCAGCTGTTTATCGAGCCAATGGGGCTTGACACAGATGAGTATTATTTGCAGGGTATGTCCTCGTCGCTCCCTGAGGACGTGCAAATCGCTTTTTTGCGCACGATAAAGGGGCTTGAAAACGTTGAAATAATGCGTAATGCTTACGCTATCGAGTACGATTGCTGTAACCCTCAGGATTTGCGCCACACCCTTGAATTCAAGGCAATCAAGGGACTTTTCGGTGCAGGTCAGTTCAACGGTACCTCAGGTTACGAGGAAGCCGCCGCACAGGGTTTAATCGCGGGAATCAACGCCGCACGCTCCGTTCAGGGCAAGGAAATGATTACCCTGACCCGTTCGTCCTCTTATATCGGCACGCTTATCGACGATTTGGTAATCAAAGGTTGCTCCGACCCGTACCGAATGATGACCTCACGAAGCGAGTATCGTTTATTGCTCCGTCAGGACAACGCAGACGAGCGTCTTACCCCTCTCGGACACGAAATTGGACTTATTTCCGACGAACGCTACGAGAAATTCCTCGAAAAGCAGGCACAAATCAAGGCTGAAATCAAGCGTGTGAAAGCAAAATCCCTCTCTCCGACCGACGAGCTGAACGCATTGCTGGTGGAAAAGGGTACTGCACCAATTGCAACGGGGCTTAAAATGAACGATTTGATACGTCGTCCGCAGATTTCCTACGAGGATTTGGCACCATTTGACCCTGAACGTCCCGAACTTTCCTACGAAGTGCGTGAACAGGTGAACCTGCAAATCGAATACGAGGGTTATATCGCACGTCAGCTTATGGAAGTCGAGCACGTCCAGAAGTTGGAGCAAAAAAAGCTTCCACAGCCGTTCGATTACCGCACAATCAAGGGTCTGAGCCTTGAAGCACACGAAAAACTGAACCGTGTACAGCCTGAAAATATCGGACAGGCAAGCCGAATTTCGGGTGTTTCACCTGCTGATGTAAGCGTGCTGATAATATGGCTTTCCGGGCAAAAGTAATGCGGAATTCGTAATTCGGAATTCGTAATTATTTGAGGTGAACCTATGACATCAATAGAAATAAGCGAAAAACGTCACGAAATGGACTGGAATAGCTTCAAAAATGCCAAAATTACAGTGAAAGCACCTGCTGAGAGCGAGCGTCACGAGGTTGTTGCTACGCTGATTAATACCTTATCATATAATGGTGCGTGGGATTTTTCTGTTGCAAACAATAATGATACATCGGCTATTCGTTTTAAATACAATGGCACAATAGCCGCCGCAGATGCAATATCAAAACTTCATTTCAAATGTGAATGTTCAATACAATCAGAATGGGAATAGTTTAACTTTATAAAATTACGCATTTAAAAGAGGTGTAACAATGCCATTTTTACCTGAATATAACGCTTTTGCGGAGTTTTTTGCCGCTGAAAAGCTTGAAATTACCCCTGAACAGTACGCTCAGCTTGAAACCTACGCACGTCTGCTGGTGGAATGGAACGAAAAAATGAACCTGACGGGCATTACTGACCCCGAGGGGATTGCTGTGAAGCACTATCTAGATAGTATTCTGCCCCTTAACTTTATAAATGTTCCACGTGGAACAAAGCTTATTGACGTGGGAACAGGGGCAGGTTTTCCTGGTCTGCCCATGAAAATATATCGTCCCGACGTAAAGCTTACCCTATTGGACAGCCTTAACAAGCGTATTAATTTCCTTTCTGCCGTGTGTAACGAGGCAGAAATTGCCGCAAAATGCGTCCACGCAAGAGCAGAAGAGGGAGGACGCAACCCCGAATTCCGTGAAAAATACGACGTTGCAGTAGCAAGAGCAGTTGCAGCAATGCCCGTGCTGACGGAATATTGCTTGCCATATGTCAAGGTCGGCGGAATTTTTGCGGCACTGAAAGGCCCTAACGAGAATTATAAAGAGGGCAACAATGCCGTGATAACTCTTGGCGGCGAGATTTCCGACGTTAAGGAGTACGCTCTCCCCAATGGTGACAAGCGCACGCTGATTGTGGTGCACAAAATCAAGGCTACACCGCCTAAATATCCACGCAACGGCGGACAGATTGCAAAGAAAAACTTGTAAATGACAATTCCATTTATAAAATTGTTCCACGTGGAACAAAAACAAATCAGCAAAGCTGATTTGTCTAAAGTGGAAAAGATATAAAAACGTCAAAAAATCTCCTATATCCTTATGATATATGGAGATTTTTTATATTTTTATTGCAAACAGCACATCATTGTGCTATAATTAATGTAATCACACATCAAATCTGAAAGGAAGTAACGCCAATGGCTATGGTAATTGCAGTTGCAAACCAGAAAGGCGGCGTGGGAAAGTCCACAACTGTTGTAAATCTTGCCGCTTGCCTGGGAAAAAAGAAGAAAAAAGTGCTCTGTGTTGATATGGACGCCCAGGGAAACGCAACAAGCGGCTTCGGAATTCGTAAAAAGAACGTTGAAGTTACCACATATGAGGTGCTTCTCGGCCTGCGACGTATTCAGGACGCAATAATCAAGACGGAATTCGACAATGTTTCGCTTGTGCCTGCAACTTCGGCGCTTGCCGCTGCTGATATTGAGCTTATCGAGGTTGACAACATGCAGAAGCGCATGAAAATGCAGCTTCTGACGGTCAAGGACGAGTATGATTACATACTTCTGGACTGCCCGCCGTCACTTTCGCTTATTCCAATTAATGCACTTTGTGCCTGCGATACGGTTTTGGTGCCGATGACCTGCGAATATTTCGCAATGGAGGGCTTGTCCCAACTTGTTGAATCAATTCGTTTGGTGAAGCAGCGTTACAACCCTGCAATCGACATTGAGGGAATTCTGTTTACAATGTTTGACGGACGTCTTAATCTTACTACACAGGTTGTGCGAGAGGTAAAAAAACATTTCCCGAATAAGCTTTTTAATACGGTAATTCCGAGAAATGTACGTATTTCCGAGGCACCAAGCTTTGGTAAACCCGTTATTTATTACGATAAAAGCTCACGAGGTGCAGAAGCTTACACAGCTTTTGCAGATGAAATGCTGAAAAGACATAAAAAAGCAGCGAAAAAGTAAGCAGAAAGGGGTAAAATTGTTCCACGTAGAACAAAAACAAATCAGCAAGGCTGATTTGTCTCCAAGTTTTATCCTTGCGGATAAAACTTTTAATAATGAATTATAAAAGGTGATTTTATGGCTAAAAAGAAGCTTTCTGCTGAAGAAATTGAAGCAATAAAGGTTGAATTTGACCACCTTTTTGTTGAATTTTACCCCGAATATGCAATGCATAGACGTGAAAATACGCTTATAGAGCAACTAAAAAATTAGAATTTTGCCGATAAAGCCTATGAACTTATGAAGCTTGGCAAGAAAATTGGCATTGATGTTGAGCAATATATTACCGAATACGGAACAGAACACAACTGGGAGGTATAAAAATGGCTAAAAAAGCAGGATTAGGAATGGGTCTGGACGCACTTTTCGGAGACAACACAGGCGAAAGTGCAGGCGTGCAGACTCTCAGAGTTGCAGATATAGAACCAAACCGTAAACAGCCACGTCAGACTTTTGACGATGCGGCAATCGCTGAGCTTGCGGACAGTATCCGTCAACACGGTTTAATTCAGCCGATTGTAGTGCGTTCAATGGGCACGAATTATCAGATTGTGGCAGGTGAACGCCGCTGGAGAGCCTGCAGAATGCTTGGAATGAGCGAGGTTCCCGTTATTATTAAGGAACTTGATGATGCTCAGACAGCACAGATTGCCCTGATTGAGAACATTCAGCGTGAGGATTTGAATCCTGTTGAAGAGGCAATGGCTTACCGTGCTCTTATGGAGGACCACAATATGACTCAGGAGGAGTTGTCGAAAATTGTTGGCAAGTCCCGTTCGTCAATTGCAAATGCAGTGCGTCTGCTTAATCTTCCCGACGAGGTTGTTGAACTGCTGAAAAAGCGTGAGATTACCTCGGGACAAGCCAAGGCACTTGCTGCTGCGGAAACTGATGAGGAAATGATTGAGCTTGCAAAACTTGCTGCTGCGGGAAAAATCACCGTAAGAGGCATTGAAAAGGCAATTGCAAAGGCTGCAAACGAGGACGATGACGAGCCTGGGCGTGAAAAAGCACCAAAAACTGCTGAGGAACGTGCAAATCACAGCTTTATTACCGAAATGCAGCTGAGTCTTGAAAATCACCTTGAAAGAAAGGTGCGTATTTCATCATCTGATGGCGTAAAAGGAACAATTACAATTGATTTTTACGACCAGGACGAACTTACAACGCTTGCAGACAAGCTTACGATGTATTGATTATTGAATTATTTTGCACCGGAAATGAAAATTTCCGGTGTTTTTTTATTTCCCAATGCTTTTCGACAAATTGTGCAGCGGTAAACTGCTATAATCAGGTCAGAAAGGACGTGATTTTATGCTGTTTTCTGCAAAAGAAAAAGTTGTGGCAAAGGTAATTCAGGTTGAAATTGACAAAATTGAACCGAATCCGTATCAGCCAAGGCGTGAATTTGATGATATCGAGGCACTTGCACAAAGTATTGAGCAAAACGGAATTTTGCAGCCGCTGACGGTGCGCAGAACAGATGATACATTCCAGCTTGTGGCGGGGGAACGTCGGCTTCGTGCGGCAAAAATGCTTGGAATGGAGGTTGTTCCGTGTATTCCCGTGACGATTACAGAGCGAAATTCGGCGGTGATGGCACTTATTGAAAATATTCAGCGTCGTGACCTGACTTTTTTTGATGAGGCAGAAGCAATTGCAAAGCTGATAGATTTCTACGGAATGACTCAGGAGGACGCGGCAATAAAGCTTGGCAAATCACAGCCGTCAATTGCAAACAAGCTTCGTTTGCTGAAGCTGGACAAGCATGTCAGGAAAAAGGTTTCAGAGTACGGCCTGACAGAGCGTCATGCACGGGCGTTGCTCAGGCTTAAATTTCAGGAGCAGCAGCTTGCGGCGATAGAAATGTTCAGAAGCAAAAATATGAACGTTGAGGCGGCAGAAAGACACGTCGAGTTGATGCTGCAAAGTGAAAAGGATTTAGCAAGTCTGAAGAAGCGGAGTGTCGTGCTGAAGGACGTGCGGTTGTTCGTAAACACCCTTAACAAGGCTGTTGAAATGATGAAAGCAGCGGGAATTGATGCAAATTCCGAGCGTATTCAGAGCGAGGATTACATAGAATATATCGTGAAAATTCCTGTGCAGAAGGATTGAATTGACAATTATTTCCTTGCACATTTTATACTATTTGTATAATTATTAATAACCTTAACAGCCTTATTGTGCAGAATAATTACCGCTGAAAGATTGAGTACAAGCATGAACCAGTTGAGTATGTCGGCACTTTCCCAAACAAGTTCAAGCTCTGCAACAGCACCTGCAAATGCGGCAAAAACATATAGAATACGGTAACAAAAAAGTGCGGTGGAATTTCCAGTTTTAAAGACAAATTCGAGGCATTTTTCGCCGTAAAAATACCAGCCGAAAAGGGTGCAGAATGCAAAAATTACTGTTGTAAATGACGTAAAAAATGGAGCAAACTTTCCCATTACGGCACTGAATCCGACCGTAACCATGGCAAGTCCTTGTTCACCGGAGTTGTGTGCACCTGTGAGTAATATAACAAAAGCAGTTGCAGTGCAGCACAAAAGTGTGTCAATAATCACTTCCGTAACGGCAAGTGCACCAGGCTTTATTGATGAGTTTGCATCGGTTTCAGAGTGGATAAGAACGGAACTTCCCATGCCTGATTCGTTGGAAAATATGCCTCGGCGAAGTCCGACAGCAACGGATTTTTTCAGAATTGCACCACAGATTCCGCCTGAAATCTGAGAAAATCCAAAGGCAGATTCTACAATCAAAATTAACGTATTGGAAATATATTTGCCAAATATAGCTATTACAACCAAAGCACCAATCAGGTATAAAGCGGCAGTAAAAGGCACTAATTTCTCGGCGGTCGCAACAACTTTCTTCCCTCCGCCGAAAATAATTACCCCGCAGATTGCAGCAGTCAGAATTCCTGAAAATGACAAAGGAATACCAAATTCAGACGCTGCAGCGGAAATTGCATTTGACTGGGTCATATTTCCAATTCCGAAAGATGCGGCAACGCAAAGCATGCTGTAAATCATTGGTGCTCGGGATGAATTGAATGCGCAGGAAATATATCCCATAGGACCTTTGCCACAATCCTTGTAAATAAATCCCAGCACATTTTCGATAAAACCAATTGCGGTTCCGAAAAGTGCCGAGACCCACATCCAGAAAATAGCACCGGGTCCGCCCATGGAAATTGCCGCCGCAACACCAATAATATTTCCTGTTCCCATGGATGCAGCGAGAGCAGTTGACAATGCTTGAAACTGTGAAATATTACCTTTTTTGCAACTTGTTTTATGTCTTGCACCTGATGAAAAAGCTGTCTTAATTAGTTTTACAATATGTATAATATTGCAGAATCTAATACGAATTGTAAAGTACAGTCCTAAAGAAATAATTAAAATGAATGTCCCAATTCCCCATAACAAATTGTTAATATTAGATATATGTATACAAAAAGTATTATATAAATCGGCTAACAATTGGTGCAGCTCCCTTGCAAAAATCAGAATTATGGTTTTATTATTTTAGAAAAGAGATATAATAATGTAACTGAAGATGAAGAAAACAAAATCAAAATGTGAGGTTTTGGAATAGATGAAGAAATACTATGCGGATAATAATAGTATAAAATTCCTTAGAGTATTTAGTGCAATGATAATTATTTGTATAATTATCGCTATATATTACAATTTGTACTATATAAATGGAGATTCCAAAATCATTCGAATAATAGGCTTGACTATGATTGTTGCCCTGATAACAGCTTATGTGGTTATGATGCTGATTATTCTGCCAATGTGGTACAAGTCTGTAAGTTACACGGTGGCTGCCGATGAAATCATTATCCGTTCGGGTGTTGCTTTCAAGAATACAACCTATATAAAAATTTCGTCGATTCAGTATACAGCAACTATAAAATGCCCGTTTTCTGATAAGACAAGTTTTAACTTTTTGTTAATAAACGCTTACGGCGGACGAGCTATGTTGTTGTTTTTATCAAGCAAATCGCTGGAAGAAATAAACAAAAAAATACAAACCTACCTGCGGGAAAGAGGAGGCTTGTGATGAAGCGTCAGCATAAAATTGCAATTTTAAAATACACAAAAGGAAATTTCTGGCTGCTTTTAATTCCTCTTTTGCGAGGTCTTGCGGCAATGAAATTTGATATATATCATTGGCTGAAAGGTTCGTATTTGGATATTATTGTAATTTTATCAATTCTTGGACTTGCCTGTATAAAGTGGAATTATGTGAGATATGAGATTGGAGAAAAGGGAATTACTGTAAATAAAGGTGTGGTGTTCAAAAGTGAATTTGTACTTCCTTACAGTGTGGTTTGCTGCGCTGTATGTGCTGAACCGTTGTTTCTGAGACCGTTCAAGGCTGTGAAAATTTCCTTGGATTCCGACTCTTATTCCGTGACAAATAAGAGGAGCAAAGCAGATGTTGCACTAATTGTTTCGTTAACTGATTATTTACAATTATACAATAAAATCCCAGCTAAATTTGTAAGTATGAAAATGGCTTATCAGGCGTCAAAAAAAGACCTTATATTTTTTTCGCTGTTATTTTCATCAACACTTTCTGGAATTATTTTCATGGGAACATTTTTTATTCAGGGCAGCAGGGTTGTTGGAAAAGGATTTGAAGATGAAATATTTTCTGCAGTCAGTAGTGTTGCGGAAGGCGTAAAAAAAATTACTGAGCGTGCAGAATTTTTTTCGGTTGCACTGACAATGATAATTCTGTCAGGTTGGTTGTTGTCATTTTCAGTAAATTTGCTGAGACATTTAAACTTCAGAATCAGAAGATGTGGGAACGAAATTACGATTGAAAACGGACACTTTTCAAAATGGAAATATTATGTAAATTCTTCCAGGATAAATTACGCTGACCTGCGTCAGAATCTGTTTATGAAAATTGCAAAAATAATGTCGGTGCACGTCAGCTGTACGGGTTACGGAAAGAGAAGAAATGAGATGCCGGTTTTTGTTCCGATTACTACGAGAAGGCGTGTTATGAGTACGATGAAGATGATGCTGCCTGATTTTACGCTGAGTAATATTTCCCTGAGACCGAAGCGGACATATATAGTTGCCTATATCTGGATGCCGACATTGCTTGTTCTGGCAGTACCGATAACGGCGTTGCTGCTTGCGAAAAATTATACGGCGTGGGAGGGTGCAATAAAATTTTGCGGAGTAATGCTTGAAATCCCATCTGTGTATCTGCTTGTGGTAAAAATTGCGGCAAAGATGACCACGGGAATCGGAGTAGGCAGGGAAACACTGACGGTCAGGTATTGCACAGCGTTTCAGTTTCACACGGTAATCGTGCCGAAAAGCAGGGTCGCGTATATAAAGGTACGCAGCACGCCTTTTCAGCGTGCAGGAGGGTGTTGTGATGTTGTAATTTTCACCCGCGGGGAACGTGTGAAAGGCCATAGGGTAAGAGGTGTAAGGTTGTCCGAAGCGAAAAAGTTTGCGGCAAATTACAACTCAATTGGTCAAAATGTATAGTTTTTCGGTGTAAATATATGAATTTGTAAGAAGAATGTATAAAAATAATTTTTTTCGCAAAAACTATTGACAGAAGTGACTTGTTGGTGTATAATAATTAAGTCGCACAACGATAGTGAGCGAAAACATGGCGAGATGGCTCAGTTGGCTAGAGCAACCGGTTCATACCCGGTAGGTCGTGAGTTCAAGTCTCACTCTCGCTACCAACGGCCCGTTGGTCAAGAGGTTAAGACGACGCCCTTTCACGGCGTAATCATGGGTTCAATTCCCGTACGGGTCACCACACTCTAATAAAGAAGAACACTCATCAATTGGGTGTTCTTTTTTTATACCCTCATTCAAATCATCGAAGCGAATAGTTTTCTCTCCGCCTTTGAAGTTGAGCATAATTACGAACTTGTCATTATAAAGGAAAATGCTGTTTACAAAGAAGTCAATCAGCTTCTGTTTATGCTCGGATGTGTTAAGCTTGATTTTTGCAAAGCTTAAAATCCAAGCTTCAATCTGGTCAGCAGGTACAACAGCATTGTTGATTTTCTCTTTTGCAATTTCCGCTTCAATAGCTTCCTGCTGGTTTTCAAGACGTTCAAGCTCTGTTTTGGTGGACTTGGTAAAAAGTCCCGCCTTGATTGCATTCAGCAGATTATCAAGCTCCTTCTTGTTCTGCTTCTGCTCCTTCTGAAGTGCAGAAAGCTTCGTACTTTTCTGTTTCTGAAGCACAAAGCAGGTTTTGCTTATCCTTTTAACCAGCGACACATCATTAAGCAGTTCAAGTACAACCTTAACTACCAAATCTTCAAGACGCTTCTTGGCAATCATTTTGTGAGGGCAATTCCGCTTTTTTGCAGAGTTGCATTGATAGTAATGATACACCTGTGTACGTCCCGTGCCGCCTGTGCCTGAAACCGTCGTGCCGCAGTAGCCGCAGAAAATCTTACCCGTGAGAATAAATCTGTCCTCAATTTTTCTGTAGCTTCCGCACTTGTGCTTGTTTGCATCAAGCCTCTGACGGCAGATTTCAAAAATTTCCGTTGTAATAAGCGGAGGAATAGCACTGTCATTTACCACGTCCTTGAAACGGTACTCGCCGAGATATCGGCGGTTCTTCAAAAGTCCGTCGATAAAGTTATAGGTAAACTTCTTACCCCGCTTTGTAAGACCCCTTCCGCTTAAATCAGCAATAATTTCAAGAATAGTCTCGCCGTCAGCGTACCGATTGAAAATTTCAGTAACAATCGGAGCTTCGGCAGGATTTTTACGGAAAAACCTGTCCTTGTCAATGGAGTAACCGTATGTAACAGAACCACCATTGAACTTCCCCTTAAGAACGTTCTCCACCATACCCCTTGTAACCTTTTCGGAAAGGTCGATAGAGTAATATTCCGATATTCCTTCAAGAACGGATTCAAGAATAATACCCTCTGCACCCTCCGAAATTGCCTCTGTTGCAGAAACAACCGATACATTGTTTTTCTTCAACGCAGCTTTGTATCTTGCCGAATCGTAGCGGCTTCTTGAAAACCTGTCCAGCTTCCATACAATAATTATATCAAATTCTTTTTTGGCACTGTCCTTTATCATTCTCTGAAAGTCGGGACGGTTGTCGGTTTTCGCGGAAATAGCTCTGTCGATATATGTATCCACAACAATGTAGCCCTTGCGTTCAGCAAAAGCCTTGCATTCTCTGAGCTGTCCCTCGATAGATTCTTCACGCTGATTGTCGCATGAATAACGTGCATAGATTACTGCTTTTGACAATAAGTTCACTCCTTATTTTCTTGGAGCATTTGCAGTAAAGCTTGCTTGAAACGAGCATTGGCAGGTGACTTCGGGTCAAAGCACATATCAATGAATTTTTTCATATCATCGTCTTCTTCAATGATTTTTGGCTGATATTCATATAGCTTACCCTGTGGGTTGTCAGTGCGTCCGAAGATGTAATCAAGTGATACATCGAAGCGGTCAGCATACCATAATAATGTTTCAACTGAAGGCGAAATTGCCCCGGCTTCGTAGCGGTTAACGCTTGCCTGTGCAATACCTATTTCCTTTGCAAGCTTGTTCTGCGAGATGCCCAAGTTTTCTCGTAATAATTTTAGTCTTTCTGCGATTTTGTCCATAGTTTTATCTCCTATACATATATTGTGTAATTACATTATACAATATATGTATAGATATGTCAATACATTTTGTGAATAAGTTTTGGGCTTTCCTTGCCATCACTCTTCGAGTTCTTTCATCATCTCCAATATCAGCTGAGCCCCAACCCTGACACCCATCTGAAACTGAAGAAATTCAAATTCATGGGAAGCACCACGATATGCGTTAAAGTATTTTTCAAGAAGTCCTCTTATATCAGGGAACTTTTTAATGATTTCATCTTGAAGCATAAGAATCTCTCCCATTTTTTCATCATATTCTCCCGAGTGTGGATTCAACTCAATAAAGGACGGAACATTTCCGTAGTACATGTCTTTAATTATATTCATAATTTAATTTACCTCCAAATAGATAGTAAGCGTTGGAACATCAAGTCCCAACGCTTTTTGGTTTACTCCGTCATCTGTGCAACATAATTCTCATAAGCATCCAGCACAGGCTTTTCAATGCTTGCTCTCGCTCTATTGTGAATAGCGTGCACCATATCAGCAAATCCGCCATCAGCAGTTTTTCTGCTTGGCATCCCGACGAAAAGCCTGTCAGTACCCTGAACAACCTTGATGTCGTGAATTTCAATAAAGTTGTCAATGACGATAGAAGCAACAGCCTTAAGCTTGCCTTCTGTGAAAATGTTGTGGATGTTTACGTTTGTAATAGTCATAAATTTTGTAACTCCTTTGTGATTGTAAGTTTGGTTTGTACGTTTGTAAATGTGCCTGTGCAAAAGCCGAGCAGACCTTTGCACAAGCCATTCTTTTAGAAAGACATCTTGTCATCTTCCGAATCAAGAACACTTTCAAGCTCAACATAATTCTTGTAAGTTTCAAGAATCGTGTCTTCGAAATACTTTCTCGCTTCAGGATAAATCGGATGAACTACATCACGGTAAATCCCGTTTTCGTCCTTGCGGCTCGGCATAGCGATGAACAATCTTTCGCTGCCCTGAACGACCTTGATGTCGTGGATTGCAAGGCAATCATCGATTGTGACGGACACAATACCTCTGAGTGCACCGTCTGTAAATGTCTTTCTGATCTTGATTTCACTAATATTCATAGTGTAAATCCTCCTTTAAAATGGTGAAATTTTTCAGATACATAATTGCCGCCGGCAGGCATTATATATCTTTAATAACAATCCGACGCATCACCAAGATGCGTCCAAATCGTAAGAACCTGATAATTATATATAGTATAGAACGTGAATCCTTACTTTGAATTACCAAATTATTTAGAAGAAACTCGGCAGTGCGTGAGCACTGCTTTTACATTAACAGTACATACGGTGATTACCGTTTCTGTTATTGACTTTAATACAGAGTTTAGTTATAATAATCTCAATGACACATCAAAACAGGAGATAAACATATGATTTTGATAGACTTTGGAATTATTTGTATAGGGCAAACAAAACTATCCACACCTCCAAATATTAATGGTAATGATATTGAAGTATATAAAAGAACGATAAATTCAGATGCACTATATGATGAGTGGTATAATTTTCATACTGCAGATACCTTAATCGGATATTGGTATATACCTTGGTTACCTGAAGAAATTATGTATGATGAGTCTTTTTTTGATATATCTGAAAAAGGATGTCCTTGGGTATATGTTGTTCCTAAATGGAAAGATACTGTAAGAAGCGTTTTGGAATTTTACTTAAAAGAGTCACCAGAGCATAAAATTGCAGTATTGCTTAGGATACAAGATAAATCTAACGATACCGTACATTCAGTTTGTAAAATTGATGAATTTATGAATGCATTAACTGATGGAAATATAAGATGGAATGAATTATACTTTATTGAAGAATAAATTTTAACTTACTAATTAAACAGTCATACCCTGTGAAGAACAATCTCCACAGGGCTTTTTTCTGCCGTCATTTCACCGTACTGTAAGGCAAAATCTTTTTAACAACCTTGCCCATCTCGCCGCCCGTAATCAGCACCGCCAAATTTCTCGGCATAGCAAGTACCGATTCGGGAAGCTTGCCAAGCCGCTGACCGATATACGAGGCGGTGTAAATATCCTGACAGCCAAGATAAAGAATATGGTCGCAGTTGTTGATGATTGTGGTCGCAACAGGCGAAGCATACAGCGTTTCGAGCTGTGTAAGGCTCTGCAAAATGATACTCACCGAAATCTCACGGGAGCGAATTATGGAAATCGTCTTGTCGAAATCAGGAATTACAGCACTCGAAGCAAAATCGTCCAAGATAATCCGCACGGGAACTTTCAGCCTGCCGTCCGTATTTGAGTCAGCAAGCGAGCAGAGCAGCTGCAAAGCCTGCGTGTGGAACACGTTGGCAAGGCGGTCAAAGGTGCGGTCGGTGTCGCTGATGTTCAGAAACAGCACCGTCTTTTTCTTCCCCAAACTGCAAATATCAAAGTAATTATCACTCTTGAAAATGTGGTATACCTCT
This sequence comes from Oscillospiraceae bacterium, assembly GCA_018110825.1. GTDB lineage: Bacteria > Bacillota > Clostridia > Oscillospirales > Ruminococcaceae > RGIG8773. Next base: position 44,458 of record JAGBCL010000015.1, read on the forward strand.
TTGAATTCAAAGGGCTCAAATGCACGGTTTGCAAACTCAAGAATACAACTCCAAGTCCTGTCAGCCTTTGTAATAGACTCAATTTTATGATATTTCTTACTTGCAAAAGAGTCAGGGTTTCGCTCAACCCACTCCATAAATGACAGCTCACCGCCCGGCTTGATAAAGGTCTGATGAAGATTGCAAAGTCCCACCATATTATGTTCATCAGGAACAAGTGCTTCAAGGCAGTAAGAAATCAGAAACGCAATGTAGCTTGCGGCGGCCTGCTCCCAGAACGGCTCAATCCTGTCCAAGCACGGCATAAGCGTGTTCGCAAGTGTGAGGATATCCTGCTCACGAAACCTGCCGTCAGGGTAACGTCGAATACCGTCAAAAGGATTGTATCCGCAGGAGTTTAAAGGGTCAACAAAATCAAGTGTGTACACATCGTATCCCTTTGCTTCAAGTTCAGCTTTAAACATCTTGCAAAGCCGCCCCTTTGTATCGGACACAACCATACTGCCCGATATATTCTGAATATTCGGAATAACGTAACCGCCCGTTTTGCCTGCACCCGACGCACCGATAATCAGGTCATTGTTGTTTAAACCAGTAAGTCTTGTGTCATTTGAAATTGTAATATTTTCTGCAATGTAACGCACATTTTTCATAGTCAAACCTCCGTTAAAATTTCTGTTGCAAGCCCGAACGCTACCGCTTCTTCCGCACTGAAACAGGTGTCAGTTGCAGTAACCTTGTAAATCTCTTTAAGCCTTTTTCCTGTCTTTTCAGCAATGATTTTAGCAAGCGTTTCACGGACTTCGTTAAGCTTGTCCAACTGCTGCTGAATTTCGTGGGACTTCTGTCCGCCAATGTCATTTGAACCATATGACGGGTCGTGAATGAGAAGCCGAGTATGCGGCAACATCTGACGAGTTGTTCCAGCAAGAAACAGTATTGCACCCATACTTGCAGCTGTGCCCGTACAAACAGTACGCACAGGTGACTTCATCAATTTGATAAAATCATACACAGCAAGTCCGCTGATAACATCACCGCCGAGGCTGTTTATGTAGAGTGTGATTTCTTCACCTGTACCGTTTCTATCAAGGTACATAAGCTGTTTCAGAAGCAAGGTTGCAGACGTAGTGTTTACTTCATCAGTGAAGAAGATTTCACGGTTGCTGAACAGCTCATCATCGAGCAGAATGATGTCAATCCCTCTTGCTGTTTCTTTTAAAATATTAGGCATAATTAAAACCCCTTTTTGTATTTTTCTTTAAGCTTGTCCAAATTAAAATAGTCAGGAAAAGCCTGTTTGAAATGCTTGATAAGCAGGCAATACAAGTCATCATAAATATTTCTTTGATATTCCTCAAACTGAGTCATTGTCATAGTCGGAACCCAGTTTCGTGACTGAAAGTTTGCAATGGTGCTTAAAAGCTGACCCACCTTTGTTTCAGCTGTGATTTCAAAGCACATGTGTTTATGTACACTTTGAGAAAAGTTGCGTAAGGATTTACGCACGCTTACCTTTCCACGTAAATTAAGATAACGGAAATATTCCTTTACAGTTATCGACATGAAAAGGTGAACAGCGTTGTTTTTACAGTCAAAATCAATGAGCATATTTCTGATGTGAGCAAGCATCGTGAAACGCAGGTCATTATTGAATTTTTCACCGTCGCATTGATAAATTCCGCTTGTAACCATCAGTTCAATCATACCAAGCATTTCGCCGAACGTAATCTGATAGATTTTGTTATCGTCCATACCGCTGTCACGCATAAAGTCTTTCAGCAAATCAATGACAAACTGAGTCCTGTCATTACGAAATGTGCGAAGCTGTACAGAAGCAAAATTCTGGACAATCCAATCAATAGAATCTTGGTCGGAAATGTAGCCGTTCCGAGAAGCTTCAGTTGCTTTTTCAAATGTAGTTTTCATAAACTTCCTTTCTGCAAACAAAACCAGCAGACTGCCATGCCTAACAGTCCGCTGTTCTGTTTACCTGTATTCATCAGGACTAATGCCAAAGTAGGACAGCGAAGAACACCACATCTACACTATCCTAAACACTATCCCGACGGCAGTTCTTCTGCCGTAAAAGCAATATACAATCAGAATATATATTACTTTAAATCCAACCCGCCAGTGCGTGAGCACTGGTAGACCCCAGAGCCAGACATTCATTATGCAAATCTGCCACTTATAGTTCAAAATCAACCACTTATTAAAAATCGATTGAAACTGTAATAATCAAATGATATAATAAAATCGCAACAGGAGGTGTGGTTGTGGAGATAGAAATAAAAATCAATCCCGAATATAAAATTCCGAAAGTGATAGTGTTGACCGACAAGGTCACAGATGAGGTCAATGCCATAGTTGCAAGGCTGTCTGAGGAAGTGCCGCAGCTTATTTCAGGGTTCAGGGACAACGTGCTGAAAATACTTGAACAGGAAGAAATTATAAGGGTGTATTCAAGTGACGGAAAAATCATAGCAGTAACCGATGAGGGCGAGTTTTTTCTTCGTCAGCGGCTGTACGAAATGGAAGAACGGCTTGACAGTTTAAGGTTCGTGAGAATATCAAATTCGGAGATAATCAATCTGAAAAAAGTGAAAAGCTTTGATATGAGTTTTGTAGGAACAATATGCGTTTCAATGAGCGATTCGGCGGTTACCTATGTATCGAGAAGATACGTTTCAAAAATCAAAAAAATATTGGGAATATGAGGTGTAGTTATGATAAATAAAATTATAAAAAGAGCAATTCCAGGATTTTTTATCGGCATAGCAATAGGTCAGATTATCAGCGTTCTTATCTCGCTGATAGGCGGAAACGGTGAATTTGTAGTATGTGCACCTGAATTTACAGAGCAGGTCGGAAACGAGGCAATGGCAGGTGCGATCCAGACGCTTCTTTGCGGAATTATGGGCAGTGGTTTTGCAGTAGCATCTGTAATCTGGGAGCTGGATAGCATAAGCATTGCCGCACAGACAGGCATCTGCTTCGGCATCTATGCAGTTGTAATGCTTCCCATCGCCTACTTCACGAACTGGATGGAACATTCAGTTGAAGGCGTGCTGAGTTACATCGGAATATTTGCAGCAATATTTGTTGCAGTATGGATTGGTCAGTATTTTGCATGGAAGAATAAAATCAAGGCAATAAACGCTAAACTCGGCAATTAAATCAGATGGCGGATACGCAAAAGTATCCGCCATTTTTGTGTTCCGCAACAATCCCGACGGCATATTCTCTGCCGTAAAAGCAATATACAATCAGAATATATATTACTTTAATACACCACCGCCGTCACGCAGGTTACGGATGTGTATTTTGTAAAATTTTATCTTAATTATACTATTCGTAAATTTGCTCCTTAGTAAAAATTCAAATAACAACTAAGTGCTCAAACAGTGGAAACACCGTTAAAAAACAGCAATGCGGAAGGCGTTTTATGAGAAATTTATGTCTAATTTGCACAATAATTTGCTTGTAAATTCAGAAGAAAACTTTGCTCATTTTAATAGACATTCATAAATTTGAGTGCTATAATGACAACTAAGCCGTAACATTTTATGTTAACATTCGTAGTAACATCTGAGTCCGTCAAAGGAGTACCGACATGAACAATTTCAATCAAGAAGAAATCCCGCAATATGTTATCGAAGGTCTCGCTCGAATGATTCTTCCCGAGCTTCGCAAGTTTTACGAAAGCGAAGAAGGCAAGGAATTCTTTGAAAAGTGTAAGGCTGAAAATATGCCTGACACTGAGAGTGAGAAGTAATTCGGCATATGGGATTTTAAGAAGTGCAGCCCTGTTATGCCGAGTAGGTATAGCAGGGCTTTGTGTTTGTAAGGAAATATTTTATTTGATATGCACAGCGCAAAGCTGATGACATAAATTTATGACGAAAGGAGGTTTCCTTTTATGGGTAACAGAAAGGAAATCAAACAGCAGCTTTTGAAAATTCAGAAAGAAGAGCAGAAAAAAATGCAGGAGTACGTAGTAAGCGAACTGGAAGAAAAGCTTGAATGTCTCCCCACTCTGATTTATCAGAATGGAGCTATGTGCAGCATCATTCGTTCGTTGCCGAACGATGAACTGAAAATTGTGTTAAAAGAGATTTTCAGTTCAACTGAATTTATTAACTGGTTCAAGGCAACAATCGAAGGAAGTACAGAGCTTGCAAAGAAGCGCCAGTCTAAAGTTGATAAGGCTGAAAAGCGTAAGCGTAATTCAGCGGTGAAGGCGCAGGCTGTTCCGACTGACGAAATCACCCCTTAAGCGGAACAGCCCTAAAACTAATAACCAATAAAAACTGCTGACAAAAAATCTTCGCACAATCAATAACGCAAGATTATGTTTGATTTTTTGTGCAGTTTAAAATTGGTTATTAGTTATGAAAGGGGTCGCAGGGGAAAACGTTTGAATTTTTTCAAATGTTGTCCCCCGCAAGTATAGGGTTGCCGCACCGCAACCCTATACTTGCACTTTTGTGATAGTGAGCGGAAATGACAATTTTTATGACAGGATGGAGGAAGTCAGTTTATGGATACAAAAGCAATTGCGATGGATTATGACATTGTGGATTTCGGCGAGCAGCTTGTTCCTGTTACAGTGCGTTTACCGGAGAATGTATATTTTCAGCTGAAGGAACTTGCTGAAATATTTTCGCTTAGTTTTGCTTCGGTTGCAAGAATTACATTGGAAGCAAATCTTGAAAATTATCTTGGCACTGTAAAATATATTGACAAGGAACAGGCTGATAAAATCAGTGAAGCTGTGCGTGAGCTTACCGCTGAATGCAGAGAGATAAAAAACCACATAAAGCGTATCGGAATCAACTACAATCAGGAGATAAGATTAAAAAATATAACACAGAAATATCATGATGTGTTGAATGATAAAACTGCAAGCGAACATCGTAGACTTGAAGCAAGAAAAGAATATGAAGATGCAGTGAAAAGTATAGATGATACTTGTCTAAACAAAACGGAACTTACAGAGTTGCTTGAACGTTTTGAAGCAGCGGCGGATAAAGCGGAGAAACTGGCATGGCTTATTCATCAGTAAAGAGAGTTGCCTGTGGATACTCTGCGTTGCATTATGTGATTTATGAGCACGGACACAACGGACATGAAAAGCGAAACGCAGTGCTTACAGCAATAAATATGTGCAGAAAAGTTCCGTATGAAATACAGATGAACAGGTATTGGCGCAGAGCAAGGTCAAATCATAAAATACAGATTATTGCAATAGTGCAGTCCTTTTCAAAGAAAGAATTTGACCCAAAGAACGAGGGTGACATTCTTAAAGCAAATCAAGTGGGACAGCAGCTTGTGAATGAACATTTCAAAGGCAGACAGGCGTTGGTCTGTACACAGATTGACGGCAAGAAAGGTTACGTTCATAATCACATTCTTATCAATGATGTTTCAATGATTGATTTGAAAGGTTGTACAAAACAACAGTATTATTACAAGAACATTGAGATATGGACGGATGAAATCACACAGGAGTATACCATACTCGATTTGGGTGAGAAAAACGCCGAGGAAAAGGTCACACGAACAGAACGTGCGAAACGTGAAAAGGGCGAGTATGTATATAGAGATGACATACGGGAACGAGTGTTGGCAGCAATGAAAAATTCTGCAAGTGAGGAAGATTATTTCCGTAGGTTAAGTAAAAACGGTATTGGTGTAAAAAAGAAAAACTCTCCGAAGTACGGAGAGCATTATGTGTATGAGCTTCTGGATTTTTCTAAAGTTCCCGAAGGAACAAAGCTACCCAAGCACGGCAATCGTTCCGCACGTTCATACAAGCTTGGAACACTTTACGGACCTGAAGCACTTCAGGTAGAAATTGAACGTTTTAATCGGATTATGAAGAAGATTGAAGAGGAAGGTACTTTTACACTTGATATATCAATCGATATGCCGACAACATCGGTTAAGGTTGAGAAAGAAACTGTTCAGCCTACAGCTGTTACTGTACCCGAAATATCATACGAAACTGTATCAACACCCGTTGAAATTGAAGCTGAAGAGCAGGAAATTGAATATGTATCCAAACATAAAAAGACAATGTCAGCCGAAGAAAAAGCAACAGAAGAAATTTCTGTAACTGCACCTGTTTCGCAGGTTGAAGTCCAGCGAGCTGGAGTCCAGCTTGAACAGCAGGTGGTTGTTCCGTTTCTGATTATTGATGATGAGGACGACGATGACGATGAAATCGTCAAGGAAGTTGAGAAATATCCGAAACAGAAAAAATCGCAGGAAAATTTCTTTGTAAAGGCTAAATGGAAGATTAAGGAAAAGGTGGAAAGCAAGCAGAGAAATCTTTCAAACAGGTTTAGAAAGCTGCCGTTTAGTGATGTTTCGGAGGGTGTGGATAAGGATAAAGATGATAGGGATTTGGGTGAATAATTGATATTTCCGGTAATATCTTTTCTGAGTACATATAAGAATTATACAATGACTCTTTCAAGCACAGACTTCAATATATATCTGTACCAAAATTCAAACTTCATTGACATCAATTCAGCATATGAAATGGGATACTTAGATGAAAGCGATATTGAAGCAATAGCCTATTATGTAAATCTGGGATAACACATCACCAAACTGTAAATATATGTAACCGATTTGTCATTGTAACAGAGTGAAACAAGATGTATAATTTAAGAAAGTACAAAAATCAGGGGTGACTTTATGAGAAAGAAATTGCTTGTTCTTATGGCTGCGGCGGTGCTTCTTACCGCGTGTACGGAGAATAAAAGCGAAGGGGAAGCCGCAAGCAGCGA
>JAGBCL010000016.1 GCA_018110825.1 Oscillospiraceae bacterium
GGTATGCTTTTTCTACAAACAACAAACGGAGGTAGAGAAAATGAATCAACAAGCAACGGGAAAGTTTATAGCACAAAAAAGAAAAGAGAAAAGCCTTACACAGGAACAGTTGGCAGAAAAGCTTGGAGTATCTAATAAAACAGTTTCGAAATGGGAAACAGGAGTTTCCCATAAATAAGGATACAGGAATCAATCCACAGACATACATTGCTTACGAAAACTAAAAATGTATGGAGAATTGATACTATGAAAAAATCCTTATTTGAAAACAACAATCTTACCTACCGTGAGGAAAACGGACGCTTTTACCCTAACCTTGAACTGCCTGAGCAGGCTAATTACAATATTGGCAAATACGGCTTGATACATCTTGACTTCATCAAGGAACATCGCAAAGGCAGATATACCTCTATCCTTTCAGAATGCCGCTTGAATGAATATCTTCACACAATCGATATTGAAGCAAACGAAATGCTTGATAGCATCATCCCTCGCCTTGCTACAGAAAGAGGCATTGACGAGAACTTGAAAGCTCGTGATATGCTTCGTTGGGCTGCTGAGATGAACAACATCAAGGCAAGCGCGGAAGAAATCGTTCTCAAGGAGGTCATGTGCAAATGAGATATTCTTGAAGAACTGTTCTACGGTAACATCTGCCCCAACACCGATTGCAGAAGTCACGATAAAGAAACGAAGAAGTTGATGGGTTACATAGCCGATCATCACGATAACTTACTCTCTACGCTGAACGATCAGCAAAAAGAGTTGTTTGAAAAATTCGATGATTGCTACAATGAGTTAACCGATATCAACGAACGCGAGATCTTTGCGTATGCGTTCAAACTTGGAGCCAAACTAATGCTTACGGTTATGCTTGATGACCAGAGACAATAACAAAGATAACAGTTCTTTCCATGGAAGTTATATGTGAATAAACTATAATCACAATTAATAACTACTCTTAATAATTAATATTTTCCTAAACGGGCGGTGCGTATGGTTAATTATGCACCGCCCAACCTGTTGGTATCGCAAATGTGTTTCCAAAGCCGAAAAATGGCTTGATTTATTCATAATTTTGTGATATAATAGAATAATCAAATTTACATTTCAACGAGGAGGTGGACTTATGACAATTGCATATGGCGTCATTTTTGCTTTGTCGCTTTTGTTGCCAATCGGGTATTATCTGTTCGTGCGTAAAAAGCAGAACGAGCCGTGGCTGTTATTTTTGTTCGCTTGCGTAGCAGTAGTCAACCTCGGGTATACCTTGATAGCATTTGGGGACACGGTAGAATTCGCGCTCTTTGCCAATAAGATTACATACCTCGGATAAGTTCTGATCCCCCTGTGTATGTTTGTGCTGATCTCAAAGCTCTGTGGATACACCTATAAAAAATGGGTGATTGGCGTGTTGATCGGCGCGGCGGTAATTATGTTCGCCATCGTCAAGGGCATGAATCTCGAGGAAGGCGCAACGGCGATGGATAGAAACAAGCAGATCGGAGGACATAAGGCATGAGCGAAAAAAACTATGATGATATCATCAATCTGCCGTGTCCAACATCGCCACGGCATCCGAGAATGCCGAGAGCCGACAGAGCCGCGCAATTCGCACCGTTTGCAGCCTTAACAGGATATGACTCGGCAATAGACGAAACGGCAAGACTCACCGACGAAAAGATAGACATCAGCGAGGATATGCGCGAGAAGCTCGACAGAAAGCAATCCTTCCTTGCGGAGATCATTGACGAACAGCCGGAGATAACCGTAACCTATTTTGTA
>JAGBCL010000017.1 GCA_018110825.1 Oscillospiraceae bacterium
AAGCTCGCCGTCAAGCATATCAATACGTTTGAGCAGAGCAGAAATTTTTGCGTTTATGGACTTGATTTCACGGTTGGTATCGCCTTTGACGGTGCGTATTCCTTTGCGTTCCATCTGCGTTGCGGCGACTCCCATATGGACTGTTGGTTTTTCAATTTTGCCCTGACGCTCAAAAGAACGGTAATCTACTTTTTCGGAAATATTACGCTGCTCCAAAGCGTTATTTAGAAATTCTGCCCACGCTTCTCGCCACTCCTCAGCCTTTTCTCGACTGTTCCAATCAGTAGTCTGAACGGTGAGGCACTTGTAAGTCCGCTTGCGTTTATCATAAATTTTGTTACCATTCTTATCAATGATATTGTCAATAATACTTTACACTTTTTACTCAAGGATGTTTGAACTATGCTGCATCTGCTAATGATGAATAGTATTGTTTCCGTTTTACCATTGGTGGAAGCCCACCATTAGCAGTACAGATTCTCCGATTATTCCAATAGCTGTTGTAATATCTCCAGATAATGGTTTTTAGTTCCTCCACTGATAATTTTTCAGTATCATATCGTCCATAAAGCAATTCCTCTTTTAAACGTCCCCACATGCTTTCACAGCGGGCGTTATCATGGCATCTGCCGCCGGCACTATTCATGCTTTGACGGATTCCATATTTTTGAATTGCTTTCCGGTATAACTCACTGGTGTACTGTGAACCTCTGTCTGAATGCAGAATACAGCCACCCATGGCAGGATATGCTTTATAAGCATTTTCCAACGTTTTTTCACAGAGAGTAGCTTTCATGTTAGTGTCCATTGCCAGACCTATAACAGCTAAATCATAACAATCAAAAATAGCAGACACGTAAAGTTTTCCATTACTGGCTTTAATCTCTGTCATGTCAGTGACACATTTTTCTAATGGTTTGTCTGCATGAAAATCACGTTTGATTAAATCTTCTGATTTTCTTGCTTCTTTATCTGCTTTGGTAATACCATTTGGTTTTCGTTTTGGTTTATGATTAAGGCCTATTTCTTCCATAATTCTGTACACGGTACGTTCACTTGGAATAGGGATGCCTTCCGGCTGTTTTAATTGTAGCGCTTGATGCATACGGACTCTGCCATAAGTATCATTACATTCATCTTCAGCACAAATGGAAAGCATTACTTCAGCTAAAGATTGATATTTCCAAGGTTTATCTTTGGATTTCAAATAATTATGAAATGCCTGTCTGGAAACTCCCAGACTTTTACAATAGAAAGAAATTTTTCCCTTAATTGTGCCGTCTTCTGTTTTGATAGCAATGAACATTAATCTTTGTTTCTTGCTGACTTCCGACGGCTGGCTGCGAAAAAAGCGCTTGCTTCCTCGAGAAACTCATTTTCTTCTTTTAGGCGACGGATTTCTTTCTCCTGTTCCTTGACGCGCTTTCTGAGCTCAATCAATTCCTCATTAAGCGACAAAGCATTTGCAGGTGTATGTACTGCCTCCTTAGCTTCCAAACGTCCTTCTTTAAATGCTTTTATCCAGGCATAAATAGTACCGGAAGGTACACCAAGTTCATCGGCTGCTTTGTGACCGCCGATTTCTTGTGCGAGCTTAACAGCTTGGGCTTTAAATTCCAGATCATAAGATTTTGTGATTCTTTTTGATGACATAATATTTTTCTCCTATCTCAATTGATTATATATCATAATCCTTGAGAAGAAGATGTCAATATTTATTGTACAGCATCA
>JAGBCL010000018.1 GCA_018110825.1 Oscillospiraceae bacterium
GAGTATTATTCTGCCAATAAGAGTATAAAAGCGGCTGTTGATTTCATTACAGGAGATAAGCTTTTGAAAATCGGTGACAAGACACGTCTTGAACGTCTTTTTAATGAACTGACAGGAAAGGACTGGTTTATGACCTTACCTGATTTTGACGATTATGTAAAAACAAGAGATAAAGCTTATTCCGATTATAACAACCGCATCGAATGGGCGGAAAAAATGCTTGTGAATATTGCAAAGGCAGGTTATTTTTCTTCTGACAGAACTATTGCGGAATACAACAAGGATATCTGGAAACTGTAACAAAAGGCTGTGCGAAGCTAAAACTTTGCACAGCCTGAAATTATATATTGATACAGCTGTTGCGCTCAATCAGCTTATGGGGAACTATAATTTTTGTTGCAAGCAGATTAGGGTTTTCAATATGGTTGATAACCTGAGAAGCTGCCTCAATTCCAAGCTGGACAGAGTTTATGTCAATTGATGTAAGCTGCGGCGAAGTTATTCTTGCAAACAGTGAATTGTTGAATGAAATGATTGATAAATCCTCGGGAATTCTTATATCCATTTCAATACATACACGTTCCAGTGCAACGGCAAAAAGATCATCGCTGACAAGAATTGCTGTGGGACGGTCTTTTTTCTGAAGAAGAGGCTGTACAGCGGCAAGGTTTTCCTCGGGAAGAAACGGAAGCTCAACGATATTCTCAGGATTTACAGTAATACCGCTGTTAAGCAAGGCAAGCTGATAGCCTGTTTTGCGGTCGGCGGAAAACATAAGATTGCTGTCGCTGCCGAGATAAGCGATATTGGTATGTCCTTTTGAAATGAGATATTCGGTAGCTTCCTGCCCTGCAAGAACATTATCGTTGTCAACATATACAGTCTGATTTGCAAAGCGGTGAGCCTTACCTATAACAACATAAAGCAGACCTTCATTATAAAGGTAATCAATAACCGGGTCGTCCTGCTTTGAATAGGTTACGATATAGCCGTCAATCTGTCCGCTTTTTGCGGAATTTGTCAGAGCAAGGAGGATTTCATTTTCATCCTGTCCCGTAATAACAGTATTGATATATCCGTGCTGATTGCAGAACTGGCTGACACCGCGGATAACCTCGAGATGAAATGCATTTTCAAATGATTCCTTTGGAGAAGGCGGAAGGATAATTCCAATGGTACGGCTTACGGATTCCTGTCCCGTTGACTGTATTGAAGGTTCATAGCCGAGCTGTTCCATAGCTTTGCGTACTTTTTCTTTGGTTTCACGGCTAATCGACGGATTGTTTTTGCATACTCTTGAAGCAGTTGATGGTGAAACTCCTGCAAGTGCGGCAACATCTTTTAAAGTAACAGGCATAAATATGCGCCCTTTCTGTTTGAAATTGTTACTATTATTATAATGCCTTTCTATGCAAAAGTCAATGAAATTGCAGAAATTTTATGAAATCGCAGTGCAACAGGGCATAAACCCTGTAAATATGCGGTTCGATAGTGGTAAAGTTGTTTAATTGCAATGTGTCCAGATTGTGAAAAATGCTGATTTTGTGCAAAAATCGAGAAACAATGTGAAAAACTATTGCAATAATTGCATAAACGTGTTATTATAATTGCATAAAGTAAGTGCAATTTTGCAGAACGTATTGTGCGATTGCAAAATCAAAAGGAGGATTATACTATGAGCAAGCTTTTAAACATCTGCTCTCCGCTGAACGGAAAAGCGGTTTCTCTGGACAGTGTTCCCGACCCTGTATTTTCGGACAGAGTTCTCGGTGACGGCTGTGCTGTAATTCCGTCAGACGGAAAAATTTACAGCCCTGTAAACGGTGAAATTTCTTCAATTGCGGAAACCAACCATGCATACGGCTTTTCTTCCGACGATGGACTTGAAGTTCTTGTACATTTTGGTCTTGAAACCGTTGCATTGAAAGGAAATGGTTTCACACCTCACGTTGCAGTAGGTGATAAGGTGAAAATCGGTGACCTTGTTGCAGAAGTTGATGTTGAGTTGTTAAAATCAAAGAATACCAATCTTATTACACCCGTGCTTGTATGCGACGGTGCAGATGACCTCGAAATGCAGATAACTGATGGCACGGTAAAGGCAGGCGATAAGCTTATTGCATTTGCGGAAGAAAAAGAAGCGGAACCCGCAGCTGAACCAGCCGAAGAGCCTGTAAAAAAAGAAGAGCCTAAAAAGAAAAAAGGATTTAGCTTTGATTTTCTCCAGAAGCTGGGCAAGGTGCTTATGACAGTTATTGCTGTTATGCCTGCAGCGGGACTTATGATAAGCCTCGGTAAACTTATCGCAATGGCAGGTGCTGATATTTCAGCAATCGTTACCGTTGGCAGCGTTATGGAAAATATCGGCTGGGCGATTATCAGCAATCTGCATATTCTCTTTGCAGCGGCTATCGGCGGAAGCTGGGCAAAGGAAAAGGCAGGCGGTGCATTTGCGGCAGTTATTGCATTTATACTTATCAATAATATCACAGGTGCTGTTTTCGGAGTAACAAATGATATGCTTGCCGACCCGAATGCGGTTGTATACTCGCTCTTTGGTCAGGAGATGCTTGTTGAAAATTATTTCACATCTGTTCTCGGTTCGCCTGCACTTAATATGGGTGTGTTCATCGGTATTATTTCAGGTTTTGTAGGCGGCACGGTTTACAACAAATTCTACAATTTCCGTAAACTTCCCGATGCACTTTCATTCTTCAACGGCAAGAGATTTGTTCCGCTTATGGTAATTGTTTGGTCGGTTATAATCTCTCTCGGGCTTTCAATAATCTGGCCTCTTATTCAGTCAGGAATAAACGCTTTCGGCGTATGGATTGCAAATTCTTCCGAAACCTCCCCTGTTCTTGCTCCGTTTATATACGGTACTCTTGAACGTTTGCTTCTTCCATTCGGTTTACACCATATGCTTACGATCCCTATGAACTATACAAGCTTCGGCGGTACATATGAAATTCTTACAGGCGTCAATGCAGGCTCACAGGTATTTGGTCAGGACCCTCTGTGGCTTGCGTGGGTAACAGACCTTATCAACCTCAAGGATGCAGGCGATATGGCAGGTTATCAGGCACTTCTTGAAGGTGTTACACCTGCTCGTTTCAAGGTTGGTCAGATGATTGGTGCAACAGGACTTCTCCTTGGTATTGCACTTGCAATGTACCGCAGAGTTGACGCGGACAAGCGCAAGAATTACCGTTCAATGTTCGTTTCAACAGTGCTTGCAGTTTTCCTCACAGGTGTTACAGAGCCTATTGAGTTTATGTTTATGTTCTGTGCACTTCCTCTTTACATTGTTTATGCAATTTTACAGGGATGTGCATTTGCTCTCGCAGGAATATTTGATTTAAGACTTCATTCCTTCGGCAATCTCGAATTCCTGACAAGAGTTCCTATGTCAGTTGAAGCAGGACTTGCAGGTGATATTGTAAACTTCATTATTGCAGTTGTCGCATTCTTTGCAATAGGTTATTTCGCAGCATATTTTATGATTGGCAAATTCAGATTTGCAACTCCCGGTCGTCTTGGCAATTATACCACAGACGGCGGCGATGATGAAGCGGCAGCGGAAAATAAAGCAGTTTCCTCTGGCGATCAGCCTGAACGAATTATTGCACTTCTTGGCGGACGTGACAATATTGAGCTTGTTGACGCTTGTATGACAAGACTCCGTGTTACAGTTAAAAATCCTGACCTTGTTGCTGATGCTGACAAATGGAAGGCAGAGGGAGCACTCGGACTCGTTAAAAAGGAAAAGGGAATTCAGGCAATATACGGTCCTAAGGCAGACGTGCTCAAATCTGATATAAATGATATTCTGTAAGGTGGATTATGAAATTACTTACTCTTAATACCCACAGCCTTGTGGAAGACAATTACAGTAAAAAGCTTGACGCTTTTGTTTCGGCAATCGCAGAGCAAAGACCTGATATAATTGCATTGCAGGAGGTCAATCAGACTATTGCCGAAACACAGGCTGATGTAATTTCAGAAGGTTATGTTCCATGCGATGAAAGCATTGTAATCCGTAAGGACAATCACGTTTACAAGGCAGCAGAGCTGCTTGAAAATGCAGGGGTAAAATATTACTGGACATGGCTGCCGCTGAAAAAGGGTTATGACAAGTATGATGAAGGGATTGCCCTTATGAGCCGAAGCCGAATTATTGAAACCGACGTTGTAAGAATAAGCGAAACAGATGATTATAACAATTGGAAAACAAGAAAAATAATCGGCATCCGTACCGAAGCTGCCACTGACGAATGGTTTTTCAGCGTTCATTACGGTTGGTGGGACGACCTTGATGAGCCTTTTCAGAATCAGTGGCAGAAAACAGCTGAGCATATGAAAAAATACAGCCGTGTATGGCTTATGGGTGATTTCAACAGCCCTGCCGAAGTTCGCAACGAAGGCTATGATATGATAAACGGCGGCGGTTGGTATGACAGCTATACTCTTGCAAAGACAAGGGATAATGGTATTACCGTCGGAAAGGTAATAGACGGATGGCGTGATAAAGTCAGCGGTACTGACGGTATGCGTATTGACCAGATATGGTGCAGTCAAAAAGTTGAAATTACATCATCGGAAGTAATTTTCAATGGGGCAAACAAACCCGTTGTGTCTGACCATTACGGTGTTGCCGCTGAATATGAAAGGAGTGAGGTGTGATGAAAAGAAGTGCAGGAATATTGCTTCCCATTTCATCTCTGACATCGAAATACGGCATTGGCTGTTTTGATAAAAAAGCTTATGAATTTGTTGATTACCTCAAGGAGGCAGGTCAAAGCTACTGGCAGATACTGCCTCTTGGTCCCACAAGCTATGGTGATTCGCCATATCAGAGCTTTTCAACCTTTGCCGGCAATCCGTATTATATTGACCTGAACGAGCTTGTTCTGAACGGACTTCTTACAAAGGAAGAGTGCGAACAGGTCGGGTTCAAGGATAATGATGATATTGATTACGGTCTGCTTTACA
>JAGBCL010000019.1 GCA_018110825.1 Oscillospiraceae bacterium
CAAACCTGTTACTGTTTGTCAAGCCTTTTTCTGAAAAAAATAAAATATTTTTCGGCAAATAAAATGGCATAACAACAAAGCCGAAAAACAATGGTTTTTTCAGCTTGTAAGGATATAAGTAAGAATTTGTGCAATCAGCAATAAATCTCCATCACTCTTGCGTAATAGATGCGCAGGAATTTATTAAGACCTGCGATTTTGGCAACACGCTTAGGCTTACCCTCGGTTTCTTTCTTGATGATGAAATCATATACCGCAGAGTCCTCGGTGGGTTTTGCAACTTTGAGACTGTGCATAATCTCATAACCAATTTTTCTGAGTGTAGAAGAACCACGTTTTGAAATGTTTCGCTTAGTACCAACGAATTTGCCCGATTCATAAGGCGGAGCGTCAATACCAGCAAAGGCTACAAGAGCGCTGCCGTTATTAAACCGTCTGACATCTCCGATTTCGGCAATTAAGCGGACAGAAAGGACATCTCCAACACCTTTCATCTCCCTTACCACAGAATACTCCGGCAAGGTACTTGCAATTTCCTGCATTTGTGATATAATTAAGGATAAGGTGAGTTCGGCATCTCTTACCGATTTCACCGCTTGCAGTACCAGCATTTTGGTAGATGGGGTACTGGATTTAAGGGTTGGGATATTGTTCTTCGAAAGCTGATATATCGCTATCGCTTGACTTTCGTTGAAACGGTATCCCTTTTTCTTAGCCCATTTCCCGTAGTCCTCAACAAACCGCTTTTCGCTCATCTTTTTGATGTTGTCATAGTGCCAATATTTCTCGACAAAGTCGCAAAGCTTGTCCTTAGTGCTGTACGCAGGAACAGTACCTTGCAGTATTGTTTTGATCCCGGGCATAACGCAGTCAAGAAGATTTGCAAGCTGAATTTTGCAGCTAATCTTGAGCCGAACATACTGGTCGTATTGCCTGCCGAGCAGCTTCAGCTCTGCATAGATTTCATCGGGCGGACAATATGCAGCCATCGAAAACCAATGATCTATGCCGTAGTTTGCGATACGGGTAGAATCGATTTTGTCGGTTTTCGCTTTTCTCAAAGCTGCTGCGCAGTATTTTTTCATTATGTAAGGATTTACAACAACGGTAAAAATACCTGCTGAAAGCAGCTTTGTAACAACAACCTGATGATAGCCGCCGGTAGCTTCCAGAACGACTTTAACGTCCTCATCGAATGATTTGATACGCTCAATTAAAGCGTTTAAAGCCTGTTCGGTGTGTTCAATGTTATACGGAGCTTCCACGACTTCACCATAAGGTCGAAGCATACAAACCGTACTTTTGTCCTTTGAGATGTCAATACCTACGCTAATCATAAAGTATCCTCCTTGAAAGAATAATTGAAAGGTAGAACCACTTACTCTTATTGACACTCATTTTGGCTCGTTACACGAAGGCTATGCTTCAACCTGTTTACTCGAATGCATACAATAAGAGGCGGTCGACAGTTTGTCGAACGGATGTGTTAATCCAATCGGAATTGCGCCGGACCTTTCCTTCTTATTGTATAAAAATAAGAGTAGTTTTGCAATGCTTTTTTGCATTGGGTTGCTACTCTTATATTGTACCAAATTGGAATTTGTAAACAAATATCTCGGCAACAACATCCGTGAGCATTCCAATGGCGAAACCACCATCAAGTATTTCTATGACAATCTTCAGGAAAACGGATTATACCTTCTTGACGAGCCGGAAAACAGTCTGTCACCAAAACGACAGCTGGAGCTCGCCGAAGTGATTTACGAGCATGTGAATCACCTTGGTTGCCAGATGATAATATCTACCCATTCACCTTTTATGCTTGCAATAAAAGGTGCGCTGATATATGACCTTGACAATAATGTGAAGGTAAGCAAATGGACAGAGCTTGAAGGGGTACGGGCATACTATGATTTCTTTATGGAACATGAGGGGGAGTTTAGCTGATAAGGAAAGCGGTAACGTCTCACCCTGCGATGCTGAAATCAGAAACGGTAGTGCATACGCCGAGCTTAGTTGATATATATCCTGACGCTGCTTTCGGATTAAAATTCTGTGTTAAAATAAAGCAACATCTTTTCCTTTTTATTGAAATAGAGGTAGGGCTGTGATATAATAACCACAAGTGGTTATTATGCTTTTATTTAAATTGTCCTCGCAGATTCGCAAATCGGAGATTTGCTCCCTGCGGATCGGACGATTATACCATAACCTTGCGGTTATGGTATAATATACATAAAATACAACGCCAAATATCAGAGTACCAAAAACAGGACACCGATGGTGTTATAATGCTGAAAAGAAAGACGGTGATATCAGTGCATGGAGGCTTTGTAGCACATATTTATGACAACAGAGAACAAACCGTAAAAGAACATTTATGCAATACAGCAAAAATCAGCGGTAGATTTGCCGCTGAGATCGGATTAGAATCTATCCTGAAACTTGCCGCAAGGCTTCACGATATGGGAAAGCTTTGCGATAAATTTGATGATTATATTCGTGGAAAAAGCAATGTAAAAAGAGGAGAAATAGATCATAGTTACGCAGGAGCAAAGTATATATTATCGTTAGCGGACAAAAAACAGAGTCTTGTTGCAGAATTTATTGCAAGGGTGATCTTGTCGCATCACGGATTACACGACTGGATAAATGAAGACGGTAAGGATTATCTCAAAAAAAGAAGCTCAAAGGACGAGGAATATAATTCAATACAAACAGAATATGAACTGATTTTTCCAAGAGAAGATACTATTCTGTTATTAGATAAAGCCACCAGAGAATTTGATATTGTAATCAAACATCTTTTAAAGCTTTCAGGAAGAAAAATGGACCATTGGATGTTTTACATATGTATGCTGGAGCGTTTGGCTGTATCTATACTTATTGATGCAGACCGAACGGATACTGCCGATTTTATGTCAGAACGGCAGAGCGTATCCGAATCAGAAAAAACACATATATGGAACAACATACGTAAAGAAATAAATGCGTTATGCAAGAAATTTTCGGAAAACAAGGACAATATCTCTATAGCAAGAAGCAATATTTCAGAAAGATGCTCCGAATTTGCAAATAACAAAGTAGGAATATGTAGGCTGATAGTCCCGACCGGCGGAGGAAAAACACTTTCTTCGATGAGATTTGCATCAGAATATTGCCTGAAAAACTGCAACAACAGAATAATCTACGTTGCTCCGTTTATGTCCATACTTGAACAGAACAGTGATATTCTGAGATCCCTCACCGGTGATGACAGCCAGTATCTTGAACACCATTCAAACTTTCTGCAGGAAATCGATAACGCAGAAGAAGTCAGCTTTTATCAGTATCATTCCGAACGATGGGACAGTGCTGTTATATCAACCACACTTGTACAATTGTTAAATACAATTTTTCTTTCAAAAACGTCATGCGTAAGAAGATTTCATAGGCTCTGTCATAGCGTGCTTATACTGGACGAGGTACAAACCATACCAATAAGGTGTATACATCTGTTCAATATGGCGATGAATTTTTTAAGCCACGTATGTAAAGCAACGATAGTTCTTTGTTCTGCAACGTAACCACCCTTTGATAACGATAGCAGATTCCCTGTTCTGCTTGATGAAAACAGCAGTATTACCGGAGATTATACGAAAGATTTTAGCGTTTTCAAACGAACTCAGATAGTCGATATGACAAGAAAGAACGGATATAGTTTTGATGAAACGGCGAAGCTGTGCTATGAAAAATTTGTAGAAAAAGGTAGCGTACTGCTTATCGTAAATACAAAAAAAGCTGCTGAGGAGATATACAGAAGAGTAAAAAGAATGGTGGTGTCTTCGGAACACCTGCTTTTACATCTCAGCACCAAGATGTGCCCCGAACATCGTCGGGATGTGCTGAAGAAACTACGCGACGCTTTAGAGAATGATAAGCCGGTGATATGCATAACCACCCAGCTTATAGAGGCTGGTGTAGATGTTTCCTTCAGGTGTGTAATACGCTCTCTTGCAGGACTTGATAATATAGCTCAGGCGGCAGGAAGATGCAATCGCAACGGCAAATATCCATGTAGCGACGTTTATGTTATAAATATAAGTGAAGAACAACTGGGACAGCTGAAGGAAATAGAAAGCTCTCAGAGATCGACCAGAGAGCTGTTGTATAATAGCCCTGAGGATATTATGTCAACAGAAAGCATGTCGCAATATTACCGTATATTATTCAGAGAGAGGAGTAAAGAATTTTCCTATCCCGTTTACGATTTATCAATTAAAACCGACCTTATGGATATGTTGACCTATTCCAAGGTCAGAAGGGGTCTGAACAAGGGAACGTTACCAACCTTCACGCATTGTCCTAAAACTGCAGGCGAACTGTTCAAAGTGATTGACAACAACACACGATCGGTTGTCGTACCATATAACGACGAAGCAAAAGAACTTATTTTACAGTTTACCTCCGAAGAGCACAACAAGGATATATCAAATATTATGAGGAAAGCACAGAAATACATTATAGAGCTATATGCTTCCGACGAAAGAAAACTTTCCGAAGAAGGTGCATTACGTTTTACCGAATACGGTGTTGCTGTTCTGTCAGAGGAATATTACCGTGATGAGTATGGCGTTACTCTTGAAGCAGGACTGAAAGAAGCTCTTATTTATTAAAAAAACGCCGCACGGGGGTGAGCCGTGCGGCAAAGAATAAAAATAATGATTATTATTTCAATCCACGCTTTTGTAGTGCGACAATATAAATATACACTTTTTCTCCGATTTTGTCAATCTGACAAATAAAATTTTTAAAAACTATTGACAACGTAATACCTATATGATATAATTCAGGCAAGGCACAGCAATTTAAAATTAATGTTTATTGAAAAGGAGTTGATAAAATTGAGCAAGCCAAAGCATGAGAATAGCGTCGAATTCGTGGTTTATGGAGATCATGCATTATTTTCGGATATTCTCACAAGACCCGGCTCAGAGAAAACAAGCTATCGCATTCCGACTTTTGAAGCACTTAAGGGAATACTTCATTCAATCTATTGGAAGCCTACGATTGTGTGGTACGTAGATTCCGTACGGGTGATGAAAAAGATTTCCACAGAAAGAAAAGGCATCAGGCCTATCGGTTACAGTGGTGGCAATGACCTGTGCTACTACACGTATCTGACCGACGTAGAGTACCAGGTAAAGGCGCACTTTGAATGGAACGACAACCGTCCGGAGCTTATGCAGGATCGCAACGAAAACAAGCATCACAATATAGCAAAACGCATGATAAAAGCAGGCGGAAGACGAGACGTTTTTCTCGGCACCAGAGAATGTGTCGCTTACGTTGAGCCGTGTGTATTCGGAGAAGGCGAAGGAGCTTTCGACAATACGGGCGAACTACCCTTCGGTTTGATGCTTCACGGTATCACCTACGCTGACGAAGCAGTACTTCCCGAAGACAAAGGATTGCTTACCGTCCGCTTGTGGAATCCGGTAATGAAGGATGGCGTAATAGAGTTTATCCGTCCGGAGGAATGCACCATAAAACGCCACATACGGAGCATGGAAATCAAGCCGTTCGGCAAGGAACACAAAAACTTTACAGGTCTTGAAGAATTTGTTGGAGGTGATGAGTTTGAGCTGGACTGAGCAACTATACAGAATCTATGAACAGCATTACGGCAAGACCGACGATACAGAACCAACTCTATTACCTGTAGCACATAGCACTGCCAACGCACAGATAGAACTCACAATTTCAGAAAACGGAGATTTTATAAGTGCCGAAAAAATTGACAAAAGCGATGCTGTTACCATTATTCCCGTAACGGAAGATTCGGGAGCGAGAAGTTCCGGTGTTGCTCCACATCCGCTTATGGACAAGCTGATATACATAGCAAAGGACTATCCACAACTGGCAGAGGGTAAAAAGAACGATAACACAGGCTACTTTAAAGCTTATCAGGAATTACTGACGCAGTGGGAAAAATCAGATTACAACCACCCCGCTGTAGCGGCGGTATCAGCCTATGTAAAAAAAGGCATAGTCATATCCGACCTTGTAGAAGCTAAGGTGCTGGAGACAAACGAAAACGGAAAACTTAATCCGGATGTCAAAATAGCAGGCATTGCTCAACCTGATTGCTTTGTAAGATTCAGGATACTGTATCGCAATGGCAACGAACCCAGAACGTGGGCTGACAGAACGTTGCAGGACGCATATATTTCCTTCAACTCCACCCGGATGGGAAAAACCGACCTGTGCTATGCTCTCGGGGAGGAACTTCCCGTTACGTACAAGCATCCTTCCAAAATCCGCAATGCAGGAGATAAAGCAAAGCTGATTTCTTCAAACGACGAAAGTGGCTTTACCTACAGAGGCAGATTTGCAAACAAGGAGCAGGCGTTGTCAGTAAGCTACGAATTTTCGCAAAAGGCACATAACGCTCTTAAATGGCTGATTGCAAGACAAGGCATAGCCGTCGATAATACTCTTACACTTGTGGTGTGGGAAAGTGCTTTGAAACAGGTTCCGGATATAACGACAAGCTTCTCCGACGTCTTTGCAGATTTAGGATTTGATTTTGATGACACGGAACAGTTATATGGTGATGCATTGGTTTCAGCGTACAAGGATAAGCTTCAAAAAACCTTGTTCGGACACAGCAATCGTCTGGACCCGAACTCTGAAACGATAATAATGGCACTCGATTCAGCAACCACAGGACGACTTTCGATGCCGATATACACAGCTTTATCCACTTCAGAATTTTACAAAAGCGTCTGCAAATGGCACGATGAGACGGCTTGGATCAGATACAACGGAAAAAAGAAAATGCAGGAAGTGAACTCTTTCTCTCTTTCTGACATAGCGGAATGTGCCTTTGGTACGGAACAAGGCAAATTTATTTCTTGTAAGCCCGAAGTAAAAAGGGACGTATATATAAGACTTATCCCCTGCGTTATTGAAGGCAGAAGAATTCCACAGGATATAGTAAATGCGCTTGTAACCAGAGCAACAAGCCCTCAGATGTACAGTGAAAGATACAACTGGCGCAGGGTACTTGAAGTTACCTGCGGTATGATAAGAAAAAATAAGATAGAGCATAAGGAGGAATGTTCAATGGCTCTTGACAAGGAATGCAGAAACAGGGACTATCTTTTCGGCAGATTGCTCGCTGTGGCAGAAGCAGCGGAAAGATCTACCTACGCTAAAGAAGAAGACCGTATTACCAATGCAATGCGATTTTTCAATGCATTTGCGAACCGTCCTTCAACCGGATGGGATACCATATACAAAAGGTTGATTCCCTATTTCAAAAAGATGGAAAACAAAAACCGCATACGCTACCTTTCTCTTATAGAAGAAATCTCTGCAAAGATGAGCAGAGAGGACTTTGCTGATAACACAAAGCTGAAGCCTGAATTCCTTCACGCATACAGTTGTCAGCTGAACGATATATACACGCCCAAATCAGAAAAAGCAGAAGAAACCAACGACACACAGGAGGATTAAGAAATGAGCACATTAACACAGAAAATCGATTTTGCAATTTTATTCACAGCAGAAAACGCAAATGCAAACGGAGACCCCCTCAACGGCAATCGCCCCAGAGAAAGTTTTGATGGCTTCGGAGAAGTATCCGACGTATGTATTAAAAGGAAAATAAGAAACAGACTCCAGGATATGGGTGAAAGAATATTCGTACAGTCTGATGATCGCGCCGACGACGGATGCGACAGTCTTCGTTCAAGAGCCGAAGCCAACGAAGCTCTTAAAGCTATAAGCAAAGGAAAAAACACCAATCGCGAGGAATTCGCCCGTATCTCTTGTGAAGAATGGATAGACGTAAGAAGCTTCGGCCAGGTTTTTGCATTTAAAGACGATTCCGTTTCCGTCGGTGTAAGAGGTCCTGTTTCTATCAGCATGGCAAAGAGCGTCTCCCCTATCGATATCGTAAGTATGCAGATAACCAAGAGTGTAAACAGCGAAGGTGGGAAAAGCGGAAAAGCATCAGACACAATGGGTATGAAGCACAGAGTTGAGTTTGGCTTATACGTTGCAAAGGGTAGTATCAACTGCCAGCTTGCCGAAAAGACCGGCTTCACAGATGAAGATGCAGAAAAAATAAAAGAGGCTCTCGCGACTCTTTTCGAGAACGACTGCTCATCCGCACGTCCCGATGGCAGTATGGAAATGTGCCGCATATATTGGTGGAAGCACGGATGCAAAACTCCCAGATACTCTTCAGCAAAGGTACATCGTTCGTTGAAGATACAGCAGAAGGAAAACGTGTCAAAGCCCTCCTGCTTCGACGATTACGAGATCACGATAGAACAGCTCGACGGACTTACACCCGAAATAATTGACCTCAGATGAGCTATAAAAAAGATTATCTTATGCTGTCGGGTCTTCAGCACTTTGCCTTTTGTCGCCGCCAATGGGCTCTTATACACATTGAACAGCAATGGTCAGAAAATTGCCATACAACAGACGGTGTGATAATGCACAGAAACGTTCACGATAAATCCTTCCACGAAACAAGAGGAGATATTATTATATATTAAGTACGATTTGTAGAAAAATAAGTAGTCGTCCTCCTCACGGAGGGCGTGGATTGAAATCAGTCATTAAGCCGTGGCAATTTTGCGATGCTGGAGTCGTCCTCCTCACGGAGGGCGTGGATTGAAATCTATCGTTCTTCTTACAGCTATGACGGAGCGAAGGTCGTCCTCCTCACGGAGGGCGTGGATTGAAATATCAGCATTTCTTTTATTTTATGCATACTGTTCTCGTCGTCCTCCTCACGGAGGGCGTGGATTGAAATTGATTAACGGAAAAATTATAACGGTCAAAAGCGGTCGTCCTTCTCACGGAGGGCGTGGATTGAAATTCATTATGCTTTGGATTATACACAATTCATTCCGTCGTCCTCCTCGCGGAGGGCGTGGATTGAAATTTTTCTGTTGAGGAAACAAAGAGAGGAGCTTTCTTCGTCGTCCTC
>JAGBCL010000005.1 GCA_018110825.1 Oscillospiraceae bacterium
GCAATCGTCCTTGTGCTTGATAAGGAAGATGTTGAGGAAGAAGATGACGAAACAGAAGATGCTACCGAAGTTCCCAAAAAAGAAGTAGAGCCTGAAAAACCAAAGAAAAAGAAGAATAATAAGCAACCTATTGGCTTTAAAGCTGAATGAGGAGGAATTTATCATAACTTTACTTGAACGATATTCATATCTGAAATCTCTTGTAACTGAGAGAAAAGCTGAATTTGAGAAGCTATGTGAATTTGCAGAAACCAAAACAGAATATCTCACAGCTCCCGCAAGCTCTCGTTTTCATCTTTGTAATGAGGGCGGATTGCTTGAACATTCTCTCAATGTTGCGGAAACAATGCTTAAAATGAAAAATACTCTTTGCCCTGAAATCAGCGATGAAAGCTGTGTTGTAACAGCTTTGTTTCACGATTTGGGTAAGGTCGGTATGCCTGATAATCCTATGTATGTCAAGAATATCGGAAAGAACGGCAAAGAGCCGAGCATACCTTATAGTTGTAACAATAATATGACATATATGAGTGTTCCACTTCGGAGTCTGTATTTCATTTTACCTCTATTCCCTCTGACACCCGAAGAAACACAGGCAATTATGTACCACGACGGTCAGTATGTGGATGATAACAAGTCTGTTGCAACAAAGGAATGTCCTCTCTTGTTCCTTTTGCAGTATGCAGACACTTGGAGTACATTTGTAATCGAAAAAGACAAGTAATATGAGGATTTTATTATGGACGATAAGGTGAAAAACGCCAACAACAGATTGAAAATCTTGTACCTTTATAAGATTTTTCTTGATAAAACAGACGAGCAACACTATCTTACTATGTCTGACATAGTTAATCAGCTCAAGCTCTACGGTATTTCCGCAGGGCGTAAGGCACTATATGAGGATATTGAAGCCTTAAAAGCGTATGGTCTTGATATTATTACAATCAAAGGCAGAGTATCAGCGTATTATGTTGCGAGTCGTGACTTTGAACTTCCTGAACTTAAACTTCTTGCGGACGCAGTTTCTTCTTCTCGATTTTTAACCGAAAAGAAATCAAGCGAGCTTCTGAAGAAGATTGAAAATCTTTCAAGCGTTCACGAAGCCAAGCAGATACAGCGTCAGGTTTATGTTACAAATCGTGTAAAGGCTATGAATGAGCGTATCTACCTTAATGTAGATGTTATTCATCGTGCCATTGCTGAAAACAAGAAAATCAAGTTCAGATACTTTGACTATAATCTTCAAAAGAAGAAAACATACCGTGCAGGCTCTCGTGTTTGCTCTCCCTATGCACTTGCTTGGGATGATGAGCGTTATTATCTTATCGCATATTACGATAACAGACAAACTATTTCAAATTTCCGTATAGACCGTATGGAAGGCGTTGAAATAATTGATGAAAAGGCTGTCCCGAAGCCTGATAATTTCATCGTCGCTGATTATATGAACTCGTCATTCTCTATGTTCAGCGGAACAACACAGGATGTAAAGCTCCGTTTTGATAATCAACTTATAAATGCCGTGATAGACCGTTTCGGGAAAAATATCACCATTATTGCCGACGGAGATATTCATTTTACGGTCAGAGTAAAGGTAAAAGCCGAACATCCTGAGCCGTTCTTCGGTTGGCTGTTCCAGTTCGGCACTATGGCGGAAATCATAGAGCCGTGCGAGCTTCGTGACAGATACATAGAACTGCTTAAATCCGTAACGGAGAAGCAAATTTCCGTATCTACTCTCACTGAGAAATGAGAAAATCTCATCGCATTTGGCTCAAAATCAGGACTTTTCCCAGCGTGAGACTTTTTTGAGATTTTTTTGAGACTTTTTTGAGAAAAAATTGGGACAAAAATGGAACACTTTTGGTACTGACTTGATAAAAGCAATATGTTATAATAAGTATGCTGGCAGATTATATGCTCTTGCATACGCCTTAAAATTGAATATGGGTTTATATAGCCTTGTCGCTTAATGCGATAGGGCTATTTTTTATGCCCAAAATCTGTCGGCTAATTCAAGTCGGCACATCTGAGGACTTGCGGATTTTATCCGTGAGTCCTTTTTTGTTGCCCGAAAAAGGAGCAGACAGATGATATTCCATTACAGCGAGGCAATCGCAAGGTATCCCTGAGCTTTGATTTTGACTTTCGACCAGAACAATCAAAATCAAATTTTCAGGAGGATACTTATATGTCTAAGATTTTTTTCGTAATGAACGACCGTAACGACACAAGCAAAGGATATACACAGGTTTCACAGGAGTATGTAAAGAAGTACATCGACAGCTTTACCGAGGGTAGAGCTTATTTTATCAACCTCGGACACTCTGTTATGGAAACCGATGAGGAGAATTACAGAGCGTTTTACAAGGAGCGTCGCAGAGAGAAGTACATCATAGAAGAAGCAATCAAAAACGGTGTAGTATCATTCGATGCTCTCGATAACACCAATTTTGATGAAAATGCAGAGGATGCCTTTGCCATTGATGATAGCGAGCCGCTTGATGAAAAAATAATGCGTAAGATTATGATTGAAAAGCTCCCAGAAGCCATTTCTATTCTTAACGATGAAGAAAAGGAACTTATTCAGCAGATTTATTTTAATCATATCAGTGAACGTGAATTAGCGAAACTTTGGAATATTCCAAGAAAAACCTTAAGCTACCGTAAAGATAAGGTTTTATTGAAACTCAGAAATTTTTTTGAAAAATAATATTTTTTTCGCCCACCCCCTCATTTTTTCGGCTTGAATATTGAGGGGGCAAAAAGCCTACTCGAAAGTACATTGAAAATTGAATAACAACTCTCAAGTTACGTTCCTCTTGTTGCACGAAAGTGTAAGCGAGAAAAAGAGTACGCCAAGATGTTAATGATACATTTCAAGGTATCGCAGGCAACGACAAAAGCATTGGTTTTGACCGAATTCGTTAGGCACTGCACCTGAGATTATCAATATCGACGGAGCGAGAACTACTACTTTAAAATAATAGGTTGCTCCTATTA
>JAGBCL010000020.1 GCA_018110825.1 Oscillospiraceae bacterium
AGCAATGATTTCTTCAAGCTCCCATACATTTGCTATCATAGGAAACATTATTCCGAGATTGCCGAATGCCGACGCTCTGAACAAAGCACGAAGCTGTGTTCTGAAAATTTCAGGACGATTAAGACAAAGTCTTATTGCACGGATTCCGAGAGCAGGATTTTCTTCCTTTGGCATATTAAAATAATCACATTGCTTATCTGCACCTATATCAAGAGTACGGATTATAACTTTTTTGCCCGCCATACTTTCAAGAACACGTTTATATATTTTAAACTGCTCATCTTCGGTAGGATAATCGGAGTTTTCAAGATAAAGAAATTCGCTTCGGAAAAGTCCGATACCGCCCGCGTCGTTAAGCAGAACAACACCGATATTGTCTGCACTGCCGATATTTGCATAGACATTTATTTTTCTTCCGTCAAGAGTAACGTTTTCCTTGCCCTTGAGCTTCTGGAGAAGTTCTTTTTTCTCCTGTTCCTCAGCACGTTTCATTTCGGCGGCTTCAATAGTTTCTGCGTCCGGGTCAAGTATAAATTCTCCTGTAAATCCGTTTGCGACAGCTATGTCGCCGTCCTTTACAGCAGACAGAAATTTCTCGCCTACACCGATAATTGCAGGAATATTCATATTACGGGCAAGAATTGCCGTATGTGAATTTGACGAGCCGTGTGCTGTAACAAATGCGAGAACTTTATCCTTATCCAGAGAAACTGTTTCGCTGGGAGCAAGGTCGTCAGCACAAATTATTACAGGTTCATTGCTTTTTTCCTCGTTTGTCACACTGCTCATAAGACAGTTTATAATTCGGTTTGAAATATCACGCACATCTGCCGAGCGTGCCTGCATGTATGCGTCGTCCATTGCAGCAAACATTTCAGCAAAATTATCCCCAGTAATTGCAACAGCGTATTCAGCGTTGACATTCTGTGAGGTAATCATTTCAACGATTGCGTCATTGTAATCCTCGTCCTCAACCATCATCATATGAATATCAAAAATTGCCGCATTTGCTTCTCCGACTTCCTTCAAAGCCTTTTCATAAATTTCACCAAGCTGGGTTATTGCCGCTGCTTTTGCATCTTCCAGTCTTTTCAGCTCATTGTCGGTATTTTCAACCTTTTCACGCTTAACCTGCACGTCCTGACGCTTGAAAACAGAGATTTTGCCGACAGCAACTGCACCATAAACGCCTTTTCCTTTATATGTAGTCATTTGTATCACCTCATATATTACGGTTCCTCCGCCGCAGCAGAGGAACCACATTACAGATTAAAGGTTTGCTTCAAGGAATTCCTTCATAGCTTTTTCGGATGCTTCTTCGTTACCGCCGTTTACTGTTACGGTAATTGTATCACCGCATTTTACACCCATTCCCATAAGTGCCATAAGCTTTGTTGCGGCAGCGGATTTGTCATCCTTTGCAATAATTATTTCGCTGTCAAGTGCTTTCGCAGTCTTTGCAAGCATTCCTGCAGGTCTTGCATGGATTCCGAGTTCGTCCTTGATTGTGTAAGTAAAAGTTTTCATAGTGATACTTCCTTTCTGAATGTTAGTAATATTGTAACGTATTTTTCCGAAGAAATCAAGATTTTCAAATTCTTCCGAAAATTCTTGTTGTTTTCAGTATTTCATCTTTCAGCTTTTCTGTAAGCTGATTTTCGGTTAATCTCCAGCGCCAGTTCTTTCCTACTGTTGATGGAACATTAATCCTGCTTTTATCATCAAGTCCCAGCCAATCCTGCATAGGAATGACACAAAGCCTTGCCTTGCTTCTCATTATCAGCGAAATAAAAGCTTTATTCAGCTTTTCCGTGGGAGTAAAGCCGTCGCAGAGATACTCTCTTGCCATTTCACGTTCATCTTCCGTGATTGTATCAAACCAAGAAGCAATTGTCTGATTGTCGTGTGTTCCCGTATAGGCAACACAGTTTTCATTATAATTATGAGGCAGATAATCGTTTCTGCTTCCTGTGTCACGGCTGTCGAAAGCGAATTCCAGCACCTTCATATTCGGAAAACCGCTGTCCTTTACAAGCTGTCTTACACTATCGGTCATAAAGCCTAAATCTTCTGCAATAACTTCTCTTTTGCCAAGTGCCTTTTCCACCGCTGTGAAAAGCTCCATTCCGGGACCCTTTTCCCAGTATCCGTTTTTAGCATTTTTATCACCGTACGGAATGGAATAATATTCATCAAAGCCTCTGAAATGGTCAATTCTTACCACATCATAAAGCTTAAAGCAGTGTGAAAGTCTTGAAATCCACCATTCAAAGCCTGTTTCCTTGTGATAATCCCAATCGTAAAGGGGATTGCCCCAAAGTTGTCCGTCGGCAGCAAAGCCATCAGGAGGACAACCTGCAACCGCTTTCGGTTTTCCGTCTTTATCAAGCTGGAAAAGTTCAGGCTCAGCCCACACGTCAGCACTGTCTGCGGCAACATAAATCGGAATATCGCCTATAATTTTTATTCCTTTTTCGTTTGCATACTTTTTCAGCTTGTTCCATTGTGCAAAAAACATATACTGCAAGAACTTGTAGAAATTGATTTCGTCAGACAGCTTGCTGCGATATTCGTTAAGAGTAAAGTCTTTTCGGAGTCTGAGATTTTTTTCCCATTTATCCCATGATACTCCGCCGAAATAATCTTTGAGTGCCATAAACAGCGCATACTCGTCAAGCCACTTGTTTTCATCGCAGAACCTTATAAAATCAGCGTCAATAGTTATTCCACTGCGTTCAAATGCTTTTTTCAGCAATGCATATCTTTTACTGTAAAGCAGACCGTAATCAATATCATCATTATCCTTGAACCCGACCTGTTCGCACTCTTCCTTTGTAAGAAGTCCGTTCAGAACAAGCTCGTTCAGGTCAATATAATACGGATTGCCGGCAAAGGTTG
Source organism: Oscillospiraceae bacterium (assembly GCA_018110825.1). Taxonomy (GTDB): domain Bacteria; phylum Bacillota; class Clostridia; order Oscillospirales; family Ruminococcaceae; genus RGIG8773. The sequence goes on from JAGBCL010000020.1 coordinate 2,899, forward strand.
AAAA
>JAGBCL010000021.1 GCA_018110825.1 Oscillospiraceae bacterium
ATAACATCTGTATCTACATTATCGGGATATTTAAAAACTTTTCCTTTTGTGTTCATATCATTCTACCTCCGGATTTGTAATGTAACCTGTTAAAGCACTTGTCGCAGCAGTAAGAGGACTTGCAAGGTAAACTTCGCTTTCAACGTGTCCCATTCTGCCGACAAAGTTACGGTTAGTTGTTGCAATACATTTTTCACCTGCAGCGAGTATTCCCATATATCCGCCAAGGCAAGGACCGCAAGTTGGTGTTGATACAACTGCTCCGGCATCTATAAATGCTGTTACATAACCTTTTTCTACACACTCACGATAAATCTGCATTGTTGCAGGAATGATAATGCATCTTACGCCGTCTGCAACCTTTTTACCATTAAGTACCTTATACGCCGCTTCCATATCTTCCATACGACCATTGGTACAGCTACCGATAACAACCTGATCAACTTTGGTTTCCGAAAGCTCTTTTGCCGATTTTGTATTTTCAGGAAGATGCGGACAGCTTACAATGGGTACTAATTCAGAAAGATTTACTTCAATCACTTCATCATACTCTGCATCCTCATCTGCCTGATATACAACAGGAGGTCTTTCGCATCTGCCCTCTAAATAATCCATCGTTACTCTGTCAACAGGGAAAATACCGTTTTTTGCACCTGCTTCAATCGCCATATTACAAATGCAAAGTCTATCATCCATTGAAAGTGTAGCTACACCTTCGCCTGTGAATTCCATACTGCGATAGAGTGCTCCGTCAACACCGATTTTGCCGATGATATATAAAATTACATCCTTACCACTACAATTTACAGGAAGCTTTCCTGTAAGATTGAATTTAATAGCAGACGGAACCTTGAACCATGCTGTTCCTGTTGCCATACCTGCCGCCATATCTGTACTGCCCACGCCTGTCGAGAAAGCGCCAAGTGCTCCGTATGTACAAGTGTGGCTGTCTGCGCCGATAATGCAGTCACCTGCGGTTACTACACCTTGTTCGGGAAGAAGAGCATGTTCAATACCCATTTTACCAACATCATAAAAGTGGCTGATACAATGTGAGCAGGAAAATTCACGGCATTGCTTTGATTGTTCAGCCGCTTTAATATCCTTGTTCGGAACGAAGTGGTCAAGAACCACGGCAATTTTATCTTTGTTAAATACTTTTTCAAATCCTGCCTTTTTAAACTCGTTAATTGCAACGGGAGTTGTAATATCATTACCTAAAACAATATCAAGCTTTGCCGAGATCAGCTGACCTGTTACAACACTTTCAAGTCCTGCGTGATCTGCTAAAATCTTTTGTGTCATTGTCATTCCCATTATTTTGCATCTCCTTTTGTCATATTATAGAATGCACTGAAAAGTGCCTTTGTACTTGCATTAATAACGTCTGTATCCGTTCCTGCACCCCAGAAATAAGTTCCGTCTTCGTTCTGAAGTCCGATATAGGATGCCGCAACACTTCGAGAGCCGTCTCCCTGCATACTGTGCTGTGTAAATACCTGCAAGGTGTAATGCTCTCCTGTAAACTCTGAAAGCGCATGGTTTATAGCACTGAGCGAACCGTTGCCTTCGGCTTCCATTTCCGTTTCCTCTCCGTCTTTTTTGAAGGTGATATTGATTTTAACAGCCTCATTTTCTCGCATAAAATCAAAATCCGTAATTTCAATACCGCAGTCAAGGTTCAAATAGTTTTCTTCAAAGATATTGAGAACTTCATCCGGCTTTAACTCCTTATGTTCGTGGTCTGAAACGCCTTTGCACAGATAACTGAAATGCTCACGCATTTTTGCAGGGAGGTTATATCCGAAGCTCTGTTCAAGCAGATATCCGATACCGCCTTTGCCTGATTGCGAATTAACTCTGATAACATCTGCATCATAGGTTCTTCCAATGTCTTTCGGATCAATCGGTATGTATGGAACTGACCACTCGTGAAGTTTGTTTTTGCTTCTGTATTTCATACCCTTTGCAATTGCATCCTGATGGGAACCTGAGAAAGCGGCAAAGACAAGTGCTCCGGCATAGGGTGCTCTCTCATACACATGCATACGAGTACAGTTTTCATACTTCTCAACAAGATAATTCATATTGGAAAGGTCAAGCTTCGGATCAACACCGTGAGAATACATATTCATAGCCAAAGTGATGATATCTACATTTCCTGTTCGCTCTCCATTGCCGAAAAGAGTTCCTTCAACTCTGTCTGCACCTGCTAAAAGCGCAAGCTCTGTATCGGCAACACCTGTGCCTCTGTCATTGTGAGGGTGAAGTGAAATTGTTACAAACTCACGGTATTTCAAATTTTCGTGCATATACTGTACCTGAGATGCGTACACATGAGGCATACTCATTTCAACTGTAACAGGAAGATTGATAATGACATTGTTATCTGCACTCGGCTCTAACACATCAAGAACTGCATTACAAACCTCCAAAGCATATTCAGGCTCGGTTCCGGTAAAAGATTCAGGCGAATATTCAAAACGGAAGTTACCTTCGTATTCTGATGCGAGTTTCTTTACAAGCTTTGCTCCATCAACCGCAATTTGTTTGATTTCTTCTTTTGACTTTTTGAACACCTGCTCACGTTGTGCTACACTTGTTGAATTGTAGAAGTGAATAATTGCACTCGGCGCACCCTTACAAGCATCAAAGGTTTTTCTGATGATATGCTCACGGCATTGTGTAAGCACCTGAACAGTTACATCATCGGGAATCATATTATTATCAATAAGAGTTCTTAAAAACTCGTATTCGGTTTCTGATGCCGCCGGGAAGCCTACCTCAATTTCCTTAAATCCAACTTCAAGCAAAACTTTGTAATATTCAAGCTTTTCATCCAAGCTCATTGGAATAACGAGTGCCTGATTTCCATCTCGCATATCTACGCTGCACCATACGGGTGCTTTTTCTACATGGTCTTTTTCAACCCATTTGTTATACTTTTTATCTACAGGGAAATATCCCACTTGGTATTTTGTTGCATCCATTTTCACACCTCCGCTACCGTATCTATCTCAACCAACACATTTTTTGGTAATTCTTTCACCGCCACACAGCTTCTCGCAGGTTTTGATACAAAGTATTTTTCATATACTGCATTAAAAGCTGCAAAGTCTTCCATATTTTTAAGGAAGCACGTTGTTTTTACAACTTTATCAATTCCGCTGCCCGATGCAGTAAGAAGTTCTTTGATGTTCTTACAAACCTGCTCGGTCTGTGTCTCTATTGTTTCTGCTTCCACATTTCCTGTTTCGGGATTTATTGCAATCTGTCCTGATGTATATACCACATTTCCGCAAACAACTGCCTGAGAATAAGGTCCGATTGCCTTTGGTGCCTTATCTGTTTCAATAATCTTACTCATTTTTTATTTCCTCCATCATTTAACTAATTTGAAACCTTCGTTTTTGAGGGCTTTTGTTATTTCCTGAACATGTTCATAGTTTCTTGTTTCCATATCAATTCGGAGGTAACAACCCGTAACTTCTGATGTCGCACCGTTCTTTTCATGATGAACACTTATTACATTACCACCGAGATCAGCAATAATTCTTGATACATCTTTAAGCTGTCCGGGTTTATCAATAAGTTCGATAAGAAGGCTTGTTACTCTGCCTGATTTCATAAGACCTCTTTCGATTACTCTTGACAGGATCGAAACATCAATGTTACCGCCTGAAACCAAGCTTACAACCTTTTTACCTTGAATTGGGAACTTATTAAACATTGCCGCCGCAACTGATACGGCACCAGCACCCTCGGCAATCATTTTCTGCTTTTCGATTAGAGTAAGAATTGCTGATGCAATTTCATCATCCGTAACCAATGCAATATCATCGACATATTCCTTAATCAGTTCGTATGTATGTTCACCGGGTTGTTTAACTGCGATACCGTCTGCAATGGTGGAAACTGATTTAAGACATTCGATATTTCCATGCTTTACCGAGTTATACATACTTGGTGCACCTTGCGCCTGAACACCATAAACTTTAATTGATGGCTTTAACGCTTTAATAGCATAGGCAACACCTGAAATCAGTCCACCACCGCCGATAGGAACGATAACCGCATCCACATCTGCAAATTCGTTTACGATTTCAAGACCAACTGTGCCTTGACCTGCGATAACATCTTCATCATCAAAGGGATGAACAAATGTATATCCCATTTCGTCTTTAAGCTCAAGTGCTCTTTTGTATGCATCATCATAGCAACCGTTAACTAAGCAAACTTCTGCGCCGTAGCCCTTTGTTGCTTCAACCTTTGAAATAGGTGCGCTATCCGGTAGGCAGATAAGGGATTTAATACCGCATTTTGATGCGGCAAGTGCAACGCCTTGGGCATGATTTCCGGCAGAGCAGGCAATAACACCTTTTGCCTTTTCTTCATCTGAGAGCATCGCAATTTTATATCCTGAACCTCTTAGCTTGAATGAACCTGTGTATTGTAGGTTTTCGGGTTTTAGAAAAAGCTCACAGTTATCAGTAATACCCGATGTGCTAACTATCGGTGTGCTTCTGACTATATCCTTTAGTACAACAGAAGCCTGAAAGATTTTGTCAAGTGTCAACATAATTTATTCTCCTAACTTTTTAATAATTTGATTATTCACAATAAAAAATCCTCGCCTGCATTTTTCTTGCAAGCGAGGAAGGAAAAGTGATATGAACAATTTTTATAGTATAAAACTATGATGAATTTGCTTCAATTTTCCCACTCGCCTGCAAAATGAGTATATACAAATAAGCATAACCAATAATAATTATGCTGATAATAATGTATATAATTAGTGCAAGAGAATTAAAAATTGCAGCCATTTTCATCTGTTTCCTTTCTACATATTTTTGCGAGTTCCCGAAAAAACAAAAAACTCGCCTCAAAGATAACTTTGAGACGAGTTATATAACCCGCGGTACCACTCAAATTGCAGATACAAAAAATCTGCCACTCTTCGAAGTCTATCAACTTCTATGCACTAACGTAGCATTCACGGGAAACATCTACTGGGTGTTTAAACCTTTCGGGCTTCCGGCTCAGAAGTGATAAGAAGTCTACAGTCCTTTACCGGGATCACACCATCCCCGGCTCTCTCATAAATTCGTTGTAGGTTCCGTCTTCATCAACGCCTTTGTTCGGTTCGAAGTCAATCAACCTCTATGCACTAACGTAGCATTCACGGGGCGCCCTACACACTTTCGCTTCAGGTTTCCGGCTCAGAAGGGAGAGGATTTGGATATATAACATACTGATTCGCACCACCCATCAGCTCTCTCAAATGCTTTTCTCCAGTCCATTCTTCGTCACAGCTTTTAATTTGAAATATTAAATTATCACTTGTTGTACGTTATTTTACGCTCAAATTTTTTGTTTGTCAATAGTTTTCGAATAAAAAATTTCATTTTATTTATTTTTATCAATTGCAAAAGCATATTTCGTGAATTTTATTTATATTAAATAAACAAAGTTCATTTAATTTATCTAATTCCGTACTTTTCAATGATATAATCCATATCCTTATCGCCTCTGCCTGAGAGGTTAATGAGGACAGAACCTTTGCCCATAGTTTTAGCAAGCTTCATACCGTAAGCAACAGCGTGAGAGCTTTCGATTGCAGGGATAATACCTTCCATTCTTGAAAGTTCAAAGAAAGCATCAATAGTTTCATCGTCCGTTACCACATCATACTTAACTCTGCCTGAGTCACGTAAAAATGCGTGTTCAGGACCGCTTGACGGATAATCAAGTCCGCTTGCAACAGAATAAACAGGTGCAGGCTCGCCATTTTCATCCTTGAGCATGATACTGTTAAAGCCGTGCATAATGCCTTCGCTGCCATAGGTAAGACTTGCGGCATGGTCACCTAATTTTGTTCCTCGTCCCAATGGTTCGACACCGTAAATGTCAATGGGATCATTTAAGAATCCCGAGAAAAGTCCCATTGCATTTGAGCCGCCGCCAACACAAGCAACGACGCTATCCGGAAGTTCTCCTGTCATATCAATAAACTGTTCTCTTGCCTCAATACCGACTACACTCTGAAAATCTCTTACCATCATCGGGAATGGATGAGGTCCTACAACAGAGCCTATGCAGTAAATTGCATCTTTATATTCATTGCAATATGCCATAAATGCCGCATCAACCGCTTCTTTAAGTGTCTGTAATCCGTCTGTTACTTCGATTACTCTTGCACCTAAGATTTTCATTCTTGCAACATTAGGTGCCTGCTTTTTAATATCAACGGCACCCATATAGATGTCGCATTCAAGACCAAAGTATGCCGCCGCAGTTGCAAGTGCAACACCGTGCTGACCTGCACCGGTTTCTGCAATTACCTTTTTCTTGCCCATATATTTTGCAAGTAAAACCTCACCCATACAGTGGTTTAATTTATGTGCACCTGTATGATTTAAGTCCTCGCGCTTTACATAAAGCTGAACGCCTGTGCCAATTTTATCGGAAAGCCTTGCAAGATGCGAAATCGGTGTCGGTCTTCCTTGAAACTCTTTGCGGATTCTACGAAGCTCGTTTATAAATTTTCTTGATTTGCAGATAGTCTGATAAGCTTCGGATATTTCGTTCATAGCAGTTTGCAGTTCGGG
>JAGBCL010000022.1 GCA_018110825.1 Oscillospiraceae bacterium
CCTGTACAGGAAGCTGTATCGGCGGTCCTGTTATGGAAAAATACCACCGTTCACCAATCCGTGATTATATGTCTGTGGCAAACTATGCAGGTGCTGAGGATTTCGATGTTATTCAGCCCGAAATTAATGAAATGCATAAGAACTTTACATTTATCGAACACAGACTCCAGCAGCCATCGGAAATTGAAATCAGCAACGTTCTTCGCCAGATGGGAAAAGTTAAAGAAACCGACCAACTTAACTGCGGTTCCTGCGGCTACAACACCTGCCGTGATAAAGCGATTGCAATTTGTCAGGGTAAGGCTGAATATTCTATGTGTCTGCCATTCCTGAAGGATAAGGCTGAAAGCTTTTCCGATACAATTGTAAAGAACACACCAAACGGTCTTATCGTTCTCAATGAAAATTTTGAAGTTCAGCAGATTAACGACGCTGCAAGAGCAATTATGAATATACGAAACGCTTCCGATATTCTCGGCGACCAGGTTATCCGTATTCTTGACCCGACAGCGTTTATGAATGTGCTTAACAAGGGTGCGAAAATCCGTAACCAGCGTGCTTACCTTGCTGAATATAACCGATATGTTGAGCAGACTATTGTTCACGATAAGGATTCTCACCTGCTTATCGGAATTATGCGTGATGTAACAGATGAGCAGAGAGCAAAGGAACGTAAGGAAAACCTTGACCGTCAGACAGTTGAGGTTGCGGACAAGGTAGTTGAAAAGCAGATGAGAATTGTTCAGGAAATTGCTTCTCTTCTCGGCGAAACTGCTGCCGAAACAAAGATTGCTCTTTCCAAGCTAAAGGAGTCGATTTCCGATGAATAATTTATGTGCAGATATTGGCTATAAAAGCATATATCATTACGGCGAGGAACTTTGCGGTGACCACGTTGATATTGTCGAACAGAATGAAAATTCAACCGTTATCGTTCTTGCCGATGGTCTGGGAAGCGGTGTAAAGGCGAGCATACTTTCCACTCTTACATCAAAAATCATCTCTACAATGATGGCGGCAGGACTTCCTCTTGAAGAATGTGTAAGTACCATTGCCGCTACCCTTCCCGTATGTTCGGTAAGAGGCGTTGCATATTCAACCTTTACGATTATGCACATAAAGGATAACGAAACCGCTGAAATAATTCAGTATGACAACCCTCATGTTATTCTTATCCGTGACAACGTAAGCTGTGACTACCCGAAAACCGAAATGAACATTGACGGAAAGCGGATTTACAAATCAACTGTCAAGCTTTGTGAAAATGATATATTTATAGCAATGAGCGATGGGTGTCCTCATGCAGGAATTGGCACAGCCTTTAACTTTGGCTGGAAGCGGGAGGATATCGCAGCATTTATGGAAACAATATCCCATTGCGGCTACACAGCAAAAACCCTTTCTACAATACTTGTTGACGAATGCAACAAGCTTTACGGCAACCGTCCGGGTGATGACGCCACCGCTTGCATTGTTAAAATCCGAAAGAGAGAGCCGATGAATATGCTGTTCGGTCCGCCGTCCAACAGAAGCGACTGCGACAGAATGATGTCCCTTTTCTTTTCCAAGGAGGGCAAGCATATTATCTGCGGCGGAACTACCTCCTCAATTGCCGCAAAATATCTTGGCAAAACGCTTAAACCGTCATTGAACTTTGAGCGTTCGGATATTCCGCCTATTGCGGAAATTGACGGCGTTGACCTTGTAACAGAGGGTGTTATTACTGTAAACAGAGTCCTTGAATACGCAAAGGATTATCTTGATAAAAACGAAAGCTATGAGCAATGGAACTTCAAGCGTGACGGTGCTTCTCTTATCAGCCGATTGCTTTTTGAAGAAGCTACCGATATAAATTTCTATGTGGGCAGAGCGATAAACCCTGCACACCAGAACCCTGACCTGCCTATCAATTTCAGTATCAAGATGAATTTGGTTGAAGAGCTTTCAGCTTGTCTGAGGCAGATGGGCAAGCGTATCAAGGTCAGCTATTTTTGATAAGGAGAGTTTCAATGAGAAAATTCGATACCAAAGTACAGCACCTCAAATACAAGGTTCTGCGTGAGGTTGCTCACGAGGCATGGAATGAC
>JAGBCL010000023.1 GCA_018110825.1 Oscillospiraceae bacterium
ATAATTCTTTGTTCCCACTATTTGATTATAGTTTTATTTAAGAATACCTTGCCGCATATTTTTTTACTCCTTTTCTGGAATGAAACTATTATATCACATCAGCTTTAGGAAAGCAAGTACCTAAAAGAAATTTTTCTTCCTCTTATATGTTAACAATCATACCGGCTTCTTGGCGTTCAGAATAGTTTCTGCTGTTTGCTGTGGTGTTTGGTTGGAATTGTCCAACCAAAAGCTGATCCGGGGTGTTGTCTGTATAAATGTATCGTATAAGGTTTCAACCGTAAAGCCGGAATAGCATGCTTTCTCCCTGTATAGTTACGTCTTTTTACAAACGTAAACCTGTTACGTTTATTGTGTGATATACATTATATCATATTTTAGTGCCATTGTCAATAATTTTCTTAATATTATCGTTCCTGTTCGTGATTTCGGTACTTTGTGTGGTTATGGTCTGTATTTCGTTGCTTGTTTTTCTCTAACCTCATTAGAATAGAGAATGGTTTTTCGTGCAGTTCCATATTTACATCAGCTTCAACATCTTTGTATATATCATAACTGTATTTACGTCCGTATTTCTCTTGTAGCTTTTGTATATTTGATTTTGTGTATTCATCATGGATTGTATAGCGTTCAGCCTGTACCGCCACCATATCTTCGGACGGAATACTCTTTTTGATTGATATAAATTCAGCTTTATCGTCAGCACATTGTTTTTCTAATTCTGTATTATTTGCAGCAATTTCTATAATAATATCATCATTTTTTATGTGCAATGCTTTATACTGTGGAATATCTTTTTCAGATTTGCAACTCATTTTGTCAAGGAAGGCGGATTTGAGATTTTGCAATTTTTTTATTTCTTTTTCCGTCTTGTCTATATGTTCCGTCAATTCTTTATGGCGAAAAATGTGTATTGGATTTAAATGTTTCTGCTCGGCTTTCATTTTCTTCAATTCGGTAATTTTATTATCTAACTGCTGGACAATTCCGTTATACCTTTGAACAGTAACATCAATAGTGGTGTTATACTGTTTGAGTTCTGTGGATATGTTTTCATTTTGCGTTATTTCATAACGGTTAAATATATATCTGTTCCGCAAATTCTCTAATGTATTTGCAAAATCCAAAACAGTTTTTTTCACCTTATCTACAACTATTGCCGATAGCTTTTTGATTTGTTTCTTTATTTCAAGCAACAAAGCGTTATCAGCTTTTATTTGCCTGTTCATTTCGCACCGTTCCGAAACACCGCCGCGCTGTTCTATGATATGCGCGGAAACACCCTCGTGAATAGTCGGCTGCTCGTCAATGCCGCACTCCTTGAAGCTGCGGCAGTCAACGCGTGCGTCAATGCTGTTCTGCTCCAGTGCCTTATTCGTGACTCCTTCCCATGCTTTGCGCCAACGTAAGACCTGTTCCTCGCTGTTCCACTCGGCGCATATGGGATTTTGCCTTCCGTATCGCGTACTTTTGGGATTTTTGCTTACCCTCTCATATCCCTGCTGTTCGGCTTCGGTGGGAATCATATACAGCTTTTTCTTGTCTACCTTATACTGATACTGCTTTTCCCAGCCGTCAGCTTGTGCAGTCTTGAACTCGGCTGCTGTAAAGCCGCGTTCTTCATCACCGCGTTTGCATAAATACTCTTTCTGCGTCTTAGCCTGCCACTTGCCTTTATCATCAATCGGTCGCATAGTTAGCAGAATATGCGCATGAGGATTGCTTCCTGATATAAAACAGTCAATCAAGTTGTCAATGTGGTCTGTTTCTATCAAAGCCTTGATGAATAAGGGATTTAACGGCTCGTCTGCTGATTTGGGAGCGTATTCTATACGCCAGTCCCGAAGCAAATGGAAATAGTCGCAAAGAACTTTAAATGCGTGATTTTTCTTTGCGTTTTCCTGTTCTCGCTTTATCTTGGCAATAACGCTGTCCTTGCTCGGCTTATACTCACCGTGTTGTTTGTCATAGCTTATGCCAAAATCGTGAGCAATCTTTTCAGCCGCTTCTTTCGGAGATAACCCGAACAGCTCACCAACCATATCCGTAACATCACCGTGTTTTCCACAGCCAAAACAGTAGATATGGTCGTCGTACAACTTCATAGACGGATTTCTGTCCTCGTGAAACAGACAGCTAACCATATCATTACGCACTTGTAAGCCGTAATAATCGGCTATCTGACGAGGACTTACGCTCTCTTTTACAGCTTCAAACAAATTCAAATCTCCACCTCCTAAAAAGAATTGCTCCCCTTGCCATAAGACAAGAGGAGCTGTATTTAGCTGATTTCAGAGGTTTTGTCCTTTGTCGGAGTCTTTTCCTTTGTAATATTACCAGCCTGAGCCGACTGCATTTCCTTTATTCTGCCGAGAATGGACGGCTTCTTTTCAGGAGATACATTTCTCATCGGCTTTACTTCATCTGCCGAAATAGAAATATCAGGCTTCTTTTCCGCTGCCATTGAAGCGTTTTCAATGGCATTATCGTCAATGTTTAGAAGCGTATTCAGTTCAGCAAGTCGAGCAAGCTTTTCTGTAAGCTCCGCTTCTTGAGGGAATGGCTTTCCAA
>JAGBCL010000024.1 GCA_018110825.1 Oscillospiraceae bacterium
AGACGAAACGGCAAGACTCACCGACGAAAAGATAGACATCAGCGAGGATATGCGCGAGAAGCTCGACAGAAAGCAATCCTTCCTTGCGGAGATCATTGACGAACAGCCGGAGATAACCGTAACCTATTTTGTACCCGATAACCGTAAGGCAGGCGGCGAATATAAGACGGTAACAGGCAGAGCAACACTCCCAAGTTTACATCCCCAAAATAATTATAGCACACTTTGAAAATGCCGAGATTATTCATAGAGAGAGCGAAAATCCCGCCAAAAAAGTTTATAGTTTCTATTTCTACTAAAATATAAAGCCGATGTGTCGTTAAGTGATACATCGGCTATTTTCATATATACATAAGCGTGAATCAAAAGGCATTGGTTAGTTGTCTTTTTTATCTCCGTGGAGAATCCAATCAACATCGTAACCAAATTCCATAGCAATACTTTTTGCAAGTAGCGGAGATATAGTTTTATTTTGCTTTGTACCAGCACGACTATTGCCCGTGAGAATATAGATGTAATTTTCGGAAACACCAACTCTCTGTGCAAACTCAACTTTTGTAAGTTTTTGTTCTTCGATGATTTTATTCAATCTGTCGGCAAGTGTCATAATATTAACCTCCGTTTTCTTGTTTTAGCAGGGTTGCATAGCGGAGCATTTGCTTTCTGGAAGAAACATTGAGTTTTCCTAAAATATTGTGATTATGGTATTTAAGCGTGCTTTCCTGTATGCCCAATTTTTCCATAATCTCTTTTGCGGTTTTTCCTGACATATACAACTCAAAAATGATCTTTTCAGTTTTTGTGAGAGATTTAATACCATCCTTGAAAGCTTCGTAATCATCGGGATCAACTTCACTCTTGCGAGAATATGCAAGGCGGTCAATCTCGGCTTTTTGGCTTTCAAGAGCATCTGCATTTTCATCACGCTCACGGCGCAGGAGTTCTTTTTCTTTATCATTCAATCGGTCTTGCTCGGCAAGGAAAACAAAAAGGTCGTCGTTCTCCACGAAAGTGGAGGTTGCTTCTCGGTGTTCTTGCTTTCGAATCTGATCAAGCCCTCTCAAAAGTGGCGAAAGAAACCGTCTGCTGAAAAAGACACAAAATGTTACGGTAGCGAAAACCAAAAGGAATAGTAGCAACACAAGTGAAATTATATTATTTGCCACCATTCTATCATACTCCGTTTTAGGTATCATAACGGTAAGCGCATATTCGCTATGAGAACAGAGTGTTATATCCCTCGCCATTCCAACGTATGAGGACGAGCCATTCAAACTTACAAGCCCGTTTCCAATATTGTCGGTCGTAAAATCGCCTTTTGGGGCAAGATAATAACCACCGAGAACACCTGCGGAAAAACCTGTTGATGTGTCGAGCTTTCCGTCCTGCTTTTTGGTAAGCATACAAGTCAAATGCGTAAATTGTGTGGGTTGGGAAAAATGTGTTTTGAAATAATTATCGCATATTTCAAAACCGCAAAGACCATACACCGTTCCTTCTGAGCTTATTAGAGGAACAATAACGTGCATTCCACGCTCTGATGTTCCTGTCAAAGTCACCACATCGGAAATAAAGCAGGATTTTTCAAGCGGGAGTGTTGCTTCTGACATATACTTGTCGTAACTCGGTATTAAAGTGGTTTTGAACTCCAGTCTCCATTTTCTGTGAGGCATTATATTGTTTGATTTTCCAAGTTCGGCAATGCCTCGGAATAAAAGTACAGTTTCGTCCGTTTCATCAAGCGTTCCGCGTTGAAAATACAAACCCGTTTTGGATGTAGCTGCTCCCTCTAAAGATGAATTTACGGTAGCATCAAGAATAATGAATGCACCGGAACAATCAGCTTTCAAAAGTTCATCGTGTAAGGTATCGAAAATCGCACCTTGAACACCGCTTATGTGTTCGGGTGAATCGTTCAAATCAACAAAGGAAATATCGTTGAGTTTCAAATACTGTTCTATCTGTTGTGTGGTATCTCGTGAAAGTGCGATACCCATCATTGCCAAGTCTTCATATTGCTCGTCAATCTGCCGTTCATACACATCAAGTTGAAACGATAGATTATCCGAAACCTTTTCTCCTGTTGTTGAGAAGTGACCGAGAAAAAACAAGCCTACCGCAAGAAATAGCAGAAGAATCAAGGCAAGCGCAAGCATATACAAGAATAGCCTACGCCGCATCGGCGTTTTTTTGTTTTTGATTTCAGACAGAATGCTCATAACATTTACCTTATTCAATAGCCTCAAAAGTAGTCCATATTTCCGTTGCAATACTTTCGGCGTTTGCTCCGTTTGCGTATTTTGTTAGAAGATCATTCTGTAATGCGCGAAGCGAAGCGTACAGAGCGTTTACCTTTGTGTAATAGTTAGCAAAAGAAGGCTCGGAGACAAGCGTACAGGTTTGTTTTGTTTCGCCAAGCGCGGCATATAGATTTTCGTAGGACGGTTTGGTAAATTCGTGATTTTGAATTTTATCAAAAGCACCGTCGTGAACGGGCATATAACCCGTAGAAATGACAAAATCAAAATTACGTTGAGCCTCGGTAAACCACCGAACAAATACGGTAGCTGCCTCTGCCTTTTGTTCTGTGGTTTTATAAGCACAAAGACCCACACCTGCCTGAGTTGCATAATTCGAGCCAACCCCTGCTTGCGGGAGGGGACAAACCTGCAAATTCATTGGCTCGGTAGTGTTGTCGGGATAGGTTATTGTATCGTTATAATAAAGAACCGAAGCAGATGATCCGATACCGGCTATGGTCTCGCCTGTCATAACCTGTGTATTTGAATAAAGATCGGCAATTACGATATGTCCCTTAGCAATCGACTCCGCAAACTCCATATACGAAGCCTTCATAAGCTCGTTATTGAAATCATACCAACCATTCTCGGTGTAAAAACTTTCAGAGGTCGCGCCTTTTGACATTGCATTAAGCTCCACACAACGGAGCAGATAGTCAATAGCACAGAACGGCTTTCCGTCTGACCAAACGTAGTATTTTTCAGCAACATTAAAAAAGCCGTCCCAAGAGGAAAGATCGTCATAGGACACACCCGTGTCGGCACAGAAGCGTTCAAAGACACCGCCTGCAATGTACAAAAGATGTGTAGACTTAGATACCGGAAAGACGCAAAGCTCATCACCAACATATCCGTCAGCGATAAAGTCATCCACATATACCGAAAGTTCCTCAGATGTAAACATATCTTTCCAATCTATTAAATTTTCAGTGCCAAGCAAGGCAGCGTTATTGTTATGACAGAAGAACAAATCAGGCATATCGGGCACGCCCGGTTTGTCTGCTTGCGCCTCAACGAGCTTGTCTCCGATTTGCGAGGCATTGGACATCATTGTTACGTTAATAATAATGCCTTTTTCTTTTCCAACGGTTCGGTTAAATTCTTCTATGTATTTGTTCATAGGCGAATCAGCTTGCTCACCGTAAACGTGCCACATCGTCAACGTAACAGGTTTATCAGGATCAAGCAGGGTGTTGTCGTTTTTGCAGGCGACTAAACCGCAAAGAGAAAGTGCGAGCATAAGCAAAAACGAAAGGATTTTTTTCATAGTAATACCTCCTTGACGGTTTAACCGTCTTTCCCAACCCATTTCCCCACCTTTGTATTTGAATAAGGTAAAAATCAGGAAAAAATCTGAATTTTTTTCGATTTTCCCCACCTTTTCGGGGATTGGGTGGGGGACAAAAAATTGAGAATAAATTATAATATGTGTGCAGAATGCGAGATGGGCATAGCATTATGCCGCTTTTGAAAAAGCGAATGGGTAGCCCTTGCTTCTTTCGGGAGGAGGTTCCCGAGCAAAGCGTATGTGCTATTGTTAGCGCAATAGCACATACCGCCCACCCATAACATTATAACACAAATGCTTGATTAAGTCAAGGTTGAATATCCTTGTTTAATAAAATTTAAACTGAAATTTTTGGAGGAAAAATTCGAAAGGAGGAGTCTATGAGCAAACAGCCTAATTCAACGGCAAAATACAAAGTCATAGCCGATTCCGGGGGCAGGCATTATCAATTTTTTTGTGAAGCCTCCGGGGTGTTAGTACATACCACAAATCCAATTCGTGCGGTTTCGGCAGAAGAAGAATTGAAGCTCGCTTGGGAAACCGAAGGCAGAGCGCATTTCAACCAATGCCAAAAATGCGGAAGGTGGGTAAGTACGGTTATGTATAATGCCGATGTTTTTGAATGCGTGGATTGCACTCCTTGGGAAAACGCTCCCCACTTTTGTAAGCAATGCGGTGTTGAAATTTCTTCTCGTGACACCTATTGTTCAAAATGCGGAACGAAGCTACAATACGGAGGTGATAGCGATTGACCATAGAGTATTTGGAAAGCATCAAGCTGTTGGGAATGAAGCATTACGGCTTCGGTCCCGAAGAAATGAAGAAAATCAAAGTATGCAAGTCCTGTGGAGCAAAATCAGGTGCAACGGAAACGGTCTGCTCAACCTGTGGTGAATTGCTATCAAATAAAACTTTGTATGATGAATATAAAGGAAGGCATGTATACTGTAAAAACTGCGATACCGTTTTGGCAAAAGATTCTCGGTTTTGTCCTCAATGCGGACATCGCATAGAAAAATTGGAAGTTGAATGAAAAAGGAGAAAAAGACAATGAAAACAAAATTTAAGTCAAAGCTCTTGTC
>JAGBCL010000025.1 GCA_018110825.1 Oscillospiraceae bacterium
ATATTTCGTATTGTAACTGAATCTGTATGAAGCTTTTGACTTGTTATAAGCAAAGGCTGCATTTGCAGTGACGAAATGATTGAAACCGTAATTTGCAGCGACAATTCCACTGAATCCCTGAGCTGAAGTCTTCTTGGAAATGATATTGATGATTCCACCGGTACCTGAGGCGTCATGTGAAGCATCCGGATTCGTTATGACCTCGATGCTTTTGATGTTGCCGGCAGGTATGGTAGAAAGGTCACTTGCCGTTGTAGGCACTCCATCCATAAGGACAAGTATATTTGAGTTGCCTCGGATCGATATTTCGTCGTTGGCAATGCTTACGGACGACGCCAATCGGAGAATGTCGATTGCTGTTCCTTTGCCTGAAGACATATTCGACGAAGCGTTGATGGTGGTATGTTCGACAGTTGACTTCTGAACAACCTCCTTCGCAGAGACCGTTGCTCCTTCAAGAGAAATGGCGTCCTCCTTCAGAACAATCGCACCCAGATTCAGCTGGGATTTATCGGGAACGAACTCTTGAGAAACCTTGCTGTAACCGATGAATTCAACCACCAGCTGATATGAATCGGTGCCTTGAGCAACCTTGAGCGAAAATTTTCCTTCATGATCTGTGATGGTTCCGGTCAATGGAGAATTATCCTTATAGACGGCAACAGATGCATATGCTACTGGGGAGCTCATTCCGTCGATTACTCGTCCGGAAACTGTACACCTCGCTTGTTGTGCATAGGCCTGTACCGGGATGATCAGCAGCGCAAGAAATATAATCCGTATGTATTTAATCATCTTGTAATAATTTAAGTTTCGCAAGTGCTTGATTATCCTGCGAATCGCTAGAGTAATCAAGTCTCATGATTTTTACCGGCCTTTCGTCTCCTTTGTAAAGTTCGCTCAGCCACTTTATGTCTCTGAAATGTTTCTGACCATTAAACAACAAACAATCAAAAAACTACAGAAAATTTGAAAAAAAATATGCTTGCTTAGAAAAAGATTCCGATTTATCGGTGTAAAGTTATGCAATTTGATTGGAAGAGCAAAACACTGACGGTCCACTCCGCACTGCGGTAGCGAAGGCGATCATTCTTCCCATGTGGGGATAAGAGGGGCATTACAAGCTTGAGTCTTATGGCTTCTGGGGGAGCAATCTTGGAGAAGGATAATGCAGGAGCGCAGCGGATGCGGGCTGACAATCTTCTGATACCGCTCTGCCCATAGGGCAAGTCTTCTGACAGCTATGCTGGCTGAAGTCATGCCGGGCGTTTTATGTGTGCGGTGGGAGTAGAAGGTTGCGTTCTTTCGCTGACACTTAAGCGACTTCGTCGATGATTGTGGCTTTCGCAGAAAGATATATAGGGCAAGATCCGCCATTATATACAACGAAGCCCGGCACGAATGCCAGGCTTGTATCTCGCAGATAAATTGGAATTTAATTGCCATTCCTGAAATTGTTGAAGTCTATTGCACGAATGAGGCCTATGACCTTTTTGTGAAAATTTATGCAAGAAACAACGATCATTTGCTTATATTGATTCAGACACAGATAAAACCTCTCGGATTAATTCTGTCAAAAATAATAATCTCATTCAGGATTGTGTATAATAAACAACTGACGATACTTCCTAAATAACAGTCATACCCTGCCGATTCATTTTTTGATATTAATCAAATAAATCGGCATTTTTAATAAATACCGG
>JAGBCL010000026.1 GCA_018110825.1 Oscillospiraceae bacterium
AACATCAGGACTATGGCAAATACTCTGAACTTCCTGACGGAGCATAATCTCCTTGACTACGATAAACTTTCCGAAAAAACCGAAGCAACACGAGAGAACTACAACAGCACTCGAACTCGTATCAAGGAAATAGAAAAACGCTTGAAAACCATTGATGAGGACATTCATAACATTGACAACTATCGTAAAACCAAACCGATTGCCGATAAACTTGAAACCGTTGTTTTCAAGGAGCGTTATCGCAAGGAACACGAAGCGGATTTGATTATTTTGGGTGCTGCCGAGATGTATCTCAAGAAAAGATTTAACGGTGGGAAAGCTCCGTTAATCAAGGATTTGAGAGCCGAACAAAAGGCTTTGCTTGCCGAGAAAGACAAGCTCTACGAGAGCTACTATTCTGAAAAATCAGAACTTTCCGAGTTACAAGCAACGATGAAAAATGTTGATATGATTTTAGGCAGAGATAAAGCACAGGAACAGGAACGTTCAAAGAAACGAATGGGAGAATTGGAATAAAAAAGAACGACAGACGATGTAGAAATTCTACAAAGTCTGTCGTTTCAGGCTGTAGAAAAACCCCGATTTGGTCATCAAATCGGGGTTAAATCTATGTCAAAAAGCGAAATTAAGCTCAAAAGTTGCAAAAAATAGATAATATATGCGTTTCCACCAGTTGTGGATCGCATATTTTTTGAGATTCATTGCAGCAAATTTAAGCCTGACCCAATTTGTAACTTGAGCCAAGCCTTTGAAAAGAGTGTACCTCATCGAGTGCTTTTCTTTTGCGTCAGCAAATACTCGTTCAATGGTTTCTTTTCTAAGTTCATATAATGCTTTGTATTCCGGTGTATGTCGAATATCCTCCGACATTTCTATATAATCATTCCAAATGTGCTTAGTAACAGTTTTTTCGCTTTTAGCATTGTTTGTACATTTGTATTTCGACTTGCAATTTGCACATATGCAACCTTTGCTTTTAAATTCTTTGTATCCGTCACGATTTGTTGTTGAATAATTGAGAACTTGATTTTCAGGGCATATTACACAATCGTAATGCTCATCATATACATACTCATAAGGTCTGAAATATCCTTCTGCTCCGGCAGGTCTTTTGTATGGTAAAATCGGCACTCTTCCGTCGTCGATAACTCTTTTGCATATCCAAGGTGTTTTGTAACCCGCATCGGCTACTACATTTCTCATTTCAGGGTGATGTTGCGCTAATCTGTTATACAAACCGTCAAAAGCCACGCTGTCGTGTATATTTCCGGGATTAACTGTTACATCAAGAATATATCCGTTTTTGTCACAAGCGGTCTGTGCTGTATATGCAAAACACTTTTTATGTTCACCTTTGTGAAACACTCCGCACTCGGGGTCTGTTGCAGATTCGTTTATGGTAGTTTCTTTGGGTGGCTTAGTGTCGTTAAAAGGCTTTTTCCCGTGTTCTTCACGGTCTTCGTTGATTTCCTGCATTAGCTGTTCTTCGTATATCTTAGCCGCTTTAGGAACAGCCTTTTTTACAGCTTTTTTAATATTCGCATTTGCCTTGATATGCGTTCCATCCACAAATACCGTTTCGGGAGTCAAATATCCGTTATTTTCAATTTCACTAAGTATCCAGTAAAATATCTTTTCTATGGTTTCAGATGTGAATCTGTTTTTAAAATTGTAGCTGATGGTAGAAAAGTGCGGTGTTTGTTCATTCAGCAAATAACCTAAAAACCAACGATACGCAATATTTACCTTTACTTCTTCTGCTGTTTTACGCAGTGAAGGTATGCCGTATATATGCTGAATCAGCACCATTTTAAACAGCACAATCGGGTCTATACTGGGTCTGCCGTTGTTTTCACAATACAGTTCGGTAACTATGTCATAGATTTTCGTAAAATCAATTGCTCTGTCTATTTTCCTCAGCAAATGATCCTCCGGTATAAGTTCATCCATACATACAAATTCGATTTGATTTCTTTCTTGTTTTCCTGTTTTCAGCACCTTTCATCACCTTCTTTATTATACCCTATAACGCAAGTATTCGGTAGTTTTCTAACAACACTACTAAATGCATTTCCAAGTTTAACACTAATATGCGCATCGGATCCTAATACAACCCTACGTCCTCCAAGCTGAACATATCGATCAATGATACTGTAT
>JAGBCL010000027.1 GCA_018110825.1 Oscillospiraceae bacterium
CGATACAGGCTGTGGCACTCCTGACGCAGAAATCGCAAAACAGTGCCTTATCGAATATGCGGAACATTACATTAAGAACAATCCTAACTTTTACGTTTTCAATGCTGTTATTCATATGGACGAAGCTACTCCGCACCTGCATATCAATTACATTCCTGTCGGACATTATTCCAAAGGTCTTGATACAAGAAATGCTATGGCAAAGGCTCTTGAAGAAATGGGATACACGGGAGTTAATGCCGCTACAAAATGGCGTGAACACGAGCGAGCCGTTTTTACTGAGATATGTAAATCACACGGTCTTGACATTGCCGCACCTCAGAAATCCAGAGGCTACAACTTTACCGTTGATGAATACAAGGATATTCAGAAAGAAAAGAAACGTCTTACCGAAGAATTGCAACCTTTGCGTGAAATGGAGCTTGCAGCGGATGAGAGTTACATTGTCGGCAAGAAGCAGCTGCTTTCTCACAACATCACCGTTACTCCCGAAGAACTTCAACAGCTTGAAACACAGAAAAAAGCTGTTGCTGTTCAGACGCTTGATAATCAGCGTGAGAAAAATTTCATTGAACGCAGTAAAGAAGATTTACATAAACGTGAAGCAGAAGTTTCTGCTGACCTTACAGAGCGTACCAAAGAGCTTGATGAGCGTGAATCTGGTATTTCTCAAAAAGAGGAACAGCTTGCTTCTTTGATTTCAGAAGCGGAACAGCTTAAATCAGATGCAGAAAATATGCGAGATTGTGCAGAGCGTGATTTGAGAGTTGCAAAGGAAAAACGTGAATTTCAGCATGACCTTAATCAGAAATATTCCGAGTTAAGCGATAAGCTGTGTCAATCAGAACGAGAAAATTTTAATGCTGCCCGTCAATTCAAGAAAATTCGTGACGCACTTAATATTCCATACACAGCTACAAACGAGGAAGCTGTTGACCGTTGCCGTGAAATTGTTGATGAAAAGCAACAGCTTGAACAGTGCATTTCAAAAGAGCTTCATTTAAGTTATCAGCAGAGAAAAAGCATAAAGCTGCCCGATATGCTGAAAATGCTTATTGATAGTTTCAAGGATAAGCTTCAAACCGCTGAAATTGAAAATGAAGAAAACAAGTCGGTTATTGCTTCTTTGCGTGAACAGCTTTCATCTATCAAGCAAGAGTTCATTAAGGTTGTGCTTGGCATAAACACGTTGGTTTATGATAAAAAATACAGCAGCGGATTATCAGGGTTCAGCAAGGCTCTTGCAAAGGGTATCAGCCTTTTTATTGACAAATGCTTTGAACAGCGTGAGGAATTTGACTTGATTGACAAATGCGAAATTGACAGTGAAATTAAAGAAAATATGCAGTTATTCATTGAACGAACAAAAGATAAAAATTACTACGAAAGATAAGGAGAATTTACTATGGAAAATAAAACAGAAATTATGGCACAGATTGTTGCCCTTTTAACACAGCTTATTGATGAAAACACAGCACCAACACCCGAAACGAAACCATCCGTACCTGTTGAAATGCTCACTATTAAGGAGTGTACACAGGCTGTCAGCGGTTTATCTGAACATACCGTCCGTCAGCTTGTGGCACAAAACAAGATACCGTATATCCGCACCGGTCAGGGCAAGCGTGGTAAGATACTTATCAGCAAAGCGGCTCTGCTTGAATATCTGGGAGGTGCAGCTTGATGAGCGTATTTGAAAATATTAAGGACGCTGTTTCAGTAAAACAGGCTGCGGAATATTACGGTTTAACCGTTAATCGCAGTAATATGTGCTGTTGTCCTTTCCACGATGATAAAACGCCTTCAATGAAAATATATGACAAAAACTATCACTGTTTTGGCTGTGGTGCTCACGGTGACGTAATTGATTTTACAGCACGCCTTTTCGGAACATCACAGCTTGAAGCGGCAAAGCGTATCAATGAAGATTTTCATCTTGGATTGGATGTTGACAATCCTGTTTCAAGCAAAGAAATTCAGCTGATACGCCGCAGAAAACAAGAAGCAGAGGAATACTCCGCTTGGGAGAAAAATGCCTGGCTTGTGATTGTAAGCTACTATAAGCTGCTCTGCGAATGGCGTGAAGAATATGCACCTGTCTATGATAATGAAATTCCCGATTTACGATTTGTTGAGAGCATTAAAAACCGTGATTACATAGAATATCTTTGCAACGCCTTTATCAATGGTGATAAAACGGAACGTCTTGCTATGAGAGAGGAGGTGAGCCGTATTGAACAAAGATTATATGAATACCGCCGCAGTTTCATCACCTGTGTGGCTGGAGGAAAAGGGCAAGATAAACGAACCGTTATTCTGTAAGGAATTGGTTTCAGTTTATCCTATTATCTTTTTCGGGAACAGATTTTACAACGTAGACGGAGAAATCAACGAGGATGTTATCTCTCACAGCATTTCAGAAAAGGTTATGCCTTACGTTACCAACAATGTTGCTGCTGTTGTCAAGCGTCTTACAGAAGCTTTGAAGCTATATTGTTTCTCCGAGCCTATTGTTTCGAAAGAGGATGAAATTCATCTGCTGAATGGTATTCTCAAAACAGACGGAACCTGGCTCCCCGAAAAGAGATTCTGTGTGAACAGGCTTAACATTACATACGATCCTGATATATGGAATGGTGAATATTATCCGGTAGATTTTATGCTGTTTCTTATGGAAATGCTTGATATGGATGATATTGCTACATTACAGGAATACCTTGGCTACTGCCTTATCCCCTCAACAAAGGGACAGGCTATGCTGTTTATCATTGGTAACGGCGGTGAAGGTAAAAGCCGTATCGGCATTGTTTTGCAGGAGATATTCAAGTCTGCAATGCTTACAGGCAGCTTTCAGCGTATCGAAACGGACAAATTCTTCCGCTACAATTTACAGAACAAGCTGCTTATGCTTGATGACGATATGCAGATGAGTGCCTTACCCTCAACAGGTTACATAAAAAATCTTGTTACCGCTGAAATTCCAGTTGATGTTGAAGCAAAGGGACAGCAGTCACAGCAGGCTATGCTGTACTCACGCTTTCTTTGTTTTGGCAACGGCTCACCTAAAGCACTTTATGATAAATCCGATGGTTTTGCAAGACGTTTAATAATCCTTACAACAAAGCCTGTTCCCGAAAACAGATGCAATGATCCGTTTCTTGCTGATAAATTCATTGCTGAAAAGGACAAGATTTTCTGCTGGATGTTTGATGGTTTACGCCGTTTGATTTCAAACAACTTCCGTTTTACTGTTTCTGATAAGACAAAGCAGAATATTTCGGAGGTTATGGCAGAGAACTGCAACATTATTGAATTTCTTTCGGATAAAAGCTATGTTACCTTTGACAGTGACATTCAGACAAGCAGCACCGAACTTTACGGCGGATATTTTCATTGGTGTGCCGAAAATGCTTTGACAGCTCTAAAACAGGATACTTTTGTCAGCTGGCTTAAATCCAACGAGAAGCGATATGGCATTAAATATGTTTACCACGTTCCGAACAAGAACGGCGGTCACGTTCGTGGTTTCAAAGGAATTTGTACAAAATATAAAACAATATTGATTTAAGGCGTGCAGGCGTGCGAACCGCATAAATACGTCGTTTCAGGCGTGCGGAGGGTGTGCATACAAGGCGTGCGAAAAACAAGCCGCACACCTTTCGCACGGCTTTCAAACAACGTAATATCGGGCTTTGCACGCCTGCACGCCACTTTTTCAAGTTTGTTTCATATATATTTTCACTGGCGTACTCTATAACGGACAGAATAACGGACAAATGTACTTGACTTTCGTTTTGTAAAGTGTTAAACTGTAAATATACAGGAGTATGTCATAAAGTTTACAATATCAGAAGGAGAGATATTTTTATGGCAACTATAAGAAAGCGTGGAGACTCTTATCAGATAAGAGTTTCCTGTGGTTACAATACAGACGGCAAACAGGTTGAACAATCTATGACCTGGAAGCCTGATCCGAAACTTACACCAAAACAAATTGAAAAGGAACTTAACAAAATCTCTGTTAAATTTGAGGAGGACTGTTCTCACGGTATTGTTACCTCTGCGATAAAGTTTGCTGACTTTTCGGAACAATGGTTTGATGAATATGCTGAGCTGAAGCTTAAACCTAAAACTATTGAGGGTTACCGCTGGATGTCAAAGCGTATTTATGACGCTATCGGGCATATCCGTCTTGACAAAATTACTTCCCGTGATATTCAGAAGTTCATTATTTCAATGACAGAAGAAAAGCGTTGTGACGGACGCAATAAAAGAAATGGAAAGCTTTCCGCAAAGACAATCAAGCTGCATATATCTATGATCTCCACTATTTTTGATTATGCGATAAAAATGCAGTTAATTCAGCATAATCCCTGCCGTGCGGTAACACTTCCAAAGCCTGACGGTGAAAAGCGTGAGGTTTACACTCTGGAGGAAGTACAGAAGCTTTTTGAATTGTTTGAACGGGAAGATGATGAAAATTACAGATATGTTCTTTTCTACACTCTTGCGATTTACACAGGCTTCCGTAAAGGTGAGCTGCTTGGACTTGAATGGAAGGATATTGATTTTGAAACCAATATGGTTACAGTAAACAGAACTTCCATTTATTCAAGAAAAAAGGGCGGTACATATACCGAAACACCCAAAACAGAAACAAGCTACCGTACCCTTAAACTGCCTGCGGAGGTTATGCCAATGCTTTTAAAGTGGCGTGATTTGCAGGACATACAGCGTAAAAAGGTAGGCAGCAAGTGGGTAGAAACAGACCGTATTTTCACACGCTGGGATGGTATGACAATGGACGGCTCTGCTCCGGGGTATTATTTCAAGCGTTTCTGTGAAAGAACAGGTATGCGATATGTATGCAATCATAGTTTCCGTCATTTCAATGCTTCGGTTCTTATTTCAAACGGAATTGATGTAAAGACCGTTCAGAGCTGTTTAGGGCATAGCACGGCTACAACGACTTTACAAATTTATGCTCATACCTTTCAAGCTGCACAGATACGTGCAATGGACACGGTTGCAAACACTATCAGTATGAAAAAGGCTTCAAATGAGTGATTTTCTGAAATAACGGACAAACAACGGACAAAACGGTTTTCAGGGCAAAATAAAAACCTCGCAAACGCCTATTTTACGGGCTTTTACGAGGTCTTATATGGTGCCGCTAACCGGACTTGAACCGGTACGGTATCGCTACCGAGGGATTTTAAGTCCCTTGTGTCTGCCTATTCCACCACAGCGGCAAATCAAATATTTGCTAAATAATTATATAATATTCTTAGCAATTTGTCAAGAGTATTTCAAAAAATAACAGTTGATTTATTATTGAACGAATAGTGCAATATTTATCTTCAGAAAAACAAAAAGGTATGGTCTGGTCCATACCTTTTATTGCCTGCTTGATTGATTAATAATGTACAGCTTCTTTTTTTGCATTTGTAATTCTGAATCTCAAACGGAGGTTGTCGGTAATAAGTGCAATGAATTCGGAATTTGTGGGTTTACCTTTTCCGACGCTTATTGTGTAACCGAACATTTTGGTAAGAGTGTCAACATCACCTCTGTCCCAGGCAGTTTCGATAGCATGTCGAATGGCACGTTCAACTCTGGAAGCGGTTGTATTGAAATTTTTAGCAACTGTAGGATAAAGCAATTTTGTAATTCTTTCAAGCATTTCATCATTATTAAGGGAAAGGATAATTGCTTCCCTGAGATAATGATAACCCTTTATGTGGGCTGGTATACCAATCTGATGGATAATATCTGTAACAATCATTTCAAGCCTGGTATTATCATCAGTCATTTCAAGAGTAGAAATGGAAATTGCTGAAATCCGTTTTACAATTTTAATGAATGAATCGGCATCAAATGGCTTGAGAATAAAGTAGGCGTTGGTAAATGACATTATCTGCTGCTCAAGGAAAGCATTCTTGTATAACGAAGCAACAATGAAAAATGGTTTATGTTCCTGAACAGAATTTACATTTTCAATAAGTACTGCAGCATCGCATCCTGTCATGAGTGCATCGCAAAGAACGACATCAGGCTTGTACTGTTCAATAGCAGATGCAGCTGCGTTTCCATCAGGAATGCATCTGATGATTTTAAAACCTGAGATTTCCAGAGTTTTATAAAAGCCCTCGCTATAGTCATCCTGACTGCCGCAGATAAGAATTTTTGTTGTTTGTGCCATGGTTATTACCTCCTGTATTTTCTGTTCCATATTTTACCATATTTATTTTTAGAAATCAATACCTTTTGACAAATTTTCTCAGTAAATTTTCGGTAAATTTTTACAAATAATTACATCAATCTCTGCTTTTCGACATAACTACTCAAAAGTCAGCAATGCATTGATTATACAGTATTTGGTAAGCTACTTAATTAACACAGTAACAAAATATTGTAAATAAATAATGTATACGTTCAAATTTATATAATCCCAATGGTCAAAATGTTGAATTTAAGTTAATTATATTGTTTACTACTTGAAAAGTTTGCAATTATAATGTATAATGCAAGGTATTGTATTATTTTATAAGGAGTATGTAAATATGAAAATTTCAAAAATCATCTGTGCAGCAATCGCTTCTGCAATTGTTCTTACATTTGCTGGCTGTGCTGAAAAGGAAAAAACAACTCTCGTTATGGCAACCAATGCTGAATTTCCACCATATGAATACCGTGACGGCGATAAGATTGTAGGTATCGACGCTGAAATCGCTCAGGCAATCGCTGATGACCTCGGCTATGAGCTTGTAATTGAAGATATGGCTTTCGACTCCATTATTGCTGCTGTTCAGTCCGGTAAGGCTGATATCGGTGTTGCAGGTATGACAGTTTCAGAAGACAGACTTAAGAATGTAAATTTTTCCAATCCTTATACAACAGCCGCTCAGGTTGTTATCGTAAAGGAAGGTTCTGCAATTGCTTCTCCCGCTGACCTCGTCGGCAAGAAAATCGGTGTTCAGCTTGGTACAACAGGCGACATCTTCGCAGGCGATATCGAGGATGCAACTGTTGAACGTTTCAACAAGGGCTTTGAAGCAGTTCAGTCCCTTAATCAGGATAAAATTGATGCAGTAATCATTGACCGTGAGCCTGCAAAGGTGTTTGTGGCACAGAACGAAGGCCTTGTTCTTCTTGATGAAGCTTACACAATTGAAGAATATGCTATCGCAGTTGCAAAGGACAATACAGAGCTTCTTGATAATATCAATGCTTCTCTTGCTAAACTTGAAGAATCAGGAAAGCTTGAAGAAATCATCAATAAGTACATTAAGGCAGAATAAACCAACAAGCAAAGCTTGTTTGGTTCCAAGTTTTCGAAATAAATTACGAAAGCTATTAATAAAACAAGCAAATTTATATTCCGGTGTGCAGGGCAGCCGTCCTGCACGCTGTTTTTCAGTTAAGAAGGCATAAAATAATCGGGAAAGGGTTGTTCAGATGACGGAATGGTTCAAAGAATTAGCGGACAGATTTTATAATAATTTTATAAAAGAAGACCGCTGGCAGTATATAACCAACGGTTTGTGGGTTACAATACAGATAACGGTTTTTTCTGTTCTGGTTGGTATTCTTATCGGATTTATTGTAGCAATTGTCCGTTCTACACATGATAAGACGGGTAAGATGAAAATAGCTAATTTCATATGCAGGATTTATCTTACCGTAATCAGAGGTACTCCAATCATGGTTCAGCTTCTGATTATCTATTACGGAATTTTTGCTTCGGTAAATATCAATAAAATGATTGTTGCGGTAATCGGATTCGGTATCAATTCCGGTGCATACGTTGCAGAAATTGTCCGTGCAGGTATTATGTCCATTGACAAGGGTCAGTTTGAAGCAGGAAGAAGCCTTGGTTTCAACTATGCACAGACTATGATTTATATTATTATCCCACAGGCTTTCAAGAATGTCCTTCCTGCTTTGTGTAATGAGCTTATTGTTCTTCTGAAGGAAACTTCGGTTTCAGGTTATATTGCAATGGAGGACCTTACAAAGGGCGGCGAAATTATCAGAAGCCGCACTTATGACGCTATGATGCCGCTGCTTGTTGTTGCTGCAATTTATCTTGCAGTTGTTCTGCTGCTGGAATTCCTCGTAGGAAAGCTTGAAAGGAGGCTGAGAAACAGTGACCACTGATAACGTTCTTATCTCCGTCAAGGACTTGAAAAAAAAGTTTGACGGCATGGAAAATCACGCTCTCAACGGCGTGTCAATTGATATCCATAACGGCGAGGTTGTGTTTGTTGTAGGCCCGTCAGGTTCAGGAAAAAGTACGTTTCTCCGCTGTCTTAACTTGCTTGAGGAACCGACAGAGGGAACAATCCATTTTGATGGTGTTGATATTACCGACCCTAAAACCGATATCAATATGCATCGTCAGAAAATGGGTATGGTTTTCCAGCAGTTCAATCTTTTTCCGCATATGACTGTTCTGAGAAATCTTACCCTTGCACCTATGAAGCTTCAGGGCAAAACCAAGGAAGAAGCTGAAAAAACAGCTATGGAGCTGCTCGAAAGAGTAGGCCTTGCAAATCGTGCAGATGCTTATCCTAACCAGCTTTCAGGCGGACAGAAGCAGCGTATTGCTATTGTTCGTGCATTGTGTATGAAACCTGAAGTTATGCTTTTCGATGAGCCGACCTCTGCACTTGACCCTGAGATGGTAGGAGAGGTACTTAACGTAATGAGAGAGCTTGCCGAGGAAAATATGACCATGGTTGTTGTAACCCACGAAATGGCTTTTGCCAAGGAGGTTGCAAGCCGCATCATATTTATGGATAACGGAAATATCCTTGAGGAAAATTCTCCAGAAGAATTTTTTGGCAACCCGAAAAGCGAGCGACTCAAGAACTTCCTCAGCAAAGTTATATAATATCAAAACGCCCGATTTTTCGGGCGTTACGTTGTTTATTGGAGGTAACGGAAATGAATTCCGCAATTACCATTTTGTATCAGATTGTAATAATGTTCATTCTGATAATGTTCGGCTTCTTCCTTTATAAAAAGGGAAGCTTCACAAAGCGAGGCTGTAATCAGCTGTCCAACTTCGTCCTGAGTGCAGTTTGTCCCGTGCTGATTTTTACGTCCTTCCAGAAGGAGCTTGAAGCAAAGCTTATAAACGGTTTGCTTATGGCATTCCTGTTTGCTTTCTTTGCACACGTCATACTCATCGCCTTGGGAATGATTTTCTGCGGCAAACGCAGGGGAGAAGATGCAGGAGTTGAGCGATTTGCGGTAGCGTACTCAAACTGTGCATTTCTCGGAATACCGCTTATCC
This sequence comes from Oscillospiraceae bacterium, assembly GCA_018110825.1. Taxonomy (GTDB): domain Bacteria; phylum Bacillota; class Clostridia; order Oscillospirales; family Ruminococcaceae; genus RGIG8773. The sequence goes on from JAGBCL010000027.1 coordinate 9,302, forward strand.
AGGCAGTCTACGGTACGGACGGTATTTTCTATCTGACAGCATATATCGCAATGTTCAATCTTCTTTCCTGGACTCATGGAATAATGACAATGACAGAAAAAATGAACTTCAAGTTTGCACTTAATGCACTGAAAGCGCCTGCTGTAGTAGCAACATTTGTGGGACTCATTTTCTTTTTCCTGCAAATACGTCTGCCCGATATCATAATGCAGCCGCTTAACTATATAGCATCACTTAATACGCCGCTTGCAATGCTTATTTCAGGAATGACCATTGCTCGTTCCGATTTGAAAAATGCGCTGAAAAAGTCAGGTATATATCTTACAGGCTTTCTCAAGCTTATCGCAGGACCATTGCTTCTTATGCTTGTAATGCTTCCGTTCGGTGCAGACCCTGTTGTAACAAACACTATCCTGATTTCTGCAGCTTGCCCAACGGCAACTTCAACCATAATGTTTGCCACACGTTACAGCAAAAATGCGGTCTATGCTTCTGAAATATTTGCCGTTTCTACAATCGTTTCAGCAGCAACAATGCCGCTGGTGCTGATGATTGCGTCGTTTTTTATGTGAAAAAGATGAATTAAGTGCGTATTTAAAAGAAGAAATCCGTTTAAAATAACGTATTTTCAGGGCTATGCTTGACGTGCTGAGGCTTTTTTGATATAATTTAAAGGTTAGATGAGTAATTCTGAATTGTAATAATTGTTACAAAGTGAATACAAAACACATACAATTTGCTTAATTTGATTGACTTTTGTGAATTTAGCTGATATCATTACTTTCAGAGAAAAGCCGTAAAGAAAGGAGGCAGGGAAAATGGAACGCTTTAATTTATGTTATGGATGTATGAATCCATTGGAAGACGATATGGAAATCTGTCCTGAATGCGGATATCATACCGGCGCACCTCACCTCCCGTCTTATCTTGCCCCCGGAGTTACTCTTAACGACAGATATATTATCGGAAAGCTCAGAGCATTCAACGGCGAAAGTGCTGAATATCTTGCTTATGACTCAATTACCGAAGAAAAGGTGATTATCAAGGAATATATGCCTGATACGCTGTGTTCCCGTGACAAGGAAAGCAATGCGATTCTTGTAAACCCGAACTGCATGCCGCAGTATAAAACTTTCCTTTCTGAATTTGTTGAGCTTAACAAGGTGCTTTCAAAAATGCGTACACTTAATCATATCAATGCAGCGATTGATATGTTTGGTGAAAACAACACAGGTTATGTCGTTTTCGGTTATCTTGAAGGAATGACTATCGGAGAATATCTGAAAATGAATGCTGGCGAACTTGAGTGGGATGAGGTCAAAAAACTTTTCCCTCCTATTTTTACAACACTGTCGCTTGTTCATAATGCAGGACTCGTTCACCGAGGAATTTCACCTGAAAATATTATTATTACGGATAATGGCGAGCTGAAGCTTACAGGATTCTGTATTTCCGATGCAAGAACTGCAAATACTGAGCTTGCTTCCGAAATTTATAACGGTTACGCTGCACCTGAACAGTATAATTCCAATAACTGGCAGGGCACATGGGCTGATGTTTACGGAATATCTGCACTGCTTTACCGTATGCTTACAGGTGTTGTTCCTACTGACGCAACAAGCAGAATTTCCAATGATAATCTTATTGAACCTGCCCAGATAAATCCGAATATCCCGAGAAATGTTTCAAAGGTTATTATGAATGGCCTTAACATGAACGGCGAAATGCGTATACAGACGATTACAGAGCTTGTTACACAGCTTTTTGAACAGCCCGAATACAATTCCAAAAGACTTTCTTCATCAAGTACACAGACAATTACAATACCAAAGCAGGGATATAGCAACAGTTCTTCCAAGAGCAAGCCGATAAGCAGACATGGATTGTTTATACTTATTATGATGGTTATTCTTTGTATCGGTATGTTCGGACTTGTAATGCTTATTGTATCACTTGATGATACAAGCGGAGAAATCAAAAAAGTTACGGACCTGTCAACATTTACTCAGATAAGTGACGGACCGGTTACCGAAACTACTCCGATAAAAACGCTTGCACCGGTGCAGGAACCTGTTATTACTTCAACAAGTGCTTCAGATAACGGTGTTGTGTATGTTATGAATGACCTTACAGGAAAGAATTATGAAATCGTCAGCAAATCGGATTCATATAACCTTCTTTTTACAGCAGAGTTTGAGTATAATGATGAATACCCTAAGGGAACAATTTTCTATCAGTCACTCCCTGCTAATGAAACATACAAGGAAAATTCAGAGATACTTGTCAAGGTAAGTATGGGACCAAGATATATTGAAATTCCTGATTACCTTACGATGGATAAAAAATCATATTTTGATAAGCTTAATTCCCTCGGAATCAAGTACGACGAGGCAGAGCTTGAAACGGAAGATACTCTTGAGGGCTATGTTGCAAAAACAAGCAAGGAACCTGGAGAGAAAATCGATGCGGAAGCAGGAGAAATCCTTACGGTTTACGTTGCGAAAAATCCGCCTAAGCCTGAAACTTCCGAAGAAATCGTTACGGAACCTTTTGAGGACCCATTTGCAGATTTCACTGATACAGTTGCAACCCTCGAAGAGGACATTATAATAACAATTTACGATTAAAATATTTTTCACAGCACTGAATAATTTTCAGTGCTGTTTTTGTTTTAACAATATGTACACAAATTCATTGTGGTAATATGGTATAATAATATGAATTAGTGCGTTGAAAGGAGCGGATTTTTGTGCACAATTTCCGTAATGCTCTTATAAATAATAATTGGGAGTTCAAGCTTCTTCCCCTTGATTCAGGATATGAAAAGGCGGTATCCGAAGATGGCTGGAAGTCTGTGGATTTGCCGCATGACTGGCTGATTTATGATACAAACAATCTCTATGCCGACGGTCAGGGATGGTACAGAAGGAAGCTGGAAATCGATGAAACTGACGGTAAGTGTATCCGCCTTTATTTTGACGGAATTTATATGGACAGCCATATTTTTGTCAATGGAACCGAGATTTTCCGCCATACAAACGGGTATACAGCTTTTTATACGGACGTAACCAAATTTGTGCACAAGGGTGAAAATGAAATTGCCGTGCAGGTTGACTATTGTTCACCAAACAGCAGATGGTATTCAGGTTCAGGAATTTTCCGTGATGTTGAACTCGTGGTGACAAACGATACTTACATAGACAACGTTTATGTTTCTGCATATGCTGACGGAAAGGTTATGGTAAATGCGGAATTTATCCAGGGGGAAGAATTCCCTCCGCACCGTATCGTAACATCGGTTTATAACGCAGACGGTGAGCAGGTTGCCTGTGGACATGTTGAACCTGAGCTACCGTGCAGCACCGCCGAAATAATGTTGAATGTGGAGAATCCCGTGCTGTGGGATTTGGACAATCCTTATCTTTATACTGTAAAGACAGAAATTGTTTCTGTTGTGGATTGTGAAAATATTGTTGTTGATAAGGTTACTGATACAATCGGTTTCCGTGAAACGAAATTTGACCCGAATGAGGGCTTTTTCCTGAATGGAAAATATATGAAGCTGAAGGGTGTCTGCCTGCATCATGACCTTGGTTGCCTTGGTGCAGCAGTCAATTACCGTGCAACCGAGCGTCAGGTCATGCTGATGAAGAAAATGGGTGCAAACGCAATCCGTACCGCACATAATATGCCTTCAAGACAGCTTATTGATATCTGTAACAAACATGGTATGCTTGTTGTCAGCGAATGTTTTGATATGTGGGAATTGGAAAAGACAAAATATGATAATGCCCGTTTCTTCAAGGAAACCGCCGATTACGATGTTGAGTGCTGGGTTAAACGTGACAGAAATGCTCCTTGCGTTATAATGTGGAGTATCGGCAACGAAATTTACGATACACACGCTTCCGAACATGGATACGAAATTGCTGAAAGACTCGTGAATGCTGTCCGTGCAAATGACCCGAGAGAGAATGCAAGAGCGACAATCGGTTCAAATTTCATTGAGTGGGAAGGTGCACAGAAAATCGGTAAAATGCTTGGAATTTCAGGCTATAACTATACCGAACGCTGTTATGATGCGCACCACAAGAAATATCCGGATACAATTATTTACGGAAGCGAAACTTCTTCCGCAGTAAGAAGCCGCGGAATATATCATTTCCCCGCAAGTGTGCCCATGCTTTCACATGATGACAAGCAGTGTTCATCACTTGCAAACAGCTGCGTAGGTTGGGGAAGACCCTCGGAGGACGCATGGATTCAGGACAGGAACCGTAAGTTCTGCGCAGGTCAGTTCGTGTGGACAGGTATTGACTATATCGGAGAACCGACACCGTACGATACAAAGAACAGCTATTTCGGAATGGCAGATACATGCTGTTTTCCTAAGGATATTTATTACTTCTATCAGAGTGTATGGTCAGATGAACCGATGGTGCATCTGCTTCCGTACTGGGATTTCAACGAGGGGCAGGAGATAGATGTTATTGCTTATACAAGCCTGCCAAACGCAGAGCTTTTCCTCAACGGCAAATCCCTTGGAGTACAGAAGATTGACCATATAAACGGTGACAAGCTTCATGCACATTGGATTGTTCCTTATGAAAAGGGCGAAATCCGTGTAAAAGCCATGGATAACAACGGAAATGTCATTGCAGAGGACTTCCGCAGAAGTTTCGGTGACCCGATAAAAGTTACCGCAAAGCTTGACAAAGCAACACTTTCTGCAAACGGAACAGACCTTGCATTTATCGAAATCGGAGTTGCAGACAATGAGGGTAACCCAGTCGAAAACGCAAGAAACCGTGTTTCCGTAGAGGTCAGTGGAGCAGGGCGACTTGTCGGTATGGACAACGGAGATTCAACCGATTATGAACAGTTCAAGGTTTCAAACCGCAAGCTTTTTAGCGGAAAGGCACTTGCGGTAATCGGAACAACTCTTGAAGCGGGAGAAATTCATGTAAAAATTACTTCTGAGGGTTTGGAACCCTGCGAGCTTGTAATAGTTTCAGAAAATGCAGAAGCAATCGGTGTTTCCGCAGTGCAGAAAGTTGAATATACCGTTCCCGTAAATGATGTTCCTGCAAGAAAAATTGAACTTATCTGCGATAATACTGAACTTAATGAAAACAATAGAACCTTTACTGCACAGATTAAGCTTTTGCCTGAAAACGCAACATTTAATGATATAACCTGTAAGCTTGTCAAGGAAAACGGAGTCGAAGCAAATATCGCAGAATGTGAATATACAAATGGAAATATCAACGTTACTGCAAAGGGTGACGGAGAGGCATTCCTTCGTGTTTATGCTTCAAACGGAGGAAATCTTCCTCAGGTTATTTCCTATTTGAAGTTTACCGTGTGCGGTCTGGGCGATGCGTTTGTAAACCCGTACAGCTTCGTAAGTGCAAGTACATATTCAATCAGCAATGTTCCGCTTAACATTATAGAAAACGGTGCATTGGGTGGATTTACACAGCAGATTTATGCAGGGTTTGCCGCACTTGATTTCGGAAAAGTCGGTGCTGATAAATTCCGTTTGTATTTTGGCAACTGCTGTAACAAGGATATTCCTGTTGAAATATGGGATGGTGTGCCGGGTGAAGAGGGAAGTGTGCTTCTAACCACTGCAATGTTCCCGCATAATAACGGCTGGGGAAGCTTTGAGCCTTATGATTTTGAACTTGGGACACGTCTTAAAGACATTCATACACTTTGCTTTGTAATATCTGATAAGTGCATTTTCGGCGGTTTTGAGTTTGCAGCTGAGGAAAAGGCTTTTGCAAAGCTTTCTGCTTCGGATAATGATGAAATCTACGGAGACGATTATACAATCAATGGTGATTGCGTTGAAAAAATCGGAAATAACGTTGTTCTCAGCTATAATGATATGGATTTCGGAAGCGGTACAACCCGCGTAATAATCTGCGGACGCACTCCGAACGATGTTAATTCCATCCAGTTCAGAAATACAGGTGCTGATGGGGTGCAGAAGAGTCAGGTCATTGAATTTGCAGGTGCAGATGAATACATCGAAAGAAGCTTTGAAATTGCTGCAATGGAAGGCAGAAACGATATAAGCTTTGTGTTCATGCCGGGAAGCAATTTCGATTTTGCGTGGTTCAGATTTGAAAAAACAGGTGACTGATATGAAAGAACTTATTGTCAGAATTACTGTTCTGACGTTGTGTGTAATAGTGCTTCTGACGGTGGTAATTGTGGCAATTGTCAGAAATGAGGATACCTCTTCGGCAGAGGTGGACCTCTCGGATTATTATTATGTTGCGACAACTGAAACGACAGTCGTTCCCGAAACTGAGGAAACAACAGCAATAACAGAAGTAACAACCGTTTCCGAGGAGACAACTACTGTCACTGAAACCGAACCTCCGTTGACAGATTCGGCAGGCAGAAGAATCATCACAAGCCGACAGCGTAAGGACTACGATGATAATTCTGTCTATATTGATATGGAAAATATTCTTCAGCTTCCCGAACTACCTGTCGGATGTGAAATTACTGCCTTGACAATTCTTCTCAGACATTGCGGATTCGATGCAGAGAAAACCGATATGGCACTTAATTATCTTCCGATAAGTTGGGGTAATGCCCGTTACGAAGGGGATAAAACCTATAAGGACAGTTTTTTTGATTACTTTATCGGTGACCCATTCGGAAGAGGTTACGGATGTTTTTCGGGAGCAATTGAAAAAGCGGCAAACAAGTATATTTCCGAACATGGCGGCGGATACGTTGTAAAAAATATTTCAGGTGCTCATCCTGACGTGCTGTATGATTACCTTGCAGCAGGTACGCCTGTGCTTTGCTGGGCAACTGACGGTATGATTGAGCCTGAGTATTATGAAACCTGGTATGACAACGAAACGGGCGAGCAGCTTGACTGGTATCTGAATGAGCATTGTTTTGTTCTTGCAGGCTTTAATATGGATGCGGATCTTGTTACGCTGAATGACCCTATGAAGGGGATTATTGATTACAACATCAATAAATTTGAAACCCGTTATGACCAGATGTATCGTCAGGCAATCGTAATCCTTCCTGAAGAGGGCACAGACCCTGTTGAAAGTATTTATGCAGAAACTGCGGTTTCAGAGACAGAAACAGAAACTACAGCAACGGAAACAGCAGGTACAACAATTCCCGAAGGAACTGCACCTGAAACAGAATCGGAAACCTCCGAAGTGGATGAGCAATACACCGAAACAAACAATGGCTGGTTATGGTAAAAATAAATTTGTTAAAAAACTATTGAAATTGTGTTTAAAATGTTGTATAATAAAAAATGTGCAATAGCAATTTGCTGTAGCACTTTAATATGAAATAATAAGGAGTTGTTTCAAATGGGTCTTATTAAAGCTGCAATCGGTGCTGTAGGCGGTGTTCTTGCTGACCAGTGGAAGGAATTTTTCTACTGTGAAGCAATGGCAAGTGACGTGCTTGTTCAGAAGGCTTCCAAAAAAGTAAACGGCAAATCTTCAAATACAAAGGGCAGTGATAATGTTATCACACAGGGTAGCGGTATTGCTGTTGCTGACGGTCAGTGTATGATTATCGTTGAAAACGGTAAGATTCTCGATGTCTGTGCTGAACCGGGCGAATATACATTCAATATCTCAGGCGAGCCTTCTATTTTTGCAGGCGACCTCGGTGCAGGTATCAAGGAAAGCTTTGCTGCTATCGGTGACCGTATCGCTCACGGCGGTCAGGCTTCAACTGATACAAGAGTTTATTACTTCAATACAAAGGAAATCATCGGTAACAAGTATGGTACTCCATCACCGGTTCCGTTCCGTGTTGTTGACGCAAATATCGGTCTTGATATAGACGTTTCTATCCGTTGCAACGGTGAGTATACATATAAAATCGTTGACCCACTTCTTTTCTATACAAACGTTTGCGGCAACGTTTCTGATGTATACCGCAGAAGCGAAATCGACAGCACTCTCAAGATGGAACTCATGACAGCTCTCCAGCCTGCATTTGCTAAGATTTCCGCAATGGGTATCAGATACAGTGCACTTCCGGGACACACTCTCGAAATCGCTGACGCTCTCAACGAAGTCCTTTCCAAGAAGTGGACAGAGCTTCGTGGTATCAAGATTGCTTCTTTCGGCGTAAACTCTGTAACTTGCTCACCTGAAGACGAAAAGATGATCAAGGACCTCCAGAGAACCGCTGTAATGCGTGACCCATCTATGGCAGCTGCTACAATGGTTGGCGCACAGAGCGAGGCTATGAAGATGGCTGCTTCCAATAGCGGCGGTGCAATGATGGGCTTCATGGGCATGAATATGGCTCAGCAGGCTGGCGGTATGAACGCTAACCAGCTCTTCGGTATGGCTCAGCAACAGCAGATGGCTCAGCAACAGCAGATGGCTCAGCAACAGCAGATGGCAGCTCAGCAGGCTGCTCCTGTTCAGCAGGCTCCTGCAGCAGGCGGCTGGAAGTGCTCATGCGGTGCAACAAATACAGCTAAGTTCTGTTCCGAGTGTGGCTCACCAAAGCCTGCAGCAGACGGTTGGACTTGTTCCTGCGGTGCAACAAATAAAGGCAAGTTCTGTGCCGAATGTGGCTCACCAAAGCCAGCTGGTGCACCTCTTTACCGTTGCGACAAGTGCGGCTGGGAACCTGAGGACCCTGCAAATCCACCTAAATTCTGTCCTGAATGTGGCGACCGTTTCGACGAGAATGATATAAAGTAATATTCTGAAACGGCTGAATTTTTCAGCCGTTTCTTTTGAATGAAAGGAGTATGTTATGGCAGCTCTTATTGATTATAAATGTCCCTGCTGCGGCGGTGGAATCGAGTTTGACAGCCAAAGCCAGAATATGAAATGCCCTTATTGTGATACTGAATTTGAAGTTGACGCAATAAAGGAGTTCAATGAGGTTTCACAACCTGAGCAGGACGATTTTTCCTGGGATAATCCAAGCAGCGAATGGGGTGCATCGGAGCAGGACGGAATGAAAGTCTATTCCTGTGAAAATTGCGGCGGACAGATTGTTGCCGATGAAACAACTTCCGCATCCGCATGTCCTTACTGTGACAGCCCGATTGTTATGTCGGGACAGTTTGAGGGTGGATTGAAGCCTGATTTGATTATTCCTTTCAAGATTTACAAGGAAGGTGCAAAGGCTGCTCTTGAGAATTTCCTGAAGGGAAAGTTCTTTTTACCTAAGAGCTTTATCACAGATAACAGAATTGAAGAAATCAAGGGTGTTTATGTTCCGTACTGGCTCTTCGATTGTGAAGCTGATGCAAAGCTGAAATACAAGGCAACCAAAACAAGAAGCTGGCGTTCGGGTGATTACAGATATACTGAAACCAAGCATTATATGGTAATCAGAAACGGTGATATTCAGTTTGATAAAGTTCCTGTAGACGCTTCAACAAAAATGCCTGATGAGCTTTCTGAAGCAATCGAACCATACAATTACGCTGACTGCAAGGAATTTCTCCCAGCTTACCTTGCAGGATACCTTTCAGATAAGTACGATGTTGATTCGGAAATAAGCCAGGTGCGTGCAAACGAACGTATTAAAACAAGTACACAGCAGGAGTTTGCAGATACAGTAAACGGATATGATACCGTAATTCCTGAATCAATCAATATCCAGCTCAGAAGCGGTAAAATCCGTTATGCACTGCTTCCTGTGTGGATGCTGAACACTAAGTACAACGGAAAAATGTATAACTTCTCCATGAACGGTCAGACAGGTAAGTTTGTTGGTAACCTTCCGGTTGACTGGGGCAAGTTCTGGAAGCTTTTCGCGGGAATTACAGCAGGTGTCGGTGCACTTGCTTTTGCCTTTCAGGCATTTATTCTGTAAGGAGGTGCGGTTATGAAATTCAACAGATTATTTTCAGCAATCCTTGCAGCCGTTATGTGTATTGCATTTTCATCAGCAAATGTTTTTGCAGCAAATGCCGATAAGGTAGTTGACATGGCAGGTGTTCTTGATGATGCTGAGGAACAGAAACTCGAAGAAAAGCTTCTCGGCATTGTTGATGAGTACGGCTATGATATTGCAGTTGTAACAGTTGAATCAACAGATGGTGAGTCTATGATGGATTATGCCGATGATTATTATGATTACAACTATTATGGCGAAGACGGTCTTATGCTTCTGTACAACAGCAGCACAAATGAAGCTTATATTACAACTGACGGAAAGGGAATACGTGCATTTACCGATAAGGGAATTGACGCTCTCGGCAAAGAGGTAAGAACCTTACTTAACAGCGGAAAATATTATAAAGCTTTCGAGGTTTTTGTCGATACTTCCGAAGAATATATTGACCAGTATGAAACAACAGGAAAGCCTGTTAATCCAAAGAATTATATTATGATTGCCATCATATCGTTTGGTATCGGGCTGCTGATTGCGGCAATTGTATGTTTTGCACTCAAATCCCAGCTTACAACTGCTGTCAAGCAGACAAGTGCAAAAGCCTATGTGCGCAGCGGAAGCAGAAATGTAACCTATGCAAGAGATATTTACCTTTATAAAAAGGTTACAAGACATAAGATTGAGTCAAACAACGGCAGCAGCACTCATCGAAGCTCCAGTGGTGATACTCATGGCGGAGGAAGCATATAACAAATTAAAGCACTGTTAAAAAAACAGTGCTTTTTTTGTATAAGGTGATACTTGAAAAATAATAATGTATATGGTAAAATTGATTAAATGTAAATGATTTCATAAATGAACTTCAAGTTACTTCATCTTTGTTTTTGTCCTGTATGAGTAGCTCACTTTATAAAGGAGTGTATTCAATGTTTAAGGGTAGAAGGGTTCTGGCAGTTTGTATACCTAAGGTTTATGATGCCGCTTCATTCAGATATGTTTCCAAATTGAATGAATTTGCTGTCAAAAAAGGCTATCTGCTTTTTGTCTACCAGACTTGTTCCGATTTATATAATAACAGCAGAAGCGATATCGGCGAAACCTATGTGTATGATTTGCTCGATTATGATATTATTGACGGTATTGTAATGTTTACCGAAATGATAAAGGATAAATCTATTCCGCCGAAAATTGCTGCAAATGCTGCACAAAACGGAATACCCGTTGTTTCGGTTGAAAGATATATAGAGGGTTGTATAAATATTTCGTATGATTACGGCAACTGTTTTGAACAGATTGTTCGCCATATTATCGTTGACCATAAGCTTACAAAGGTTAATTTTATTGCAGGTTTTAAGGACAACGAATTTTCTGAGGAGCGTCTTAACGTGTATAAGCGTGTCCTTGAAGAACAGGGGATACCTTATGACCCTGAGCGTGTGGGTTACGGTGATTTCTGGGATTACCCCACAAGAGCTGTTATGGAAAAATTCCTTGCTGACGGTAAGGAACTTCCCGAAGCAATTATATGCTGTAATGACGTAATGGCAATGACAGCCTGCAAATGTCTTTTGGAAAAAGGATATTCCGTACCTGATGACGTTATAGTATCGGGTTTTGATGGTATTGAAGACGAACAATATCATTCCCCACGTCTTACAACTTGCCGTAATAGCTTTGATAAGCTTTCCGAGCGTGCGGTTGAATTCCTTGATTTGGCTATTAACGGTGAACCGGTGCCTGATAAAGCAATTATTGATTTTGAAATGGTTGTTTCTCAGTCCTGCGGCTGTGTTGAGCAGAAGGTTGAAGCTGCCTCATATATGATTACCGAGCTTCACGAAAGACTTAACGGCGAAATGCAGAGAGCTGAAATAATGGCTTCAATTACAACCACAATAAGTTCAGCACATACTGCTGAAACCTTGAATAATTTCTTCAGTAACAAGATGGATTTGTATGGCATTTACTGTTGTCTTAATACTGATGCACTTAATCCGAAAAGCGGTATTGTTGAGTTTGAAAGTGATGTTCCCTTTACTGATGAGATGGATTTGGTGTATTTCGGAAGCTATGACAGACCGATAAAGGGCTTAGTAAGATTTGAGCGAAGCGAAGTTGCTCCGAGAATTGAAGAAATGTTCCTTGAAGCAAAGCTGCCTATCGTTTTTGCAGCAATACACTATCTTGATATACCATTGGGATATCTTTGTATGTGTTTTCCGATTGAAGCAATACATTATGACCGTATTCCGCAGGTTGCTGAGGCGTTCGGAAACGGCTTCGGTAATAGAAGAATGTTTACAGCAATGGAAAAGCTTTATACACACGATACCCTTACCGAGCTGTATAACAGACGTGGTTTCTATCAGCTTGCTGTTCCTAAGTTTGAAAAGGCAGCAGCGGATAAGAAATCAGCGGTTGTAATCTCCGCTGATCTTGACGGATTGAAAACAATCAATGACACCTACGGCCACGCCGAGGGCGACATTGCTATCAAGGTTGTGGGAAGAGCACTTGAAAATGCGTCACTGAATGACGAAGTCTGTGCACGCTTCGGCGGCGACGAATTTGCTGTTGCGGCTGTAGCTGACAATGCAAATGAGTTTGCGGAGAATTTCAAAAAGCGTTTCTATGAATATATTGATAATTATAATAAGACCAGCGGAAAACCGTACAAAATTTCTTCAAGCATCGGTATCGCAGGTGACTATGCAGATAAAACAACTGTTGACATTCTTATGAAAATTTCTGATGACCTTATGTACACGGATAAGGCATCTCGTAAGAAAGTCCGCAGCAGACCAAGATAAGAAAAGGGTATCGGAAAATCCGATACCCTTAATATTTTACCCTATCAGACGGCAGATAATCTGATTTGATACAAGGCACCCCTCAGGTGTAAGTCTGAGCGTTCCGTTTTCTTTTTTTAGCAGACCGCTTTTTATCAGTATCTCCCCACGCTTTTCAGCATCGGGATACTCATCAAGCGGCAGTCCCTCCTTCACAAGCCGTAAAGCAAGCATTGCTTTTTCCTCAGCGCTGCCCCCCTCATCAAGAGTAACAGTTTCCTGTATTTCCGAGGAAATAAACTTGTTCAAGTCCTTAGGGCACGCAAATCGAGCACCGTCAATAAAGCCGTGTGCAGCAGGCCCGACACCGAGATATTCCTCACAACGCCAGTATTTCAGATTGTGCCTGCACTCAAACCCGTCCCGTGCAAAGTTGGAAATCTCGTATTGCTCAAACCCTGCATTGCCAAGCTTTTTCACAGCTTCAAGGTACATATCAGCCGTGTCATCTTCGTCGGGAATTTTCGCCAGTAAATCTTCATCAGCCGCAAGAGGAGTGCCCTCCTCAACTTTCAGCATATAAGCCGAAATATGAGTCAGCGGCAGCTTTGCAACGGTACTAAGACTTCTTCTAAGACTTTCAAAAGTCTGTCCCGAAACAGCAAGCATAAGGTCAGCACTGATGTTGTCAAATCCGACTTTTTTCGCAGTTTCAATTGCCGCAACAGCCTGCACCGAGTCGTGAAGTCTGCCAAGCATTTTCAGTTCGTTATCGTCAAAGGACTGCACACCGAATGAAAGTCGGTTTACCCCTGCCAAGCGTACCTCACGAAGATAATTTTCAGAAACACTGTTAGGGTTGCATTCCATAGAAATTTCAGCATCAGGAGCAATCTCCGCCGCCGAAAGTATAGCACCAATCTGTTTCGGAGTAAGCAGGGAAGGTGTACCCCCGCCGAAATAAACCGTGTCAAAGCCGTAACCATAAGCCTTAATGTTGCGGATAACAGCCGCCGTGTATAAATCCGTCAGCGAAAGGTCAGTTACCGAGTAAAAATCGCAGTAACGGCACTTCCTCACGCAGAACGGAACGTGAATGTATAAGCCGATGTTTTTCATAGTTTCACCTTTTGAAAGTGTGGAGTTTTATTTGTTATGTTCAAAATATCGTTTTGCCAGCATGGTTTGATGTTCAATAATATTTGAGTTCCAATGTACAATTTCTGTCAGTTCAGCACACGGAAATTCTGAACATAATCCACAGAATTGAACATTGTGTTTTCTGGTGCAAGCATGCACTTTACATCTTCCAGACTGTTCCCATTCGGGAACATATCCGTCTGCTTCAATACAGCCCTTGCATATTCCGTCAAACTTTTTTTTGCATCCATCACAGCATTCGCCGCAGGCTGTTATTGTAGAAAAGTTTATCACATACTCACCTCATTTAACTTATAAAATAATTATACCACCCACAAAACAGCAAGTCAACAAAAATGCCGCCCTCGAGGGGTGTCCCCTCTGCCAATTCGCAATAACAAATAAAGGGTATCGAGCATTTCTGCACGGTACCCTTACATACTTTAAAATAAAAGCGGTTAAATCGAACGGCATAAAATAATTCCGCATTACGCATTCCGAATTCCTCATTAAACTATTCGTCCAGCTTAAGCACCGCCATAAACGCCTCCTGCGGAACCTCAACAGTACCCAGCTGACGCATACGCTTCTTACCTTCCTTCTGCTTTTCAAGCAGCTTCTTCTTACGGGTGATGTCACCGCCGTAACACTTGGCAAGAACGTCCTTACGCATAGCCTTAACGGTTTCACGTGCAATAACCTTACCGCCGATTGCCGCCTGAATTGGAACTTCAAACAGCTGACGGGGAATGTTGTCCTTCAGCTTTTCTGCAATTCTTCTTGCACGTGCATAAGCATTGTCAGCGTGAACAATAAAAGAAAGTGCGTCCACAATGTCGCCGTTAAGCATAATGTCAAGCTTGACAAGCTTGGACGGCATATATCCCAGCATCTCATAGTCAAAAGAAGCGTAACCCTTTGTACGGGATTTCAGCGCATCAAAGAAGTCGTAAACAATTTCATTCAGCGGAAGCTCATAGTGAAGCTCAACACGTGTTTCGTCAAGGTACTTCATATCCTTGAAAATACCACGTCTGCCCTGACAAAGCTCCATAATGTTGCCAACGTAATCACTTGGTGAAAGGATAGAAGCCTTAACCATAGGCTCCTCTGCAGAAGCGATAACCGCAGTATCAGGATAGTTTGTAGGGTTGTCAATATAAACCGTTTCGCCGTTTGTAAGATTAACCTTGAAAATAACCGACGGAGCAGTTGTGATAAGGTCAAGATTGAACTCACGTTCAAGACGTTCCTGAATAATTTCCATATGGAGCAGACCGAGGAAGCCGCAGCGGAAACCAAATCCCAGCGCAACCGAGGTTTCAGGCTCAAAGGAAAGGGAAGCGTCATTAAGCTGAAGCTTGTCAAGTGCATCACGCAGGTCGCCGTAGCGTGCACCGTCAGCAGGATAAATACCGCTGAACACCATTGGGTTTACTTCACGGTAACCAGGGAGTGCCTCATCACAAGGATTTTCCGCATCAGTAACCGTGTCACCAACTTTTGTGTCGCCGATATACTTGATAGAAGCAGTAATGTAGCCAACCTCACCCGAGTGAAGTACACCCGCATTGACGTGGTCGGTTGCACCCATATAGCCTGTTTCAACAACCGTAAATTCAGCGCCCGTAGCCATAAGCTTGATTTTCTGACCGATTTTAACCTCGCCGTCAAGTACACGGACATAAATGATAACGCCCTTGTAGCTGTCGTAGAAGCAGTCGAAAATCAGTGCCTTCAACGGCTTGTCATTGTCACCCTTAGGGCAAGGAATGTCAGTAACAACCCTTTCAAGCACTTCATCAATGTTTGTACCCATCTTTGCGGAAATTCTCGGCGCGTCCATAGCAGGAATACCGATAATGTTTTCCACCTCGTTGCAGACACGGTCAGGGTCAGCGGAAGGCAGGTCGATTTTATTTACAACAGGCATAACCTCAAGGTCGTTTTCAATTGCAAGATAAGTGTTTGCAAGAGTCTGTGCCTCGATACCCTGTGAAGCGTCAACAATAAGAATTGCACCCTCACAGGCAACAAGCGAACGTGAAACCTCATAGTTGAAGTCAACGTGACCGGGGGTGTCGATGAGATTGAAAACGTAGTCATTGCCGTCCTTTGCCTTGTAGTTAAGACGAACAGCACGAGCCTTTATAGTAATGCCACGCTCACGTTCAATGTCCATATTGTCAAGAAGCTGGTCTTCCATATCACGCTTTGCAACAGTGGAAGTAAGCTCAAGAATACGGTCAGCAAGAGTAGACTTGCCGTGGTCAATGTGAGCAATAATACAGAAGTTACGGATATTTTCCTGATTGTAAGACAAGATAACACTTCCTTTGTGAATTAATGTGCCAAATCCTAAATATTATAGCACAAAACAGCGCTGTTGTAAAGAATTTTTTGCAGTAAAAAATCCGCTTCCGATATTACTCAGAAGCGGACTTCACAATATTCAATTAAAGACCGAGCTTGCCGAGAAGACCGCCAACCTTGTCCTTTACACCGTCAAGGTTAACCTTTGCCTTAACACCGTCAACAACCTTTTCAATCTGGTCATCAGGAAGGTCAACACCAACAACCTTTTCAACAGCCTTTACAGGGTCAGCCTTGAAGTCGTCAGCAAAGTTCTTGTCGTTCTTAACCTTCTCAACAATTTCTTCGATTTTAGCCTTGATATCCATAGTAAGTACCTCTTTCAAATTATTGCCACAAATGGCTCTGGAAATATTATAGCATACTTTATGGTAAAATGCAAGAAAAAAATCCGTCCCTCACTATTGCAAGGAACGGATATTGTTGAATTGTTTTGATAATAATGATACGGTTTCAAATAGTTTCATTTGGTTTCACTCAAAAAATGAAACTATTAAACGGGAAGTGAAACTCTCTTTTTAGATTGAAACCATGCTAATCAGCTTGTCAAATTGGAATATGTTGTTCAGCAGCTATTTCTCTGATTTTATTTGAATAATCATTGCCATGGTTTATGGAAAACTCGCCGTGATATAACTTAGGAAGAACTTGCAATACACTCTCTTGCAATGCTTGATGAATTATTTTAGCAGATTTTTGCATTGCTTTATTTTCTTTTCCGCCAACAAATATATAAACCTTTGCGCTACAGTTCTTTATGGATTCCTTTAAGGAATACAACGAATTTGCCTGCAAAAAAGCAATCATATCTTTCTTGGATATGGCACAAGTATCTCTAAAATAACAGTCAAATAAATCGGATTTTATTTTAAGTGACTTGAATTGTAATTTTGAGAACCATTTGTACTGTATTAACCCAAAACTACTTCCCAATGCAGGCGCAATCATAGAATGCGTTAGTTTTGAGGGTATAACCAGTACACTTTCAATGATGGCATAATTACAAACATCGTTGCGTTGCGATAAAATCTCCAGTAAAATCTGCCCACCCAAGGATAAACCACCAATTAAAAAAACAGAACCTCCAAAATGTGCATCAATAAAAGCGATGATTTCAGCAGCATTATCTTCTATGGTTGTAAAAGATTTATCGCTTTCTGCGTGACCATCCAGTATAGGCAGGATTATATGATAATCTTTTTGAAGAGATTTTGCTACCTCTTCATAATTCCACCACGACAATCCGCCTCCATGCAAAAGAAGGATTGTGTTGTTGTTTTCTTTACCGTATTCAACATAATGCACGCTCTTTCACCTCCATTACAAATTCAAGTTTCCCGAATAGATTGTATCAAATTGCTGTGTAAACATCAACCAATATAGAAAAAGCACGATGGTTTTGTATCAAAACCATCGTGCTAATATGGTGCGCTGCAAGGGACTCGAACCCCTGACCTACTGGTTCGTAGCCAGTCACTCTATCCAGCTGAGCTAGCAACGCTTCAATCAACGCATTTTATTATATCACAACGATGGAAGCTTGTCAAGCCCTTTTTAGAAAAATTTTTCAGGGATACAGTTTTTCAATGTTGAACAGACTGTTCAGCAGAAGGTAATTTTGTCTGAACGGCCTCATCAGGTTCCAGTAACCACAGCCCAGTATCTGCTTTTGGGCTACAAGTCTATACTTCTCATTCACACTCCGCACATCATCAAACCATACAACGTGTGCCGCACCCTCAGGGTCAGTGTAGTAAAAATACGGACTTTGCAATTGCTCATCATAAAGTATCTCACTTCCTTTTGCAAGCGCCAGCCGTACTGCATTCACATTCCCGATTGTAACAGCCTTGCTTTCGCCACGTACAAACGGAAGCCTCCAGTTGTAGCCGTAATTGGGAATACCCAGAAAAATCTTGTCTGCGTCAATTTTCGTAAGTGCATAGTCCAGTACCCTCTGCACATTCGGCAAGGGAGCAACCGCCATCGGCGGACCGTATGTATATCCCCATTCATAAGTCATAAGAAACACAAAATCCGCAACCGCACCCAAAGCAGAATAATCGTGTGCTTCATAAAGCACCCCCGATTGCTCATCTGAAGTTTTCGGTGCAAGGTCAACGTGCAGAAGCAGTCCCGCCTCGTGAAGCTGACGTGAAGCATTGCTGACAAAAGCAGTAAATCCGTTGCGGTATTGCGGCGGAATAAATTCCATATCAATATCAAGTCCCTGAGCATTTTTACGCTTGATAACTTCAATAAGATTTGTAAGAACAATATTCTGAAAATCCACATCAGTAACAATCCGCTCAATCTTAGCTGAGTTGAATGTGCCGTCCTGATTTATGCTGGTAAGGCTCAGGAATACAGCCGTGCGGAATTCGTGTGCAATGGGAATAATCTCATCGTCAAGAGGCTCAATTACCGAGCCGTCATCATTGAAACCGTAACCGAATACCATTAAATATGTAAGGTAGGGGAGTGCCGCCCGAAGTGTGTCACGGTTTATATAGTCATAGGCAAATCCACTTGTGCGTATGCTTGTGTCAGGAGCATTTTCGTATTTTACAACAAGCTGTGTGCCCACCGGAATATTATCCATACCAATAATGAGAGGATTATTTCTGTATAACTGCATAACGTCTGTTTCATACATAGCTGCAACAGAAAAAAGTGTGTCACCGGTACGAAATGTATGAACAACCTCAGGACGAAGTATCAGAAGAGCCTGGCCAACAACAAGTGCCCCGTCAGAAGAAAGTGAGTTGTCAGTGATAAGCCGCTGAACGGATACACCGTAATTCTGAGCAATTTGAGAAATCGTGTCGCCTTGCTGTGTAACATATATATACAATGTAACTCCTCCTTTTGATAATTATATAGTATATGTGTCAAAATAGTAAAAAAGAATTAACAAATGTGAAAAAATCTGTTGCAATTATTGAATGAAAGTGATATACTATATGTAATTGTTAGCGGTTTGTCAGATTAAAGCGATTATATTGCAGGGGGAAATATTATGGCTGAAAAGATAATGAATGTAGTCAGATGTCCTGTTTGTAAAAGTTCTTATGAAAGCACAGAGCAGGTTTGTAAATGTCCGGTGTGTGGGCATGCCGAAAATTTGAAGGTGCTTCTTGCGAAAACAAAGATTGCTTCAGCAGAAACAAATGTAACTGTATATAGAATGATGGCATCGGCAGATGCGTATTTTGCTAAAAAAAGCTATGATGAGGCATATATCGGATACAGTTCCGTGCTTGAAACCGACAGAAGTTATCTTAAAGCATTTTTCAGACGTGAGCTTACAAGCCAGTATCTTATGCTGGAATCCTCATCAGTATATCTGAGCAGTGAAAGCTTTTTTATGAAAATGCAGGAAATCAAGGAGCGTTTCAGAAAGCTTGACCCTGATGATGAAGAAACGCAGAAGCTTCGTATTACAATGTGCAGGGATATGCTGGAATATATTTCTGTAAGAAGTGATTATGAGAAAAGATATGCGTCTGCTCATAAGAATGTAAAAAATGCTGAGGTTTATATGTCAAACCTGATACTTCTTTTTGAGTATACGGTTGAGGCTATGCGTATACTTGAAAATCTCAGCAAGTCTGAGAACAGCAAGGAGCTTTCGTATCTTATCATTGAATGTTGTTCTCTCACAATGAAGATAAGAGGAATGCTGACAGCAGGTGCGGAGTATATAGAAACATCTGATAAAATGGATGATCTTAGCGGAGAGAATTCAGCTAAGAATGTCAGCAGGATAAGACGTAGAATGCTCACTCAGGACGAGGGATTGAAAATCGAAACCGAAGCAGGTTATGTACAAAAGGTCAAGGATAATATTGTTTCAAATGCCGAAGGGGATTTGTACAAGGAACTGCGTGCGGCAAAGGAACAGTCGGAAAAGACAGTAAACGACCATATAGAAAACGAAGACAAGAAGCGTGCTGAATATGAACAGTGGCGTCGTAACAATGAACAGGAATATATGGCTGCGGATAAGGCTATACTTATATGCGATATTGCAGGTAAGGCAGCAATTATTTTTGCGATAATAATGATTGCAATGTATCTGATTGAAATGATTGCTTTTGATAAGGTGCTTACGGTGATGCTTGTTACGGGAATAATTTTTGTTGCTGCAAAAGTGGGGCTGGATTTTGTAAAAAAGTCTGCAGAAAAGAAAAAGAGCTTTTATGCAAAGGTAATCGAAGGCGACAGTGCAAATATTCGTTCAGGAAATTTGAATTTCAAAGAATAATAACATAATTTTAATAATCCGTTTGTTATACATACCATAAATTTACAGTATAAAATTTTTGCTGAAAAATTTGTGGAAAATGCTTGACAAACGGATTTTGTTTGTGTATAATAATCAAGTGTGTGAATGTCAGGTGATATTGCACACAGAATATTTGAAGAAAGGAGATAGATTATGCCAACCTTTAACCAGTTAGTTCGTAAGGGAAGAAAAGTTCTCGAAAAGAAGTCTACTGCACCAGCTCTTCAGAAGGGTTACAACGCTAAGAAGAAGGTAGCAATCGACCAGAGCTCACCTCAGAAGAGAGGCGTATGTACAGCAGTTAGAACAGCTACACCTAAGAAGCCTAACTCCGCTATGAGAAAGATTGCCAGAGTAAGACTTACAAACGGTACTGAAGTAACAGCTTACATTCCAGGTATCGGCCACAACCTCCAGGAACACTCCGTTGTTCTTATCAGAGGCGGTAGAGTAAAGGACCTCCCTGGTGTACGTTACCACATCATCAGAGGTACACTCGATGCACAGGGTGTTGCTAAGAGAAATCAGGCTCGTTCCAAGTACGGTGCAAAGAAGCCTAAGGCAGGCGCAGCTAAGTAAGCTGAAAGTGTCTTAAATTAAAGTATACTCAATGAAACCAAACCGCAGATTTGTGCGGAGATTCATTTTTATATAGATGAAGCCTCTGCATTGGTCGTGCGTGTCATCCGCCGCTGAGGCGGCGTGAGGTGAAACGAGTACCTATGATAGCATTATTATGAAGGAGGGAAGTATTGTGCCAAGAAGAGGTAAAATTGCAAAGCGTGAGGTTCTTTGTGATCCTGTTTACAACTCTGAACTTGTAACACGTCTCATCAACAACATCATGCTCGATGGTAAGAAGGGTGTTGCTCAGAAGATTGTATACGGTGCATTTGAAATCGTAGCAGAAAAGACAGGCAAGGACGCTCTCGAAGTATTCGAACAGGCTATGGAAAATATCATGCCTCTGCTCGAAGTAAAGGCTCGCCGAGTTGGTGGTTCCACATACCAGGTACCAATGGAGGTAAGACCTGAAAGAAAGCAGACTCTCGGTCTCAGATGGCTCACAACTTATTCAAGAGCTAGAAACGAGAGAACAATGAAGGAAAGACTCGCTAACGAAATTATCGACGCTACAAACGGTATCGGCGGTGCTTGCAAGAAGCGTGAAGATACTCACAAGATGGCTGAAGCTAACAAGGCTTTCGCACACTACCGTTGGTAATAAGCACATAAACGTGATTGCCCTGATTAACAGGGTACTAAATTGGAGGAAATATTATGCCAAGAGATTGTTCACTTGAACAAACAAGAAATATTGGTATAATGGCTCACATTGACGCAGGTAAAACAACCACAACTGAGCGTATCCTTTTCTATACAGGTATTAACCATAAGATCGGTGAAACTCACGAAGGTTCTGCAACAATGGACTGGATGGCGCAGGAGCAGGAGAGAGGTATTACAATTACCTCCGCTGCTACAACTGCACACTGGGCAGGCCATAGAATCAATATCATTGACACCCCAGGTCACGTTGACTTTACAGTAGAAGTTGAACGTTCACTCCGTGTACTCGACGGTTCTGTAACAGTTCTTTGTGCTAAGGGCGGTGTTGAGCCTCAGACTGAAACAGTTTGGAGACAGGCTAACAAATATATGGTACCAAGAATGGTATACGTTAACAAGATGGATATCATGGGCGCTAACTTCTACCGTGTTGTAGATATGATGCTCGAACGTCTCAAGTGTAACGCTGTTCCGATTCAGCTTCCTATCGGTTCTGAATCCACATTCAAGGGTATCATCGACCTCGTAGAAATGAAGGCATACTGCTACTACGATGACCTCGGCAAGGATATCAGAGTTGAAGAAATCCCTGCTGATATGGTTGACAAGGCTAATGAATATCGTGAAAAGCTCCTCGAAGCTGTTGCTGAACAGGACGAGGAAATCATGATGAAATACCTTGATGGTGAAGAACTCACAATTGACGAAATCAAGATGTGTATCCGTAAGGGTACAATCGCTAACGCTATGGTTCCTGTTGTATGTGGTACATCCTACAAGAACAAGGGCGTTCAGAAGCTTCTTGATGCAGTTGTTGACTATATGCCATCTCCACTTGATATCCCACCAATCAAGGGTATCAACCCAGATACAGAGCAGGAAGAAGAAAGACCTTCCTCCGACAAGGAACCATTTGCAGCTCTTGCATTCAAGATTGCAACTGACCCATTTGTTGGTAAGCTCTGCTACTTCCGTGTATATTCCGGTACAGTAGATTCCGGTGCTACAGTTCTCAACGCAACTAAGGATAACTCCGAAAGAATGGGTCGTATCCTTCAGATGCACTCCAACCACAGAAAGGATATCGATACTGTATACGCAGGCGATATCGCTGCATGTGTTGGTGTTAAGAACACAACAACAGGTGATACACTCTGTGATCCAAAGGCACCTATCATTCTCGAATCCATGGAATTCCCAGAGCCTGTTATCCAGCTCGCTATCGAGCCTAAGACAAAGGCTGGTCAGGAAAAGATGGGTATCGGTCTTGCTAAGCTTGCTGAAGAAGACCCAACCTTCAGAACATGGACTGATGAAGAAACAGGTCAGACAATTATCGCTGGTATGGGTGAGCTTCACCTTGATATCATCGTTGACCGTCTCCTCAGAGAATTTAAGGTTGAGGCTAACATCGGTGCACCTCAGGTTGCTTATAAGGAAACAATCAAGAAGCTCGCTGACGTTGATCACAAGTATGCACGTCAGTCTGGTGGTAAGGGTCAGTATGGTCACGTTAAGATCAAGGTTGAGCCTAACGAATCCGGTAAGGGTTACGAGTTTGTTAATGCCGTTGTCGGCGGTGCTATTCCTAAGGAATACATCCCAGCTGTTGACAAGGGTATCCAGGGCGCTATGAAGGCTGGTGTACTCGCTGGCTATCAGGTAGTTGACGTTAAGGTTACACTTTACGATGGTTCTTACCACGAAGTTGACTCCTCTGAAATGGCGTTCTCTATCGCTGGCTCCATGGCTTTCAAGGAAGCTATGAAGAAGGCAGACGCTTGCATCCTCGAACCAATTATGAAGGTTGCAGCTATCGTTCCTGGTGATTATATGGGTACTGTAATCGGCGACCTCAACGCTCGTCGTGGTCAGATCCTCGGTCAGGAAATTAACAATGGCGTTGCTCAGGTTGACGCTCTTGTTCCGCTGTCTGAAATGTTCGGTTACTCCAACGACCTCCGTTCCAAGACACAGGGTCGTGGTCAGTACTCTATGGAACCAGACAGCTATATCGAAGTTCCACGCTCCATCGCAGAAAAGATCATGTCTGCAAGAAGCAAGGGCAACGATTAATATTTTTTATAAAATTTGAAGAAAACACTTGCAATTTTTTATTAAATCTGATAAAATAAAAGTGTTAGTATTCTACTATAATATTTATAAGGAGGACTATTCCAATGGCAAAGGCTAAATTTGAAAGAACCAAACCACACGTTAACATTGGTACAATCGGTCACGTTGACCATGGTAAGACAACTCTTACTGCTGCTATCACAAAGTATCTCTCCCTCAAGGGACAGGCTGCATTCGAAGATTACGCAAACATCGATAAGGCTCCAGAAGAAAGAGAAAGAGGTATTACAATCAACACAGCTCACGTTGAGTACGAAACTGACAACCGTCACTACGCTCACGTTGACTGCCCAGGCCACGCTGACTATGTTAAGAACATGATCACTGGTGCTGCTCAGATGGACGGTGCTATCCTCGTAGTTGCTTCCACAGACGGCCCTATGGCTCAGACTAAGGAACACCTTCTCCTCGCTCGTCAGGTAGGCGTACCTTACATCGTAGTATTCATGAACAAGGCTGACCAGGTTGACGACCCAGAGCTCCTCGAACTCGTTGAAATGGACATCCGTGAAACACTTGATAAGTATGAATTCCCTGGCGATGATACACCAATCATCATCGGTTCTGCTTTCAAGGCTCTCGATTCTGCTTCCAAGGATCCAACAGCTCCTGAATATGAATGCATCCAGAAGCTTATGGACGCTGTAGACTCCTACATTCCTACACCTGAAAGAAAGGCAGACCTTCCTTTCATCATGCCTGTTGAAGACGTATTTACAATCACAGGCCGTGGTACAGTTGCTACAGGTAGAGTTGAAAGAGGTCAGCTCAAGACTGGTGACGAAGTTGAAATCGTTGGTCTTAAGGATGAAAAGTCCAAGACAGTTGTTACTGGTATCGAAATGTTCAGAAAGATCCTTGACTACGCTGAAGCAGGCGATAACATCGGTGCTCTTCTCCGTGGTGTTCAGAGATCTGACATTGAAAGAGGCCAGGTTCTCTGTAAGCCAGGCTCCATCAACCCACACACAAAGTTCAAGGGTCAGGTTTACGTTCTTAAGAAGGAAGAAGGCGGACGTCACACTCCATTCTTCAACAACTACAGACCTCAGTTCTATTTCAGAACAACTGACGTTACTGGTGTAATCACACTTCCAGCTGATAAGGAAATGTGCATGCCTGGTGATAACGTTGCTATCGACGTTGAACTCATCACACCAATCGCTATCGAAGACGGTCTCCGTTTCGCTATCCGTGAAGGTGGTAGAACAGTAGGTTCAGGCGTTGTTACAGCTATCAATGAATAATTGATTTTAAATCCCCATACCTCGGTATGGGGATTTTTATATGGAGAATTTGCTATGTGCTTTATTTGTGATAGAATTGAAATGATAAAAAATGGAACAAACTCATACTTTGTGAAAGAGCTGGAAACAGGCTATGTTGTAATAGGTGATAACCAACATTTCAAAGGTTATACTATATTCCTTTGTAAAGAACATAAAACTGAATTGTTCCAGTTGAACAATTCGACCAAAATGAAGTTTCTTGAGGAAATGTCCGTTGTAGCTGAGGCTGTGTCAAAAGCCTTCAGAGCAGAGAAGATGAACTATGAGTTGCTTGGAAACGGCGATACCCACCTTCACTGGCATCTTTTCCCAAGAAAAACAGGTGACATTGAAAATTACGGGAACAACGGTAAGGGTCCTGTTTGGTGGTATCCCATGCACTTGATGTACGATGACAGCAATCGTCCTACCGACAATGAACTTAATGAGATGAAACAGAAATTGCTGACAGAACTTGATAAGCTGATAAAATAAAAAATCCCCGTACAGAAGTACGGGGATTTAATACTAATCACCAATAAAACTGTATACAAAAAATCTTCGCAAAAATCATATACGCAAATTTTAGCTCGATTTTTTGTACAGTTTTAATCGGTGCTTAGTATAAGTACTCTTTGTTGATTATTCAGCAACAGGAGCAGATACAGGGCAAGCGTCAGCACAAGCGCCGCAGTCGATGCATGTTGCAGCGTCGATAACGTACTTGCCGTCACCCTCAGAAATAGCGTTTACAGGGCAGCCGTCTGCGCAAGCGCCGCAGCTGATGCAATCGTCGTTGATGATGTATGCCATTGAAAAACACCTCCATGTTTGGTCTTGGGAAATGTATTCCGAAAGCTTATTTCGGATTTCCTAACTACTATTTTAACATATTTTTCGAAAAATGCAAGAGATAATTAAGAATTTTTATAAAAAGTGATTTTTTTTTGTGAAACACTTGAAGTTTAGTGAAAAATATAGTACAATATATATGATTTGAATTTGCTATGGAGGGTTTGACCGTGACAATTATTGCCAACCGTTTAACTGATTCCATATATTTTTCTGCGCTGCTGTCAGGACAGTGTTCTCGCTGCGGCGGGATTTTTGTATCAAAAAATAAGTGCGTACCAATCAAGCTGTGATTACCTGCTGTTTTCACAGCTTTTTGTTTTGTAAAAAATAGTAATTTAGTAAATAAATTTCCGAAAAGGAGTTATATCTATGTTGAAAAAAGTTGCAGTAATTATGGGCAGCGACAGCGATTTTCCTGTTGTAAAAGACGCTGTTGCGGAGTTAAAGGCTTATGGCGTACCTTATGAGGTGCACGTTATGTCCGCTCATCGTACTCCCGAAATGGCTTCCGAATTTGCTTCAAAGGCTAAGGGAAACGGCTTCGGAATTATCATCTGTGCAGCAGGTATGGCGGCTCACCTTGCAGGCGTAATCGCTGGTCACACAACTCTTCCGGTAATCGGTATTCCGATTAAGTCTACTTTCGACGGACTTGACGCACTTCTTGCTACAGTTCAGATGCCTTCAGGTATCCCTGTTGCAACAGTTGCAGTAAACGGCGCAAAGAACGCTGCAATCCTTGCAATCCAGATGCTTGCAATTTCCGATGAGGGACTTGCAGAAAAGCTTGCTGATGCAAAACTCAAGATGATTGAGGGCGTTAAGGCTAAGGACGCTAAAATGCAGCAGATGGTTGCTGAACTTTAATTAAAATATTTGGAGATTGATTTATGGGTGGATTTTTTGGAGCAGCTACTAAACATAACTGCATAAGTGACGTATTTTTCGGTACTGACTATCACTCTCATCTTGGAACACGCCGTGGCGGTATGACCGCTTACTCAAAAGAACTTGGTTTTCAGAGGAACCTTCACAGTATTGAAAACTCGCCGTTCAGAACAAAGTTTGAAGGCGATATTGATGCAATGCAGGGCGAGCTTTGTATCGGTTGTATCAGTGACTCTGACCCACAGCCAATCCTTTTGCGTTCAAAGCTGGGTGTTTATGCAGTATGTAACATTGGTATAATTAATAATGCTGAAGCATTGAGAACAGAATTTCTTGATAATTGCTTTGCAAGCTTTGAAGCAATGAGCAGCGGTAAGGTCAATTCCAGTTCTCTTATCGGTGCACTTATTTCTCAGAAGGATTCCTTTGTTGAGGGTATCAAGTACGCTCAGGAAAAAATTGAGGGAACGATGTCCCTGATGATTTTGACAGACCATTCTGTTATCTGTGCAAGAGATAAGAACGGTAGATTACCAATCATTATCGGTAAGCGTGATGATGGCTACTGCTGTTCGTTCGAGTCTTTTGCTTTCCAGAAGCTTGGTTACGAAATCTATCGTGAGCTTATGCCTGGTGAAATTGTTGAGTTTACTCCTGACAGCTTTACTGTGCTTGATAAGGGTACAGACAATATGAAAATCTGTTCTTTCCTCTGGACATATTACGGTTATCCGAACTCTATTTATGAGGGTGTAACCGTTGAAACTATGAGAACACGCAATGGTGAAATTATGGCAGAAGCTGATATAAAGAACGGTACACTTCCTGACGTTGATTATGTTTGCGGTGTTCCTGATTCAGGTGTTCCTCACGCAATCGGATACGCTAACAGAAGCGGTATCCCGTTTGCAAGACCGTTTATCAAGTATACGCCAACCTGGCCGAGAAGCTTTATGCCACAGAGCCAGACAATGAGAAACCATGTTGCAAAAATGAAGCTTGTTCCTGTTCACGAGCTTATCGAGGGCAAGAAGCTTCTGTTTGTTGACGACAGTATCGTAAGAGGAACACAGATGCGCGAAACCGTTGAATTTCTGTACGCAAACGGTGCAAAGGAAGTTCATATGCGTTCAGCGTGTCCTCCGATAATGTACAGCTGTAAATACCTCAATTTCTCAAGAAGCAACTCTGAGCTTGACCTTATTGCTCGTAAGATTATCCACGAGTTTGAGGGTGAAGAGGGTGTCAAGTATATTGAGGAGTACAGCAACACAAACACAGAACGCGGCAAGAAGCTTCGTGCTGAAATCTGTAAGCGTCTGAAGCTTACTTCTCTTGAATTCCAGTCACTTGAGGGAACTGTTGAAGCAGTAGGTCTTAACCAGTGTAAGATGTGTACATACTGCTGGAACGGTAAAGGTTGATATTTTTTGAAAGGAATAGATAATATGAAGAGTTTTTCTGATAGCTACAAGGAAGCAGGCGTTGACGTAACCGCTGGTTATAAGTCTGTTGAACTTATGAAATCACACGTAAAGAGAACAATGACAAAGGGTGTTCTTTCAGGAATCGGCGGATTCGGCGGTCTGTTTGAAATGGATCTTTCCGATGTTAAGAACCCTGTTCTCGTTTCAGGTACTGACGGTGTTGGTACAAAAATCAAGGCAGCTTTCATTATGGACAAGCACGATACAGTTGGTATCGACTGCGTTGCTATGTGCGTAAATGATATCATCTGCTGCGGCGCAAAGCCACTGTTCTTCCTCGACTATATCGCTTGCGGCAAGAACATTCCTGAAAAGATTGCAACTATCGTTTCAGGTGTTGCTGAGGGCTGCGTGCAGGCAGGCTGTGCCCTTATCGGCGGTGAAACAGCTGAACATCCGGGTATGATGCCTGAGGACGAATACGACCTCGCAGGCTTCTCCGTAGGTGTTGTTGATAAGGATAAGATTCTTGACCCTTCCACACAAAAGGCTGGCGACGTTATGATTGCCATCAAGTCCAGCGGTATCCACTCCAACGGCTTCTCCCTTATCAGAAAGGTCTTTGATATGACTGAGGAGTCTCTCAACAAGTACTATGATGAGCTTGGTATGAAGCTTGGCGAATGTCTGCTCACACCTACAAGAATTTACGTTAAGCCAATTATGGCTCTCCTTGACGCTGTAAATGTCAAGTCCATCAGCCATATCACAGGCGGCGGCTTCTATGAAAATATTCCGCGTGCACTTCCTGACGGGCTTTCCGCTAAGATTGCAAGAGCTGATGTTCAGGTTCTTCCTATCTTTGACCTTATCGCAAAGACAGGCAACATCCCTGAGCGTGATATGTTCAATACATATAATATGGGTGTTGGTATGTGTGTTGTTGTTGACAAGGCAGATGCTGACAAGGCTATCGCTGCACTTAAGGCTGCAGGCGAGGAAGCTTATGTTCTCGGTGAACTTGTTGAAAGCGACGAGGGCGTAATCATTTACTAAGCAATTCTAAGGCTGTAAATATCTTTTGCAGCCTTGACTTTTTGAGGAGGCTGCTATGAAAAATATTGTTGTACTGGTTTCGGGCGGCGGAACAAATCTCCAGGCGCTTATCGACGCTGAAAAAAGAGGGGAGATTGTCGGCGGTAAAATCACCTGCGTAATCGCCTCAAATCCCGAGGCTTACGCACTTGAACGTGCAAAGCAGAACGGAATCGCAACCCGTGTACTTGTCCGAAAGGACTACTCCGATGTGCACGCATACAGTAAGGCTATGCTCGACGCACTCAACGAGGAAAAGGCTGACCTTGTAGTTTACGCTGGTTTTATGACAATCCTCGACGAAACACTTTGCAGAGCTTATCCGAACAAGATGATTAATGTTCATCCTGCACTTATTCCGTCTTTCTGCGGCAAGGGCTTCTACGGTCTTCACGTTCACGAAGCAGCTCTTGAAAAAGGCGTAAAGGTAACAGGTGCAACAGTTCATTTTGTTACAGAAGTATGTGACGGCGGACCAATCATTCTTCAGGATACTGTCCCCGTGCTCAATGGCGATACACCTGAAATCCTCCAGCGCAGAGTTATGGAAAATGTCGAGTGGAAAATTCTCCCCAAGGCAATTTCGCTGTTCTGCCAGGACAAGATTACTGTTGACGGCGACAGGGCGTACATAAACGAGTGATGGAAGTGACAAAAAAGAAAAAAATATTCAGATTTGGTGGAACAGTATTAACTTTTATCGGTTTAATTCTCATAGTTCTGAGTATTTTTTATATTGTTGCATATGACAAGTGTGAAGGTGAGCTGTACGTTACAAAAAAGAACGGAAAACAGATAGCTTACATTACATATGAATATGACGGCAGACTTTATGAGAATATAGCATTGTCATATCATAATGCTTTTACAATGAAAAACGGAAAAACGTGTACTGTTTATATCAGTTCTGACAGTCCTGATAAGCCCAAGACAACAATTTGGGGATTAGGTGTATTTACGGTGTTGATTGGAATATTTGTATCTAAGACAGGCAGCTCGGAAACTGAAATTGAAATGTAAATTTTAACCTCGGAAAGGATGGTTTTAACTATGAATACAATCGCATTTGAAAAGGAACTTACAACTCTCCCTTACCACGGCAGAGGCATTATGCTCGGCAAGTCTGCTGACGGTAAGAAGGCAGTTATCGCTTACTTTATTATGGGCAGAAGCGAAAACAGCCGTAACCGTGTATTTGTTGAGGACGGCGAGGGTATCAGAACACAGGCTTTTGACCCTTCTAAGATGACTGACCCACACCTCATCATCTACGCTCCTGTTCGTGTTCTCGGCAACAAGACTATCGTTACAAACGGCGACCAGACAGATACAATCTACGAGCTTATGGATAAGCAGATGACTTTTGAGCAGTCCCTCCGTACAAGAGAATTTGAAGACGACAAGCCTAACTACACACCAAGAATTTCAGGCATTATCCGCCTTGAAAATGACGGTATGAACTACGCTATGTCTATCCTCAAGAGCGACAACGGCAACGCTGATTGCTGCATAAGAAACACTTACGCATACAGCAACCCTGAAAACGGCGTAGGCAGATTTATTCACACATATGCACGTGACGAGGAAAACGGCAGACTCCCAAGCTTTGAGGGCGAGCCAAAGAAGGTTACAATCCCTGACCTCGACATCGACGCATTCACAAATCTCGTATGGGAAAATCTTAACGCTGACAACAAGGTTTCACTTTTTACAAGATATATCGACCTTGAAACAGGCAAGTACGAAAGCAGAATTGTTAATAAGAACAACTAATTTGGGAGGAATAAAAAATGGCAAACGAAATGCAGCTTAAATACGGATGTAATCCAAATCAGAAGCCTTCAAGAATTTATATGGCTGACGGAACAGAGCTTCCTATCGAGGTTCTCAACGGCAAGCCAGGTTATATCAATCTTCTCGACGCTTTCAACGGCTGGCAGCTTGTTAAGGAGCTGAAAAAGGCAACTGGTCTTTGCGCAGCAACTTCCTTCAAGCACGTTTCCCCAGCAGGTGCAGCAGTTGGCAAGCCACTTTCCGATACACTCAAGAAGATATACTGGGTAGACGACCTCGGCGAGCTTTCTCCACTTGCTTGCGCTTACGCAAGAGCAAGAGGCGCTGACAGAATGTCCTCTTACGGTGACTTTATCGCACTTTCCGATACTTGCGACGCTTGTACAGCTAAGATGATTCAGCGTGAAGTTTCCGACGGCGTAATCGCTCCTGGTTATACAGACGAAGCACTTGAAATTCTCAAGTCCAAGAGAAAGGGTACATACAACGTAATCAAGATTGATGAGAACTACGTTCCTGCTGAACTCGAAACAAAGCAGGTTTACGGCGTAAGCTTCGAGCAGGGCAGAAACGAGCTTGATATCAACAATGAGCTTCTCGCAAACATCGTTACAGATAACAAGAATATTCCTGATGATAAGAAGATTGACCTTATCATTTCCCTCATCACTCTCAAGTATACACAGTCCAACTCCGTTTGCTACGTTAAGGACGGCCAGGCAATCGGTATTGGTGCTGGCCAGCAGTCCAGAATTCACTGTACACGTCTTGCAGGTCAGAAGGCTGATAACTGGTGGCTCAGACAGTGCCCAAAGGTTATGGAGCTTCCTTTCAAGGATGACGTAAGACGTGCTGACAGAGATAACGCTATCGACGTTTACATCGGTGATGAATACGAGGACGTTCTCCGTGACGGCGAGTGGGAAAAGGTATTCACAACAAAGCCTGAAGTTTTCACACGCGAAGAAAAGAAGGAATGGATTGCTAAGAATACAAACGTATGCCTCGGCTCTGACGCATTCTTCCCATTCGGCGACAATATCGAACGTGCACACAAGTCCGGTGTTGAATACATCGCACAGCCTGGCGGTTCTATTCGTGATGATAATGTTATCGAAACCTGCAACAAGTACAACATTGCAATGGCATTCACAGGCATTCGTTTGTTCCATCACTAAAAACTGAAACATTCAGCATATAGCTGAATGTTTCAGCTCCGAGTATTTCTGCCATTGGCAGAAATACTCTTAATTTACTTTGATTCCTATGTATAACAAAATTCTGCATAATTGAAAGGGGTAACAGCTATGACACCGAGGTGTGTAAGGATTACAGCAATTATCTCACAGATTTTCATTATCGTATGGGCGGTAGTTTCTCTTGTTGTGAGCTTTAATCAGAATAACCTGATTATGTACTTTACAGGCGGAGGCGGACTTGGTTCTGCTGAAACCGCTGAAAAAATCACCTCATGGGCAACTATAGTTTATTGTGTGTCGTGTCTGCTGCTGACGATTTCGAATCTGATTATGTGCAACGATGCCAGATTCAACAAAAGTGGTAAGTTTACACTTGTACCGATTGTCATGTCAGCACTTACAACAGCTGTCCTGCCGATTGCCGTGCAATATGTTACTACAGTTCAGATGCAGTTAGTTTCTAAAGTTGATGGCAGCGAAGCGTTAGCAAGACTTGGTGTTTACAATCGGATTACAGGTGCACTTTCATATCTTGTTTATGCCGCAATGATAATGGCAATTGCTGCATCGGCGGTTTACACCTATGCAAAAAATCAGAATAAATCAGTTACAGAAAAGGAATAACTAAAATGAAAAAAATACTTATTACATTGATGACAGTGCTTTCACTTATGGCATTTGCTGCTTGTGACAGTGCTGAAAAAGAAAATGATTCAGAAGAATCAACTATAGTATCTCTTGAAGAAGTAACAACAGCTTTAACAGAAAAGATTACAGAAGCTGAGGAAACCACAACAACTGCAGAAACTACAACAGCTGCAGAAACTGAAGCAGAGCCTGCGCCGGTTGCAAATGGTGAACTTTTTGTCGGTAATGGTTATACACTTCTTATTGACGGCGAAAAGTGGATGGATGCTTCCGAATATATTGATGAAGTTGCCGGCATGGCAGATGGAAATGAAATTACAGAGACTTTAAATATTACATCAGATGATATAGCAAATATGGCAGACGCAATGTTCTTTAATATAGAAAATGGAAGCAATTTTAATGTTACAATTGCAGAAGTCGGCGATGTAGGTGCACTTAATGAGGAAGTGCTTGAGCAATTTGCAAGTCTGATGGAACAGATTTATGCTTCTATGTCAGGTTATATTTGTGAGGGCTATGAATTTATCAAGGTTAACGGTCATGACGTTATCAAGTTCGTTATTTATACGGATGACGAAGTTACAGGCGTTGAGCTTAAAATGAATACATATTTATTCTATTACGGTACAAAACAGTTTTCTATGACATATACAGATGATAAGTCAACTTTTGATTCTACAGTTGCTGATTTCAATGCAGTTATTAACTCTATAAGTTTCTTTGAGGGCGCAACCGATGAAGAAACAACTGCTTCCACTGAAACAACAACTTCTGCTGAAACAAATACAGAACCAGATGGTCAGATGACTTCGTATACTGCAGGCAGCTGTACATTTGCATATGATTCAGCTAAGTGGACAAAAGAATCTGATGAGGATGTATTCAATTATATTGCAGGCGAAGGAATTTATGAATCCGCTACTAACTTTAATATCCAGCAGCAGGATATGGGTATAGAAATGGATATGACACCTGACATTATGGAGATGATTGCTTCTGCAATTAAGGAAGGCTACGATTCTGAGGGCATTACATTCTTGGATTGGTCTTCTGTAAATATAAATGGTTATGATGTACTCATGGTTAACTGTGAGGCTGAAATGATGGGTATGAAATTCAAGATGCGTCAGTATTGCTTAGTGGAATCAGGCAATCAGGTGATTTTTACATTTACAGCATATGATGATGTATTTGAAAATGCAGTACCTGAATTTGAGGAAATTATCAATACAGTTGAACTTAATTAAAAGGAATGAGAAAAAATGAAAAAGTTTTTATCAATATTAATGTCAGCAATATTTCTTTCTGCTTTTTCTGCGTGCAGCAAAACTGAAACATCTTCAGAAGCTGTTTCGGAAATTTATGAGGGTAATGGTTATACCATCGAAATCGACAGTAGTAAATGGATGGATGTTACAGAATATATTGATACGATTGCCGAAATGGCAGAAGGACACGATGCAGCCAAAAATCTTAATATTACAGCTGAAGATTTAAAGGGCATGAGTGATGCTATGTACTATTACAAGGATGATAACAGTGTCAATTTCAATATTATGGTATCGGAAATAGGCGATGTTGGTGAAATTGATAAGGATATGCTTGAACAGCTTGCGGTTGCAATGGAATCACAGTACGAAGCAATGACAGGATATTCTTATCAAGGATATGAGGTTCTTGAAGCAAATGGTAATCCTGCCTTGAAAGTTAATCTTTCAACTGATGCACAGGTTTACGGCGAAGAACTTAAAATGTCTGTGTATATGATATTCAACGGAACAAAGCAGTATGGATTTACATATACCGCAAAAACAGACAGCTATGATAAGGTTTTTCCGGAATTTGAAGCAATTGTAAATTCAGTTTCATTTGAATAAAAGATAGGAGAATTTCAATGAAAATATTAGTAGTTGGCGGCGGCGGACGTGAGCACGCCATCATTATGAAGCTTGCAGAAAGTAAGCGAACAGAAAAACTTTACTGCACCCCTGGCAACGGCGGTATTTCCCGTTATGCTGAGTGCTTTGACGTTGCGGCAACAGATATTGACGGAGTTGTAGCACTTGCTAAACAGCTTGCAGTTGATATGGCTGTTGTTGCACCTGATGACCCGCTTGTTCTCGGTATGGTTGACGCACTCAACGCTGAGGGCTTTATGACTTTCGGTCCTGACAAGGCGGCTGCAATCATCGAAGGCAGCAAGGTTTTCTCTAAGGACCTTATGAAGAAATACAACATTCCTACTGCAAAGTACGAAATCTTCTCTGACAGCGATTCCGCAATAGCTTACCTCAAGTCCGAGAACAGCTATCCTGCTGTAATCAAGGCTGATGGTCTTGCTCTCGGTAAAGGCGTAATCATCGCTCAGAACGAGGAAGAAGCTATCGAAGCTGTAAAGTCAATGATTGACGGTAAGCAGTTCGGTGACAGCAGTTCAACTGTCGTAATCGAGGAATTCCTTACAGGACCTGAGGTTTCCGTCCTTTCATTCACAGACGGAAATGTGGTTGTACCTATGATTTCTTCTATGGACCATAAGCGTGCTCTTGATGGTGACAAGGGTCTCAATACTGGCGGTATGGGTACAATTGCACCTAACCCATTCTATACAGAGGACGTTGCAAAGGAATGTATGGAAAACATTTTCCTTCCTACCATCAACGCTATGAAGGCAGAGGGCAGAACCTTCAAGGGCTGTCTCTATTTCGGACTTATGGTAACACCTAAGGGCGTTAAGGTTATCGAGTACAACTGCCGTTTCGGTGACCCTGAGACACAGGTTGTTCTTCCTCTTCTTGATGCTGACCTTGTAGATATCTTCGAAGCAATCTACAATGGTAAGCTTGCTGACGTTGATATCAAGTGGAAGAAAGAGTGCTGTTCCTGCGTTGTAATGGCAAGCGGCGGCTATCCACAGAGCTACCCTAAGGGTATTGAAATGAACGGTATGGACGATAAGGGACAGGTTGACGGCGTGTTTGTTTACCACGCAGGTACAAAGTTCGCTGACGGAAAGTTCCTCACAAACGGCGGACGTGTCCTCGGTGTAACAGCAACAGGCGAAAGTTTGCAGGCTGCACTTGACAAGTCCTACGATGCTGTAAAGAAAATCACATTTGATGGTGCACACTACAGAACCGATATCGGGCAGCGTGCGCTTTCTGCAAATAAGTAAAAACAAACTCCGGGAAGTTTACTTCTCGGAGTTTTACTTGAAACAACAATTGTGTCGAGGTAAGCTATGAAAATAATTGCGCACGTACATAGTCCGTTTACTGAAAAATTCGGAATACCGCGTCAAAGCGGATTGACAACTCTTCAGTCGAAAATTATTTTTGAACCTGAATATCGTGTACCGGAAGCCTTTCGTGGGCTGGAAGACTACTCTCATATATGGATTTTATGGAAGTTTTCCGAATCAGAACGTGACGAATGGTCACCGACAGTACGTCCGCCGCGTCTTGGAGGAAATACCCGTATGGGTGTTTTTGCAACCCGTTCGCCGTTCCGCCCGAATCCGATAGGAATGTCCTCTGTCAAGCTTGATAAAATCGACCTTCATACAAGTGAAGGTCCCGTGCTTTATATCAGCGGAGCAGATATTCTTGACAAAACTCCAATTTATGACATAAAACCATATCTTGCATATACCGATTCTCACCCCGAAGCAGCAGATGGCTTTGCACTTTCGCAGAAGGAGGGTGTGCTTGATGTGGAATTTCCGTCAGAGTATCTGGAACAAGTACCAACTGAATTAAGAAACGGATTGATTGAAGTGCTTGCACAGGACCCAAGACCGCAATATCAGCATTCACACGAACGTATATATATTATGGCATTCGGTGGATTTGAAATAAGCTTTACCGTTGCTGAAAATGTGCTGACGGTTTGCGGAATAAGCAAAACAAAAAGGTAATGAAGGGAATATCTCTTCATTACCTTTGTTTTTAATGTGAGGAACGATTCCTTTTATAGTTGAAGCCTTCTTCACGCTTATATTTTTCTTTTGCCATGAACATTTTCTCGTCAGCAATTGAAACCGCGTGTTCAATGCTGTCAAGATTGCTTGCCTCGTCAAAATACCAGCCAAGGCTTACGCTGATGGAGTAAGGCTTATCAGCTGTGTCATTGATATTCTTGAGGTATTGTTTGATTGAATCTTCAATTTCAGCAATTTCCTTTTCTGAAAGTACAGTACGGCTTGCAATAACATATTCATCACCGCCCATGCGGAAACACATCATATCAGGTGAGCATGCCTTGGTAAATGCATCAGCAACTGTTTTCAAAGCAAAATCGCCTTCAATATGACCAAAAGTATCATTTATATATTTAAGATTATTCATATCGCCAAGAATAAGCGTAAATTTCTGCTTGTCCATCTTGGCGTCATGGAATATTCTGTCAGCGTAAATGTTAAATCCGTTTCTGTTATAAATTCCCGTTAACAAGTCAGTGACAGCATTTTCTTCCATTTTTGTGTACATATACTGCAGGTTGCGCTGTCTGCGGAAGCTTTCCAATGAAGCACAGACATATCTTATCCATTTGCGGTAAATTGGGGAGTAAGAAGTAATTCTTTCTCCATAGGTAATTACCGAATATCCGAAGCATCTGTCGTTGAAATGAATAGGTGAGAAGAAGAAAGCAGTAGGCTTAGGACGTCTTTCATATATTGCAGGGAGCATTTCCTTGACATCAAAAAATCTTCCAGGTTCAACATAAGCAGTATCCGGACTTTTCTGAACAAGCAGATTCATTTTTTTAGTATAACCCTTTTTCAGATAATTTGAGTTGCTTTCTGTTTCACCTAAATTATCCCAGTTGTCGCACATGCATAAATAGAATTTTTCATATTCTCCAAGCAAATAACCGTACCAGCAAAGTGTATTCATATATTCAACGTAATCTTTTTTTGAGATAAGTGCTTCAAGCATAAAATTATATGTTGAATCAAAAGTGTTGAACATATCTCCGTTATCACGCCAGCTTTCACGTTCGTTACGGATTTTTTCAGCAATATTAACCGAACATCCGCAGCTCTTGGCAATAAGGATTTCCGCATTGGAACGAATGTCCTTGAATTCCGTTCCGGTTATCAGACTGTGAAGTTTATTGACTGCTCTTGTTCCTGTATTATCCAAAGGCAGGTTAGCAGATGTAATGCTTGGGACATAATTCACACCTGCATCAATAGAGTCATAGCCTGTAACAACTATATCTTCAGGAATTTTAATATCTCTTGCTTTTAAAGCCTCGCAAATGCTTATTGCCATTGTATCAGAAGCACAAGCAATAGCCTGAGGAAGCGGTCTGCCGCTTTCCATAAGCCGCTTTACAACGTTTTCACCCTCATTATACCAGAAATCACCGTAGAAAACACGGCTTTGGTCAATAGGAAGATTATGTTCAATAAGAGCTTCATAATAACCGGTAAGTCGGTTTGTAGCATGAGGATGCCCCTTTGTACCTGTCATGAAGGCAATATCCGTCATCTTATGTTTTTCGATGAGATGAGAAATAATTGTTTTGATGCTTTGAATATCATCAGTGTGGATATTATCAAAACCTTCAGTTTCAAGGTCAACAGAAACTACAGGCTTGCGGAATTTCTTTTTAATATCAGCTTCAATTACTTTATGAAAGTTATCTGTTGTAAGAGTATCAGGAAGAAAAATCAATCCATCAAGAGCAGAATAATTTATAAGTGAGAATATATTCAGTTCACCATCGTGCCATTCATCGGACAATTTATGTGTAGAAAAGGTTGAGAATACAGCAACATCGTAATTAAGTTTGAAGGCCTGCTTGAAAACACCCTCAAGGAATTTTGCCTGATTGGGCGAGTCGGATTGTGAAATTATAATGCCAATCAGCTTACGGAATTTTCTCACAGCAGTATACTCCTTTCAGACATTAATTCTATGCATATAATTTTAACATATTTTTATTACTTTGTCACGAAATAAAAATAAAATACTACACAGACTTTTAAATGTTTTTTTGTCTATTGTGTTCAAACATAAAAATAAATATTATTAAACAGTAACAATTTTTTAACCTTAACCCCCTATTATACAAAGATGTAAAAGTGTATAATTTTACCTTGTATTGGGAGGAATGAAAATGAAATTTACATATAAGCATACTCTGACAGCATGTTACGCAGGGTATATAACCCAGGCGATTGTAAACAACTTGCCGCCGCTTCTTTTCTTGACTTTTCATAATCAGTTCGGAATATCACTTGAAAAGATTGCAATGCTGATTTCAGCAAATTTTGTAATGCAGATTATTGTTGATATACTTTCTTCAAAAATAGTGGCAAAGATAGGCGTGCGAAAATCAATGCTTCTTGCACATATATGTGCGGCAATCGGTTTTTCATGCATGGGAGTGTTTCCGTTTGTGCTTCCAGACCCCTTTGCAGGACTGATTCTTGCCGCAGCTTTCAATTCTGTCGGAGGAGGACTTACCGAGGTGCTGATAAGTCCTATTGTTGAATCTTTGCCCGGGGACGAAAAAGCTTCTGCAATGAGTCTTCTTCATTCATTTTATTGCTGGGGACAAGTATCGGTAGTATTGCTGTCAACGCTGTTCTTTACAATATTGGGAACAGAAAACTGGAGAATTCTTACTGTCCTGTGGGCAGTAATTCCGTTTCTCAATACATTTCTGTTTGCTAAAGTACCTCTTTGTCCTTTCGTGGAAGATGGGGAGGAAGAAATTCCACTCAGCAAGCTTTTCGGAAGCAAAATCTTTTTGCTTTTGTGTCTGCTTATGATTTCAGCAGGAGCCTCAGAGCTTGCTGCATCGCAATGGGCATCACTTTTTGCCGAAGCAGGATTAAAGGTAACCAAAACCATGGGCGACCTACTTGGACCGTGCATGTTTGCCGTGCTGATGGGCACAGCAAGACTTATTTACGGAATTTTCGGGAACAAAATCAAGCTTGTTCCTGTAATAACAGCCAGTTCTTTTCTGTGTATTTTCAGTTATGCAGTTATGGTTTTTTCACCTTATCCGCTTTTGTCACTGGCTGGGTGTGCACTTTGCGGACTTTCTGTCGGAATAATGTGGCCCGGAGTATTCAGTATTTCTGCTGAAAAATATAAATCGGGCGGCACAAAAATGTTTGCAATACTTGCGTTGGCAGGAGATATCGGCTGTTCGGCAGGTCCTGGTATTGTTGGAATATTTGTAAATATGGCAGAACAAGGAGTAAAGCTTCTTCCGGCTGCGGATTCAGCTTCATCAGGACTTAAAACGGGACTTCTTTTTGCAGCAGTATTTCCGTTGATAATGATTATCGGAATGAAGCTGCTTTCAAATGTCAGAACAGAAAACGAATAAAATTCAACCCCATATTCCTCAGGAATATGGGGTTTTTATCGTTAATCAGTAATTTTAATAGCAATTGTCCTCAATACAGTTCCGTTATCTTTTCGTGAAATAATGATTTCTGCATTTCCGCTTGCTGCGGAAGAAAGTGAGAAGCTCCCGCTGAATGAACCGCTGTTTCTTACATTTTCGCAATCCGCTGTAATTTCAGTTCCCTCACTGTCTCTGAATGTCAGCGTAAGAGTTATCGGCGGCGATATGGTATCTGTTCCTGCAGTGCATGAAACAAGCAGGGTATCATTCTTTCTGAAAACGGTTGTATAATAGTTACCTGCGGAAGTAAATCCGTCAGCATACCAATCATTATGGTCATCAGTAAGCTTTGCAGCAGCAGCCTTTTTCTGAGCGGCACTGTCACCATATGTGCTCATAAGTGCAAAAACGGAACGTGCCGAAGCAGGGTCAGTGTCAAGCAGCTGTTTTCCAAGATTGTAGCGGGACCTGTAAATTTCGTTCATTGAAGATTTATATGTGCCGCAGTTTTTGAACATGGCCGTCGCCATAGCATAATCACCGTTTTTTTCACATTCCAGTCCGTATTCGTAGCTTGTTTCTATGAACAGGTCTTTGGAATTACTGTAGTTGTCAAGGAAATAGAATCCCCGTACGATTTCCTCGGAAGCACCGTTATTCGTATATTCTGACAGATAAAAATTATATGTGCAATCTATAGCATTGTCTGCGGAATCCTTATACTGCCCGAGCCTGTAGAAATTATCTGCAGCCATTTTGAAGTCTCCGCTTTCCTTAGCAGCCAGTGCACCCTGATAAATATATTCGGTAACAACATCTTCGCTGCAGTATGCTTCCGCTATTTCCGCAGCTTTGAAATAATCTCCGTTTTCTGCAAGAGCCTCAATCTTTTTTAATGCAGTCTGTTCTGCAAGGTCGGATTTACCTGCAGCTGTATAAACAGCCATTGCAGAGTCATAATCACCCTCAGCAGTATATTTTTCAGCAATTGCAGTCATACATTCATCTGCACGCATATCAGAATCGGAATAACCGTTCAGTGCAGTAAATGCATCTGCAGCCTCCTGATATTTGCCGTTTGAAAAAAGCATTTCAGCTTCATTGTAACGGCATTTCATTATGTAGTCAGCGCTTTCCTTATAGTTTCCGAGTTTACCGAAAGCCACGGAGGCACCCTGATAATCTCCGCTTTCATAAAGCTTCTGAGCATTTGAATATTTTATTGCGGGAATAACTGTTGAAGGAATAATATATGCAGAAGCACCAATTGCCGCCGCACATACAACTGCAATAGAAATTTTCACCCACGGGAGCTTCTTTTTTTCCTTGAAAACAGATACGGAAGAAATTTCAGAAGTCTGCTCATTAATAACAAATAAGCCGTCTTTTTCGTGAAATTTCTCAGCTAGTTCCGAGATATTATCATCAGTTTGTTCTTTTTCGACTGTGCACTCTTCTTTCACATCAGCTTCACCAGTAATTTCTTCAGTAGCCGCTTCAGCATTTTCTGCGGCATTGCTTTCCTTTTCAGACATTTCTTCCGCAGATGGTATGTTTTCTGCAAGTTCAGTTACAGCAGTAACCGTTGCTCCGCAGAATGAGCAGAATTTTGCATTGTCACGAAGTTCTTTTCCACAGCATGAGCAGACCATTTCTTCACCTCCGTTACATAAATTTACAATCATACTAAGTTTAACCTAATATTTGATAAAAGTCAAGGAGTTTATTGTTCAAAGATTAATAATCAATTGTGAAAAAACATTGACAAATCTTGCACCATGGGTTATAATTAAATATAATGCGTTCAGAATACGCTTTTGCGTAAGGGGCATTCCTGGATACGTTAAAAAAGTTTATTAAAATATAAAGGTGGAATTACAAATGGGTATTTTTGACGGACTTTTCGGCAGCTACAGTAAAAGAGAGCTTGCCAAAATCGAACCTATAAAAAATAAGGTGCTCGCTCTTGAAGATGAGTATACTGCAATGTCAGAAGAAACTCTCAAATCACAGACAGATGTACTCAAGGGTCGTCTTGCAAAGGGCGAAACACTGAATGATATCCTTCCTGAAGCTCTTGCAACAGTCCGTGAGGCTGCATGGAGAGTTCTCGGAAAGAAGCCTTTCCCTGTGCAGATTATCGGTGCAATTGTCCTTAATCAGGGCCGAATTGCTGAAATGAAAACAGGTGAAGGTAAAACTCTCGTTGCCTGCTGTGCATCATATCTCTGTGCACTTGAAGGCAAGGGCGTTCACGTTGTAACTGTCAACGACTACCTCGCTAAGTTCCAGTCCGAGGAAATGGGTAAGGTTTACCGTTATCTGGGTCTTACAATCGGCTGTATTACACATGAACTTAACAATGACGAGCGTCGTGCAGCATATAACTGTGACATTACTTACGCTACAAATAATGAGCTCGGTTTCGACTATCTCCGTGATAACATGGTTATCTACATGAAGGATAAGGTTCAGCGTGAACACCACTTTGCAATCGTAGACGAAGTTGACTCAATCCTCATTGACGAAGCAAGAACTCCGCTGATCATTTCCGGACGCGGTGACAAGTCCACTGAACTTTATACACAGGTTGACAAGTTTGCAAGAAGCCTTACTCCGTATATTGTTGTTGAAATGGATAACAAGGTTGACCAGGAAGAAGCTACTGAAAATTGCGACTATATCATTGACGAAAAGGCAAAGACAGCTACAATTACACGCCGCGGCGTAAAGAAGGCTGAAAAGCAGTTCAATGTAGGAAACCTCTATGATGCTGACAATTCTACACTCCTTCACCACATCAACCAGGCTCTCAAGGCACATGGTGTAATGAAGGCTGATATTGACTATATCGTTAAGGACGGCGAAGTAATTATCGTTGACGAATTTACAGGTCGTCTTATGGTTGGTCGTCGTTTCAGTGACGGTCTCCACCAGGCTATCGAAGCCAAGGAAGGCGTTAAGGTTGCTCACGAGTCCAAGACACTTGCAAGCATCACATTCCAGAACTACTTCCGTCTTTACAGCAAGCTGTCAGGTATGACGGGTACAGCTATGACCGAGGAAGATGAATTCAAGGAAATCTATAAGCTTGACGTTATTGAAATTCCTCCGAACCGTCCTACAGTACGTATTGACCACCCTGATGTTGTGTTCAAGACCGAGCACGGTAAGTTCCTTGCTGCAATCCGTCAGATTGAGGAGTGTCACGAAAAGGGACAGCCTGTTCTTGTTGGTACAGTTTCCGTTGAAAAGTCTGAAACACTTTCCAAGATGCTTTCCAAGAAGGGTATCAAGCATAATGTTCTCAACGCCAAGCAGCACGAAAGAGAAG
The DNA here is from genome assembly GCA_018110825.1 of Oscillospiraceae bacterium. Classification (GTDB taxonomy): domain Bacteria; phylum Bacillota; class Clostridia; order Oscillospirales; family Ruminococcaceae; genus RGIG8773. The sequence goes on from JAGBCL010000027.1 coordinate 53,079, forward strand.
CTGAAATCGTTGCTCAGGCAGGTAAGTACGGCGCTGTAACAATTGCTACAAATATGGCAGGCCGTGGTACAGATATTATCCTTGGCGGTAACGCTGAGTTTATGGCTAAGGCTGAAATGAAGAAGACCGGTATGAATGACTGGCTCATCAATGAAGCTATCAGCTATGCCGAAACAAATAATGAAGAAATCCTTGAAGCAAGAAAGGTTTATCGTAAGCTTTATGATAAGTACAGCGATGAAATCAAGGAAAAGGCTGAAAAGGTAAAGGAAGCAGGCGGTCTGTTTATTCTCGGTACAGAGCGTCACGAATCCCGCCGTATCGATAACCAGCTCCGAGGCCGTGCAGGTCGTCAGGGTGACGTTGGTGAAAGCCGTTTCTTCCTTTCACTTGAAGATGACCTTATGCGTCTTTTCGGCGGTGACAGAATTACAGGTATGATGGAAGCGCTGAAGGTTGAAGAGGATATGCCTATTGAAGCAAGAATGCTTTCAAAGGTTATCGAATCTTCCCAGAAGAAGGTCGAAGGCAGAAACTTTGCAATCCGTAAGAATGTTCTTAACTATGACGATGTAATGTCTGCACAGCGTCAGATTATTTATGACCAGAGAGCAAAGGTTCTCAACGGTGAGGATATCCATGAATATATCCTGAATATGATTAATGGTATGATTAATGATACCGTTAACCAGTACCTCATGGATGATAACATCAAGGATGACTGGAACCTTGCAGGTCTCCGTGACAGATTTATGGGTCTGTTTACAGTAAATGAAGACTTCCGTTATACAAATGCCGAGCTTGAAGATGTATCTAAGCAGGATATTATTGATAAGCTTACAGAAAGAGCAATGACTTTCTATAAGCAGAAGGAAGAAAAGGTCGGCGACGAAGTTCTTCGTGAGCTTGAACGTGTAATTCTCCTTAAGGTTGTTGATATCAAGTGGATGGCACACATTGACGATATGGAAGAACTCAAGAAGGGTATCTCCCTCCGTTCCTACGGTCAGAAGAACCCTGTTGTTGAATATCGTTTTGAAGGTTTTGAAATGTTTGACGCAATGGTTGAATCCATCCGTGAAGAAACAATCCGTCTCCTGTTTACAATTCAGGTAAATCCTAATACTGAAGCACCTAAGCGTGAGCAGGTTATGAAGCCTGCAGAAGCAGGCAGCGACGGACCTTCCGAGCCACGTAAGGTTAAGGAAAAGGTCGGCAGAAATGACCCATGCCCATGTGGAAGCGGCAAGAAGTACAAGAAGTGCTGCGGAATGGACTTGAAGTAATAATTAAATTCAGAAAGGTTGGAATTTGCAATGGCAGAAATCAAAGCTTTTAAGGGAATGCGTTATACCGCTGAGGGCGGCGAACTCAATACGCTGGTTTGCCCACCTTACGATATTATCTCCGATGCTCAGAGAGAGCAGTATGTAAAGGAAAATCCTTACAATATAATCCGTCTTGAACTGCCTAAGGGCGGCGATGAGCGTTACGCTGAAGCAGGCGAAACACTTCAGAGCTGGCTCAATAAGCAGATTCTTGCATGCGACGGCGAGGACAGCATCTACGTTTACGAGATGAAGTTTACTGCAAACGGCGAAAACAACAGCCTCAAGGGTTTTGTTTCCCTCGTTAAGCTTGTTGAATTCTCCGAGGGTATCGTGCTTCCTCACGAGGAAACTCTCTCCAAAGCTAAGCAGGACAGATTCAATCTTATGAGCGAAACTTATTGCAATTTCAGCCAGATTTATTCCCTCTATATGGACGAGGACGGCTCCACATACAGCCTTATCGACGGCTGTTCACAGGGTGCTCCCGATATGGAGGTCAAGGACCCGGACGGAACAATCCACAGAATGTGGTGCGTTTCCGATAAGGACGTAATCGCTAAGGTTACAGCTGCATTTGCAGATAAGAAGCTATATATCGCTGACGGTCACCACCGTTACGAAACAGCTCTTAATTTCCATAAGCACCTTTGTGCAGAGGGCAAGGCAACAGCAGGCGACCAGAGCGGATATATCGCTATGATGCTCGTTAATATGGAAAATACAGGTCTTGTTGTTTTCCCGACACACAGAATTGTGCGTGATCTGCCTGAGTTCAATGCTGATAAGATTATCGAGGATTGTAAGGCATACTTCGATATCGCACAGGCTCCGGGTGAAGAACGTATGCAGGCTGCTCTCAACGAAGCATACAAGAACGGCAAGAAGGCATTCGCTATGTATTCAGGTGCGGGCAAGTGTTATGTTATGACACTCAAGGACGAAGGTGCTGTAAATAAGCTTCTCCCTGATATGTCCGATGCTTACTGCGGACTCGACGTTTCCGTTCTCCATAGCCTTGTTCTCGAAAGAATTTTCGGTATCGACAAGGAAAATATGGCAAATCAGAAGAACCTTACTTATACACGTTCCCGTCAGGAAGCTCTCGAAGCTGTTGATATCGACGGCGCTGATTGCTCCTTTATCCTCAATCCTACAAAGGTTGTGGAAATCCGTGATGTTGCTCTTGCATCCGAAAAGATGCCTCAGAAGTCCACATACTTCTATCCGAAGCTTATCACTGGTCTTGTTATGAACAAGTTTATGGACAGATAAAATTTACAATAAACAGAGGTATTTTTATGTTGGTACAAGAATGTAAAAAAGAACTTACCGAACGTATTCTCCCTTTCTGGAATAAGCTCCGTGATGACGAAAACGGCGGCTTTTACGGTTTTATGGACAATGACCTTGTTGTTGACAAGAAGGCCGATAAGGGTGTAATTCTCAATTCAAGAATCCTTTGGTTCTACGCTTCCTGCTACAGAACTCTCAAAGAGGAATATCTGCTTGAAAATGCCCGTCACGCTTATGAATTCCTTAAAAAGTGCGTTGACAATGAAAACGGCGGCGTATACTGGATGATGACATACGACGGCAAGCCTGCCGATACAATGAAGCATACATATAATCAGGCTTTCGCAATCTATGCTCTTTCCGCTTACTACCTTGCTTCAAAGGATAATTCTGCACTTGAACTTGCTTTTGACCTGTTCAATACAGTTGAGGAGAAGTGCACAGACGAAATCGCATACCTTGAAGCACAGTCAATTGACTGGAAGCTTGTTCCTAATGACGCGCTTTCCGAAAACGGACTTATGGCTGATAAGACAATGAACACGGTTCTTCACCTTATCGAAGCATATACTGTCCTCCTTGAAGCTTGTGAGGACAACAGAAGAAACAAGGTTGAGGAAAGACTCCGTTTCCTGCTTGATATTTCCGAAAAGAAGATTTTCAACAGCGATGATAATTGCCTCAGAGTTTTCTTTGATAAGAATCTCGCCCAGATTGGCGATATTCATTCCTATGGCCATGATATCGAAGCAACATGGCTCTTTGACCGTGCATGTGAAGTTGTGGGCGACGAAGCACTCAGCGCAAGATGGTGTGAAATCAATCTCCGTATTTCGGGCAATATTCTTAACATTGCTTACGAAAACGGCGCCGTAAATAACGAGCGTGAAAACGAAAAGATTGATAAGAAGCGTGTATGGTGGGTGCAGGCTGAAAGCGTTGTTGGCTTTACAAATGCTTATCAGCAGAGCGGCGAAGAAAAGTTTGCTGACGCTGCCAAGACAGTGTTCAACTGGATTGTTACAAAGCAGGTCGACAGCCGTGATAACTCCGAATGGTGGGGCGAGGTAACATTTGACGGCGAACCGATGCCAAAGGTTCAAATGGTTAACCCTTGGAAGTGCCCGTACCACAACGGAAGAATGTGTATCGAAATCATCAACAGAAACGTGTAAAAGGGGATTGTTTTATGGCTACTGTAAATGTTATGGAAAATCTTGTAATGGAAAAGCTTGCAGAGCGCCTTGCAGTAATGGATTGCTGTAAGTGCGACAGATGTATAAACGATATGCTGGCGGTTGCACTTAACGAACTTCAGCCCAAATATGTGAATACAAGAAAAGGTGAGCTTTTTACAAGAATTGACGCAACAAAACAACAGAATGCCATTGACCTTGACGTAGCGATTACAAAGGCAATAGAAACTGTAACCGCAGCTCCCCATAAAGATTGATATCAAGCAGCTGCTGTAATAAATGGCAGCTGCTTTTTTACTGAATCTTTACCGCGACGTAAGTTGAATGGAATGTCGCAGTGTGATATAATTAAAGTTAAATATACTTTATGAAAGGTGAGACCTTTGAAGAAAAATCTGATAGAAAAAATCAAGGAGTCATTGGGCTCTGTATTGCCGGTTGCGGCAGTTGTTTTTCTGCTTATTGTGTCAATTGTCCCCATAAGCGGTGAACTGTTTTTTATGTTTTTTGTGGGAACGGTTATGCTTGTTGTGGGCATAGGATTGTTCACATTGGGCGCAGACACGTCAATGATTATCATAGGTGAGAAAATCGGTGCAAAGCTAGTGCGACTGAAAAAAATAGGAATAATTCTGCCTGTCTGCTTTGTAATTGGTGTTCTTGTAACCGTTGCGGAACCCGATCTGAAGGTGCTTGCAGACCAGACTCCTATTGTAGAAACACAGGTTATGGTATGGGCCGTTGGTATAGGTGTAGGACTTTTTCTTGCACTTGCTTTTCTTAGAATTTTTCTGCAAATCAGGATTAATATACTTTTTATTATTCTGTATGCAGCCGTATTTATTTTCGCTTGTTCACCGCTTATTTCACCAAGCTTTATCCCAACAGCTTTCGACTCAGGCGGTGTTACAACAGGACCAATTACAGTGCCGTTCATTATGGCTCTCGGTCTTGGTCTTTCCTCAATACGTGGCGATAAAACGTCTGAGGAAGACAGCTTCGGTCTTGTTGCAATGTGTTCAATCGGACCAATTCTTACAGTCCTTATTTTAGGTGCAGCTAACAGCACTAATACTCCCGAGCAGACTATTGCTCCAATCGGAAGCTATGAAACTGTTTCGGAAGTGTTCAGAAACTTTATATATGCTTTGCCGCATTATATGAAGGACGTTTTTTCAGCAATTATCCCGATTGTAGCATTTTTCCTGCTGTTCAATGCAGTTTCACTTAAGCTTGAAAAGAAAATGCTTATCAAGATTTTTGTCGGTCTTATATTTACATATATCGGACTTGTTCTTTTCCTGACAGGCGCAAACGTAGGCTTTATGCCAATTGGTCAGTATCTCGGAGAAAGTCTCGCCGGAAGCGGTTATTCGTGGATTCTTGTCCCGATAGGTATGATAATCGGTTACTTTATCGTTTCTGCCGAGCCTGCCGTGCACGTCCTCAAACAGCAGGTTGAAACAATTACAGAGGGACGTATTTCCGCTAAGGCATTGGGACTCAGCCTTGCAATCGGTGTTGCGGTATCTGTAGGAATTGCAATGATAAGAGTTATTACAGGAATTTCAATTCTCTGGTTCCTTATTCCAGGTTACGCATTTGCACTTATCATCACATGCGTTGTTCCGCCGATTTTTACATCTGTAGCATTTGACGCAGGCGGAGTTGCATCAGGACCTCTTACAGCAACATTCCTGCTTCCGCTTGCAATGGGCGCAAGCTTTGCGGCGGGTGGAAATATTGCTGAGGATGCTTTTGGTATCATTGCAATGGTTGCAATGACTCCGCTGCTTACAATTCAGCTTTTAGGACTTATCAGCAAGTTCAAATCTGCACCAAAGCTTCAGACAGCAGAGGGACAGGTATTCCCGATTACTTTGGACGCAAGCTGCGATACAGTAGTAATTCTTGACAGAAAGGACGGTTAAGGTATATGAAAGCAATGATTTTAATAGCTGACTATAGTTGCGGACAGCTTGTGCATAATATTCTCCAGCAGGAAAATGTACCTTGCCGATTCCTTACTCACGGCAACGGTTCAGCCGATTCGGAAATGCTTGAATATCTTGGACTTGGCGAAAATAAAAAGATTACCGCATTTTCATTTGTTGCAGATAATAAGGTTATGCACCTTTACGAAGTGTTCAACAATAAGCTTTCTCTTAGCGAAGCAGGAAGGGGAATAGCATTTACAATACCAATTACAGGCGCATCAGGAACAACCTTTGCCCTGAACGGAACAAAACCTGAACTGGAGGGAAAAACAGAAATGTCCGAAGCAAAATATGAGCTTATAATAACAATTGTAAACCGAGGCGGATTTGAAGCTGTTAAGGAAGCCGCAAAGGCAGCAGGTGCAAGAGGAGGAACACTTCTCCATGGACTTGGACTTGGCGGAGAGGAAGCCGCAAAATTTCTCGGCATTTCCATTCAGCCCGAAAAGGATGTTGTTTTTATCGTAGTTGGTAAGGATGACAGAGAACAGGTTATGCAGAACATTATGGAAACGGCAGGTATCCTTACCGAAAATCGTGGCATATGTTTCTCACTCCCTGTTGACAGCGCACTCGGTCTTGCAGGCAAAACAGGAAGTATCGAGGATATGGTCAAATAACACTCGGAGGTGTGCTGATGAAAATACTGGAATTCGGCGATACAAGCAAAAGAAAAATAATCCTTATTCACGGCTTTCAGCTTCCGTGGCAGGTGTGGGAAAAATATATCGAGCATTACAAGAGTGATTTTCACGTTATTGTTCCCATAATGTCAGGACACGATATTGAAAAGAAGGATGATTTTATTTCCTTTTTGGAAGATGCAAAAGCAATTGAAGATTATATGATTTCAAATTACGGCGAAAATGTGTATGCAATTTACGGTATGTCAATGGGTGGCGTTTTGACAGCAACGCTATGGCAGAATAGAAAACTGAATTTTGAAAAGGTTATTTTCGACGGTTCACCACTGGTATCTATAAATAGATTTATGAAAAAGTTTATGATAAATTTCTATCTGAATATAACCCATAAATCTCAGCAAAGAGATAAGAAAACTGTTGAGCAAGCAACTAAAGTAATCATTTCAAAGGATAATCTTGATAATCTTTTGCAGGTACTTGACAATATGTCGGATACTACTATTGTGAACAGCTTGAACGGTATAGCAGAATTCAAGCTGAATAGTAATATTGATACACCGAATACTACTGCATATTTATTTCATGGAACAGCACCAAACGAAATGCTTGCAAAGAAGTCGGCAAAGTATTTGCAGAAGCATTATCCGTCTACCGTTGTAAAATGCTTTAATGGTAAATTCCATTGTGAAAATGCTTTGTTCAATCCCGAAATAATGATTGATGAACTTGATAAAATATTGTTATAATAACAAAACGGAGAAGTTTTGGCTTCTCCGTTTCTTTTTATAACCCGACTTTTCTTCCATACTCACGAATAAGCGAAACAGAATGCCTGAAAGCCGCCATCTCATCTGATGCAAGATTGTACTCCACCAACTCTTTGACACCTTCCATACCAATTACTGCAGGTACACCTGCATAAATATTTCCCTCGCCGTATTCTCCGTTAAACCAAGCCGAAACAGGAATAACCGTCCTGCTGTCGTGAACAATCGCACTTACAATACTGCAAGCCGCCGAAGCAATGCCGAAGGTCGTGCTGCCCTTGCGGTTTACAATGTCAAAAGCAACGTCCTTGATTTCCTGTAAAGCAGTCTGCCTGTCAAAATGCTTCAGCCTGTCAGGGTTGTCACGGATAACCTCCGCAAAAGGCTTGTTGCCAACCGTCGCAAGACTCCATGGAATAACCTGACTGTCACCGTGTTCACCCATGCAGAATGCATTTACACTCATCGGGTCAACATTCAGCTTCTCAGCAATGTAAATCTTCAGCCTTGCCGTGTCAAGGGAAGTGCCCGTGCCGATAATCCTGTAAGGCGGCAAACCCGAAAGCTTCTGTACAAGGTTGGAAATCACATCAACAGGATTTGTCACAACAATGAAAAATCCCTTGAAACCCCTCGTCATAACGTGAGGAATAACCTCTTCCGTGATTTTTGCTGCCTTTGCAACCATGTCAGGACGGCTTTGTCCGGGAATATATTTCGGTGCCGCCGTAAGAATAACAATGTCAGCGTCACCGCATTCCTCATAACCTCCGCTTTTTACACGGATGTTGCTTCGCTCTGCACTAAGTGCGTGTTTTAAATCCTCAGCCTCTGCCCAAGCCTTTTCATGGTTGATGTCAAGCATAACAATTTCCCCGCAAAGTCTTTCAAGAGCAAGTCCATGTGCAACCGCCGCACCAACATTTCCTGCACCAAGAATAACCGTCTTGACCCTGTTTATAGCCATAAAATCAAATCCTTTCATTATCGGTATTCTGCAATATTTTGTGCAGAAATATTAATAAAATACCGTGAAAATTTCCATTGACAAATTGACGCATTTAGGGTAATCTTTTTAAGGCACAAAATGAAAGGATTTTTAATATGAAGGAACTCACAAGGGGCAACCCTTTTAAAATAATACTTGCCTTTGCACTTCCAATTATCGCAGGTAATCTTTTCCAACAGATGTACAATATGGTTGACTCAATTATCGTAGGTCGTGCAATAGGTGTAGAAGCATTCGCTTCACTTGGCTCAACAAGCTACGTTTCAAACCTGCTTATCGGCTTTATGTCAGGCCTGACAAACGGTTTCTCAATTGTTACCGCACGTCATTTCGGAGCGGGGGACCGCGAAAAAGTACGACGTTCAGTTGCAGGAACAATAATCCTCGGACTTTCCGTTTCAGCAATATTTACCGTGCTGAGTATGTTCCTGCTGAAATATTTCCTGCGTCTGCTTGATACACCAGACGAAATTTTTGATATGGCATACGGCTACATAAGAATTATCCTTATGTTTATGACAACCGCAATGCTCTACAATATGGCAGCAGGCGTCCTCCGTGCAGTAGGGGACAGCCTTACTCCGCTGATATTTCTGATTATTTCGTCATTTGTAAATATCGGACTCGACCTGCTGTTTATCGTGAAATTCAATATGGGTATCAATGGTGCAGCCTACGCTACAATCATTTCTCAAACATTTTCCTTTATTCTCTGCTGTGTGTATATCCTTATCCGTTTTCCGTATCTTATCCCGAAAAAAGAGGAATTCCGAATCACTCTCCACGAGGTCGGACAGCTTATGTCAATGGGACTTTCCTTTGCACTTATGTTCAGTATCGTTGAAATCGGTTCTCTCGTACTCCAGCGTGCAATCAACGGTTTTGGTACGGATACAATCGCCGCACATACCGCCGCAAGAAAAATCTCCAGCATCCTTATGCTTCCGTACAGCGCCCTCGGTTCAGCCTGCGCAACCTATTGCAGTCAGAATTTGGGTGCAAATAAACCGCACCGAGTTTTTCCAGGAATAAGAAGTGCAATCCTTATTTCGTGGATTTGGTCAGCAGTAGCAATCCTGATTGGATACACAGCCTCAGGTTTTATTGTCGAGCTTATCGCAGGTACGGAAAATCCATACATTGTAGATACAGCTTCAAAATATCTCCGAGTAAATACACCGTTCTATTTCGTGCTGGGCGTGCTTATTGTAATGCGAAGTTCCCTGCAGGGACTCGGCAGAAAAACAATCCCGGTTGCAAGCAGCATAATCGAAATGATAGGCAAGGCAGTTGTAGCATTTGTTCTTGCACCAATGCTGGGCTACTTCGGAGTAATGATTTCTGAACCGTCAGTGTGGATACTTATGACAATTCTCCTTGTTCTCGGCTATGTAACCGACAAGGAACTTATGGAAAAAACCTTTCCGAAAAGGAAAAAGATAGATAATACTTGAAAAAGATAAACCGCTGTGGTACAATTATTATCATAGCGGTTTTATTTTGACAGGAGGTTATGAATATGAAAGTCAGAGGAACAGAAGGAACAACAAATTTACTGGGTATAGTTTTTCTGCTGGTCGGCATGATTATGATAGTAGCAAGTGTCTGTACTTTTGTAGGAGAAAAACAGTTTGAAGCAAAGGCAGAAAAAACAACAGCTGTTATAACTGAGATTGATAGATATACAACAGGAAGCGGAGATGACAGAACAACCCATCACGATGTGTATGTTGAATACAGAGTGGACAGACAGGTATATAACTGTATGCTGAATACCTATACGTCGTCAATGTACGAGGGTAAGGAAATCGAGGTAATGTATGACCCCGAAAATCCTGGTGATGTTCGTGTAAGTAATTATATTGCGCCGATAATTCTTGTGTTTATGGGCTTGATTTTCGGCGGTGTAGGCGGCGGTATGTTCTTTGTAAATGTTGCCGCAAGCGGAAAGCGCAAGAAGCTTCTGGAAAACGGCGACAGAGTTACAGGGACAATCACAAACGTAATTACTGTAACAAATGTCAGAATAAACCATAGACACCCGTACAAAGCCGAGGTTGAGGTAAATGACCCGTTTACAGGTGAAAGATACCTCTACAGCTCAAAGCAGGTAATGGACGATATCTATTATATGGTCGGCTCAACAGTAGATGTCTATGTTGACCGTGACGATAAGAGCAAGTACTATGTCGACCTCGACAGCGTTGCAGCTGATGATTATCCATCCGAAAAGGTGCACGATTTCAGATAAGGAGTACATATGCGACATACACCATTTTCAGATAAGTATTTTGTTCTTGCACTTGTTCCCTTGGCAGTAATTCTAATCGCAATTGGATTATTTTTAACCATTGATTATGAGCATTTCCGTTCAAATGCAGTTGTAACAATGGGGTGGATAAAAAAGGAGTACGTTCACGAGAGCTTGGAGTCAAGCCGATATAACAGCTGTAATGTGCTTGTTGCATATAAAGCAGGTGATAATGAGTATCACCTCTACATTTCCAATTATGAAAAGGGAAGAAAAGTGCGCAGAGGTTTGTATGAGGGCAGAGGTGTAGAGGTAATGTATGACAAAAATCACCCTGCCGAGTCAAGAACTACTGAGGAGCCTTATCAAAAGAGTGTGCTTCTTATCGGAGCAGGTGTACTGTCATTATTATTAAGCTTTCACTTGTACAGAAGAAATCATCGTTACGATAGAATTATACGAAACGGAATAATTATTGATGCTACAGTTACAGAGGTGGTAGCTGCGTATTCTGATAGTACGAATGTGTTTTCCAATATGATAGATAAATTTTTCTCTCACGGTATGTCACCGACTGTTAATTATGGAAAAAACGGTAAAATTCTATGTGAGTGGATAAATCCCGTCAGCGGTCAAATACATAAATTCAGTTCGCTGGCTATGGATAACGCAATACGTGCATATGTCGGTAAAAGCATTAAGGTTTATGTTGACCCGAATGATTACAGCAAATATTATGTTGATGTTGACAGCGTAATAAAACAGCCAATAAAATAGGAGCGATTTTATGAAAGAAAACAGTATTTTAAGCGAGCTGATGGAAAGCGAAACCTTCCAGAAATATGTAACTTTAGCTCTCATACCGATAAGTGTTATTCTTGTTTTGTGGGGAATATTTCTTTCGGTAAGCTACAGTTCTTTTGTGAAAACAGCAGTTGAGGTTGACGGAGTTATAACAGATGTAAATATTATCAACGGGAAAAGCCACGATTATCTCGACGCTTATATTACATATACAGTTGACGGAGTTGAGTACGAATACTATTATGAAAATTACAAAACGGCACGTATTATTAACCGCAGGGATTACGAAGGAATGCGTGTAAAGCTTTTGTGCGACCCAAGCAACCCCGCAAAGGTTAAACTTCCGAATAAACCACCTTATGCCCAAAGTGTTGTAATGGTTATTGCAGGAGTTGCGTCCGGAGTTTTGTATTTTGTCCTGAAAAAACGTTACGGCAGTTTACAGTATTAAGGGAGTATTTATGAATAACAAACGCAACTATTTTCTTGAACAGCAAAAAATTCTACAACAAGCCGACAACGGCAATCCCCCAAAACTTCTTCTCCATAGCTGTTGTGCACCTTGTTCAAGTGCAGTGCTGGAGTACCTCTCCCAGTACCTCTCCATAACGGTTTTCTATTACAATCCCAATATTTTCCCCGAAGCAGAGTTTCTCCACCGTATCGACGAGCAGAAACGTCTTATCGAACAGCTTCCCGTGAAGAACAAAATCAGCTTTGTGGAACGCGGCTGGCACCCCGACCGTTTCTATGACGCAATCAAGGGTCTGGAGCATATCCGTGAGGGCGGGGAAAGGTGTTTTGCCTGCTATCGCCTGCGATTGGAAGAAAGTGCAAAGCTTGCGGCAGAATTAGGCTGCGATTATTTTACAACAACACTCTCAATCAGCCCCTATAAAAACGCACCGAAGCTTAACGAAATAGGGGAGGAGCTTGCCGAAAGATACGGCGTAAAGCACCTGCCCTCCGACTTCAAGAAAAAGAACGGCTACAAGCGTAGCGTGGAGCTTTCCGCAGAGTACGGACTTTACCGTCAGGATTACTGCGGCTGTGTTTTCTCCAAAAAGGAGAGGGAGGAGTCACTGAATGAGAAAGCAACTTGACGCAATACTTGAAAAGTACAAAATTATTATGTGTGGATATGTTGGTATGAGGTGAATTATAGTTGAAAAAGGTAATATCACTTGTTTTAATATTTTTTTGTTGCACACTTTTAGGAGGGTGTAATAATAGACTGAATGATGAATTTAAATCACCAATACATCAAGAAACAAATAACGAATCCAATTTGGTAGATAATGTTATTAATTGTTTTGATGAAGAAGATAGCGAAGGATTGAAGAAACTTTTTTGTCAGCAGACATTAGAAAAAACTCCTGATTTAGATAAACAAATAGAGTCGGCGATGGAGTTTTATGAAGGGAAAAGTGTATCTCATGGTGCAGTTATAGGAAATGAAGGAGTGACTATGGATAATGGTCAAGTAATAAGAAAAGATTATAATCCTCAAATTCCGGATTTAATAACAGACACCGAAAAAAAATATTATATAGTAATTAGTTCGTATGTAATTAATACTAAGTACCCAGAAAAAGTCGGAGTTTCAAAAATAAAGATACTTTCGGAGGATGCTGTAGTTGAAATAGGTGAATACATTTATTAATCCATACAAATAAACCACAATCCTGCTATTTTAGTGGGTTTGTGATTATTCATTATTCAAACTATAAAATCAGCGAAAAAACGATTTGATGTTATGGTAACCAAAAGAAAAGCACAGATGGAAGAAACTTTTTCCTATCTTATATCAATTTTTTATCCATACTTTTTTCATTATATGAATTTTCCCCATATTCCTTGCGGAATATGGGGTTTTTAGACAGGCTGAGCCTGAGAAAACTCTCAGGCTCAATTTGTTATTACTTTTTCACAGCAATCAGAAACTTAATCTTCTTGCCTTCCTCCGAGAACATTCTCTCGTGTTCAGTAACAAGATTGTACTGATAATCGCTTGCGTGGAGGTCACGGGTCAGATATGTAACCTCAAAATTCGCTTCCTTGAAGTAGTCCAGCGACTCCTCAAAAAGCTCATCATCGTCCGTCTTGAAGTGAATCTCACAACCGTCCTTCAGAAATACACGGTACTGATTAAGCTGACGTGTGTGTGTAAGTCTGCGCTTGTTGTGCTTGTCCTTAGGCCACGGATTGCAGAAATTGATGTACAGACGGTCAATCTTGTCATTCTCATCAAATGAAGTGAGAATCTTCTCAATGTTCTGGGAAACCAGCTTCAGATTGTCAACCTCTCTGCCAGCCTCTTCAAATGCCTTTGCAACCGTTCTTCTTGCAACGCCCAGCATATCGCTCTTGATATCCATAGCAAGCCAGTTTACGTCAGGATATTTCAGTGCAGCCTGTGCAGCAAATCCACCCTTGCCGCAGCCAAGCTCAGCGTAAAGGGGTTTATCGTTAGGGAAAACACTGTTCCACTTTCCTTTGTATTCTTCTGCGTGCTCAATATAATATGGGCAGACAGCCAGTTCGGGACGTGCCCACTTTTTTCTTCTTATTCTCATAAATTTCCTCTCCTGTGCAAAAAATGTAAATTACATTTCCTATTGTAGCATATTGCAACAAAAAAAGCAAATTTTTTATGTGAATTATAGTGTTGATTTTAATAATGAAATGTGATATAATTTAATTGTATCTATGAAAATTATGTTAAGGAGATATTTGAAAATGGGTTACAAACAGGATTTTATTAAGTTTATGGTTGACTGCGGAGTGCTTACTTTCGGCGACTTCACTCTCAAGAGCGGCAGAAAGGCACCTTACTTTATTAACTGCGGCAACTATAAGACAGGCGCTCAGCTTAACAAGCTGGGTGAATTCTATGCAGAATGTATCATTGACAATAATATTCCCGTTGAAACACTTTTCGGACCTGCTTATAAGGGTATCCCTCTCGCGGTTTCCGCTGTAACAGCCCTCAGCAGAAAGGGTGTTGACGTTGCTTACTGCTTCGATCGTAAGGAAGTTAAGGACCATGGCGAAGGCGGCATGTTCATCGGCAAACAGCTTGTGGACGGCGAAAAGGTTGTTATCATCGACGACGTTATGACATCAGGCAAGGCTCTGCGTGAATCTATGCCTAAGCTTAAATCCGCTGCTGATGTAAACGTTACAGGTATGGTTATCACAGTTGACAGAATGGAAAAGGGACAGGGTGATATGTCCGCTGTACAGGAAGTAAAGCGTGACTTCGGAATTGATGTATATTCCATCGTTACAATTGCTGATATCATCGAAGCAATTGAGAACGATGTTGTTCCGGGTAAGGAATACCTGGAAAAAATGATTGAATACCGCAACGTATACGGCGTTTAATCAGTAATAAAAGTCCCGTTTACAGCGGCAGACGGGATAGGGCGTCCAAAATAAAACTTTTCACGCCGCTGAGAAACGGAGCAAACAATGGGTGTCGTTTTTGATCTGACTGTAACAGGTCCGGAAATACTTGATGCTGTAATCTTTATGGAGAAATCTCCTGCTTATGCAGCATTCAAGGAAGAAATCGAAAAAATTCTTGCTGACTTCAATAAGAATTCCAAGTTCGGACAGAACATGGAAATTGACGTAAAGAACCTCGTTGAGTCCTCATCTGACGCTGTTAAGAATATGCATAGAGCATTCCTTATCTGGACATTTAACGAAGATAAGGTTAACAATGCTGAGGAAACAAAGTACGAAACATATCTCAAGCTTTTCTTCAAGGCTCAGGAAAAGAATCTTGTTGCTCTTAATGGCGGTAAGAAAACAATTGCCGCAAATGAAGTTGCTGCATTCAAGGAAAAGTACATAGCTGAAATCGGAAAGAACTCCGAGCTTTTCAACAGCCTCAAGGAATTCTTTGCAGGTTATGTTTATGGTTATTTCTTCAATTACCTCACAGAGCAGGAAGTAATGAGAGATTACGCTGAATTTATCGTTTGCCTCGGTATCATGTCCAACAAGATTACCACAAGCGAAACAGCAAAGCAGAAAATTCTCCCTAAGATGGCAATTCTTCTCAACAATGACCGTTTCAAGTATATCGGCGGTGAAATTCCTCTCGATGTAATGATGGAACAGGTTTATGACCGTTTCTGCTTTACAAATCTTACAGCAGAGGAAGAATCTGACATCAAGGGTACACTTGAAGCATGCATTATGGACGCTTATGCTTACAATGAAGCTGACAACCTCATAAACGATGACGTAATGGTTAACGTTATGAGCAAGTTCAATAAGGAGTACATCTGCGCTTCAACATTTGCAGCAGACCTCCAGAAGAGCACATTTGACGGTACAAGAGTGTTCCTCGACGCTGACAAGAACGATATGGGCGAATTTACAGTTGCAAAGGTTACACAGATTGTTTCCGATAAGTGTGCAGCTAACCATGACCCATACTATACTTCCGAACGTGAAGCAATTCTCGAATTCGGTCTCAGTAAGGATATGAAGGGTTATCAGTATCCTCTTACATTCAAGAGCGGCGATGAATACTGGTTTACAGATATCTATAAGGTTGTTATTGCACCTGCTTGTGACAAGGCAATCTATATCGATGTTGATAAAACTGACCTGCCGCTTGCAATGTTCCCGTTTGCAGAGGAAGCTCTCAACACCAATATCATCCGTATCTTCGGCAGCCTTGATTCTGATGGTTACACAATCCGTTCTGATAAGCGTGATGTTCTTGTTGAACTCAATGCCCTTAATGGAGCAAAGAACCTCTCTGATGTTGATAAGAAGATGAAAGCACTTGAAAAGCTTCTCTATGTTATCTCCGGTAACATGGATGCAGGTTCCTACCAGAAGCTTCTTAACGAAAATGTATTCGGTACAAAGCTTTATGATGATTATATCCGTTACCGTATGGACTGCATTTTCGCAAATGGAATGAAGGATTTGGAAACAAAGAAGACCCTGCTTGATGAGCTTAATAAAATTGTATAATCAGTTAAAAGCACCTATGATTGTATCATAGGTGCTTTTGTCATTTTAGTATGCATTGAAGAAGCGGTGCCGAGAGTGCAAAACCAAAAGCTATAAGAAGCTGTTGAGAGGTAAGCGGAACAGTTGCAAAAATAATCTGCAGATATGGAACATAGATTGCAGCAAAAATAATTGCAATTGAAAAAAGCACTGCAAAAATCAGCTTTTTGTTGTTTAAATACGGAACTGTGAATATATTTTTTCTTTCACTTTTGCACTCAAAAACATGAAACAGCTGTGACATGACCAGTGTAAATAAAGCCGCAGTACGTGCAGCGGAAATACTTGCAAAAATATAATTTATAAGTGCAAAACTTCCGAGAGTGCATAGCCCGATAAGTACACCCCTGAAAATAATTTTCTGCATGAGTCCTCCCGAAAAGAAACTTTCATTGCCTTTTCGAGGAGGTTTTTTCATGTTCTCACGTTCAGGCGGTTCGACTCCCAGAGCAATTGCAGGGAGTCCGTCTGTAACAAGATTTACCAGCAGAATTTGGGTCGGAAGCAGTACCATCGGCATTCCAAGAATTATCCCCAGAAACATCGTAAGAACCTCTCCGATGTTGCAGCTGAGCAGGTAGCGTACAAATTTTCGTATGTTTGCGTAAATGCCTCTGCCTTGTTCAACAGCATTTACAAGCGTTGCAAAATTATCATCCAGCAGAACAACATCTGCCGCCTGCTTTGTTACATCTGTTCCCGTAATTCCCATAGCAACACCAATGCTTGCCTCTTTTATTGCAGGTGCATCGTTAACTCCATCACCGGTCATTGTAACAATTTCGCCCTTTTTCTTGAAAGCACGTACAATTCTCAGCTTGTCAGCAGGTGTAACTCTTGCAAATACAGCTGTTCTGCCAATAACCTCGTCCAGCTGAATATCAGACATTGATGTAAGTTCCTCACCTGTGAAAACAAGGTCCCCATTACGCATGATTCCCGCCTTTTTAGCAACAGCAGCAGCTGTATTTTTGTGGTCACCGGTAATCATAACCGTGCGTATGTGTGCACTTCTGCAAAGCTTAACCGCTTGTTTTGCTTCAGCACGGGGAGGGTCAAGCATTCCTTGAAGTCCAAGAAAAATCATTCCCGTTTCAAGGTCTGAACCGTCATTTAGTGATTTTTTGCATAATGCAAGTACACGCAATGCCTGAGAAGTCATCTTTTCATTTGCTTCAAGAATTTTACGCCGTCTTGCAGCAGTAAGCGGTACAGTGTCACCGTCTGCAAGCATGAATGCACATTTTTTCAGAATTACATCAACAGCCCCCTTTACATAAGCCGTCTTGCCAATGTTTTCACGCATGATTACAGTCATACATCTTGTGTCACTGTCAAAAGGAATCTCATCAATTTTTTCTCTGCCGTGTGAAAGCTTTTCAGCTGTGATGCCGCATTTTGCTGCCGCAATAAGAAGTGCCGCTTCGGTAGGGTCACCGTTAACTGTCCATTCACCTGCGGAAGAAATATTCCCTCTTTCACGGGTTGAAAGAGCAGTCCGTGAGGAAATAGAAGCACTCGTGCAAAGAGTGCCGCAAATGAGTGCCTCGCGAAGTGCGGTTTCTGAAACAGGATTTATTCTTTTGCCTTCATAAGTTACATTTCCCGCAATTTTATATCCGTTTCCCGAAAAATCATATTCCTTGTTTCCGCAGTAAGCCTTTACAACGGTCATTTTATTTTCGGTAACAGTTCCCGTTTTGTCTGTGCAGATTACCGAAGTGCAGCCAAGTGTTTCCACCGAATGAAGTTTGTGAACAAGAGCATTTTTTTTCAGCATACGTCCTACTGCAAGTGCAAGAGCAATCGTTACTGTTGCAGGAAGTCCTTCGGGGATTGCCGCAATTGCAATTGTAATTCCCGTCATGAGCATGTCAAAAACAGGTTCACCCCTGAGTATTCCCGCCAGTGTAACAATAACACATACCACAAGACAGATTACAGCAATAATTTTCCCAAGCTCAGCAAGACGTTTCTGCAGAGGAGTAAGTTCCTCATCAATTTCAGTAAGCATTCCTGAAATCTTTCCTACCTGAGCAGATTTACCTGTCGCAATAACACGTGCCTCTGCTGTGCCCTTTGTTATAACGGTTCCGCTGTAAATAATGCCTTTTTTTCCAAGGGTGTTATCATTGTCGGAAATGTTCCGAACTTCTTTTTCAACAGCAGCAGATTCTCCCGTTAAAATACTTTCCTCAGCAAGCAGTCCCTTAGCTTCAAGAAGCACACAATCCGCAGGTACTCTGTCACCTGCTTCAACACGAATAATATCGTCTTTTACAAGTTCTGCTGCAGCAATTGTTGTAAGCGTTCCATCACGGTAACATTTAGCTGACGGAGCAGTCATATTCTTCAGTGCCGCAAGAGTTCTTTCGGTTCGGTATTCCTGAATAAAACCGAGAATTGCATTAAGCAAAACAATAATAACGATTGTAACAGCATCATAAATTTCTCCCAGGAAAAATGAAACAACCGTTGCCACAAGCAAAATCATTATCATTACATCACGGAATTGTCCAAGAAAAATTTTCAGCGGTTTTGCTTTCTTTTCATCAGCAAGTACGTTTGCACCATCTCTGCGAATTCGTTCCTCTGCTTCTGCAGAAGATAATCCCTTTTCAGGTGAAATGTAAGGTTTATCAAGTATCTCCAGCATTGTTTGCCTCCTTGTCCGAGCTTTTTGATAACATAATATTCGGACAAGACGAAAAATATTACAGATGATTCAAGGCATGCTCCATCGTTGAAATACAGTGATTTTTATGATATAATTAAAGATAAAGTTTGTATAAGACAATGTGCACAAAAATCAAAAAGTAAATTTGTGCAATAATATTCCATAAAAATAACCTTATCAAAAAGTATATATATTAACAAGGGGTGATAACGGTATGACTGACAGACAGTTTGAACGCCGTATACTGCTGATTCAGCAGGGCGACAAACAGGGTCTGAAGGAAATCTATGACGAATACGGTAAAACCATTTATCAGAGCGTGTACCTGATTTTGCACAATCAGCAGGACGCCGAGGATATAACGTCGGAATTCTTTTTAAAGCTGTGGAAAATAGCCGATACATACTGCTTCGGAGGCAAGCATAAGCGCTGGCTTGTTACGATAGCAAGAAATATGGCTCTCGACCTTCTGAAAAAGCAGAAGCGTGAACAGCTGACCCTTGACGAGGATAATGAAAATTCTGCTGCAAATGAAATAGCAGATACAACGTCAACAGAAGATACCGTTACCGGGAAGCTTGCGGTTGCAGAAGCACTTGAATACCTTGATGAAAGCGAGCGGGAAATCGTCAATATGAAAATTCTCGCTGATATGACCTTCAAGGATATTGCCGCCGTTCTCGGAAAGCCGCTTGGAACAGTAACCTGGAAATACAGGAACGCAATCTCCAAGCTGAGAAAATATGTCGGGGAGGTGCAGTCCGTATGAACAGTAAGAAAATAGAACAGCTTTATAAATCTCACGCGGAGAATACTGCGCCTGACATGGACGCTCTCTGGAAGAGAATTGAAAGCAATCTCGAAGAAAAAAATGATGAGGCAGTAACCTCAAAACCAATTCGCAGAAACATTTCATTCACTAAGAAAACAGCACTCGCAGCAGCTTGTGTTGCCGCACTTATCATTGCTCCTGTTGTCGTAAGAAATATGGATATCTCCAACAGCGATATGGCGGCGGAAGCACCTGCAGCTGAACAGACAATGGCAGAAAAACCTTCATCTGACAAGGCAGCAGGAATTTCCAAGGAAGATAATCTCTTTGAGGGCTTTTTTGACAACAAGTCAGAACAGAATGACGCAATTGCCAAGGATGATTTTGCAGAAGCAACAACAGAAGAAGATATTGCAATGGAAGAATTGACAAGTCTGGTACAGCAAACAATCCGTTACGAAGATTTGCAGCTTAGTTATGCAAATGCACCGATTACCCCTTACGGTGCAACAAACGGAGATGACTTCTTTGTTGAGGAAAACGTACTTATCGAAACTGATGTAATTGTAAACGCTTATATAGACCACGTTTACAGCAACGGTGACGGCGAAATCTGCTACGAAATTACCGCAGATAACCTCGAAACAGGCGAAACGGAAAGCATTTACCTCACAAGCCGCACCCCTTACGTAATGCTTGAGGACAGATGCTACATTCTTCCGCTGAAAGCCGACGAAACAGGTTACAGCCTTGTATTTGAAAATGCACCACAGATTGAATGCACCCTTGACGGCGGCTATATTTTCCACAACGGCTGGCAAAGCCTTGACGAAAACGCACTTGATGTTATCTATCCGCAGGGCGGCGTGGACGATTTCTTCTATGACAGAATGAAATTTTCCTATGGCACTCTCGACAACCTTGTCGAAAGGTGGCACGAGCTAAAAAACTAAAGAAAAGGTGATACTATGAAAAGAGTTTTAGCAATGCTTTTGAGCACGTCAATACTGACAGGCTGCGGCTTGTTCACAAGCCGTCAGATTGATGAGGAAAGGCTTGAAACAATCAAAAGTGAAGCAACTACACAAATGGAGGTGCCCGAAGTAACTGAGTTTATTCCAATTGAAGCAGTTTACACCGCCGAAGAAATTTCGGGTAACTTCAATGCCGCCTTCATCAAGGAAGCATTGAAAAATGAAGACAACGTTATAGTATCGCCCCTCAGTGCAAAAATGGTTGTCAATATTGCCGCGATGGGTGCAGATGAAAACTCCGTTACACAGCAGGAACTGCTTAACCTTTTCGGATACGAAAGCATAAATGAGATGAAAAACGACAGCAAGAACCTCATGGACGAACTCAATCGTGAGAACGGTACTCTTACCACAAGCAATTCCTACTGGAAATCAGATAAGCTCGCCGAAATCAACCCCGATTATGCCGAACAGCTTGAAGCTGTGTTCAGAGCCGAAAGCTATGACGCAGATCTTATCTCTGCAAAGTTCGTCAATGACCTGAACAGTTGGGTTGACAAAAACACAAACGGTTTGATTCCAAAACTTCTCAATCAGCCTCTTGATGAGTCAGCACGTCTTGCCCTTGTCAATACTCTTTACTTCAACAATGAGTGGGTGCACAAGTTTGACAGTTATTCAACCCGCGATAAGGAATTCTACGGCAACAATGGTACAGAAACCGTACCAACAATGCATCAGTATGAAATTTATTTACAGTACGGCGAAGGCAACAAGTTCAGGTCCATAACAATGCCATATTGTGACGATTCGGTAATGAATATCTATCTCCCGAAAGATGAGGACGTAAACATTGCCGATATCATTTCGGAAATGAGTCTCGATAAGCTTACAGAAGAGTTTAATGTAATGCGTACCGAAGAAATGGTTGATATTGTGATGCCAAAGTTTGAGTGCGACTACAGCGGCTCGCTGAAAGAAATGCTCCAGCTTTTAGGTGTAAACAAAGCCTTTGACCCTTTGGGTGCAGAATTCAACGCAATGGCAGAAAACGAACAGCTTTACATATCTTCAATAATTCAGGCGGCAAAAATCAAGTGTGACGAAGAGGGAACAGAAGCTGCCGCAGCAACAATGGCGGTTATGGCTTGTGGTGCCGCACCTATGGAGGAACAGCCAATAGAATTTATCGTAGACCGTCCATTTATGTACGAAATCAAATCCCCATCAGGTGAAACCCTGTTTATGGGAGTAATACAGAACTTTAGTAATTGACATTTTTGAAAGGATTGATATTATGAAAAAGACAAGAAGAATTTTTAATACAGCAATCGCCCTTACCCTTTGTGCAAGCATGTTAACAGCCTGCGGAAGCGATATGAGTGAAATTGCACCTCAAAGTGAAGCAAAAGGTGGTTCATCAAATGGTGCTGTAGCCGATAATTATTCCCCTTCAACAACAGCAGCAATGGTAGAAGTAAACACAGCCCCAGTCGCTGAAGATTATTACTATGAAGCAGAAGGCGGAGCAGTTAATGCAGTACCTGACGAAGAAGCAGTTGAACAGGAAGCGCCATTATGGGACAACGCTGTTGATGGCGGTGTTATTGAACATAAAAATCCAATGGCTTCAGTAGTAGGAACAGATAAAGGCTATTTCACCTATGATGAATACTACAACACCGAAGAATACAACGAAATCATCGAAAACGGCTACAAGTCCGTTGCCGCAAATCCGCTCTCTACATTCTCCGTTGATGTTGATACAGCGTCCTACGCAAATGTCCGCAGAATGATTGAGTACGGCGACTATATCAATCCCGACGCAGTACGTATCGAAGAATTCATCAACTATTTCGACTATGACTATTCCGAGCCGACAACAAATGACCCATTCTCAGTAAACGTTGAAATGTCCGATTGCCCTTGGAATGAAGAAACAAAGCTTATGCTCGTCGGCTTAAAAGCAGAGGATATCAAGAAATCCGAGCGTGAACCACTCAACCTCGTTTTCCTTATCGACGTCAGCGGCTCAATGTTCTCCGAAGATAAGCTTCCTCTCGTGCAGAAGGCATTCACAATGCTTACCGAAACCCTTACAGAAGACGACAGAATTTCCATCGTAACCTACGCAGGCGACGAAAAGGTTGTACTCAAGGGTACAAGCGGCGAGGATAAGGACAAGATTATCGACGCAATCAACAGCCTTGAAGCAGGCGGCTCTACATACGGCGAAGCAGGCATCAACCGTGCTTACGACATTGCAGAAAGATACTTTATCGACGGCGGCAACAACCGTGTTATCCTTGCAACAGACGGCGACCTTAACGTTGGTCTTTCCTCTGAGGAAGAGCTTACCGAGCTTATCGAGGAAAAGCGTGAATCAGGTGTGTTTCTCTCCGTACTCGGTTTCGGTACAGGCAACGTAAAGGATGACCGTATGGAAGCGCTTGCTGACCATGGTAACGGCAACTACTCCTATATCGATAGCGAAATGGAAGCAAAGAAAGTTCTCGTTGAGGAAATGGCAGGAACACTCTATACAGTAGCAAAGGACGTGAAAATTCAGGTTGAGTTCAACCCAGTAAATGTAAGCGGCTACCGCCTTATCGGTTACGAAAACCGTGCACTCGCAGACAAGGATTTCCACGACGATACCAAGGATGCAGGCGAAATCGGAGCAGGTCATACAGTTACAGCGCTCTATGAAATCGTGCTTAACGAAAGCGGCACATCAATCCCCGAAGCTGAACTGAAGTATCAGCAGAATACCTCCACAGGCAACAAGGACGAACTCCTCACAGTTTCTCTCCGTTACAAGCAGCCTGACGAGGACGAAAGCAAGCTTCTTGCAGTTCCTGTTACAGACGAGGTCTACACAAAGAAAATGCCTGAAAATCTGACCTTTGCCGCAGCAGTAGCAGAATTCGGTATGGTGCTCAGAAACAGCGAGTTCAAGGGAAGCGCAAGCTGTGACCATATTCTCGAACTTCTTGAAGATTACGACTACAGAAGCGATGATTATAAAACTGAATTTGTATATCTCGTAAGAACAATGGATAAGCGTGGTTACTAATAATTAATAAAAGTGTGGAAAGCAAAAGCTTTCCACACTTTTTAGTTTGTCTTATGCAAATTATAAAGCTGCGCAAGTCTGTTCCACGTCCTGTAATCAACATCACCCGTCTGTTCCTCGCCCGAAATTTCCTGAAAATGCCTTACAGCGTCAGCGGTTTTATCACCGTAAACCCCGTCCATATCAAGCAGAGGCAGGTTTGCATACCTCGAAAAAACCGTGTTCAGCATTGCCTGCAAAATGTAAATGTCAAACCCTGTTTCGCCTTGCTTCAAGTTCTCGTCAGCATTGATAATCGGCAGAATTGAAACAAGCTCCGCATAATATTCCTCCGTCTGTAAGTAAACCTCGTAAAGCTTCTCCCACGTTTCACGGTTAACCTTTCCCGTCACAGGCAACCCGTACTCACGCTGAAACTTTCGGATAGCATCCTCCGTCCGCTCATCATAAATCCCACTTGGAACAACCAGCGGAATATTCTCATTGTCACGGGCAACCCTCCGCAGATAGTCCTGCAATTCAAAAATGTGTCCCTTCTTATCTTCATCTGTGTAAGCCATAATATCACCTCACTCAATCACATAGCCTGGATACTGTCCGGGTTGTTTTTCATAGCCGAAACGCAAATCAGAATAAACATCGGAAATAGCGTCCCATACTCCCGCACTGACCGACCCAGTAACAGGATAACCGAACTGCCTCTGAAAAGCCGAAACCGCATTTCTCGTAACAGGGCCGAAATACCCCGTCGCCGTAACTGTCGGAATTGACGGATAACTCTGTGCAATATATGAAAGATACTCCTGCAGAACACGCACATATTCGCTTGTAATACCCTCAGTCAGCACCGTCCCTGGGAACAGCACCGCATTTTCCCCCTCAATGTTAATGGGCACGTTCTCCACAATCCCCGCATAAGCACGGTAAATGTCGTCCCATGTTCTTTCGTCAACCTCTCCCGTCATCGGCAAGCCGAATACCTGCTGAAAAGACCGCACCGAAGCCGCAGTCGCTTCATCATAAGTGCCCGTCTGTTCAACAGGTGTAACGTCTTTGTAATACGCACCGATAACCTGAAGGTAATACTGAATATACTCTGTCGGCAACCCCGTAGCACCAATCCCGATGGGCAAATCAAACTGCTTTGGCAACTCGCCTAAGGTAAGTCCCTCAGAGTTAAGCTGTGCAAGTTTTTTTACACTTGTGTAAATGTAGTTTATCCTGTACCAAGTCGCCTTGTCAACAACTCCAGTCTGGGGCAGATTGAAAATTTTCTGAAACTGGCGTACAGCGTCAGCAGTTTTTACATCATAGGTGAAATCCGTGGGATAAATCTTCGGAATAGCAGGGTAGTTTGCCGCAATTCTGTTCAGCTGAATTTCAAGTCGGTTCACGTCCGTGCCGCCCGACCCGATAGTAAGCGGCTCCCCGGGGTAACTGGGAACATTGGTACGTACGGGAGCATTTTCCACAATGTTGATGTCATCACCGTAATAATAAGTGAGTATGCTATAGGGAACAAATCCCTGATTTGCAAGGTCAACACTGCCCCATTGATAAAGCCCCTCGCATGTCACCTCAACACCATCGCAGTAGGTTGCGTAAAACGGCTCAATATTTCCCTGACGAACTAGGTAATCATTGAAAATATCATCAACAATCCTGCTTATCGGCTCAAAAATATCACGGTTTTCCACAAAGGAGTGGTCGTACTGAATTGAGTTTGTAATGTCAAAATTGTAACCCTGAGACGGATACCATTCCGTGTAAATTCGATTCAGCGTGTAGGAAATAATCGCGTAAATATTAGCACGGAGAGCACTTTCAGGCCATGTCGGATAAAGTTCACTTGAAGCAACATTCTTGATGTAATCGGGAAAGCTAACCGTAACATTTCTCGCACTCGTGTTGTTGGGTCTGCCTAAGTGTACCGTAACTGTTTCGGGGATATAAGGCGTTCCGTTAGCCATTCTGTGCACCTCCATCAGGTCTTTGAGTGCCTTGCAGTTCATTCTCCGCAAGTGGAATAAGCGCAATAGGCTGAATTGATTTTACCGTGTCAAAAATCGGAACGGTTACTTCAGGCACCGTGTAAAAACCCTTTTTGTATACCGTTACATTGTATTCGCTGAATGGCCTTTCTGACGGGTCAGGTGCTTCTGAGAAACTTGCCGACGGTGCAGGCAGGGGAATAATTTCAGTTGCACCGCTTCTGTCTGTAAGCTTCATAGTTACAAGATAACTCTGACCGTTTATTTCCTGCGTAACGATAACCGCCGCCTTGGGGACAGGTACAGCCCCGTCACCGGTCGTAACTTCAACCTGCAAATAGCCCATACCCTTCATATCAGGAACATTATCGTCATTATCATCGTCATCATCAAACAAATCCTCAAAATCCGTGTCATCGTCAGGATAATCAATGTCAGGAATAATGTCCTCAACGTAATCCTCTAAATCTTCAAGGGGCTCGGGAGCGTCATAATTGTAGTTGCCCTGATTGTGCGGAAAATCCTCAACAGGTTCAAAGCGTGGGTCTGTTGTAATTGTGGCGATAGTTTGCACCGCAGTTTCAGACTGAATAATCTCTTCAGCCGTCGGAAACTTGCTTTTAGGCGGAGCCGTAACAGCTTCTTCCATGCCCCTGCCATAATCAGCAGGAATTTTCGGCATAGGCGGCTTCATAAGAACAATATTCTGTTCAGCAGTAATATTGGGCACTACAGCTTTTTTTTCAGCCTTTTTCTCTGTCTCAACAGATGCAGTAACGACCTTCTGCGGTTCAGGCGGCGGAGCAGTACGTTTCCTGCTGTAAAGCCGCATCATTTCTTCCTTGTATTTCTCAGCCATATTATCAAGCTTGTTTTTATCCTGCATAAAATCCCTCCATATAGCGTTTGTAAAAGAATATGCGATAGCATTTTAGGAAAATTACTAACAAATTGTAAATAAAGCGTTGACATTTAAAGTTATTAGTGCTATAATATAGTAAAATATGTTTGAAATCTGCAAACATAAATTAAGGAGGAAATTATGAAAAATAAATTCAGAAACATTCTTGCACTGATTTTATCAGCAGTAATGCTTATCAGTATAATCCCCACAATAAACGTATTTGCCGCAGACGGCGAATATACTCTGCTTGTGAACTACAATGACGGTACAACCGAGGATGTTGTAGTTAATGAAGAAAATATCAGAGAAAAGCTTCAGGCGATTGTTGATAAGGAAGGATATAATGAATGGTTTATGGGGCATCAGAGTTATGTATTGCCTGATAACGGTCTTATGCTCTATGCCCATCTTTCAGATGAAAATTTTACTCCTGATATTAATGGTAAATATGCTTTATATAGCAAACTTGGAAGAGTTGAAATAATTCTTGACAATAATGAGTCTTTCCAAACTACAATTAATCTTTCAGATGTCGGAAACAGTATAAAAGCTGCAATTGAAAAAAAATATAATGGTACAGCAACAGTAACAAGCTACTCTTTACCTGACAATAAGGAAGTGACAAAGGAAAACTGGCTTGCATATATGAATGCAAACCCGACGGTAAACTGGGCTCCTGTTAACGTAGATGCCGAGTACACTACTAACGATAATCCTCCTGACCTTCCTCCTGTACTTCCTCCTGTACTTTCTCCTGGCAGTTTATCCGTAAAATTCATCAAGGCAGACGGTACAGAAAAGGTACTTACATCAGATGATTACGATAAACCTTTCGGTGAATTTCTTGATTTCAATAACTATATTATCAACGCAGAGCTTAAAATGGAATTCAATGGTAATATAGTGAACCAGCAATCTTTGACTGTTGATTCTTCTATTTCAACTTTAACCGCTGAACAAATATTAAGTAGTGAGTTTGGTTATTATATTGCGATTGGTGCAAAAGTTGAATGTACATACAAAGAAATTTCTGATAACGAAACAGAGGAAACAGAGAAGGACGAAACAGAAAAGGACGAAACAGAGAAGGAAGAAACAGTAACTGTAGTTTCTCCAAGTAGCCAAAATCCATCTATTGTAGCAGGCGAAAAGGCAACAGTAGTTTCTTTTGTAACAGAGGATGGAGAGAAAATTTCGCTTAATAGCAACAGAATTACCAAGGAACTCAAAAGAGTTGAAGGCGGAAGTGAGATTTATATCAATGCTGGAAACTTCAGACTTGTATTTCCGAAGAATGCAGTAAAGCTTGCAGTTGACAAGGGACTTACAATTACAATTGAAATCAACGGAGTAAAGTTTGTTCTTGACGGTTCAGCAATTGAAAAGATAAAGTCAGTCAACTTTGCCGCAATTATCAAATCAGAGGAATATAAGGAACTTGCAAAGGAAACAGATACAATTTACATTTCTGTAACCGAAAAAGGCGAGATTAAGCTTTCAAAATAATCCAAAAGGGTACTGCTTGAAATGCAGTACCTTTTTTTGTATCTGACCTCTTGATTTTAGCACGGTTTTGCGGTAAAATGTTATATGTAAAAATATTTGATTTCGGAGGTAATTTATGGCTTGTTTTAATCTTGCAGCAATTTTCACAGACCATATGGTCTTGCAGAGAAATAAAAATATAAATATCTGGGGTAACGCATATAACGATACAATTATAACCGTTGAGTTTAATGGGAACAAAGTTACCGCAGCAACTGATGAAGGCAGCTGGAAAGCCGTACTTCCTCCAATGGAAGCAGGCGGACCATATGAGCTGAAAGTAACCGACAACAGCGGCGGAGAAATCGTGCTGCACGACGTAATGATAGGTGAAGTGTGGCTTGCAGGCGGACAGTCCAATATGGAGCTTGAACTCCAGAATTCCCTCAACGGCAAGGAAGTCCTCGCAAATATCAAGGACGTGAATGTTCGTTTTTACTATACACAGAAAATTCCTTACATAGATGACTATTTTCATTTTGTCGAGCGTAATAATTGCTGGACAATCGCTTCTCCCGATACAGCGGCTTGTTATTCAGCAGTTGGATATTATTACGCAAAAATGCTCTCTGAAAAGCTTGGTGTAACAGTCGGAGTAATTGGCTGTAACTGGGGCGGTACTTCCGCTTCCGCGTGGATGAGCCGTGAACTCCTTGAAAAGGATGTTGACACAAAAACCTACGTTGACGAATATGACGCAGCAATGGAAGGCAAAACCTTTGAGCAGTACTGTAAGGAACGCAAGGAATTCTTCGAATGGGAGAAGGAATGGCAGCCTAAAATAGGTGAGTTCTACGCAAAAAATCCCGAAGGAACATGGGATGAAGCACAGGCTTATGCAGGACCATCCTGCTGGCCTGAGCCAATGGGACCAAAGTCGCCTTTACGTCCCGCAGGTGTGTACGAAACAATGCTGAAGCGTGTCTGCCCATATACAGTTGCAGGTTTCATCTACTATCAGGGCGAAAGTGACGACCATAAGCCAACAACATATTATAAGCTGTTGAAACTCCTCATTGAACAGTGGCGTACCGATTGGGAGGACGACAGCCTTGCGTTTATGCTTGTTCAGTTGCCAATGTTCCTTAACAGAGGCGAGGAAAACCACAAGCGTTGGTGTTATATCCGTGAAGCACAGATGCGTGTCCACGAAACCACAAAGAATACCGGTATCGCAGTAATTCTCGATAAAGGTGAGTACGGAAACATCCACCCGGTTGATAAACAACCAGTCGGCGAAAGACTTGCTCTTCAGGCACTCTATCATATCTACGGTGAAATACCAGCGAATGAAGCATACGGACCTGTTTACAAGTCCTGTGACTACGTTGACGGCGGTATGCTTGTCTCCTTTGATTATGCGTGGGACGGCATTGAACTTTGCGGCGAAAAGCCAATTGGATTTGAAATTGCAGGCGCAGATAAGAAGTACGTTGAAGCAGACGCAGAAATCCGTGGCGATAAGATTTTCGTCAAGTCAGATAAGGTTGCAAATCCTGTTTACCTCCGTTATAACTGGACAAACTACGGCGACGTAACACTTTTCGGCAGAAATGGTATCCCCGTTGCACCATTCAGAACAAGCAGAAATGACGAATAACGAAAGGGAGTAACATAATGAAGCTTTCATCACTTTTCAACAGCGATAAAACAATCCTGTCATTTGAGGTGTTCCCACCGAAAAAGACAAGCCCCATAGAAACCGTGTACAGTACCCTTGCCGAACTGAAGGAACTCAATCCCGCATTTATCAGCGTAACCTATGGAGCAGGGGGGAACGCAGCAGATACAACGACATGCGATATCGCCGCATATATCCAGCGTGAGCTTGGAATTCCCTCAGCAGCTCATCTTACCTGTGTTTACAGCACAAAAGAGGCTGTACTCACTCAGCTTCAGCAGTTCAAGGAAAGAGGAGTGGAGAATATCCTCGCACTCCGCGGCGACGTAAACCCCGAAATTCCACGTTTGCACGAGTTTGAGTATGCAAGTGACCTTACAAAATTTATCAAGGAAAACGGCGACTTTCATGTATCAGGAGCGTGCTATCCTGAGTGTCACCTTGAAGCAGCTTCACTCGCAGAAGATATTAAGCACCTCAAAATCAAGGTTGAAGCAGGTGCAGAGCACCTTATGTCACAGCTTTTCTTCGACAATGATACCTTCCACCGCTTCCGTGAAATGGCAGATATCGTAGGTATCAACGTACCAATCGAAGCGGGAATTATGCCCGTTGTAAATAAGAAACAGATTGAACGTATGGTTTCAATGTGCGGTGCAAGCCTGCCGCCGAAATTTGCCAAAATGATGCAGAGATATGAGCATAACCCTGAAGCACTCCGTGACGCAGGTATCGCATACGCAGTTGACCAGATAGTTGACCTTATCTCCAACGGTGTTGACGGTATCCACCTCTACACAATGAATAACCCATATGTTGCACGAAAAATCAGTGAAGCAGTGAGGTCACTTCTGTGATTATCAATGAAATAAACCGAACAGAAGCGTTCCGCTACCTCGGAATAAAAGGTGCACCCGATAACGCAACAGTTCAGCTTGCAGATGAGTGCGAAAAAATCCTGCTTGCAGAAATGGCACCCAAATTCTGTTGGACTTATGCGGAAATTTCTGAGTATTCCAACAATTCTGTCAAGCTGTCAGGATACACACTTACACTTGACGGAAACGATATATCTGCACACCTTGATGGCTGTATCGGAGTTGTGCTTATGTGTGCTACTCTCGGAAATAACATTGATAAATTGCTTCGTCAGATGCAGACTCAGGATATGGCAAAAGCCGTAATTCTTGATGCTATGGCTTCAGCTGCAATTGAGCAAGTGTGCGACGAAGCTGAAAAAGAAATATCCGCACGACTTGAAAATAAGCACTTCACCTGGCGCTTTTCTCCGGGATACGGTGACTTCCCGATTGAAGTACAAAAGGTCTTTTTAACAGCACTGAATGCACAAAAAGTCATAGGCTTGTGTGCAAGTCAAAGCGGAATGCTTACCCCGACCAAGTCGGTAACAGCAGTAATCGGTGTGCACGAAAAGTCAGTGCAGAATAAAAAGCACGGCTGCGAAAGCTGTAATATGCGTGACAGATGTAATTATCGAAAAACAGGAGGAACCTGTCAATGAAAAAGAAAAAATTCTATAAATTGCTGTCAGAAAACGAGTTCGTTTTCCTCGACGGCGCAATGGGTACAATGCTACAGGCAAAAGGGCTTGAAACAGGCGGAGTGCCCGAACTTCTCAATTTGACTAAGCCTGAGTGGCTCACTGAAATTCACAGTGCCTATGTTTCCGCAGGCTCACAGCTTGTGTACGCAAACACATTCGGTGCAAACCGCTATAAGCTTGCTGAAACAGGCAAATCCGTTGCCGAAATTATCCCTGCCGCAATCTCAAACGCCAAAAATGCAGTAGGGGACAAAGCTCTCGTTGCCCTCGATATCGGACCAATCGGACAGCTTCTTGAGCCGACAGGAACTCTTTCCTTTGAGGAAGCATACGATATTTTCCGTGAACAGATTGAAGCAGGCAAGGAAGCCGACGTCGTTGTTTTTGAAACAATGACCGACCTTTACGAACTGAAAGCTGCAGTCCTCGCCGCAAAGGAAAACTGTGACCTGCCGATAATCTGTACTATGACATTCGAGCAGAATATGCGTACCTTTACAGGCTGTGCAATCTCTTCAATGGCAATCACTCTCGAAGGACTCGGCGTAGATGCAATCGGCGTAAACTGCTCCCTCGGACCAAGAGAGCTTGAGCCTGTTGTTGCTGAGCTTTCTAAGTGGACAACCCTTCCAATTGTCGTAAAAGCAAATGCAGGTTTACCAGACCCCGTAACAAATACATACGATATAACACCAGAGGAGTTTGCAGAAAGCTATGTAAACCTCGTAAAATACGGCGTAAAGCTTGTTGGGGGGTGCTGCGGAACAAATCCCGATTTTATCCGTGCAGTAGTAAATAAACTCAATGGTATGAAGTACACTAAACCCGAGGTGCAGCTTGAAGCAGCAGTTTGTACACCTGCAAAAACAGTCGAAATCAACCAGCCGAGAATAATCGGAGAGCGTATCAACCCAACAGGCAAAAAGCTGTTCAAGGAAGCACTGAAAAGGGGAGATATCGACTATATCCTTAATCAGGCTATCCAGCAGATTGAGGCAGGTGCAGATATTCTCGACATGAATGTAGGTCTGCCCGATATCGACGAAAAGGAAATGATGGTCAGGGTTGTCAAGGCAATCCAGTCCGTAACAGATTTGCCGTTACAGCTTGACTCAACACGTCCCGATGTCCTCGAAGCCGCACTTCGTATCTATAACGGCAAGCCAATCGTCAATTCTGTAAACGGCGAGGAAGGCTCACTTGAAGCAATTCTCCCTCTTGTTAAAAAGTACGGTGCCGCAGTTGTTGGACTCACCCTTGACGAAGGCGGTATTCCTAAAACAGCGGACGGACGTTTTGCGATTGCCGAAAAAATTCTTGACCGTGCACAGAAAATCGGTATCCCGAAGCGTGACGTTTTCATTGACTGCCTGACCCTGACCGCATCTGCCGAGCAGAAAGCCGTTATGGAAACAATCAATGCCCTCCACAGAGTAAAAACCGACCTCGGTCTGAAAACTGTCCTCGGCGTTTCAAATATCTCATTCGGTCTGCCAAATCGTGAACTTGTCAATTGCAACTTCCTGCAAATGGCTCTCACAAACGGACTTGACCTGCCGATTATCAACCCAAATGCCGCACTTATGACAGGTGCAGTCCGTGCGTATAAGCTGTTGACAAACATTGATGAAAACGCAACCGAGTTCATCGCTGCTTATGCTGAAAGCAGTATGACAACCTCAATGAGCAGCACCACAGCCGCACCTGTTCAGCAGAAAATCGGAGTAAGCGACCTGCCAACAGCAATCGCAAACGGACTTAAATCCGAGGGCGCAAAAATCACCGAGGAACTGCTTAAAACACACGATACAATGGACATCGTCGACAATATGCTTATTCCCGCACTTGACAAAGCGGGCGCAGAGTTTGAGCAGGGAAAAATCTTCCTGCCACAGCTTATTATGGCGGCAAACGTCGCACAAGCCGCATTTGAGGTAATCAAATCCCATATGTCCGCAGGCGGCGAAACCGTCAGCAAGGGCAAGGTAGTTCTCGCAACCGTAAAGGGCGATATCCACGATATCGGAAAGAACATCGTCAAGGTGCTCCTTGAAAATTACGGCTTTGACGTAATTGACTTGGGCAAAGACGTCCCACCCGAAACAGTTGTTGAAGCTGCCGTTTCCCACAGCGTAAAGCTTGTTGGTCTGTCTGCACTTATGACAACAACCCTCGGCGCAATGGAGGACACAATCAAGCTTCTTCACGAAAAGAATGTCCCCTGCAAAATCGTAGTAGGCGGAGCAGTCCTTACCCCCGAATATGCCGAAAAAATCGGCGCCGACTACTATGCAAAGGACGCAAAGGAAACAGTTGATATTGCCAAGAAGATTTATGCATAACAAAAATGGGTACTCTTTAGGGTGATGACCATATAGAAGTATTCAAAAACACTAATGGTTATTGTCTAAACGGTGGCTAATGAAACAAACAGAGCAGTATCGCTTAATGCGGTACTGCTTTTGCTTTTATATATTATTTTGATGCATCTCTCAGAAATTTTTTCAGTTTTACCAAAAAGCTTTTTGAAATCGGCTTGATGATTATTCCGACAAAAACTGCGGCTATAACAGTTCCTTCTCTTACGCCGAGAAGCTCTCCACGTGCAATCAGGGAAATGAGTGCGGCAATTAC
>JAGBCL010000028.1 GCA_018110825.1 Oscillospiraceae bacterium
CAAGACGTGTTTTTGAATTACTTGCGTGTAACACAGTTGTTGTAAGTAACTACAGCCGTGGATTGGAGCTGTTTTTCGGTGACCTCATCATTGAAACAAATGATAGAGAGCATATGAAAGATCAGCTGGACAAATTCTGCGGGACAGAGCTTGGTTACAGAAAGTATCGTCTGGCGGGACTTCGTCATGTACTGTCATCACATCTATATGAGGACAGACTGGATAGAATAGCTCAGAAGGCACTAGGACGTTCAATCAAGAAGCCGCTCCCTAAGATTTTAGTGGTTTGCTGTAAAGAAAATGAGAAAATTCGTAATATGTTTGATAGTCAGACTTATGAAAGTAAACAGTTAGTTGTTGCAGATAATGTAACAAAACTTTCTGATTATCAGTTTGACTATGTTACAATTTTCTCTGAAAATGACTACTATGGAAAGAATTATCTTACAGATTTTGCGCTTGCAACAAGATTTGCTTCAGATGATGTAATCGGTAAGTGTGCATATTATTCTGATGGCAAGGTTGTAAACATTGAAAAAGCTTACATGAGAGTAACAGAAGAAATCAAGCTTAATCGTCAGATGGTTGCAAAGGCAATGTTTGAGGATACAACTACACTGGCTGATTTGTTTGCATTTAATAAGGCTGCTGAAATTCTTTCACTTGATGAATTCAACTACTGTGAGAATGCAGATAGCTACGATGATGCAGATGACATTGAAATTTATACGGGAATTCCGATTGAAGAAATATATGAGTATACTGACAGAATACCACCTGTTGAATTGAAGAAAAACAAGGAAATTTCCGTTAAAGAACTTTACGATGAACTTATCATTAAGGATAGTGACCTTGTAACTAAGAGTTTTGAAAATGGTAATATGAAGCTTGTGCGAGAAGCTGATGATGATAAGGTTGTTTGGCTTTATACAAATAAGACATACAATGTAGATGACTATGCAGTAAATGACCATATTGGTTTTTATCCAGAAAGCGTCGATAAAACAGGTATTGTACGTTGTCAGATTGAATATTATGATGAAAATGAAATAAAGCTTGGTTTTCTTAACTTTGTAATTGATGGATTTACTTTGCTGTACATCACTAATCGTGCTAAATCTTTTAAGCTCATTTTCAGAATGAGAGGCAAGTCTAGTCTTACATTGAAAAAAATGTATTCGGCATCGTCAGATCACATTTTCGCTGCACCGTTGCCTGTAAGAAAAAATTTGCTTATTACAGAGATTTATCCTGATTATGATGACAGGGAAAATGGCAGAAAGCTTCACGAATTTGCCAAGGAAAACAATCTTGAAGTGTTCAAAGTGGGTGAAACATTAAACTATCTTCCATACTCGGAATATGAGGGAGTACAGATTACCTCTTCACGTTACAGCGCAATAAAGGAATACATAAATGCTCGTGATTTTGACTGTATTTATGTTTCTTCAGATTCTCAGAAAGTAAAAGAATACCTTGCAGATTACAAGGGAAGGATTGTTACAATATGAAAAAAATTATGATTGTTTTCGGTACACGTCCCGAAGCAATAAAAATGTGCCCTGTTGTTCTTGAAATGAAAAGCAGGAGCGAATTTGATGTAAAGGTTTGTGTTACAGGGCAGCACCGTGAAATGCTTGAACAGGTGCTTGAGGCATTTAACGTAAAGCCTGACTATGACCTTGCAATAATGAAAAAATCACAAACTTTGTTTGATGTAACTGCAAATATTCTTCGCTCCATTCAGGAGGTTTTTGAAAAGGAAAAGCCTGATATTGTGCTTGTGCACGGTGATACAACTACCGCATTTGTTGCAGGTCTTGCAGCATTCTATTTGAAAATTCCTGTAGGACACGTTGAAGCGGGTCTTCGTACACACAATCTTTATTCTCCTTTCCCTGAGGAATTTAACAGACAGGCTATCGGTTTGTTTGCGGCATATAATTTCTCTCCAACGGAAGCTGCAAAGACAAATCTTCTTAGCGAGGGAAAAAATCCTGATAGAATCTGGGTAACCGGTAATACTTCAATTGATGCGCTCAAAACAACTGTAAGAGATGATTATTCAAATCCTCTTATTGACTGGGTAGGAGACAGACATCTTGTTGTGCTTACAGCTCATCGCCGTGAAAACTGCGGAGAGCCTTTGAAGCAGATGCTCCGTGCAATCAGACGTGTTGCTGACGAATATTCAGATATCGCAATTATTTTCCCAGCACATCCTAATCCGGTTGTTCAGGAAACTGCGAAGGATATTCTGTCTGACGCAGAAAATGTCAAAATTATTCAGCCTCTTGATGTTATTGATTTCCATAATATTGTGGCACATTCCTATATGGTGCTTACCGATTCTGGCGGAATTCAGGAGGAAGCTCCTGCTCTCGGAAAGCCTGTTCTTGTTATGCGTGATACAACAGAGCGTCCTGAGGGCGTTGCGGCAGGAACACTTCGTCTTGTGGGAACAGAAGAAGAAAATATCTACAATGCGTTTGTGGAACTACTTAACAACGAGGCAGTTTATTCTGAAATGAGTCACGCTTCCAATCCTTACGGAGATGGCTTTGCAAGCAGACGAATTGCTGATGCTCTTGCGGTTGAATAATAAAAAGTAGGAGGCTTACCACTTATGCTTCACAATGAAGAAATCCTGATCGAGAATATTAAGAAAAAGGAAAACAAGGTTCTGATTTGGGGAGCTTGTGAAAGAAACAATGATATTCTTGATTTTTTCAAGCAGAATGATGTAAATGTTGTTGGCTATATAGATCAAAATTCAGATAAACAGAATACATACAATGATTTTCCTGTATTTAGTAAAGATATAATTAAAGATAATAATTATTTTGTTTATGTTGGTTTGCTGAAAACTTATAACGAAGTAATATCTCATCTTGAAAATAATAATTATACCGAATTTACTGATTATTGGTATCCTTGCAGAGAAATTAAATTAGACGGAAGTTGCAGTTATAGTGATTTATATGGTAATGAATATGTTGGTAATAATTACAAGCTTGATATACAGCTAAAAAATTGTAATAAATTATATATAGGAAATTCATGTAGATTTAGTGATGCTCAAATTATTGTTTCAGCAATGTCAAAAGTTATAATACGTGACAATGTTGAAATACATGGAAAATCTAAAATTTGGTGTAGTTTTGAAAGCGATATATACATAGGTGAAAATTGTATATTTGAGAATTTAGTAAACTATATTTATTCTATAAACTATAGTAGATGTACTATAGATGAAAATTTTAGAGTTCATACTTCTTTTAGTGTATATGATTATTTTATTCTGAATGTATATGAACATTCAAATTTGTTTTTAGCTAAAAATATTACTGCTTGTAAGAATATATATATCACTTCGGTACAGAATAGTGATGTGAACATTGGTAATGATTGTATGTTATCAGCAGATATTGTAATAAGAGCAGGGAATAGTCACAACATATTTAATCTTGAAACAGGAGAAAATCTAACTTCAATAGGAAGAAATATCGTAATTGGCGACCACGTTTGGATAGGACAGCGTGCAACATTATTTAACGGCTGTGACATAGGTTGCGGAAGTATTGTAGGAATAAATGCATTTGTCAACAAAAAGTTTCCAGCAAATTGCAGTATCGCAGGAAATCCTGCAAGGATAATAAAAGAGAATGTGGCGTGGCGCAGAGAAAGCTATCCGTATTTCGATAGTTACGATGATTTTGCAGAATTTGATTTCAGGTAAAATTTGTAGTTAACGCATAAACAAGAGGTGAAGTAACAAGGTGAAAAAAGTAATAACATACGGAACCTTCGATTTGTTTCACGAAGGGCACCGCAGATTGCTCCAACGTGCAAAGGAGCTTGGAGATTATCTTATAGTTGGTGTCACCTCAGAGGAATTTGACCGTTCCAGAGGTAAGCTCAACGTGGTTGACTCGTTGGTGAAACGAATTGAAAATGTGAAAAATTCAGGCTTTGCGGATGAAATAATTGTTGAAGAAGTGCAGGGCCAGAAATTCCGTGATATCAAGAAGTACGGAGTTGACGTGTTTACTGTAGGCTCAGACTGGACAGGCAAGTTCGATTATCTCAGCGAATACTGTGAGGTAGTTTATCTCGAACGTACAAAGGATATCTCCAGCACGGAGCTTCGCAACCACTCTAATCCTGTACTGCGTATGGGTATCATCGGCACAGGAAGAATTGCTTCACGCTTTATTCCCGAAACTCATCTCGTAAGTGGTATAAACGTTACAAGTGTGTACAACCCCAACAAGTCCAGTGCAGATAAATTTGCTGAAAAGTGGGACTTGAACTCATATGGCGGACAGGAAACTTTTGCTGATTTCCTGAACCACGTTGATTGTGTGTACATAGCAACCCCTCATCAGTTCCATTACGATTATGCAATGAAAGCAATGGAAGCAGGAAAGCACGTTCTCTGTGAAAAGCCTATTACACTTACCAAAAAGGAAACAGAAGAGTTGTATGATTATGCCGCTGCACATAATCTCGTTATTATGGAGGGCATAAAAACGGCGTTTTGTCCTGGCTTTAATAAACTCATCAGCATTGCGTGCAGCGGAAAAATCGGTACTGTACGAAATATCGAAGCCTGCTTTACAAAGCTTGAAAATCCGAATAGCCGAGAGCTTACTGATACAGAGTATGGTGGCAGCTTTACAGAGCTTGCGAACTATACACTTTTGCCGATTGTAAAGTTATTTGGAACGAACTACGATGAGGTTCGTTTTGATTCAATAAAGGACGAAAAGGGTATAGACTTGTTTACAAAAGCACATTTCAGATATCCTAACGGAATGGCAACAGCAACTTGCGGACTCGGTGTAAAATCTGAAGGACAGCTTATCATTTCGGGTACAAAGGGATACATACTTGCTGAGTCGCCTTGGTGGAAAACTTCGTATTTTGAAGTGCGTTATGAGGACCCGAATAATATTGAAAAGTATTCTGAGGTATTCCTTAATTATGGCTTGAGGTATGAGGTCAGCGATTTTGTTTCTACAATAAACGGAAATAAAGTTAATGATTTTAAACTCAGCAGAGACGAATCTGTTGCAATAGCGGGAATTATTGAAGAGTTCTTGAAAAGAAACAGAAAATAATATGCTGATAATAATTTAATGTGAGGAATAAGTAATGATAAGGTTAGTTAATTCAGACAATGATTTATTGCAAATTGCTCATATTCATACAGATAACAGAAGAAGAGAATACAAAAATGTATTACCGGATTGGTATTTGGATAAAATTGATTATGACTATACATTTTCAAAGTGGAAATCATACAGTAAATATGAAGATGAAAAAATAATTGTGTATGAGGAAGAAAATGTAATATGTGGTTTTGCTGCAGTGCGATTGTTTTATGATAAAGTTGATTGTGGTTTATTAAGTAATTTGCATGTAAAGTCAAATATGCAATCAAAGGGAATCGGAAAAAAGTTAATCCAAGCATCAGGTAAGTTGCTTAATGATGTTGGAATACATAGTATGGAGATTTTTGTTGTTGATGGCAATCAACGTGCAGCTGATATTTATAGCCATTTAGGTGCTGAATTTGTAACTGACTTTGTTGATAAATTTGAAAATATTGATGTGAAATCAAAAAAATTTGTTTTTCGTGATTTGACAAAATTATACATTGATGAGTTTCAGCCCACTGTTAATTATGATTACAACATATGTCATTACTTGGAAAATAATGATTTTTATTTATTTGCCGATGATAAATATTGTAATGCTTTCTTCGGACAGTTTGAGGGACGTTACAAACCGTTGAAAATACTACAACTTAACAGTGAAAAAAAGTTTTATAAATCTATAGAGATTTCGGAACCTTTTGAAACAGTAAACAATATTATTATTGCAAGCAGAACATACAGCGAATGTGAAAAATATTTAGAAAATATTAAGTGTAAGAATTATTTCAATTTTTACCCATGGCATCTATATTGAGGTGATTTTTTGAAGACATTTACATATACAAAAGAAAATCTGCGCAAGCTTCAATTGACAGAGCTTGAAATGTTAGTTGAATTGGATAGAATATGTCGTGAAAATAATATTAATTATATCATTGACGCAGGAACTTTGCTTGGAGCAGTTCGTCACGGTGGATTTATTCCGTGGGATGATGATATAGATGTCAGAATGCTCCGCAAGGACTATGATAAATTCTGTAAAATATGCCGTAGTAAGCTTGATAAGAAATATTTCCTTCAGACATATAAAACAGATAGGGGATATCGTTGGGGATATGCCCGCATATTAAAAAATGGCACAGAATTTGTCAGAAAAGACCATGAAGAACTAAAATCCAGAACAGGAATTTTTATTGACATATTTCCATGTGATAATCTTCCTGAGGATTATTTAGGAGACAAGTTATGTACTTGTGTATCATGGATATGCAGAAAAATGTTATATTCAGAAGTTGGACAGCATCACGCTAAAGGAACATGGAACAGAGTAGGTTTTGCGTTTCTTGACCTTTTACCTAAACGATGGGCGCACAAGGGAATAGAGTATCTTATAGAAAAATATGAAAATTCAAATACAAGAAAAGTAAGATGTTTCGGCTGGGGTTCCTTGGAGGAAACACTTGGATTTCAAAAGGAATGGCTTGAGGAAACATGTGATATTGAGTTCGAAGGGATAACGGTGCGTGCTCCTGTGAAGACGCATGAGTTCCTTGTTCATTCTTTTGGAGAGGATTATATGACGCCTCCTCCTGAAAATGAACGTGAACCAAGGCATACAGCAAAATATATTAAGTTTTAGGGAGAGAAATTCAATGAAGCTTTTTACGGTTGGCCCTGTAGAAATGTATGATGATTTGTTATCAGGTGGCAATGAACAGATACCATATTTCAGAAACGAGTGGTTTTCAAACATAATGTTTGAACTTGATGCAAATATAAAAGCAGTTACCAATATGTCTGAAAATGATAAAAATATTGTACTTACATGTTCAGGGACAGGTGCTATGGAAGCTGTAGTAATGAATTGTCTTTCTGAAAATGATAAAGTTCTTATAATTGTAGGGGGAACATTTGGACAACGCTTTGAAGAGTTGTGTAAAATACATAACATAGCTCATGATACAATAAAAGTGGAAAATGGTCAGGTTTTTGACGTTGACTGTCTGAAAATGTATGATTCAAAGGGATATACTGCTTTGTTGGTTAACATTGATGAAACATCAACAGGTCAGCTTTATCCGATTGATGTTTTGTCTGATTTCTGTGTGCGTAATAATATGTTGTTTATTGTTGATGCAATAAGCTCTCTTTTTGCAGATGAAATTGATTTTACTGCAAATAAAATAGATGCACTTATTTTCAGTTCACAAAAAGCTCTTGCTCTGGCACCTGGTGTTGCTGTTGTATCTTTGAGTGAGCGTATGTGTAAAGAGCATATTGTCGGGAATACAAAAACAATGTATTTTGATTTTTCATCTTATCTTGCAAATGGATTAAGAGGACAAACTCCATTTACTCCTGCTGTAGGTATCATAGTTCAGATGAATGAAATGATTGGAAGAATCAAAGATATGGGTATTGAACAAAAAATTGCTGCAACCAGAAATCTGGCAGAAGATTTCAGAAAAAAAGCTGTTACTGCCGGCTTTAAAATTCCGCAGTATCCTTTGTCCAATGCGCTTACACCGTTGATATTCGAAAAAGATGCAAAGGTTTATTATCAAAAACTGATTGAGGATTATGATATAACAGTAAATCCATGTGGCGGAGACAATGCAGACAGAATGTTGAGAATAGGTCATATGGGTAATTTGACAGTTGAAGATAATGATATGTTAATAAAGGCTTTATGTGAAATAAGAGAGCGTATTGAGAAGTAATTACTTGAAAAGTATAGTATCTGAAAGAGAAGTTGTTATGGAAAAGCAATATACGACAGATGAATTTGTAAAGATATTACAAGCCAGTAAGTTTGTAATATATGGTGCAGGATTTTGGGCACAGCGTTTTTACAATTGCTTGAAAAAGTTGGGTTGTGAAAATAATGTTATAGCTTTCGCTGTAACCGAACAAAACAATAATGGTGATAAAACACTTTTTGATAGGAAAATAAAACTTATTGAAAATGTTGATTGCAATCAAAAAATTATTATTGCAGCACATAATAATTCAGCTGATCAGATGAAAAAAATACTTGATGACTTGAATTTCTGTGATTATATTATGTTGTATCCATATTTGGTTCAGATGGAACTTGGTACGCCGATAAAAACTAATCAGGAAATCAATGTGTGTGAATTCATCAGCCAAATGCCTGATATTTATTATATGGCCATAATTTATATGGCAATAGAAAATTATTTTCATAAAAATGACAATGGAAATGAACTTTACATAAAAATGCAGAGTGAATATACAGATAGAAATACAGCAGTCAGAAGATTAAAAGCATTACATAATAAAATCAGCAAATATTCTGAAGATATAGCATTAAATGATGTTAATGTAAAACTTAATCTGGAGAATAATGTCATTATTGATGGTAATCATCGTATGGTACTTGCAAAATATTTTAATATAGAAAGAATTTTTGCTGATATATATGATGTAACTATGGATGAATATTTATATGTTTACAACAAGGCGATTTTTTCTCTTGAAAGAATAAAAAGTATATTTACTTACGATGAAGTAAATCAGATTATTAAAGCTGATGAAAGAATGAGAAAATGCTATTAAAAGGAGATTAATATGCTTAATTTGAAAAACCTGAGTCCCAAAGCTTTTATAGATTATATTCAAAATAAAGATTTATATATTTTTGGGTCTGGTGAATTGGCTGAAAATTGTGTGGATATTTATTGTGAAAATAAACATGTATGTGCTTTAGTTGATAACAATTCAAAATTGTGGGGAACAACAAAAAAAATGTCAAATCATTCTATTGATATAATTAGTATTGATGTGTTTAAAAAAATTGTTTCAGAGAAGAAAAGTGATATTGTTTTACTTATTACACCAACATTTTACGCTATAGAAATTTTAGAGCAGCTTGATGCTATTAGTGAATTTGATGGACTTGAATGTTTTTTACATGTAATTATGCGTAATACAAAATCTGAAGTTTCTAATTTCGAATTTACAAAAGGCGTTCAGCTAATTCCAAAAAAGATACATTATTTTTGGATAGGAAGCAATCCGTTGCCGAAACAATTTCAGGAGTATGTAGATGGATGGAAAAAAATTAATCCGGAATATGAAGTAATCAGATGGGACGAAAGTAATTACGATTTCAGTAAGATAGCATATATGAAAGAGGCATATGACAATAAGGCATGGGCATTTGCAACAGATTACGCTAGGTTAGATATAATATATCAGCATGGTGGTATTTATTTTGATACTGATGTAGAAGTTGTTAAAAGTTTAGATTGTATGCTTAATGATAATGCATTTTTTGGCTTTGGATGTGGAGACAGAATTGCTATTGGTGTTGGTTTTGGTGCTGTTCCCAAGCACCCAATTATTAAAGAAATGATGACAATATACAATGACCATCACTTTGTTAATTCTGATGGTTCATTTAACAAGTCTGCATGTTATTATTATCAACATCCTATAATGAAAAAATATGGGTTTAAAGTTAATAATCAATATCAGAAAATAAACAATATTGCATTGTATCCGGCAGAAGTAATGAGTCCTAATGGCACTGGCAATATGGGCGATTTTTATTCAGATATGACATTATCAATTCATCATAGTTCTAATCTTTGGCTAACTAACGAGCAAAAACAATCGATTATGAAAATGATGAATAAAGCAAATGAACGGATATAAAGTAATGAATAATGAAAAAAATAGTATTCATAATTATGCACCATCCCCAATTGTGCGGATAGCAAAAAACTCTGGCAGGAATAAAAATCAAAATTTAAGTAAAATACTGACTTCATTTTTCAGACAGAGGCGTTATGTTTTAAGTTGAATAGTATCCGTCAAAACCATCCAGTTTGGTATCCGTCAAACATTTTCCCATCTGTGCCAAATTTGAGTAAATATTAAAATTGTCTAACGTATCTAATCAACTTCAAAGGAGTAAATGAGATACGAAAAAGTTCAAAGGACAAAATGCTTTTTTCACATAGCAGGAAATCATTAATGTTTCATTGGAAACAAAGCTGTCCAAAGCGGTAAACTATGTGATTAACTAAAAGAAGTATCTATCAGTGTCTTTGGCTTATATAAAAAACGTCAGGAATAATCCTGACGTTTTTTGCTATATCCCACTCTGCACCAAAAAAGAAACCTCCTGCAAATGCCCGATTTTACGCACATTTTTCCGTGTAAA
The DNA here is from genome assembly GCA_018110825.1 of Oscillospiraceae bacterium. Taxonomy (GTDB): domain Bacteria; phylum Bacillota; class Clostridia; order Oscillospirales; family Ruminococcaceae; genus RGIG8773. The sequence goes on from JAGBCL010000028.1 coordinate 10,354, forward strand.
ACACCATTGTTGTTCGGGAGTCATCATATTAACCATCTGACCGCCAATAGAACCAGCTTCTCTTGAAGTGAGGTCACCATTGTAACCGTTCTTGAGGTTCACGCCTACTTCGCTTGCAGCTTCCATCTTAAATCTTTCCATAGTTTCTTTACCCTGCTGGGAATTTACATTTTTCATAATGTGTTCTCCTTACATAAATCAATTTGTAAACCTTGTTTTGTGGTTTGCTTTAGTATTATAAACTTTATCAAATCGTTTATGTCAGGTAATTTTTTATATTTTTTACAAGACTTTCAACCTCGGAAGATTTATTGAAAACAGAAGGCGAAAAACGCACCGTTCCATCAGGGACAGTTCCTATTGATGTGTGTGCAAGTCCCGAACAATGAAGTCCACCACGCAGCGCAAAACCGTGATTACTCAATATTTCAGCTGCTTCGTTTGCAGTGTAACCATTAACATTGAACGATACAACGGGTAAATAGTTTTCGCAGCGTTCATTACGGTAGACAGTAACATTTTTCAGCTTTTTAATTTCATAAATAAATTTTCTGCAAAGCATATTTTCATGTTCATAAATTTTGTTAATGCCAATTTTTTTTACAAATTCAATTCCAGCGCCAAGTCCGATAATTCCTGCAGTGTTAACAGTACCCGACTCAAGAGCATCAGGAAAAAAATCAGGCTGTACAGCTTCAAGTGAAGTGCTTCCTGTGCCACCCTCTATAATAGGTTTAATAGTGTATTTCCCGTCAGTAACAAGTAATCCTGTTCCGCTTGGACCGTACAGTGACTTGTGCCCAGCCGTGCAGAGAATATTTATACCGTCTGAAAGCTTAATCGGAATAACTCCGCAAACTTGTGCACCATCAGCAATAAAACAAATACCATGTTTTTTGCATAGGTCAGCAATCTGTCTGTACGGCGTAATCTGTCCCGTAACATTGCTGCCAAGCGTGCATACAATAATTTTCGTTTTTGGTGTAATAAGCTTGCGGAAATTTTCAACAGTCGTAAATTCATCGTGACTAATTTCCGCAATGCTATAGTTGCATTCGTTATTGAGCGAAAGCGAGTGAACAGGGCGAAGTACGGAATTGTGCTCTAAATTGGATATAATAATGTGACAGCCTTTTTCCGCAACACCCTTGATAGCCGTGTTCAGTGCGTGAGTGCAGTTCTGTGTAAAAATAACATTGTCAACCTCTGCACCGAAAAAATCAGCTGCAAGAGAACGTGCCGCATAAACCGCCTCCGCAGTTTTCAGCGAAAGAGAGTGACCGCTTCTTCCCGGATTGCCGCCGTAATGTGAAAGGGCAGTTAATACGGCTTTTTTTACAGCGGCAGGCTTGGGGAAGGAAGTGGCTGAATTGTCAAAATTTATCATTAACTTAACCTCTTAGTTTAAAGTTTATTTTGCATAACTGCCTTGTGTCTTATACCTGATTTTTCAAGGTAATCTATTGCTTCCTCAATGTTTCCGTTCAGAACAACGCTGTAACCACAGCCCGAAGCAAGATTTTTCGGTGTACGGATAACCTCCGTGAAGAAACCCTTTGAACGGAGAACATTCTGAGCTTTCATCGCAATAGTAATTGACGTAAATGCGATAGTGTATCTTTTCATATTGTCAGTCCCTAAAAGGAAAATGCAGGTGAACGTAAAGTCCGCCTGCATTATAATATGCTTATAAGGTTTGTAAAGTTACCGCTATTTTCTCAGCAACCTTTTTGGAATATTCAGCTTCTTTTTTATTAACAGTCCAATCAAAGCCATCATCTGAATATCTTGGAAAAATATGCAGATGAAAATGACCGATATCGTTGAAAATACCGCCATTCTGCATAATTGAGTAACCATCAGGACGATATATGTTTTTAAGTGCTGTTACAATTTTTTTAGCAATGAATGTAATGTGTGAAGTTATTTCTTCAGGAATTTCATCAATATCAAGATAATGTTCTTTCGGAACAATCAGAATATGTCCTTCATTAATCGGATTACTGTCAAGAAAAGCAGTAATCAAATCATCTTCATATACAATATTTGCATCAAGTGTATGCTTTGCAATATCACAGAAAATACACATAAAACATTACTTCTTTCTTAACAGCACACAAACAGCGTGTGCCGAAATTCCTTCCTTTGCACCCGTAAAACCAAGCTTTTCCTCAGTAGTAGCCTTAACGCTTACTTGCGAGATATCACACCCGATAGCCTCAGCAATATTTCTTCTCATCGTGTCAATATGAGGAGCAAGCTTAGGTGCCTGACAGATAATCGTGCTGTCAATGTTTCCAATGGAGTAACCCTGTTCACCAATAATTTCCGTAACCCTTTTTAACAGCTTAATGCTGTCTGCACCGCTGTAAACAGGGTCAGTGTCAGGAAAGTGCTTGCCGATGTCGCCAAGTGCCAACGCACCAAGCATAGCGTCCATAACAGCGTGAACAACAACATCAGCGTCAGAGTGCCCAAGCAAGCCCGTTTCGTGAGGAATATCCACACCGCCGAGAATAAGCTTACGCCCCTCAACAAGCTTGTGTACGTCATATCCGTGACCTATTCTAATCATTCTGCACACTCCGTTTCAAGAAAAACTTTGGCAATCGCCAAATCCTCAGGCGTAGTAATCTTAATATTCCTATAATCCGAAATCGTCATATTAACCTTGACACCAACAGCTTCCACAAGCTGACAATCATCGGTAAAATCAAGCTCGTGGTCGTTTGCAAAGTTAATGCCCTTTACATATACATCCTTGCGGAAAATCTGCGGAGTCTGGGTAATGTAAAGCTGTCTGCGGTTAGGCGTGTCAATAATCAGCCCGCCATCAACAACTTTCAGCGTGTCCTTGACGGGTACACCAAGAGTTGCACCGCCGAAAATTGAAGCGTCCTTGATACACTGACGAATGTGTTCAGCCTTTACAAAAGGACGTGCCCCATCGTGAATTGCAACAAATCTTGTCGCCTTGTCAACTTTCGCAAACGCTTTCAGCACTGACTGCTGACGTGTTTCGCCACCTGCAACCGCACACTTGAACTTTGTAACACCGTGCTTTTCGGCAAGCCGCTCAATTTCGGGAATGTCGCTTTCTCTTGCGGAAACGATGATTTCAGTAACCTCGTCAAGTCCCTCAAAAGCAAGCATTGAACGTACCGCAACAGGAATACCGCCCAACTCAACAAGCTGTTTGTTTACACCTTCCATACGAGTGGAGCTGCCTGCACATGCTACTATAACAGAAACAGTAATTTCAGCCATAAGTCACCTCATTACAGAACTTCCTTGAATGTGCCAAGGAAACGGAAGAAGGACATTTCATTTTCCAAATCGTGAAGCAGAGAAACAACCTTCTGGTCGTTGATGCTTCCCTTGAAATCAAGATAGAACAGTACCTCAAAATCACTTCCTGCAATGTTCTTACTCTCAATTTTGGTAAGGTTCAGACCAGCAACTGAAAACTTGGTCAGCATACGATACAGCGAACCTGGTGTATTCGGAATTGAAAGACAAACGCTTATAGTATCCGAGTCAACAGGGGATATGTAGTTCTTAGTGAAGCAGATAAAACGTGTGTAATTTGGATATGCGTCAGCAATTCTGTCATTGACAATTTCAAGTCCGTAAAGCTCCGCACAGCCTTTAGAGCAAATGCAGGCAATAGTCGGGTCATTGCGCTCCTTGATAAGTTCAGCAGAAAGCGCTGTGTTTGCATATTCACGGCGTACAAGTCCATTGTTCTTGATAAATTCAGAGCACTGTGAAAGTGCCTCAGCCTTGGAATAAACATATTTGATGCTGTCGAGTGTTGCACCTTTGCACGCCGCAAGACAATGAGTAATCTCAACTCTTACAATTGAGCAGATGTTGCAGCCGTGTTTTGCCATTAAATCGTATGTTTCAGAAATCGTTCCGATAGTTGAGTTTTCAAGGGGAAGAATACCATAGTCAGCTTCTCCGCTTTCAACAGCGTTGAACACGTCCTCAAATGCGTGATAGAAAACAGCAGGTTTGTCACCGAAAAGCTTTTTGCAGGCTGCTTCGGAGTAGGCACCCATAGTGCCCTGACAAGCTATTTTTTTTGCATTTTCGGGAATGAACGGAATAGGTGAGGAAAGATGAGAGTCACGCTGTAATTCCATATTCTGGATGCATTTGCTGATGTCCATAATGCTTTGGAACAGCATTACAGCACCGTCTTTTAAGTCGTCGGGGGACTTGTCACGGATACGGTCAAGCACCTGCTTTTCACGTCCGCCCTGCATAACAGGGAGATTATTCACACGCTTGTATTCTGCAACACTACGGCAAACTTCCATACGTCTTGCAAAAAGCTCGAGTATCTCTCCGTCAATTTCATCTATCTGATTTCTGAGTTCTTGTAAATCCATTTTATGTGCCTCCGCCATAACAAAATAAAATATCAAAATAATTATACAATATTAAAAGGAAAATTACAATAACTTTAAAAAAAATATTGCAGAACTTGCAATTATGTGGTATAATTAATTGTTATTATGATGGGGGAAGTGTGTTCGTGAGAATTTTAGGTATAGACCCAGGCTATGCAATAGTCGGCTTCGGAGTTGTTGAGTACGATGGGTACAAGTTTACACCAATTCATTTTGGTGCAATTACAACCGAAGCAGGAACAGATTTTACCATTCGTCTGAAAACAATTTTTGATGATATGAACACGGTTATCACTACCTTTAAACCCGACGTAATGGCAATTGAAAAGCTTTTTTTCAACACTAACCAAAAGACGGGTATCGATGTTGCTCAGGCAAGAGGAGTAACCTTGCTAGCCGCAACTAACGCAGGTATTCCAATTTATGAATATACACCGCTTCAGGTTAAGCAATCCGTTGTAGGTTATGGACGTGCAGAAAAGCCGCAGGTTATGGAGATGACAAGAAAAATTCTCGGGCTTGCTACTGTGCCGAAGCCTGACGATACCGCCGATGCACTTGCAATCGCAATCTGCCACGGCCATTCAAGCGGAACATTGAAGCTTAAACAGGGAATATGAGGAGATTAAATTATGATATACAGCGTGAAAGGAAAAATTATACATAAGGGTACAGATGTTGCGGTAATCGAATGCGGCGGAGTGGGCTATGCTTGCCGTACAACACTTGCAACCCTTTCTCAGATTGGCAGAACAGGTGAGGAGGCTATGCTTCTTACATATCTCCACGTTCGTGAGGATAGCGTTGAACTGTTCGGGTTTTCAACCGAGCAGGAGCTTAATTGCTTTAAAATGCTTCTCTCCGTTTCGGGTGTAGGTCCAAAAGCAGGTCTTGCTATCCTTTCCGATACAAATCCTGAACGCTTTGCTTTAACCGTTGCAACAGGCGATTATAAGGCGTTTACTAAAACAAAGGGCGTAGGACCAAAACTCGCGCAGAGAGTTGTACTTGAACTCAAGGACAAGATTGCCAAGGAGCAGCTTACTGTTTCGGGCGGTACAGAAGTAAATTATGAAGCGGCAGTAAGCGGAGGAAATACTTCCGAAGCTATTTCCGCACTTGTTGTACTTGGTTATAGTCAGACAGAGGCGGCTTCTGTTGTTGCCAAACTTGACCCGTCACTATCTGTTGAGGAGTTGATTCGTCAGTCTTTGAAAAAAATGGCTGCAAATCTGTAAAGGTACAAGCCTTTTCGGCATATTATTGGAAAGGAGCGCTGTAAATGCTGTCATATCCTGATTATACAAGATGTCCTGTTAATATTATTTCGTCAATTCTGAAATATTACCGTGCACGTTATGAGTATCCGACTTTGCCGAAGCTCGACGCTTATCTTGATAGGTTTTATAAAAACGTAGTGCTTATTGTCCTTGACGGTATGGGTACGGATATGATGAAGCGCAACCTTCCCGATACAGCTTTTCTCCGCAGTAAACATATAGACAATCTTACTTCGGTTTTTCCGTCCACAACAACAGCTGCAATGACAAGCTACTATACGGGTGTTTCTCCAAATGAGCACGCTTGGCTTGGTTGGTCGCTGTTTTTCAAGGAATTCTGCCGAACAATTGACGTTTACACAAACCTTGACTCATACACCAAAATGCCTGTTACCAAAACCAGTGCAGCAGAATTTGTTATGCCTTATGAAACAATTTATAAGGATATTGCTAAATCGATTGTAGGTGAAGTTCAGCCATTTACAATTTCTCAGACTGGTGTAAATATTGCTGAGCGTGGTAATATTCATAAAACGGCGGATAAGTTTGAACGTGTGTGCGAATTGGTGAAAATGATTTGTGCAACACCACAGAATACTTTTACTTATGTTCAGTGGAACAGCCCAGACGATACAGCACATCGAGAAGGCTGCTACAGCGAAGCAGTTGCGGAAAAGTTGAAATTCCTCAATAATCAGATTGAAGACCTTGCTTCGTCGCTTACAGATACGCTGATTATTGTTTCAGCTGACCACGGTTTAACTGATATTACTGAAGAAATAAAAATCAATCACATTCCCGAAATTGCAGATTGCCTTGTGGTGCCGCCTTTTGTGGAAAGCCGTGCAGCAGCCTGCTATGTAAAATATGACCGTAAAACAGACTTTGAGCGGGCTGTGCATAACTACCTCGGCAACGATTTTCTGTTGCTGTCAAGAAGTGACGTGATTAATAAGGGAATTCTCGGTGGAGGAAAACCACACCCTAAAACTATAGATTTTATCGGCGATTATATGATTTGTGCAATTGCCGACAAGGGGATACGTTATCAGACCCTCAATATGAAGCCGAAGCAGATGAACAAGGCAAATCACGGCGGACTTACCGACAAGGAAATGATTATACCGCTTATTGTAATTCCTACTAAACAGACCAAAGCATACAAACAGAAAAAATTAATATAGCTTGAAAGGAAGATAAAATGCTGGAATCAAGCGAAATGAATTTTGAGCGTCCCGAGGGCAGAATGGTTTCTCCTCAGGTGACTGAAAGAGATACAGAGGATATAGAGGTCAACCTCCGCCCGAAAACCCTTTCTGAGTATATCGGTCAGGATAAGGTAAAGGAAAATATGTCAGTCTATATCGAAGCTGCAAAGAAAAGAGGAGACCCTCTCGACCACGTCCTTCTCTATGGACCTCCCGGTCTTGGTAAAACAACCCTTTCTGCAATTATTGCTCACGAAATGGGTGTAAATATCCGTATTACTTCGGGACCTGCAATCGAAAAGCCCGGTGACCTTGCAGCACTGCTTACAAACCTTTCGGAGAATGACGTGCTGTTTATCGACGAAATACACCGTCTTTCCCGTGCAATTGAAGAAGTTCTTTATCCAGCACTTGAGGACTATGCACTTGATATCATCATCGGCAAAGGTCCTTCTGCGCGTTCACTTCGTATAGACTTGCCTAAGTTTACACTTATCGGTGCAACAACTCGAGCAGGTCAGCTTACTTCACCGCTTCGTGATAGATTTGGTGTGCTGCAGCGCCTTGAACTTTATACGCACGACCAGCTTTGCGATATTATTATGCGTTCAGCTGTAATCCTCGGAATTGCCTGCGACAAGGCAGGTGCAATGGAGCTTGCAAAACGTGCACGAGGTACACCTCGTATCGCAAACCGCTTATTGAAGCGTGTTCGTGATTTTGCGGAAGTAATCGGCAACGGCAGGATTACAGAGGACATTGCAAAAATCGCTCTTGACAGAATGGAAATTGACAGTCTCGGTCTTGATAACCTCGACAAGCGTATGCTTGATATGCTTATCAGAGGCTATAACGGAGGCCCTGTTGGACTTGAAACTCTTGCTTCTGCAATCGGTGAGGAAGCTGTTACCCTTGAAGATGTTTGCGAGCCTTATCTTATGCAGCTCGGATTTGTGGCACGTACACCGAGAGGAAGATGTGCAACAGCACTTGCATATAAGCATATGGGTTACGAATATAAGGGTGGTCCTACTGATAATATGCAGCAGACTTTTTTTGAATAAAGATAGATATTTCAAACTGAATAGGAGAATTTGATATGGGCAGATTATTCGGAACAGACGGTGCAAGAGGTGTTGCTCTTACTGAGCTTACCTGTGAAACAGCTATGCAGATAGGCAGGGCAGCGGCAATGGTGCTTACAAAAAAAGCAAACCATAAACCTAAAATCCTCATCGGTAAGGATACAAGAATTTCTTCCGACGTGCTTGAAGCAGCACTTATTGCTGGTATTTGTTCAATGGGTGCAGATGCAGTAACACTCGGCGTAGTACCTACTCCCGCTGTTGCTTTTCTTGTCAAGAAGCGTGAAGCTGACGCAGGTGTAATGATTTCAGCATCACATAACAGCATGGAATTCAACGGCATTAAGCTTTTTGCAGGAACAGGCTACAAGCTTTCTGACGATATCGAAGAAGAAATAGAAAGACTTGTTCTTGATAATCCCGAAGAAATCAAAGCTGCAATGACAGGCGGTGCAAATGTCGGTACAATCAGCACCGATAAGAATGCTGAATGGGATTACATAAGATATATTATGAAAACTATTGACCACGATTTGTCAGGCGTAAGAGTTGCAATTGACTGTGCAAACGGTTCAGCAAGCGCAACAGCTGAAAGACTTTTCGGTGGACTTGGTGCAACTGTATACCTGTTCAATTCTTCTCCGAATGGCACAAATATAAACGACAAGTGCGGTTCAACATATATGGAAGCAATCTCACGCTACGTTGTTGAAAAGAAGTGCCATCTTGGTGTAGCATTCGACGGCGACGCAGACCGTTGTCTTGCAGTTGACGAAACAGGTGCCATTCTCGACGGCGATAAGCTTATCTCCATTTTTGCAAGAGATATGCGTGACAAGGGTACTCTGAAAAAGAATACAGCAGTTGTAACAGTGCTGACAAACCTCGGTTTTACGCACTTTGCGAAGAATAACAATATCAATATGATTACCACAAAGGTCGGCGACCGCTACATTATGGAGCAGATGCTTGCAGGCGGTTACAATCTCGGCGGTGAGCAGTCAGGACATATTATTTTCCACGATTACGCAACAACAGGTGACGGACAGCTTACAGCAGTTCAGCTTATGAGCGTTGTAAAGCGTCAGGGCAGAAAGGTTTCCGAGCTTGGCTCAATGATGGAGCGTTACCCACAGGTAATGATTAACGTTAAGATTACACAGAAGTGGAAGGAAGCCTGGAAGAACGATGTTGAAATCGAAAAGGTAATTAACGAGAATCAGAAGAAGCTTGGTTCAAGCGGCAGAATTCTTGTCCGTGAAAGCGGTACAGAGCCTCTTATCCGTGTAATGATTGAGGGCAAGCGTTTCGACCTTATCAACGATATGGCGATTGAAATTGCAGACAAAATTAAGGAACGTTGTGCAGAAGATTAATCCCGAAAGGAATTGAAATAAATGAGAACAGCAGACAACTGGAAGGACTACCGTCTTATCGACTGTACCTCCTCCGAAAAGCTGGAGCTTTGGGGCGATATTTCCCTTATCCGTCCCGACCCGCAGATTATCTGGAAAACCGACAGAAAGACAAATTTATGGAATACAGCATACGGTCACTACCACCGCTCTGATAAGGGCGGCGGACAGTGGAGCTTCAAAAAGAAAATTCCTGATAGCTGGCTTATCAGCTACGGCGATTTGAAATTCAATATCCGTCCAACAGGCTTTAAGCATACGGGACTTTTCCCTGAACAGGCTGTAAACTGGGACTATATGGATAACCTTATCCGCAACGCAGGCAGACCAATCAACGTGCTTAACCTCTTTGCATACACAGGCGGAGCAACTCTCGCCTGTGCAAATGCAGGTGCAAGTGTGTGTCACGTTGACGCTTCAAAGGGTATGGTGCAGTGGGCACGCGATAACGCCGCTTCTTCGGGACTTTCCGACAGGCCAATCCGTTGGATTGTTGATGACTGCGAGAAGTTTGTTGCCCGTGAAATCAAGCGTGGAAGAAAATACGATGCCGTAATTATGGACCCTCCATCTTATGGCAGAGGACCAAATCAGGAAGTGTGGAAGCTGGAGGATTGTATTTATGACCTCGTTAAGCTTTGTTCAAACGTGCTCAGTGACGACCCGCTTTTCTTCCTTCTCAACAGCTATACAACAGGACTTTCTCCGTCCGTAATGTCTTATATTTTAAGTGAAACAATCGGTGAAAAGTATGGCGGAGGAGTAAAAGCTGACGAAATCGGACTTCCTGTTGAAGCAAGCGGCTGTGTGCTGCCCTGCGGTTCAACAGCTATCTGGACAAAGTGAGGAGAAGAAAAATGCCGTTGTTAGCATTGCTCGGAGGAATATATTTTCTCTTTGTCGGAATAACAAAAAAGGGGAGTGCCTACAAATCCAAAATGGGTACGCCACTTTCACCCAAGGAAGTAAAAACCGTCAGCATAACCTACATCACAGTAGGTGCAATTCTGCTTGTTGTCGCAATAGTAAGCGGAATAGATTTGATTATGGAATTATAATTTCATAGAAAAGAGATAATTATGCAGGAAAAAATTATTACAGCACAGAATGTTGAATTCCATTACGATAACGAATACGAAGAAAATGCACCCGTAAAGCAGGTGCTTAAAGGTGTAAGCCTTGATATCGAAAAGGGAAGCTTTACAGCAATTCTCGGTCATAACGGAAGCGGTAAATCCACAATTGCCAAGCACTTCAATGCAATTCTTCTTCCATGCGGAGGTAAAGTTTACGTTGAGGGGATTGATACAGCTGACGAGGAAAAGCTTTTCGATATCCGTCAGCACGTGGGAATGGTTTTCCAAAACCCTGACAATCAGATTGTTGCAACAATTGTTGAGGAGGACGTTGCCTTTGCGCTTGAAAATCTCGGAGTTAATCCCGATGAAATGAGAGAGCGTGTTGATGATGCACTTAAATCTGTAGGAATGTATGAATACCGTGAACATTCTCCCCATCAGCTTTCAGGCGGTCAGAAACAGCGTGTCGCTATCGCAGGAATAATCGCAATGCGTCCCGATTGTATCGTGCTGGACGAGCCTACCGCTATGCTTGACCCGAAGGGCAGACGTGAGGTGCTGAAAACAATCCGCAGACTCAATCGTGACTATGGAATAACAATTGTACTGATTACCCATTATATGGACGAAGCTGCACAGGCCGACAGAATTGTTGTAATGGATGGCGGTACAATAATTATGGATGACGTGCCGAAAGAAGTTTTCTCAAACGTTGAAACAATGAAAAAAATCGGACTCGACGTGCCGCAGGTTACAGAACTTATGTACCTTATGGGCGAAGCAGGTTTGCCGTCTGATACACATATAATAGATGAGAATGAGTGCGTTGAGGCGCTCTTGAAACTTTTGAAATAATTAAGAAAACATTATTGTAAATTACAAAATGTATTTCGTTTCGGAGGAATAAAAATGTCAGTAATTAAAACTGAAAATCTGACTTACACATACAGTATTGGCACGCCCTTTGAAAAAACGGCTGTTGATAATGTAAACCTTGAAATTGAAGAGGGTGCGCTTGTAGGTATTATCGGGCATACAGGCTCGGGCAAGTCTACCCTTATCCAGCATTTCAACGGTCTTGTAAAGCCTACATCAGGTAAAATTTACGTTGAAGGTCAGGATATCTGGGCAAAGGAAACAAAGCTCCGTGATATCCGCTTCAAGGTAGGACTTGTTTTCCAGTATCCTGAGTATCAGATTTTTGAGGAAACTGTGTACAAGGATATTGCTTTCGGACCTAAAAATATGGGTTTGCCCGATGAAGAAATCGACCGACGTATCAAGGAAACCGCTGAGCTTGTGGGACTGCACAAGGAAAATTTGTACAAGTCACCATTTGAGCTTTCGGGTGGTCAGAAACGTCGTGTTGCAATTGCAGGTGTAATGGCTATGGAACCAAAGGTGCTTATCCTTGATGAACCAACTGCAGGCCTTGACCCAAAGGGAAGGGATAAAATTCTCGGCCAGATTAAGGAATACCATCAGCAGAAAAAGACCACCGTACTTCTTGTTTCACATAGCATGGAGGACGTTGCTAAGTTTGCTGATAAAATACTTGTTATGAATAAGGCGAAGCTTTTCTGTTACGATGATACACCAACTGTATTTAAGCGTGCAGATGAACTTGCAAATATGGGACTTGCCGTTCCACAGATTACAAGAGTTTTTAACCGACTTAAGCAGAGCGGAATTGATATCCGTACCGACGTATATACCACTGAGTTTGCACGGAAAACAATCCTCGAATATCTGGAGAAAAGAGGTGGCGAGCGTGCTTAAAGATATCACCATCGGTCAGTATTTCCCGGGAAATTCCGTAATCCACAGGCTTGACCCACGCTTCAAAATTATCATCACAGGCGTATTTATAGCAATGCTTTTCACCGCCGATAATTTTATGGGACTGGGCATTGGAATGATATTTCTGCTTGTAAGCTTTCTGCTTTCACAGATACCCTTCAAACTTATGCTGAAAAGCCTGAAACCGATTATCCCGATTATTATTTTCACGTCAATCCTCAACCTGTTTTTTCTTGACGGAGTTGTGCTTTTCAAGCTTGGCTTCATTAAAGTAACCTATGAGGGACTCCGCACCAGTGCATTTATGATTATTCGTATCGTTGCGCTTATTATGGGAAGTTCACTGCTTACCTATACAACCTCTCCGATTACCCTTACAGATGCAATAGAAAGACTGCTTTCACCGCTGAAAAAACTGAAATTCCCGGTGCACGAGCTTGCAATGATGATGACGATTGCTTTGCGTTTTATCCCTACCCTTATCGAGGAAACTGATAAAATTATGTCAGCACAGAAAGCAAGAGGTGCTGATATGGAAAGTGGAAGTCTTTTACAACGTGCAAAGGCCCTCACACCAATTTTAATTCCGCTTTTTGTTTCTGCATTCAGGCGTGCTGAGGAGCTTGCACTCGCAATGGAGTGCCGCTGTTATCAGGGCGGCGACGGCAGAACACGCCTTCGTCAGCTCCATTCTACAGGTGCGGATTTCTTTGCCCTCGGAATTTCAATCGTGTTCTTCGATATCGTAATTCTGCTGAATTGCTTGCTGGGGTAAGGTGACATAATGCGTAATTTAAAAGTAACAATGGCTTACCGCGGTACAGCATATCACGGTTTTCAGCGGCAGGAAAACGCCGTGGGAATTCAGAATGTGCTTGAGGAAAAGCTTTCCTCAATTACAAATGCACCCGTGAAAATCAATGGTTGTTCAAGAACGGACACGGGCGTCCACGCAAATGAATATTGTTTTTCTTTTGAAACGGAGCACCGAATTCCCTGCAACAATATCATCAGAGGAATGAACTCAATTCTTCCCGACGATTTGGCAATTCTGAACTGTGAGGAAGTACCCGAGGATTTCCATGCACGGTATTCCTGCAAAGCAAAGGAATATCAATACCTTATCCTCAACCGAATGAGCAAAGACCCGTTTTTAGCGGATTTGGCTCTGCATTATCCCTATGCAATGGATACTGAGCTTATGGCAAAGTCTGCTCAGGATTTTGTCGGTACGCATGATTTTACGTCTTTCTGCGGTACTGCAAACCAAAAGGAAAACAGCGTACGTACCATTGAATATTTCAAGGTCGAAAAAGATGAAAATCTTGTGAAACTCATTGTAAAAGGCGACGGATTTTTGTATAATATGGTTAGGATAATGGTTGGTACACTCATTTTTATTAACGAAAAAAAGCTTGCACCCGACTCAATTCCGCAGATTTTAGCCGCAAAAGACAGAAATCTCGCAGGAAAAACAGCTGAAGCGCACGGTTTGTATCTCAACAAGATTTTTTATTGAGGAGGATTATCTATGGGAACAGGCGCAATCATTACAGCAGTAATCACATTACTTGTAGGCATTCTCGTTATTTTTCTCGGAGTATCTTTCATTAATGGTAAAAATCTAAATCTTATGGCAGGCTACAATTCAATGTCCGAAACAGAAAAAGCAAATACTGATATAGATAAGATCGGAAAAATAACAGGTAAAACGCTTATAATATGTTCTGTTCTTATGTTTATTTTTTCAGCAATTTCATTTATGTGTGCCTTTGAATTTGTATCTAAATCCGTGTTTCTGATTTCACTGGTTATATTTATTATATCAGTGGTAGCTGTTACCATAGCGAGTGTTATAAAAACAATGAAATTAACTATGCAATTAAAATAAAATAAGGAGGAATAAGCTTGGCGGTAACGGATATTTCCATGCTTCGTGAGCGCAGAAACAAGAAAAAGCGTGATAAACTTATCAAGAAGCTGATAATTGTTGCCATAGCGGCGGCTGTTATACTTATAATTGTCTTTACCAAGGATATGTGGTATCCCAAGCTTGACGGAATACTCACCAAAATTCCTACTCCTGGAAATACCGCAGAGCTTGCAGAGGGAAACTTTCCTTTATCTATAGAGGGTGGAGCGGATTACCAAATAAAATCTCTTGGTGATAATATTGCTATCGTTGATGATTCACATCTCTTTATTTACAACAGTAACGGAAAGCTTATTAATTCAGCACAGCACACATTGTCAAAACCAATTATAGCTACAGGCAATAAAAAGACTTTACTTTATGATTTGGGCGGAAACAGCTTTTCGCTCTATAGTAAATATAAGAATATATATAAGAAGACTACCGATAATCCGATTCTGTATGCATGCCTTGGAAGTAATGATGCAGCTGCTGTTGTTGTTAAAAGTGATAAGTATCCGTCAGAACTAATGATATATGATGAAAATGGTAAGAATATTTTTAACTATCGTTCTATTTCACGAATTATTGATGTAACATTTAATGCAGATAATTCAGGCTGCTATATAACAACAATCGGTGCTTCTGGCGGACTTATTGTTTCAAAAATAATTTATTATCGTTTTGATCATATTGATTACGATGATTCAGGAAGTCCTATGCCTGTGTGGGAAAGCGAAAATCTTGAAACGCTTGCTTTGTCAGTCAAGGTGTTCGGAGATGACAACATAATTATGTTTGGAGATACGTTATGTGCGTATTTTGACCTGAAGGGAAAATTAATTAAAACCTATGAATATGAGCGTGAACTTGTTGATTATAGCTACAGTTCATCAATAGGTGCAATGATTTTCCGTAACGAGGAGCGCCGTACAGCAGAGTTGGTGACAATAAACAGTGAGAGCGGTGCAATAAACGAAAAATCCCTTGACCATGAGGTGCTTAATCTTCAGGTAAGCGGAGATACTGTATACATGCAGACTAGGAACGGAATAGAATCATATACTGCAACAGGTGAAATTGTTTCTTCGGTTGAGCTTGATACTGAGTATGATGATTTTTTGCGTTTTGACAATTATATCTATCTTCTCGGATATGATGAAATAAACAGAATAACATATAATTGAACATAGCCGAAAGGATTGGTAATTTGAATTATGCTTTGGACCTTGTGATAGTTGTTCTTATCATAGGCTGTGCTGTTGCCGGCTCACGCAAGGGAGCGGTGAGAATGTTGATAACTATTGCAGGGTATATCGTTGCTGTTGCAGCAGCAATATTTGTAAGCAATGTTGCTTCAGAATATGTTTATGAGGAATATATAAAATCTGCAGTAATATCTGCTTTGGAATCTAAGTCAGACAGCCTTAAAGAAGAATATCTTTCTTCGGATAAACTTAATGAAATCCTGAAAGAAAATGGGATAGTTCTTACAGATGAGCAGCTATCAGCAATTACTGAGGATAATAGTCAGGAAATTGAATTACCTGATAATGATGTGATTCGCGAAAGTCTGAATAAAATGTTCACGGATTATTGTGAGGCACTAACCGATACGCTGTCTGGGATTGTTCCTGAAGAGATACTTGAAGAAGCTGAAAATTATCTTGAAAAAAACAATCTTGAAACAGATAATATGATTACACTGATTACTCAGAAGAAAGAATCTGTGATATCATTAATAGAAAAAGAGATAATTAAACCAGTTATGCTGAAGACAGTACATTTTGTATTATTTTCAGTAACATTTGCGGTAATAATGATTATCGTTTCGATAATTTCTTATGCGGCAAAAATAGTTCGTAAAATTCCAGTTGTGAATTCCGCAGACAGTTTTCTTGGAACAATGCTTGGATTAGTTCAGGGCTTGCTATATACGGGAGTTTTAAATGTTGGAGTAAGTATGTTTATCAAATTTACTTCTGACGCAAACAAGTACCTTAATACAGCTGAGATAGCAGAGAGCTATGTATTTAGATTTTTATATAATGTAACTTTCTATGTGGTTGCATTGATACTGAAATAGAATAATGGAGGACAATTTTAATTATGCTTTGTACACGATGCAAAAAAAGAACCGCAGTTGTATTTATAACAGCAATGCAGGGTGAAGAAAAACGTAATGAGGGACTTTGCCTTGTTTGTGCCAAAGAATTGGGTATTCCTCAGGTTCGTGAATATATGGACCAGATGGGGATTGATGATGACGAGGTTGAAGAGTTTGCTGACCAGATGACTGATATTTCCGAGGCTCTTGACGGGGATGCATTTCAGCACGGTGGAACAAACTCACTCCCTAACTTTATCCAGAACCTTTTTGGTGGTTCAATAAAAGGACTTAGTGATATTGTTGGCAAAAATACAAATCCCGAAAATATGGGTGCTGATTTTGCACATCAGGAAAGCGAGCCTGTGAAAAAGGAGCATAAAAACAGCAAGAAAAAAAGCAAATTCCTTGACAGCTATTGTACCAATCTTACCGAGCGTGCTGAGAAGGGTGAGCTTGACAATATTATTGGCAGAGATAAGGAAATTGCAAGAACAATTCAGATTTTATCTCGCCGACAGAAGAACAACCCCTGCCTTATCGGTGAACCTGGTGTAGGTAAAACAGCAATCGCAGAGGGAATCGCACAGAAAATTGTAGCAGGTGATGTACCGTTTAATCTTATTGGCAAAAAGGTGTATCTCCTTGACCTTACTGCACTTGTTGCAGGAACCCAGTTCCGTGGTCAGTTTGAGAGCCGTGTAAAGGGACTTATCGACGAGGTGAAGGCAGAAGGTAATGTTATCCTGTTTATTGACGAGGTTCATAACCTTGTCGGAACAGGTGACAGCGAGGGTTCAATGAATGCCGCAAATATCTTAAAGCCGGCCCTTTCAAGAGGAGAGGTTCAGGTTATCGGTGCAACAACCTTTAAAGAGTATCGTAAATATATCGAAAAGGATAGTGCTCTTGAACGCCGTTTTCAGCCTGTAACAGTTGCCGAGCCGAGCCTTACTGAAACAGAAGAAGTTCTTTTTGGTATCCGTAAATATTACGAAAAACACCATCGTGTTAAAATTACAGATGAGCTGTTGAAACGTTGCGCAGTTCTCTCTGAAAGATATATCAATGACCGTTTTCTCCCTGATAAGGCAATTGACCTTCTTGATGAAGCTTGCGCTTGTACAAGTATCCGCAGCAAGGAAATAGGGGAGTATGATACACTTTGTTCCAAGCTTGAAGAAGCAGAAGCAAGTGTCGCTGAAATGGAAGAGTCAACCGAACCTGATTTTGCAAAAATCGCAGAAACAAGAGCTGAAATTCTCCGACTCGAAAGTGAGAAAGCGGCTCTTGCTGAAAAGGTTGAAAATATCTATGTAACCGAAACTGACCTCTCTAAAGTTATCGAGCTTTGGACAGGAATTCCCGCAAGCAAGGTTGTGGAAAGCGAATATAAGAAAATTGCTAACCTTGATGAAGCACTTAAAAAGAAAATCATTGGTCAGGATGAAGCTGTTGAGCTTGTCAGCAAGGCAATCAAACGTACCCGTGTCCAGCTTTCCAAGCGTCGCAGACCTGCTTCATTCATCTTTGTTGGACCAACAGGCGTCGGTAAAACAGAACTTGTCAAAGTTCTTGCTTCCGAACTTTTTGACGGAACAGAACCCCTTATTCGTCTTGATATGACCGAATATATGGAGAAGCACAGCGTTTCACGTCTTATCGGCTCACCTCCGGGTTACGTTGGATATGACGAAGCAGGACAGCTTACAGAAAAAGTTCGCAGAAAGCCATATAGCGTGGTGCTGTTCGATGAAATTGAAAAGGCACATCCTGACGTAATGAATATTCTTTTGCAAATTCTCGATGAGGGCAAGGTGAACGATGCACAGGGACGTTCAGTAAGTTTTGAGAATACCATTATTGCTATGACTTCAAACGCAGGTTCAACCGATAAGGGAACAGGTGTGGGTTTCAATAAGTCTGATAAGGAAATTTCTAAGGAAAAGGCAATGAAAGCACTTCCCGATTTTCTCCGTCCCGAGTTCCTTAGCCGTATCGATGAGGTAATTGTGTTCAATCCGCTTACTGTTGAAGATTTTGAGCAGATTGCAGCGCTTATGCTTGACGAAATGAAAGAGCCACTTGCTGAAAAGGGCATCACCCTTAAATATACCAAGAAGTCCCTTACTGCAATTGCCAATAAAGCGTTTGGTAAAAAGTTTGGTGCACGAGATATCCGAAAAATTATCCGTACTGATATTGAGGATAAGATTGCCGAATTGATTATTGAAAGTGCGGAAAATCCGTTTGCAGTAATCAAAATCGGTGAGAAAAAGGGCGAACTTGAAATTACTACAATGTGATAAAATTGCGGGGAAGAAAAATTCCCCGCAAATTTTTTAGAAAATTTCAGAAAAAGGCTTGACAAAAGATAGGTGTTGTGATATAATTAATTTCGTTGTTGAGAGCAACGCGGGTGTAGTTCAATGGTAGAACTCCAGCCTTCCAAGCTGGTCGCGTGGGTTCGATTCCCATCACCCGCTCCAGATACGCGCCTTTAACTCAGCTGGATAGAGTAACTGCCTTCTAAGCAGTAAGCCACTGGTTCGAGTCCAGTAAGGCGCGCCAATATGGTGGGTGTAGCTCAGTTGGTTAGAGCGTCGGATTGTGGTCCCGAAGGTCGTGGGTTCGATTCCCATCTCCCACCCCACAAAAGAAACCGTCTTTCGTTTGAAAGACGGTTTTGTCTTTTATAAAACTATTCTTTCGTTAAAAAAATCACATTAATTCATAAAATCCTCTTGCTTTATCTGTCGAAATGTTGTATAATATAAGCGTATGCGAAAGTCCCTTGAAGTCAGCTTCGGGACATAGCAAATTCTGAAAGGAGTATGTACATATGATTTATTCTCATGAGGTTGAAAAAATGTGCCCTGTAGCTCAAGGCGTAGCTCACGGTGCAGCACCAATCCCGGAAGAAGCAAAATGGGTAAAGGCAAAGGAGATTAAGGATATTTCCGGTTTCACACACGGTATTGGCTGGTGTGCTCCACAGCAGGGTACCTGTAAGCTTTCCCTCAACGTTAAGGACGGCGTTATTCAGGAGGCTCTCGTTGAAACAATCGGATGTTCCGGTATGACACATTCAGCAGCTATGGCTTCTGAAATCCTCCCAGGCAGAACACTTCTCGAGGCTCTCAATACTGACCTCGTTTGTGACGCTATCAACACAGCTATGAGAGAGCTGTTCCTCCAGATTGTTTACGGTCGTACACAGAGTGCTTTCTCTGAAGACGGTCTTCCAATCGGCGCAGGTCTTGAAGACCTTGGTAAGGGTCTCCGTTCCCAGGTTGGTACAATGTACGGTACACTCGCTAAGGGCCCTCGTTACCTTGAAATGGCTGAAGGCTATGTAACAGGTATCGCTCTTAACGAAGATGATGAAATCATCGGTTATAAGTTTGTAAGCTTCGGCAAGATGATGGACTTCATCAAGGCTGGCGATGACGCTAACACAGCTTTTGAAAAGGCTCAGGGTCAGTACGGTCGTGTAGCAGATGCTGCTAAGATTATCGACCCAAGAAAGGAATAAGGAGGTACACTACAATGGCTTTATTTGAATCTTATGAGAGAAGAGAAAAGCAGATTCTTGCAGTTCTCGCTCAGTACGGCATTAACTCCATCGAAGAGTGTGCTGAAATTTGTAAGGCAAAGGGCTTTGACCCATATAAGATTACAGAAGGCATTCAGCCAATCTGTTTCGAAAACGCTAAGTGGGCTTATACAGTAGGTTGTGCAATCGCTATCAAGAAGAACTGCACAAGAGCTGCTGACGCTGCTGCTGCAATCGGTGAAGGTCTCCAGGCTTTCTGTATCCCTGGTTCTGTTGCTGACCAGAGAAAGGTTGGTCTTGGTCACGGTAACCTTGGTAAGATGCTCCTCGAAGACGAAACAGAATGTTTCGCATTCCTCGCAGGTCACGAATCCTTCGCAGCTGCAGAAGGTGCTATCGGTATCGCTGAAAAGGCTAATAAGGTTCGTAAGAATCCTCTCCGTGTTATCCTCAATGGTCTCGGTAAGGATGCTGCTCAGATTATCGCTCGTATCAACGGCTTCACATACGTTGAAACAGAGATGGATTACTATACAGGCGAAGTTAAGGAAGTATTCCGTAAGGCTTACTCCACAGGTCTTCGTTCCAAGGTTAACTGCTACGGCGCTAACGACGTAACAGAAGGCGTTGCTATTATGTGGAAGGAAGGCGTTGACGTTTCCATCACAGGTAACTCCACAAATCCAACACGTTTCCAGCACCCAGTTGCAGGTACATATAAGAAGGAATGTAACGAAAAGGGTAAGAAGTACTTCTCCGTTGCTTCCGGCGGTGGTACAGGCCGTACACTCCACCCAGATAACATGGCTGCAGGTCCTGCTTCCTATGGTATGACAGATACAATGGGACGTATGCACTCTGACGCTCAGTTTGCAGGTTCTTCTTCCGTTCCTGCTCACGTTGAAATGATGGGCCTTATCGGTATGGGTAACAACCCAATGGTTGGTGCTACTGTTGCTTGTGCTGTTGCGGTTGAGGAAGCTATGAAGGCTTAATCAAACGTAAATATAACGGTTTTACGGCATTTAACGGCTGTTGAAACCACCCCGATTTTACCTTGTAATACACAAGTAGTACACAGGTAATACACAGTCACAATACACAAATGCAAGTCTGTGCAGAGAGTAAAACCTCTGTAAGACTTGCATTTTTTGTTATTTGATCTTCTCAATTTCAGTGCGGAGATTTTCAAGGGTTCTGTGAGTGTAAACACGTTCTGTTACGTCACCGATTTCGTGACCGACAATAAGCTTTAAACAGTATTCGTTCATCTCAGCTTCTTTTGCAAGCGTTATAAAAGTGTGACGTGCTTCGTGAGGTGTATGCTTCATTTTAAGACGAGCCATAATCTCCTTAAAACGTGTGTAGTACATACCGTAATCAAGTTCGGAGCCGTTCTTGCCGTTATCATCATAGAAAAGCTGTGTTCTTGACGGATCGTACCACTTTTCAACAAGGTGACGCACCTTTGAATGAATAGGAACGCACCTGTTCTTGCCTGCTGCCGTTTTCATACCGCCTGTCATTGTACCGTTTTCAAGGTCAATATTCGCAGTTTTAAGAGTAGCAAGCTCCTGAGGACGCCAGCCTGAATAGATACCAATAAGAATAATATCCACAAAAGGAATGTCAATGTTATCCCAGAGCAGCTGTATTTCTTCTTCGGAAAATGGTTTACGCTGACGTGTTGATTCTTCCTTTTTGACTCTGTTGCAGAGTGCAGCATAATCCTTGTCCACAATTTCGTGCTTGAGTGAATAGCGGAACATAAGATTATACAGCGACTTCATACGGTTCTTGGTGTCAGCACCGACATTTGCATCCCTTATAGTGCCTTCAAGATGTGAAGCACGGATATCCTTCATTCTCATATCCCACAGCGGTTTACTGTGATTGTAAGCTGACTTCCAGGTTCTCTGTGCAGACGGTACGATTGTTTCAAAATGCTCAACAGACCATCTTGCGTAAACTTCGCTGAAAGTTATCGTGTTAGTATGTATATCATAAGGATTTTCGTTGTAATTTGCAAGAGCGATCAACGCTTCCTGTTTTGTAGCGTAATAGCCGATTGTAATGTACTGCTGTTTGACTTTTCCATTCTGCTCATCAAGAAGCCAGCCGGAAGTTTTACGCACTCTCCAAGGGTGACGTCTTTTTCCGGGAAGCTTATGAACAGAGCCGTAACTGTTTGGCTGTTTCAATTTTATCTACCTCCTGATCAACGTACATATCTGCTTTGTTCAGACTTCTGCTGTTCTTTGAAATGGATCGCTCTCTGGCTGATTTCAGCATCAAGTTCTGTACCATTATAAAGATCATCATACTCCCCTCGTTTATCTAAACAGTTGATGGCAAAAAGAGAAATGCTTTCTGCCAGAGCCTTTGCCCAGCCGCTTAAACCAGCTTTATATTTACTTGAATAAACAAGCTCATTTACAGCATAAGCAACTTTCTTGAATTCTTCTTTAACTGTGGAAAGCTGTTCACGCAGAGAAGCAATAACCGATTTATCTTCTTCCTGTTCTTTAAGCTTATCCTTGAAATTATCAATAAGCATTTTCAGCATATCGGGGAGTTTAATACTGGTTTTCTGCTTGTAACTAAGATGAAGCTCTTTTGCGATACAATTCTTGATCTGATAGTTTTCATCAACAATTTCACGGCAGCGGTCAAGGGTATCTATTTCATCGTCAGAATAAGCAATGCCAACTGCCTGTCGTATTTCAGAAAGTGTATGTGAACATTCAGCGTATTCACGGTCAAGCTTTCTGAACTTATCATTTAATTCAGAGTACCGATGGTTAAGTTCAACCTGCTCATTGTAGCGTGCAGTTGCCAAACGCATTTGATTTTCAGCTTTATTCATAAGAAACACTGATTGTCTGTTGGTTTTTTCAATCTCACTCTCACGTCTGTCCAGGCTTGCACTGCGTTCAATAGAGAGCTGTGTGCTTTCAGCTTCTTTAGCAGCAATTTCCGCTTCACGTTCATCAAGAGCATTTTCACGATCAGAAATATCTTTTAGCTTATTCTGATTATCAAGCGTCTGAACAGCAACAGCTTTTTTCTGTGTTTCAAGCTGTTGAAGTTCTTCGGGGGTAACGGTGATATTATGAGAAAGAAGCTGCTTCTTACCGACAACTGTATTTTCATCTGCTGCAAGTTCCATTTCACGCAAAGGCTTTAATTCTTCTGTAAGCCGTTTCTTTTCTTCCTGAATATCCTTGTATTCATCAACGGTAAAATTGTAGCCTCTTGATTTCAGCGGTGCGGCAATTTCAAGACTGTGTGATTTACATATCTCAGTAAAAACGGCTCGCTCGTGTTCACGCCATTTGGTAGCAGCATTAACTCCTGTGTATCCCATTTCTTCAAGAGCCTTTGCCATAGCATTTCTTGTATCAAGACCTTTTGAATAATGTCCGACAGGAATGTAATTGATGTGCAGGTGCGGAGTAGCTTCATCCATATGAATGACAGCATTGAAAACGTAAAAGTTTGAATTGTTCTTAATGTAATGTTCCGCATATTCGATAAGGCACTGTTTTGCGATTTCTGCGTCAGGAGTGCCACAGCCTGTATCGTGCATATCACCGACCTGAACTAAATCTTCATAAAAACTTTTCTGCTTATTGTTAGCAACGAGGGTATAATCGCAAACCTTATGATTAAACAGGTGAAAGAAATAGTCAGTATCAATACGACGGCATTTTCTTGTCTGCTTGTCATTGTAACGTTCAACGGATTTACTGAACAGATCATCATAGGCTTTCGCCAAAGGGATACGGACAATCTCAACATTTTGCGGAGTGCGTGAGATGTCAACATTTTTAGCAAAGAAGCATCTGTTGTTATGTGACAAACTGCCTTTACCGACAACGTGGGAAATTCTTTTTTCTTTCAAGGTGTAAACCTCCTTTCATTTTGATAAGCAAGGGATAGCTTGCATAGCTTTGTTACTTTCTCCGAAAGTAACCCCGAGGTACTATTGGACACTCCGCAAGCTACATATCCAATAGTCCGGGGCTCTCCGAGGGGGATTTCGCTTTCTGCGGAAAGCGATAAGCTTCGCTGAAACTATACATCTATTTCTGAAAACAAAATATACAGCGTATCCCTTGCCTGTACTTCCAGTATATCAAGCAAAAGCTTCTGAAAAAACTTCGATACGTTTAAACGCAAAAATAAACGCTGTAATTTTGCGTTTTTTCATCATACTATCACATTTGTTAGTGGAAATTAGCGTAACTTTATGGTATAATCAAAGACAGAATAAGTTATGCGTTTGTATAAGCGTTTGAAAAAGGACGGATAAATATGAAAAATTACACCCTTTACAGAGTGAATAGCCACATCAAAACCGTAGATTTTATAATCAACATTGCCGATGAAGAACTGAACAGCGCAGAAGTATTTGCAAAATACATATCAACGCCTGTAACCTTTAGCTTTGACGAAATTTTGTTGCAACTGGAACAGTTTCGAATCAGGTATGAGCGTTTGAAAGATTTCGCAGGAAAAACTATTGAATACATAACCAAGGGACAGGACGTTAATGTTGTGCTTACAAATGAGTATACGATGTTATCAGAAAAGGAAAACAATTTCTTTGCGAAATATTACCTTGAAAAGCTATGGGAAATTTATACCGTAGGCAGAAAAAATCTTAATAAGATAACAGGATTTATTACTAACGCTATGACTAACAGCGGTGAAGAAAAAGCCTACCGCAATCAGCTTAATAATATTGCCGCTGAAATGGAACAGCTGATTATTACGGATTGGTTTTACAATCATATTCCTGATACAAGTAATAGGGTTATACAAGAGAACATAGGATATGTTGTTTTACGTGGCAATGGTGTCAATGAGATGTACAGGGTAACAGAACTGTCGCTGCTGCCGTTTTTGTATGAGTACAGCTTTTGTATCAGCAGCATCGGTATGCAGGTTTATGAATGCAGTTATTGTCACAAACATTATTTGAGTGTCGGGAATAATGTCTGCTGCGGCGATGAAAAGTGCCTGTCACAGAAGAAAAAGGATATACGCAAGGGTAAGAAGGACGAGTTTTCAAACATAAAAAAAGGCTATTGCGGTTATGTTCGAGGATTGAAACATAAGCTCACAGAAGCCAAGAAAAGTAAATATGCTATTGATTTATTTACCGACGCACAGAACAAAGCTGAAAAGTACGTTTCCAATGCCATTGAGGAATACCGTGACAGCGGCAAACGTCCCGACGCTGATTTTGATGATGTAATCACTTCTGCCAAAAACGCTATGCGTAAGCTGACAAACAGGTTATACAAGATGTCCGATTCAGCAACAGAAGAAATTTACTGCAAGATGGTTGAGGGGGATGTTTTATTTGAGGTGGAGAGATTAATGATATAATATCATTATTTTGATGACGCAAATGCCAATTATTTGCTTTAAATAATTGATTTATTTGTCGAATTATGCTATAATAGCAATAGGTGTTCTAAGTAAGCAAAATAAATAGTGAATATATAATACATTAAGGAAGTGCTTATATGGGTTCAAATATAGTTTATCATTATTGTAGTTTAGATACTTTCAATTTGATTATAAGCAACAAAACATTACGTGTTTCTGATATCAGAAAATCAAATGATTCAGAAGAACTTAAATGGATTTCTAATGGCATCATTGATAGTGTTATAAAATATGTGTTAAGTAATAATACTTTCTGTGAAAAATATCATATTGATAATAATAAAATTTCTTTTATTGAATCTCAATTACAGCGTGCCATCAATGCGGTTTTTGTTAATAATTCAAGAACTATGATTTCATTAGCTTGTTGTTTTTCAGAAGTCGGAGACTTATTAAGCCAGTGGCGTGGTTATGCTGATGATGGTAATGGTATATCAATTGGTATTAACAAAAAAATATTAGAACAGCTTAATACGTACAAATTTGCCTATCAATTCTATAAAATTGAATATAGCAATAAAAAGCAACAGCAATTTTTAAATAAGCATATTTCTGATATTGTAACTGCATATGCTCAAGCTAACTCAGATGAGATAACTGATAAAACATTTTCAGATTTTATAATGGATTTAATATTAAGAATGAGCACTTTATTAAATGATGCTCCTGCTTTCAAAAACAAATGCTTTAGCGAAGAAAAAGAATGGAGAATATGCATAAAAACGTTTTTGTATAATATAATTAATGGCAGCAATTTCATGGAAAACACAAAAGAAGATATCGGTTATCCAGAAGAAGATTTTAATTATTCTGCACAACTTTCAAATGGATTAATAAGATATCCAATATCTTTTTCCACAAGATGTAATAAACTGGTTCCGTATGTTGATTTGAATTTTGAAAATATAAAAAACAACTTCATCAAAAAAATAGTAATCGGACCTAAATGTGATGTTAGTGTTCTTGATATACAAATGCTTTTAGCATCCAAAGGATATGACTTTGATAAAATACCAATTATACATTCATCTTGTACATACAGATAAATTTGTGTATATTTAAAGGAGAGTAAAACCATGCTTGAAAATTACGATGATATCAATTCTATGAGTGGCGTAGAATTTGAATTCCTTTGCAAAGAATTACTAGAAAAAATGGGATTTGAAACCGAAACAACCAAAGCAAGTGGTGATGGTGGAATCGACTTAATTGCTTATAATTATCAACCAATATTATCAGGTAAATACATTATTCAGTGTAAGCGATATGTTGGCAGCGTAGGAGAGCCTGTTATTCGTGATTTATATGGTGTAATTACTTCTGAACGTGCAAACAAAGGAATACTTATGACAACTGGACACTTCACCAAAAGTGCTATTGAATTTGCAATGGGAAAGCCTATAGAATTGATTGATGGAAGTAAGCTAAATGAACTGTTATCACTCTATGAACTTGATAATATTAACACACTTGAATCTGATGAAGAAACATCAGATATAGAAAAAAGTCATTGTTGGATTATTAACTCACAACAATATATAAATTTAAAAGAAGCCATAAAAAAAGATCCTCTTGATTGGAATTGTTTACAGGAAATTATACATATATTAATGCAGGCTCTAACATCAAGTATCATTTTAAATAATTACATTCCAACCAAAAGTGAATATAATGAGATTATTGATGAATGTATGTTTTATTTATCAAGAATATCTATGTATGAATCACCGTTATGTAAATATACTGTAACTTATTGTAAAAGTTTGCTTTGCTTATTGAAAGGTGATTTACAAGAATCATATAATTACGGCAAACAAACCATAGATATACTATCACAATATCCTAAAAAAATATATAATGATGATGAAATTGTTACTATAACAGCTATTATTTACAATCAACTTCAATTATCGGTCATTTTAGATTATAAATTAGAAGCACAAACTTTGTTGAAAAAGTGGCAATATATTTTTGATCTTAGAATAGCTGGATTAAAAAATAAAATAGAGGATGATTCACTAGATTGGGCAGACCCAGATGAAGATATAAATGACATTTTGGAATTTATGGAAGAAGAAAATTCTGAGGCAATTAAGGAATTAGATTTTTTGTCAAACCCATTAAATATTTCAAATATATATATTGCTGAAAATAATTTGATTTTCTTCCACAAAGATTTACCTAAGCATTATATGTGTATAAATTTACTTGATGATATGAATATAAGTAAAGTTCCGTTTGAAATAGATAATAATAAGGTAGTGGGAATTAAAGGTTTTCCAAAATGGATGTTATAAATGTTGATACTTAGGGAATATTGCATATACTAAGTATAACAACAATTATTTATTGATTGTTGAAATCTTAACATTGTGAGGAATATAAATGAGCAAAGAACAAGTTATGAAATCACAAGGATATGCTGTAGAGATTGAAATGATTTTACGCAACATATTTAAGTGTGACAGATTTGGCTTTGGTGGTCAGATAAACTCTGACACAATACGAAAGCACCCTTATTTATCAATGACACAGGGATTGGCTTTTCTTTATGCTACCGCTGAAGAAAGTAAACGCAAACAGATAGATGAATTTATTGACAAATTCAGCTTTTATTCTGATATGAGCTTGGATGAACTACTTTCTTTCGATACAAATGAAAAAGTAATCGGATCTATTACCGTTGTACTTATAAAGAACAACGGTTTAGAGGAAGTGAACTATATTATTTCTGCTTTTAGAGAGGTTATAAAATGATTGTCATCCCCTAATGCATACTATGCTTTAGGGGATTATCAGAATTTAAAACAAAGGATTTAGACATATGTTTAATTTTTTATGGCCATCGGCTGATATGGAATTTAAAGAAATCAAAAACGAAGAAAATAAGGTAACTATTAAATGGACTCACAATTACTTTGAAGATTATAAAAAACTATCATATGATTATTATGATTGCGGATATAACATTTTTAATGAAGTTATAAGTAGTGGTCACGATAATATTAAATCAGATATGTGGTTTTTAACGGGTATATTCCTTTTGCGGCAAAGTATAGAATTAGGATTAAAGGCATTAATTTGTAGAATATGTAAAAGAAATATAGATATACAAATTATATTTGAATTATGTTGTCACGATTTATCTTTACTTTTTACGAAATATTTAGAATTTTCCGATGAATCTTTTTTAACAATACCAGAAAAAGATTGGCTTGAAAAATATTTGATTTCGCTTGAAATCGTTGATAAAAACTCTGATATGTTTAGATTTCCGTTTGAAGATGATTTTCTTGCTCAATATAGAGATAAGTTTTTAAATAATATTGAGGTTGCAAATAATATATTACAAGCATTTGCATTAGTAAAGAAAAGCATTGAACTAGGAAACATTACAAAGGAAGATGAATTTGATGAAAGTCTAAAACCACATTTCTTTGTTTTTACTACACATGGAATAGGAAATTGCTACCTTTGGCAAAGTATAACAGATGATGGTTTTCATGTAAAAGTAAAAGGGTATATAGATGTTATTGATTATATTCACAAGAATACTAACATTAGTATTGAAACAAAACTTTATCCATTGTTATTTATGTTTAGAAACACAATAGAATTGTGTTTGAAGAGGTTGTTTTACAGTAAAGTAGATAATGGAGTTCCTTTAAATGTTTTTAGAGCTAAACGAAGAAGTCATCTTATAAAAAAAGACCTATGGAAAAATGTAAAACCCATAATAACGAACTACGCAAATCAGCAAGGAAATGATATGGATGTTATAAACATTATAGACCATCAGCTTGATGTTATCAGTTCACTTGACAAAAATGGTGATAATTTCCGATATCCTACATCGTATAGTTTAGAATATCGAATAGATAATGTTGAATTGGATATAGAAAATATATATGAATATTTAAAAGCTATTGTAAATTTTCTGGATTGTTGTGATGATATGCTAAAATCTATTTATGAATATCAAGCTGAAATGAGAGCCGAGTATGAAGCTGAAATGAGAGCTGAGTATGAAGCGGAAATGCGTGCAGATATGGACTGGTATTAAAAAAGCAACTGCTTCGTCAGAAACAGCTGCCCTAATCATACAGGAGTATATCAAATTTTGTCCGTTATTTGTCCGTTAAAGCTGCTAAAAAACACATAATAACGGACAAATACTCATTTGTGTAAGTTGCTGTAAAACGGCGTAACTACGGGCTTTGAGCCAGTTTGCAATAAGACGTGACATTGCAAAAATAGAATTCAAGTCCGGTTAGCGGCACCAATATCAACCTCGCAAACCTCGTAGAATGGGCGTTTGCGAGGCTTGTTTTTTATTTAAAAACAGTTTTGGTCATTATCTGGTCTATGCAAAACTGCCGTTTCAAGTACCATTGAAAAGTTAATTTTGTTTGTGTGGTTTTATGTAACTTGCGCTGTTATGCGGTTTCTCCTCTGTCACAGCAATTCAGAGGAAGTGCTTCGGCTACTGCGTTCATTGCAGCTGCCTGTGCTGACTGGAAGGTATGGGAATAAATCTGTAAAGTATTCAACATCTCAAAAGGTCACACAATACTAATATCTCTTCAAACCGCTTAATCAAGCGGTTTTTCAATTTTTGCCGTATCAAGCCTAAGCTTATTTAAAAGCGGCTTGTCTAACAGCTTGTAGTAAATATGAATATCTCTCGATCTGTCAGCGGAATATTCGTCAATCGTAACATACTCGATTAATTCCAGAGCCATTTCTCTTGTAAGCTCCTGAACATCTGTATATTTCTTCAAGCGTCGGATAAATTCCTCAACATCATCCTTATCCTGTTTAACAGCAGACAGCTTTGCTTCAAGTTCCGATACTTCCTCGGACAATTCTTTCTGCTCCGCCTGATACTTTTCCAAAAGATTAACGCATACAGTCTCAGGTATCTTTCCAAGCACCTTATCCTCATAAATTGACGGTATCAGTTTGCGTAATTCTTCAAGACGATACATTCCATCCCTTAACCGCTTCTGTTCCATTTCTATCTGATGAGAATTTATTTGCTCCTTCTGTGCTAAAAACTGCTGACGTGCCTTTTCTTCATCTTCAACAACAAGTGTTGCAATCATACGAATATCTGTAAGAACAATAGCATTGATGTCCTTCATTTTAATATGATGGCTTGTGCAGTAAAATTTTCCGTATCTGCTGTATGCACCGCATTGATAATTGTGACGAAGATATTTTCTCGGCTTTTTCTTACTTCCTGTTGTGGTATTATTCCAGCCAAGCCGCATTTTCTCACCGCAGTCAGCACAGTACATTAAACCGCTTAACGGCATAATCTCGCCGTGCTTATCACGCTTGCCCTGACTTACTGAATTATCCATCTCTCTGCATTTGTCCCACATCTCCTGCGAAACAAGCGGCTCGTGGGTATTCTTTATCACAACCATATCTTCCTCGTTTCGTTTAATCAGCTTGTGATTTTTGTGCGAAACCGTTGTGGTACGCATTTGCACAAGATGACCGAGATAGGTTGGATTCTGAAGCATTTTTCTTACTCTTTCCGCACACCACAGATGTGTAGTCTTGCGAGGATTTGGTTTCCCTTGCTTTGCGTAGAGATAATCCGACGGGGTAAGGATTTTTTCTTCATTGAGCATATCGGCAATATGTCTTGGACTGATTCCCTGCGAACGCATTTCAAACATTCTCCGTACAACACTTGCCGCAGGTTCATCGGGAACAGGCAGTCTGTTTTCATCGTTTCCTTTTACATAACCGTAAGGAGCGTTTGTTGCACGATATTTTCCTGCCTTGCAGTTTGCCTCGATAACCGCCTTTATTTTCTTAGAGGTGTTAGCGGCGTGCCATTCGTTAAAAACATTCATTATCGGCATCATATCCATAGCGGTGCTGTTGGCATTAAGCGTGTCAACATTATCGTTAAGAGCAATGAAACGAATGTTGTAAGTCGGAAAAATGTAATCTATGTATTGTCCGACCTGAATGTAGTTTCTGCCGAAACGGCTCAGGTCTTTAACAATGATAAGGTTGATTTTTCCCATTTTGGCGTCATCAAGTAATCTTATAACAGCAGGTCTGTTAAAATCAGTTCCCGAATATCCGTCATCAACATAGGTGTCAATAATGTTCCAACCCTGTTCGGCAACGTATTTTGTAAGGATAAGCTTCTGATTTTCGATTGAAAGGGATTCTCCCGCACGCATATCCTCCTGAGATAAACGAACATAAATCCCTGCATTATATGTGGTCTGCTTTGACATTTTAAAATAACTCCTTCCTGTTTTCAAAGCAGCCAAATTCGACAGTTACAGTATAACATAATCTGCCAAATTTAGCAAGACTTTAAAGCGATAAAATTACGCTGCTTTCTCAAGGATTTCATTCATAGCTTTGTGGAAAGCGATATTTCTGATAACCGTATCAATATCCTTATTTCCTACAAAATGACTATGGACAATATATTTCTTTCCGTTAATCAGATACTCATTTACACTGACGGGACAATCCTTGTACTTTTCGTTAAGTTCGAACATTGTGGATTTTTTGTTTTTTGTTTCAGTCGTATCAGCTACGGCGGTATTCCTGCATACATTTCTAATCATTTAACTCCTTTCTGCCTTGCGGCGGTTGACTTAATTTTTGTGTTTTGATATAATAGAATAAAAATTATAAAGCGGAGGCAAGTATGAAAACCATTATAACAATTCAACATACACAATCGGTTCATCACACTAATGGAATGATCGGCTCTTGGACGGATTGGGAATTATCCGAAGTAGGCGTTGAACAAGCCAGAAGAATTGGCGAAAAGCTAAAAAGCGAATTAGAAGACAGAAAATTTGTGATGTACTCTTCCGACTTATTGCGTGCAAAGCAAACCGCAGAAAATGTCGGTGAATATTTAGGCATTACCCCCGTATTAAGAAATGAACTCCGAGAAAGAAATTTGGGAAAGTGCTGTGGAAAATCTGTTCAATGGCTTCGTGAAAATCTCGAACAGCAGGAAAAGACAATAGATGACAGATTATTTTCCGACGCTGAAAGCCGCAGAGATGAATGGAACAGACTAAAACCATTTTTTGATGAGATAATGTCCAACGATGAAGAAAATATAATCATTGTTTCTCACGGAGATTTATTGAGTGTATTCAACACTATGTTTTTAAATCTCGGAGTTGAGTCCATTAACAATTGTGAAATGTTCGGACTTTCAGGCGGAGTGTCCTATATGTTTGAAAACAATGAGGG
>JAGBCL010000029.1 GCA_018110825.1 Oscillospiraceae bacterium
GTTCGCTTTATGCGAAGGTCTGACCGGATTAGAGATTCCTGCAAGCGTTACAAGCATCTCTGAATATGCTTTCGAGAATTGTACCGGTTTGACCAACGTAACTATTCCGTCAAGCGTAAAAAACATCGACTATAAAGCATTCGCGGGCTGTGAAAATCTCGATGTAGTAATTCGTAATGCAGAAGAAGACGTAACTGTTGGAAGCGGCGCTCTTAAGGACTGCAAATCAGTAACATGGAAAATAATAGACGAGTCTGAATCTCCACTTAAATTTAAAGTCTTGACAGAAACCACAGCAGAGGTGACAAAAGAAAGTTGCGTGGAGGGTTCTGTTACAATTCCTTCAAAAGTGGTAATTGACGGAAAGACATATAGTGTTGTTAGCATCGCATACGAAGCGTTTGATAACTGCAAAGGGCTGACTAACATAACAATTCCGTCAAGTGTTATAAAGATTGAATCAAGAGCATTTGCAAGTTCGGGTCTAACTACTATCGAACTGCCATCCAGCATTACAAGCATCGATAATGGCTTGTTCTCAAGTTGCTCAGATTTGGTTAGTGTGAAAATCCCGTCAAGCGTTGAAAGTATTGGACAAAGTGCGTTTTCGAATTGTACAAGCTTGACCAATTTAGAACTTCCGTCAAGCGTTAAATCTATTGGAGATATGGCGTTTTATAATTGCACAGGCTTGACCAATTTGCAACTAAGCGTAGAATCTATTGGAATTATGGCGTTTGATGGTTGCACAGGCTTGACCAATTTGCAACTTTCATCAAGCGTAAAATCTATTGGATCTGGCGCGTTTCGTGGTTGCACAGGCTTGACCAAATTAGAACTTTCATCAAGCGTTAAATCTATTGGATCTAGCGCGTTTTACGGTTGCGAGAATCTTGACCTTGTGATAGACAACTCAGAAGATAATGTTGAAGTTGCATCACAAGCTTTCCAAAATTGCAAATCAGTGACTTGGGAAATTCCAGACAAAGAATCTACAGGGTTGCAATTTGAAGTGTCCGGCACAACAGCTATGGTTGCAAAAGGCGATTACTCTAAGCTTGATTCTGCATTCATACCGTCGAAGGTGAAAATTAACGGCAATGTATATACTGTTACAGGTATCGTGAATAATGCGTTCTACAATTGCAAAAGCTTAACTTATGTGAAAGTGTCCGGAGGAGTCACAAATATGGGCGCTTCAACTTTTTCCGGCTGCGAAAACTTGGAAACAGTCGTGCTGGGAGATGGCATTAAAAAAATCAGCAATTCACTCTTTAATGGATGCGCAAGCTTGTCGGATATTAACATACCTGCTTCGGTTACAGAAATTGACGGATCTGCATTTGAAGGCTGCGCAAGTCTGACGAGCATAGATATTCCGGCTAATGTTACGAACATTGTAGAATATGCGTTTTACGGCTGCAAAAATTTGGCAAGCATAAACGTGGATGACAAAAACACTACTTACGCTTCTGTCGATGGTGTTTTGTACAACAAAGAGAAGACAATTTTGATTCAGGCACCGCGCAAAATTCAAGGCGTGTTTACAATACCTTCTGGCGTAACAAATATCGCAAGCGGAGCGTTCGCTTTATGCGAAGGTCTGACCGGATTAGAGATTCCTGCAAGCGTTACAAGCATCTCTGAATATGCTTTCGAGAATTGTA
>JAGBCL010000030.1 GCA_018110825.1 Oscillospiraceae bacterium
CGAGGATAAGGCGATTACCATTAAGGAGAATATGTCCGAGGTGCAGACCATTAAGACAGCTATCCACGAAATCGCTCACGCTAAACTCCACGACCGTGATTTGAAGAAATCCGATACCCTCAAGCCGAAGGACAGAAGCACAGAAGAAGTTGAAGCGGAAAGTATCGCATATACCGTGTGTCAGCATTTCGGAATTGATACTTCTGATTACAGTTTCGCCTATGTTGCTTCTTGGGGTTCGGGCAAGGATACGCCTGAACTTAAATCCTCTCTTGAAACTATCCGTTCTACTGCTTCGGAGCTTATCACGGCAATTTCCGATAAGTATCTCGGACTTGAAAAGGATAAGACTCAGGAGCAGACAGCCGATAAATCCGAAAAGTCGAATATTATCGGTAACACAGCCTATGCGGATATTGAGGATAAACAGTATCTCCGCTTGAAGTCAAGCACGGCTGAAAAGGTTGCGGAAAAGCTCACGGAGCAGAATATTCCGTTCAGCGGTAGAATTAACGGAGATAAAACCACTCTCACTATCAGCAAGACGGATATTGACAGCTACAAGGCGATTATTGCTGAAGTAACGGGAAAGGCAAAGGAGGCTCCCGAACAGCCAAAGGCTGAACCTGAAAAAGAGCCTTCCAAGCCCAAAAAGAATAATATCATCGGAAATACAGCGTATAAGGACATTCCCGATAAGAGCTATGCAAAGCTCGGAACGGAAAAGGCACTTGCCGTTGCAGATATTCTTGATAAGCAGAGCGTGAAGTTCAGCGGAAGAACTGACGGCGATAAGACCACCCTTACCATTTCAAAGGCAGATATGCCGAAATACAAGGAAGCACTTGCTTCTGTCAATAAGGCATTATCAACTCAGAAAACAGAGGAAAAAACAGCCGAACAGACCGAGGAACGCTCAAAACTTTACACGCAGTCCTTTGATTACGCTCAGAAACACGGCGAGGTCAAAGAATTTCAGGCAAGCCACAAGGACAATATGAGTTGTCTTTGGGATATTAAGGCTACGGCTGAAATCTATGCCCTTGACGGCAGACTTGACGATTTTCTCAAAGACCTTACCGAGAAGTACGGAACGGAAAGACCTCTGTATGTTCTTTCAAGAACAATTCAGCAGGTTGACGATATGCGTTTCTCTCCCGAAGCAAAACAGATTGCCGATAAGTTTGAATATCCCGACAAGGACAGCGTTCATTCCTTTACGCACCTTTATGTAACTGACATTAAGCCGTCAGTTATCGACAATATGGTGTATAAGCTGAATGAAATGCAGCAGGAACTTGAAAAAGCTCTTGAAATTCAGGAATACACAGGCAAGCTCCCTGACAGCAAGATTACCATTGAAGAACGTAACGCCTACGGTTATGAAAGCAATGAGCTTCTGCCACTTACCGCAGAAAAGGCTCTGGAGTTCTTCGATAACGATACAGTTTCCGTGTATCTTCTCTATCCCGACGGTACGGAAGGTCAGGCAAACGACCGTTCTGACATCGAAAACCACAACGGTATTTTCGGTGTAGAAACTGACGAGTGGTTACGCTATGAAGCGTTTCAGGAGCGTATGGATAAACTTGCAACTGAAGAACCGTCAAAGGAAGCTCTGCTTCTGAACGGAAAGGAATGTGCTGCCGGTATCTATCAGCTCAAAGATATTCCCGAAAACAGGGATTTACACTTTGCGGGAGCTGAATATCTCGATAAAAAAGGTATTACTCCCGACAGGGATAACTACACGCTGGTCTACACCTTCCCCGTAAATCCCGAAGATTTGCAGGATAAAATCTCATTCCTCAACGATGTTTACCACAAGTTCAATACAGACCACCCGAAAGACTTTGAAGGACATTCGCTTTCCGTAAGCGATGTAGTTGTAATTCAGCAGAACGGCGAGCTGTCAGCACACTTTGTTGATAGCTGGGGTTACAAAGAGCTTGAAAACTTCGGAGCTGTAAGAGAAAATCCACTTAAAGCCATTGAGGATACCGTAGAGCAGAATGACAACAGCTTTGACGGCATTATCAACAATACGCCCACAATGGATGAGCTTGAAGAAAAGGCTTCAAGGGGCGAAATTGTATCCGTCACGGATATGATTGATGCGGCAAAGGCTGACAAGGAAAAAGCGAAACAGGCAAAACAGCCTGATAAAAAGCGTTCTATCAGAGGATATTTGAAGGATGCTTCTGAGAAGCCAAAGGAACAGCCGAAGGAAAAGACAAAGGAAAAAGAGAAGGGAGTTGAGCTGTAATGGAATTTTCCGTAGCAGAGATTAACTTTATCTGTATCGTCAAGGGCGATAACCGTGAGGACACTATCAATAATATCTTTGATGTCCTCCCTGACCTTGAAGATAAGGAAATGATAGAGATTGCCGAAACTGTAATCGGTAAGCTCGAAAGTATCTCCGACAGCGAATATGACGAGTTCGCTTTTGAAGATAATTACGCAGATTAAATCACATTGCCCCTGCTTGAAAAAGCGGGGGCAAACATTTTAAGGAGGAAATATCCGATGTTTTTTACAAAACCTATTACACCACCTATTATCCGTGAGGAATTCGACGCTTCCAAGTACAGAGGTGTTGATAAGGCTGACATCAAGGCAATTCACCTTGCTTTACAGAACAGCGAAAAGCTGACAATCGACCGCTACGGTCATATCTACACTGCCGATGGCAGATGGATTGCCGACGGTATGCAGCGTGGGTAAGAAATCTTTAAATAGCTATTGACTTTTACACTTTAAAGTGTTATTATAGAAAAGGAGGAAGAAATGTCAACTAAACTTCAAGAGTATCAGGCTCGGTTTGACGAGAGTACCGAACGACTTTGGAAGGACAGCAACGAATATATTTCGTTGCTCCGAACATCGTCAAGGCTATACAAGTACAGTTTCAAAGACCAAGTTCTGATACATTCACAGCGACCTGATGCAGTAGCTTGTGCCGAATACGACACTTGGAGACGTGAGGATATTACAAATCGCTATGTAAAGCGTGGCAGTAAGGGTATCGCCCTCATTGCAGACGATAACGGCAAAGCAAGGCTCAGATACGTCTTTGATTTCTCCGATACGGCGGCAAGGGACGAACGCTCGAAAACACCGTTTTTCTGGAGCATTACTCCCGAAAATGAAAATGCTGTTCTGAAACAGCTCGGAACAAACGCAGTTACTCTTGATACGGCAATACTTGAAAAGGCTCGTGAAATTGCAAGAAACTACTCAGGAGATTATCTTCACGACCTTATGAGAGAAACCGACGGAACATTCCTCGATGAGCTTGATGAATTCAATGTGCAGTCGAAGTTTGAAAGTCTGCTTGAAACAAGTATTGCATATACCGTCCTTACAAGGTGCGGATATGAAGCAGAAATGTATATTGAGCCTGACGATTTCCGAGGAATACACGAGTTCAACAGCATTGAAGCAATATCTATTCTTGGCAATGCCACAAGCGACTTGTCGGAACAGATTTTAAGAAGCATTGAGCGAACGCTCAAAATCGAAAGGAGTAAGGAAAATGACCGAAGCATTACCGAAAACAATGACAGAGAACGGAATTCAGTACACTCTGGACGAGAGGACGCAGACCTATCTTCCCGACTTGGAACTTCCCGTACAGAAGGAAATCGGGAAATACGGACTGATGAGAAGAACTTACCTGATGAACAACAGGAAAGGGACTTATCAGGCAATGCTCCTGAAGGGAACTCTGAACAGCCACTTGGCAGAGATAGACGAAACAGCGAACCGCAGGCTCTTGGAAATCCTTCCGAAGATGGCGAAAGAAGCGGGAGCGACCGAGGAACTGAAAGGGACAGACCAGATGACTTGGGTGGGAATGATGAACACTCTGAAAGCTCAGGCAGAGGAAATGATAATCAGCGAACTGATTTACAGCTAAATGAAAATGAAGCAGCATCGGAAACAATTTCTGATACTGCTTTTTCTATGTCCGAGGAAAAAGTGCTTGCCGTTATCAATCATTACGATGAAATGAATGTGAGCAAGCAAGAAACCCTTGATTTCTTCCTTGAAAACGAGGACGGAACACGCAGAGCCGACTTTATAAAGGCGGCATACGGACACCGTGCGGTAGAATTTGAGCTTGACGGAGAAATTGTCGGATACAGAAAGCA
>JAGBCL010000031.1 GCA_018110825.1 Oscillospiraceae bacterium
TCAAAAGAGGAAATTTCTGCAAGAGAGAAATTTCCTAACAGCAACGAAGTTGCTGCTTTCGTATAGCGATAAAAATAAAGTACGTCCCAAACGTTCCACTGGAACGTTTGGAAGGAAAGTACAGTAGTAAACCATACAAGGAGGGGCGGTCTTGTTCGCCCCTCCTCGGAAACCTGTCGGTTTCCTCACCTCCCTCTCCGTTTTTGACGGCAAGGGGAATTTCGCCCTCTGCGGAGAGCGATTTAGGGGCGTTGCCCCTAAAAACCCCACCAAAGGGAGCACCGCTCCCTTTGGAAACCCATAGCCGCTTCGCTAACACTGCAACAAACCGTGCACTAAATTACAATTTATCAAAATAATGCTTTTATTCTTTTCAAGTATATGTTATAATAACTATAAAAAGAACTACTATCAGTATATGAAATGAGGCGGTTTTGGTGAGAATTATTGTTATGTCTGACTCACACGGTCAAAGTGCTCAGGTCGAAAGAATTATCCGTGCAAACCCTGAGGCGGACATGTTTATTCACCTTGGTGACGGTGAAGCTGAAATTGCACAGATGAAAATAAAATATCCGGATATAGATTTGCGGAGCGTACGCGGCAACTGTGACTGGAGCAAGGATTCTCCCGATTTTCTTGTTGTTGACTGCGGCACAGCGAAAATCTTCTGCTGTCACGGTCATCGTTACAGTGTAAAATCAGGAACAGAACTCCTTCGTTCTATTGCCAGGGACAACGGTTGTGCGGCGGCATTCTTCGGACACACTCACGAGCGTTATATTGCCCGTGAAGATGGAATTGAAATTCTCAACCCGGGCAGTTGCTCAAGCCCGAGGGATGGCAACAAACCGTCCTATGCGTTTGTGGATGTGCTTGAGAACGGAATTTTTCTGAATATTATTGATGTCGGATACTGATAAAGTGAAATGAGGAATTAATACATGAATATGAAAAAATTAACTGTCGTCGCTTGTGCGGTTGCTATGGCAGCAAGTATCTCTGCTTGCGATAAAAACAGCAGCACTGAAACAGTTACCGAAACGACTGTAACTACTGCTGCACTTTCCCCTGAGGAGCAGATTCACTATGATATGGTACAGCGTTCTTTCGTGCAGTTCGGCAACACCCACCGCATTGAAAAGAAACTTGCAGAGGCTGCAGGCGGCGAGGAAACAACCGTTGCATACATAGGCGGTTCAATTACAGAGGGTATCGGCGGCGGTGCAGAAGGTTGCTACGCAAAGCTTTCCTGCAACTATATTGCTGAAAATTACGGTACGGGTGATAATGTAAAGTACGTGAACGCAGGCATAAGCGGTACGCCTTCTATTCTCGGCAATCTTCGTGTTGACAGAGATGTTCTTGCAGAAAATGCCGATATTGTGTTTATTGAATTTGCGGTAAACGATGGAAGTGAAAATATTTATAAAGAATCCTTTGAGTCCCTTGTGAGAACAATTCTTATGCATGAAAATGAGCCTGCTGTAATTCTCTTGTTTATGGTTACCGAAAATGGTCATACCTGTCAGGAACACATGAAGCAGATTGGTGAATATTACGAATTGCCCATGATAAGCGTGCCTGATGCGATTCAGCCTGAATTTGAGGCAGGCAGAATGGTATGGGATGATTATTCCGATGACGGTTCTCACCCGAATGAAAGCGGTCATATGCTTGTTGCAGAGTTTATATCCAATTGGTTTGAACAGCTGAAAATGCGTGACGCGGTTGAGGCTGAATACCAGGTGAAACCGATAGGCAAGTTCGGTAACGCTTACGATAATGCATTTATGGCTGAGGCCGATTATGATAATTCAAATGAAAACCTCACAATCGGAGATACAGGAAGTTTTACCCTTGACGGCAGGGGCATTGCAGGGTTTGCAAAAGGTGCGTGGATTTACAACGGCGAGGGCACTGACCCTTTGAAAATGAGCATAACGGGCAATAGCTTTTTCCTTGTATGCAAGCGTCATAATAACACTTCAATGGGTAAGTTTGAAGTTTATATCAATGGCAAAAGGATTGCAACAATCGACACAAACCAAAAGGATGGCTGGGGTGACCCATGGGCATTTCAGGTTATCAAGTGGCAGAGTGTGAAGGATATGGAGGTTGAAATAGTACCTACCGCTGACAGCGCAGGAAAAGAAATTGAAATTTATGCTATTGCATGCACACAGAATTCAGAATTTGAGTTTTAATAAATTATAATTTACAGCACTAACTTAAGTTGCGAAAATTTTGGGTTTCCAAAGGGAGCGGTGCTCCCTTTGGTGGGGTTTTTAGGGGCAACGCCCCTAAATCGTCCGTCGCAACGGACGAAATACCTGCTTGGCACCGCAGTGCCGCCTTGGAAGCGCATCTAAATGGTGAATTTTGAAGCGACAGCTTCAAAAGAGGAAATTTCTGCAAGAAAGAAATTTCCTAACAGTGGCGTAAGCCACTGCCATTCTTTAGCGTTCAAAGTAAAGTTACGTTCCAAACGTTCCACTGGAACGTTTGGAAGGAAGGTACAGTAGTAAACCATACAAGGGGAAGCAGTCTTGTCCGCTTCCCCTCGAAATGCTGTCGCATTTCTCACCCCTTTCTCCGTTTTTTAAGGCAAAGGGAATTTCGCCGCTTGCGAGCGGCGACTTAGGGACTCCGTCCCTAAGAACCCTGCCACCTTTGAAAAGGTGGACGAAACTTTTAATGCCGCTTCGCTAACACTGATAGTTGTTGTTGTGCTAAATTATAATTTACCCACACTTGTTTTAAAGAGGTGTTTATGAAAAAAAGTATTTTATCAATATTGCTGTCATTGACAATGATATTAACTGGTTGTTATTCCTCAGATGAATTCGCAGAGGAAACTACTGTCGGCGAAATCGTTGTTATTCCGCCAAAGGCAAGCCTTGACCATGTTGAGCCTGACCAGAGTGAGGTTTCACAGATTCGATCAGCCTGGGAAGAGGCTCAGAATGAGGAACTGCCTGCTGCTCCTGAAGAACCTGAGATAATTGTGATTGAACACGAAACGACAACGGTTACTACAGAACCCGTTACCGAAACGACGACGGAAGTTACGGAAGAAACCACCAGGGAAATTATTACCACAAAGCCAAAAGAAATTGTGCTTGACCACAAAAATGCACGGGAAATCCTCGATGAAATGACTGTTGCTGAAAAGGTGGGGCAGGTTATTCTGGCACGTTATCCATCAGGTGCGGTGGAGCAGATGGCGCAGTACAAGTTTGGCGGGTACACGCTCTATGCACAGGATTTCAACGGTGAAACGCCTACAACTATTACTGCCGAACTTTTCAAGGTATCTCTTGAAAATGAGATAATGCCGTTCTTTGCGGTTGATGAGGAGGGCGGCGGTGTAACCCGTGTCAGCCGTTATCTTGCCTTTGCGGAAACACGTCTGCCTACAATTCAGGCAGCACTGAAAAACGGAATGACTGTTGAAGAATGGGTAACGGAGATGGTAACTGTTCTGGAAAGCGCAGGAATAAATCTTAACTTTGCACCTGTTGCAGATGTTGCAGAAAGCAGGAATGATTATATTTACAGCCGGACTGTAAGTCTTGATTATGAGAAAACCGGAGAAGTTACTGCGGAAATTGTTGAGGAAATGAACAGACAGGGAATGATGGGGTGTCTGAAGCATTTTCCGGGATACGGTGCAAATGTTGATACCCATACTGGAATTGCCGTTGATACGCGGTCCCGTGAAAGTTTTGAGGGAAAGGATTTTATTCCGTTCAGGGACGGTATTGAGGCAGGTGCACCGATGGTTATGGTAAATCATAACATTGTTGAAGCGTTCAATGATGAGGTGCCCGCAAGTCTTGCGCCTGAGGTGCATGATGAGCTTCGCGGCATGGGCTTTGGCGGAATAATCATTACCGATGACCTGGGCATGGACGCAATCACGATGTATACTGACGAACCTTATGTTGAGGCATTTCTTGCGGGGAATGATATGCTGTGCACAAGCGACGGCGAAGCTGCTTACAAGGCACTTTATGCCGCTGTGCTTGACGGAACGATTACTGAGGAAAGACTTGATGAAAGCGTGCTTAGGATACTTAACGCAAAGCTGGAGTACGGAATTATAGGATAAATGATGATTTGAAATCATTTTTGCGATTTGCCGCAAAAATTTAAAATACCCCCTTGACAAATACGATAAGATGTAGTATAATATGTAAAGTAATTTTGCTTTACATCAACTTGAAGAGGGGTAACGTGATGAATACCGAAAAGAATCTGCGTGTTTCCATTCTGTTGGACTATTATTCCCCTATGCTTACAGATAAGCAGAAAGATGTTATTGACCTTTATTATAATGAGGACTTGTCGCTTTCCGAAATTGCCGAGCACGAAAATATCACCCGTCAGGGTGTACGTGACAGCATCAAGCGAGGTGAGCAGACTCTCTTTGAAATGGAAGAGAAGCTTGGTCTTGCTGAAAAAAGTGAGAAGTTCTATTCTATGATGAGCGAAATTGCTGAGCTTGCAAGTCAGATTAAGAGTGAGTGTGTTTACTGCGGTAACCCTAAGGCTATCGTGAAGCGTGCCGAGTATCTGAAACAGCTTGCTGAGGATAATAAAGATTTATTCTGATAATTAACATAAACGAGATTGCGAAAGGAAGGTTTTTATGGCGTTTGAAGGTCTTTCCGAAAAACTGAACGGCGTGTTCAAGCGTCTTAAAGGCAGAGGTAAGCTCACCGAAGCGGACGTCAAGGAGGCTATGCGTGAGGTGCGTATGGCTCTGCTTGAGGCGGACGTTAACTACAAGGTCGTTAAGGACTTTGTTGCAAAGGTTTCCGAACGTGCTGTTGGTGAGGACGTGCTTACAAGTCTTACTCCCGGACAGCAGGTTATCAAAATCGTAAATGATGAGCTGATTGCTCTTATGGGCGACAGCAACGCAAGAATCAACTTCCCTTCAAAGCCGCCTTGCATTATTATGATGTGCGGCCTTCAGGGTTCAGGTAAAACTACTCACGCTGCTAAGCTTGCTAAATTCTTCAAGGAACAGGGCAAGCGACCGCTGCTGGTTGCCTGCGACGTTTATCGTCCTGCGGCTATCAATCAG
This sequence comes from Oscillospiraceae bacterium, assembly GCA_018110825.1. GTDB lineage: Bacteria > Bacillota > Clostridia > Oscillospirales > Ruminococcaceae > RGIG8773. The sequence continues at coordinate 5,096 of JAGBCL010000031.1, forward strand.
CTTCAGGTTGTGGGTGGCAAGGCTGATGTAAAGGTCTTTGAAATGGGACAGATTAATCCTGTTACCATTGCAAAGGAAGCCGTAAAGCATGCCAAGGACCACGGTAATGACGTGGTGCTCCTCGATACCGCAGGCCGTCTGCATATCGACGAGGAGCTTATGGATGAGCTTAAGGCTATCAAGGCTGAAACATCACCAAACGAAATTATGCTTGTAGTCGATGCTATGACAGGTCAGGACGCTGTAAATGTTGCAAAGTCCTTCGACGACGCTCTCGGAATTGACAGCGTGCTTATGTCAAAGCTTGATTCAGATACAAGAGGCGGTGCGGCGCTGTCCGTTCTCGCTGTAACAGGTAAGCCAATCAAGTTTGTGGGTACGGGCGAAAAGCTCGGGGACTTTGAACAGTTCCACCCTGAAAGAATGGCTTCCCGTATCCTCGGAATGGGCGATATGCTCACTCTCATTGAGCGTGCACAGTCCACATTCGATGAGGAAAACTCCAAGAAGCTTGCAGGCAGACTAAAGGAAAATACATTTGACCTTACTGACCTGCTTGACCAGATGAAGCAGATCAAGAAAATGGGTGCTTTGAAGGACATTTTCAAGATGCTTCCGGGTGTTGGCAACAAGATTGACGATATGGATATCGATGACAGACAGCTTAACCGTATCGAGGCAATGATTTTGTCAATGACTCCTGCGGAAAGAGCAAAGCCGTCAATTATTGACCCGAAGAGAAAACGCAGAATTGCCGCTGGTAGCGGTAACACCGTTGCTGACGTAAACCGTTTGCTCAGACAGTTTGAGGAAATGCAGAAGATGATGAAGCAGATGGGCGTTATGGGCAAGAACGCAAAGGGCAAGAAGAACAAGCTTCGTCTTCCTCCGGGAATGATGCCGCCTATGAGATAAGCGATGGACATAGTTTATTTCGTACTTTTCGCCGCAGTTGGATTGTTCAACGTGCTGGCGGGGATGCTGGATTTCAAGTGGTATGTTGATTACTGGGTGATGAGAAACCCGATGAAGCAGCCCACGAAGAAACGACGTAGAAAGTGGCGTGTGCTGCTGTGCATTGCAGGTGCGGTGTTGATTGCTTTCGGTGTTGTGTTCTACACGGGGATAATTTAGTTCATTACGTTGAAAAACGTTTTGATATAAAGTCAATGAAATTTTAATTCGGAGGTGAATATAAATGGCAGTTAAAATCAGACTCAGAAGAATGGGTGCTAAGAAGGCTCCTTTCTACAGAATCGTTGTTGCAGATTCCAGATACCCAAGAGATGGTAGATTTATCGAAGAAATCGGCTACTATGATTCCACAACAGAACCTTCCACAGTTAAGATCGACGCTGAAAAGGCTAAGAAGTGGATGGCTAACGGCGCTCAGCCAACTGAAACAGTTAAGAAGCTGTTTGACCAGAACGGTGTTAAGTAAGAAAGTGACTGTGCACAGTTATTTTTAAAAACCGAGGCGGGACACGGACGATTTACGTTCGTTCCCGTTTGAAATGGTCGCATATCAATCCCATGGGCAAAGCCGCCGATTTCGTTACTTCGCAAGGCTTTGCTTTTTTATTGTATAACGAAAACAGAAAGGTATTGGTGTTAATTATGAAAGAATTACTTATCAGCATTGTAAACGGCCTTGTTGAAGACAAGGAAGCTGTAAAGGTTGATATAGACGAGCCTGACGCAGACGGCGTTATCGTTTATCATCTGCACGTTGCATCTGACGATATGGGCAGAGTAATCGGTAAGCAGGGCAGAATTGCCAAGGCTATCCGTACTGTAATGCGTGCAGGTGCAGGCAGACAGAATCAGAAGATTATGGTAGAAATTGACTAAAAGTTCAAAAATGCGTTGCATTTTTGAACTCCAAGAATTTTGACTGCGTCAAAATTCTTTTAATAGGTTCAATAACAATCAGGGGAATACCCTATGCTTTGCATCGGATATTTCCCTTTTTCAATCAGGGGTGACATTATGTATAAAAAATTCAATTATGAAGTGCATGCTCAAAATGCCAAAAGAAAAACCAGTGATATGTGTATTCAATTAAAGCTGATGTTTTCGCTGATGGGTGCTATGATAGGAATGATTGCAACCCGTAAGTTCCACGAATATATTTTTATCGGAATATTGATTGGTGCGGTTGTTGGTTTTGTGGCAGGAATTATTGTTATTGCGATTATAAAATCACGTTCGAGCAAGGCGCTTAAGCTTGAACGCAGTGAAGGATATACCGACGCAACAGTTGCGGCTGTGTATGAAATGATTGAAAAAAAGCCTAACTTAGCCGGTAAAGCTACTGCCGCTGTTATTCACAATCACAGAGGCGAGTTTAATAAAACAATAACAGTACTTTCTGACATTAATGAAAGTTGTTTTGACAGCCAGCCTTTCGGTGCGGAATTGTATTATTCCCAGCTTATGCTTGCTTATCATATGCTTGGCAATCACGAGCTTGCAAACGAGACGTACAACAGAGGTAGCTATTTTATGCATACTTATATGCATAGCCCTACCTCAGGCGGTTTTGTTTCAATGGCACTGGCTGTCCATGAATATTTTCTCCAGCATGCAGACAGTGCACTTGAATTTATAAACGCTTCCGACAACGCTTTTATGAGCGGCAATATCAAGGAGGGGGACAAGCTTCCGCAAAGCTGCTGCTGGACGATAAACTGCTACTGGCGTGCTCTTTTTCTTGCGTGCAAAGGTCTTACTGAGGACGCATTGAAGATAATTGATAATACGAATGGTATATATGTTACAGATTATTACAGAATGGCATTAAACAAACTGCGTAATGATATTAAAACCAAACACGAAACAAATGGAAGTGAAAATATATGAAGCGTTTTCTTGAAATAGGAAAAATCGTTGCCGTTCAGGGATTGAAGGGCGAGGTGCGTGTTGAAGCGTGGTGCGATGACAAGGAATTCCTCTGCGAATTTGACGAACTCTACTTCGACAAGGGCGAGACACCTGTTGAAATCGTTCGTGCACACCCTCACAAGAACATTGTGCTTATGAAAATCAAGGGCGTGGACACTGTTGAACAGGCACAAAATCTGCGTGGCAAAATATTATATATGGACCGTGAAGACGTTGAGCTTGAGGAAGGCGCATACTTTGTGCAGGACCTTATCGGGCTTGAAGTTGTTGACAATGACAACGGCACAAGCTACGGCAGGCTTTGTGAGGTAAGCTTCACGGGCGCAAATGACGTGTACCACATCAAGGGCGAGGACGGCAAAATTCGCCTTATTCCTGCTATACCTGATGTTGTAATCGATACTGATATTACAAATGGTATTATGAAAATCCACGTTCTGGAGGGACTTTTCGATGAGGATTGATATTGCCACCCTTTTCCCCGATATGTGCGAAACAGTGCTGAATGAGAGCATTGTGGGCAGGGCAAGAAAGGCTGAAAAAATCGAGCTTCACTGTCATCAGATAAGGGACTACTCCAACGACAAGCACCGCCGTGTTGACGATACGCCCTACGGCGGCGGAATGGGTATGGTTATGCAGGCTGAGCCGATTTACCGCTGTTATCTTGCGGTTGCGGAGCAGATTGGCGCAAAGCCACACGTTATCTATATGTCCCCTAAAGGTGCGACCTTTACCCAGCAGCGTGCGGTTGAGCTGTCAAAAATGGATAATATCCTCATTATCTGCGGACACTATGAAGGTGTTGACCAGCGTGTGATAGACAAAATCGTTGACGAGGAAATATCAATCGGTGACTACGTCTTGACGGGTGGAGAGCTTCCTGCGCTGGTTGTTACGGACGCTGTTGCAAGAATGTGCGACGGGGTGCTGTCATCGGAGGAGTGTTTTACGGAGGAAAGCCATTTTTCAGGCTTGCTTGAGTACCCGCATTACACAAGACCTGAGGTGTGGGAAGGTGAAAGCGTGCCGCCTGTACTTTTGACGGGACATCACAAGAATATTGCAGAATTCCGTCATAATGAAGCCGTTAAAATAACCAAAGAACGTCGTCCCGATATGTACAAAAAATTTGAAGAAAATTCCAATATGAACACAAAGTGAACTTTACCCCACTAAAATATTAAAAATTTTAGGGTAAAATTACTATAAAATCGTGTTGGAAATTGTTCATAGGTTATAAATTCGTTATTATTACCAAAATTGAGGGACGCGTTTATCCAACAATTAATTAAAAAGCAGAAATTTCACTTAATAGGCATTTTCGTAACAATTTTGAATTGACTAAAGGCATTTTGCAAGGTATAATAGTAACATAAACACAGACTATACAGTATTTCAATATGTAATGAAATGAGTTAGGAGAGAGTAATTATGTTCGTTAAAGATGTAATGGTTCAGAATCAGGTTGGTCTTCACGCACGTCCTGCTACATTCTTCATCCAGAAGGCAAATGAATTCAAGTCTTCTATCTGGATTGAAAAGGAAGAGCGCCGTGTAAACGCTAAGTCCCTTCTCGGCATCCTTTCCCTTGGTATCGTAGGCGGCACACAGATCAGAATTATTGCTGACGGTGCTGACGAAGAAGCTGCAGTAACAGGTCTTATTGAACTCGTTGAAAGCGGTTTTGCTGAGGAAACAAGATAAAAGAACATGTTTTGGCACATCGGAGCAATTCGGTGTGCTTTTTGTTTTATTAGTTTTACAATACAAAATAAGGGTATCGGAATTGATTTTCCGATACCCTTTATTTTTTTAGCTGCTTATGAAATCATAAGTCCGAGGATTGTAATGCCCTTGTCTTCGCTGCCCTCGCCTGGTTTGATTTCAATAGTATGTTTTGCAGTTTCCTTTGAAAAAATAATCTGCTTTGTATTGCCGTAGCTGCCCCAGCCGCCTGTGAAGTCAGCTTCAAGCTTGCCCTTGCGCTCGCCGTCTACGTAAACCTCATAAGTTCCGCTCTTGCCGTCGGTTGTACACATAAAGAATATGCCCAAATTCTGACATTCAACGTCAAAAGTCATTGTTCCGCCCGCTTCGGTTTTCCAGTTGTTCGGGAACTGGTGATAGAAGCCGCTTTCAATAATTTCGAAATTTTCGGAAGATGTTGCTGTAATTTCAGCAGCATTCAGCATCTGAGCATTCTTGAAATAATCATTGGTGTAACCCTCTGCCGTGAAAGTGGCGGGTTCTTCTGTAATTGTATCAAGCTTATCATAAACCTCGTTGAGGTAACGGTCCACAATCTGACCGATGATATCATGACCTGCATCGTTCGGGTGAATATTGTCAGGGGAAATAAGCTTCCAGTCAAGAGTTCCCGCAGCAACTTCAGGATAAACAACCTCACGGTAGCTTATCATAGGCAGGTCGTAAGCTGCACCGATTTCCCTATGAACATCCTGAAGGCTTGTTCCGTTTTCCTGAGTTGTAAAAAGAAGCATAACTGCAGGATTTGTTTCGTAGGAAAGGATTTTTCTTACAAGACTGTCATAAGAATACTTATTCATAACTTTATCGGTGTCGTTAACAGAAAACTCCACGATTACAACATCTGGGTTGTGAGCAAGAAGCTGTTCATCAGCACGGTGAACACCGAGATAGCTGTTTGTACCGCCGATACCTGCATTTACAAAATTGATTTCAGCAGAAGGAAACTTGTTTGTCCACCACTGATGGAATCGTGATGCATAGCAGTTGTTCTGATTTGTAGCGGAGCTGCCCTGTGTGATAGAGCCTCCGATTACGCCTACGGTAACCGCTTCACCGTTCTGTGCTTTTTTCATAGCGGCAGCAAGACGGGCAAGATTACCCTCGTTGAGAATTGCTCTGCCGTACATTTTTTCAGTAATTCCGTTTTCAAGGTTAACAGGTTCATTTGGGTCAACCTCATTCGGGTCAGGTGCAATTGTAACAATGTTTGGACTTGTGGTCTGAACAGCAGTTGTTGCACTTGTTTCAGCGGAACCGTTGTTTCCGCCGCCGCAACCGGTGAGAATTGCACCGCAGAGTGCAATTGCAGCAAATGCTGAAAGGTGTTTTGGGGTCAAATTTATCAATCCTTTTCAATATAATAAAGTCATATAATTTTAACCGATATCGGACAAAGAGTCAAGATATCCCGCAACAAAAACTGCGGCGGAATTGTTGTAGATTGTAGGCTCGTTTGTTGTAAAGCTGTGCACGATATCGTAGTAACATTTTGCAGGAGCAGCTTCCTCAGGGATATTCCACTGTGTAAAGTCATCCTGAACAAGCTTGCTCGGACCGCACACAAGAAGTCCCGGAACGGGTTCTTCGATATCATCAGCTTCCGACGGACGGTGGTGAGGATTTTTTACCGAAACGCTGCCGAAGCCGGTTACGTAACATATACCCATTGGATTTTTACCGAGAATATAGTTCATCTGCTCGCAGACCGTGGCGATATATTCTTCGCAGCCGAAAATTCTGTATGCAAGAATGAGAGCAATACTGTCAGTCATGGAATACATATTGCTTCCTCTTGTATAATCGTTGACAGATTTTGCAGTATTATAACCGCTTTTACAGCTCAGGCCATAGAGGTTGTCAGCCTTGATACGAAGCCGCAGGTGAAGTGTTTGTTCAGCTTTTTTATTACGCGGCTGCGTACCGAAAAGATAGGCAAGTGTTCCGAAACCGCTTACTTCACGGTTGACGAATCCTGCTCCGTCAACTACGCTGCAAAGCTCACATATTTTTTTGTGGAAAACTTCATCGCCTGTTGTTTCGTAAAGTTCACATACTGCCCAGAAAAGCTCATCATTGAAGTTATCATCATAGAAGTCACCTGCGGCATTGAGGGCAATCGTAGGCGGAGTTTCAAAAGGCTCATAATTCGGATTGTTCATAAGCCATATCCACGCATTGATTGAAGCTTCATTGAGTTTTTCGGAGAACTCGTTGTCAATATCCTTGAAAACTCTTGAAGCCAGAGCAAATGCGGCACAGGCGCAAGCGGTTGCCTGATGGGATTTTTTGAAAACATAATGTTCGGTGTAATCATCCTCGGGCATAATAGGCTCGGGAGGCGTTTGCCATACAACCTTATGATATACACCGCCGTCACGAGTCTGCATTTTCATGAGCCACTCAAGTCCCACACGACATTCATTGAGGATATCGGGGATACCGTTTCCTGATTCGGGAATACCTGTTTCCTCACGGAAGCTTTCAGGGAAAAGCTTGTAAGCATACAGGAGGTGACCCAGAGTAACACTTGTGCAGACGGAAAATTTTCCATATCCGCCTGAATCGTGCCATCCGCCGCTGACGTCGATACGTCTTGATGGATTTTCAAAAAGCGGCACAAGGTCTGTGTGGCAAGCTTTATGTGAGTAATCGCCGGCAAAGCGTTTGTCAAGTGCAGAGCAACGGTTATAGTAAAGGCCCTTGAGAAGCCCTTTTTTTACTTCGCTGTAGGGGTTATCCGAAATAACAAAGGGTAAGGATTTTTTCAGTCCGATTTTTATGTAATACTTACCGCACACATTGAATGTAGAAAAGTCCATAAGCGAAACGGTATCTCCGGAAGCTTTGTCGTAGACAGTACTTCGGAGAAGTCCTGAAAACATAGTTTTCCATGTTTTTGCATCAATAATCTGAAATGAGTCGGCACTACCGGCATAGACTGCAGTTTTGACCTGATTGCTGATATAACCGATTTGGTTAAGTATAATTTTTCTGTTCAATCCGATGAGCGTCCCCTTTCATATAAATCTTATTATATTAATTATACAACACTTTTCGCAAGAAAATAATAACCTTTTTCGTAGCTTTTTTATACGATTTATTAATTATTGCTTGCCAAATATAAATAATTGTGGTAAAATTACACTAATAATTGTATGAAAGGAAGATTTGTGATGAAAATCTTACATAATGATAGAAATGTTCTCTGGATGGGCAGACGCGATGTAACCGAAAATGAAACCAGACTTTTCCACGCAGGTGCACAGGCTGTTCTCAGATTCAAGGGAACAAAGCTTGATGTTACAATCAACAACTGCTGTGTGTGGGGAAGTCTTAACCTCGGTGTTGTAGTTGACGGAGAGGTTAAGGGTATTCCTCTTTCCCATGATAATAATTGTAAGGACGTTACCCTGACTGTTGCGGAAAATCTCGCTGACGGCGTGCATGATGTTATCATCTACAAGCGTCACGCAGGCAATCAGTATCTGTTTATCAAGGACTTTGAGACAGACGGCGAATTTATTGTACCTGATGCGTTGCCCGAAAGAAAAATTGAAGTTTACGGTGACAGTGTTTGTGCAGGCGAGGTTATCGAGGCTTATGACTATGTTGCACAGTGCGACCCTGAGGGTCACGACAGCAAGTTTGACAACGTATGGAACAGCTTTGTAATGCAGACTGCACGCAACATAGATGCACAGATTCACAACATCTGTCAGGGTGGTATCGCACTTTTCGATAAGACAGGCTACTTCCATATGCCTGATTGTATCGGTCTTGAGTCAACATATGACAAGACTTGTTACTTTCCCGAGGGCGGCGATATTACAACCTGGGATTTCAGCAGATACACTCCTGATATTGTAATCATCGCAATCGGACAGAATGACCAGCATAATGCTGTAACAGACCAGAATGACCGCAATATTTCCGACCCTGTTTACAGAAACCAATGGAAAACAGCATACATAAAGATGGTGCGTGACCTCGACAAGCATTATGGCGGTGCAAAGTTCGTTCTGACAACAACAATTCTTATGCACGATGTTGACTGGGACAATGCTATCGAAGAAATCAAGGACGAGCTTAACGGAATGGGTATAAAGACTTACCATAATATGTTCAGCAGAAACGGTGCTGCAACTCCGGGTCATCCAAGACTTTCCGAACACAATGAAATGGCTGAGGAACTTACAGAATTCATCAAGAAAAATGTTTTGTAATACGTAACATAAAGGCAAGGTGTCTACTTATCAATCTGCAAAGCAAATCAAGGGTATCGGGTTTGAAACCGGTACCCTTTTTATGTGCAAGGAAACGGAATATAAATCATAGTCTGAAGCAATTAATTTGCATTTTTTTCATTTACCCCTTGACAAGTTCTGTATTATGTGTTATAACTGTATTACAACAACTAGTACAGTTAGTGCAAAGGAGTGAGCGAATGTATAATATTGACCTTCAGAGCAGAACTCCGATTTATGAGCAGCTCTATAAAAAGATAATTGAGCTGATACTTAAAAAGGAGCTTATGCCCAATGACAAGCTTCCCAGTGTCCGTGAACTTGCGAAGGAGCTTGGTGTAAATCCAAACACTGTTTCAAAGGCTTTTCAGCTTCTTGAACGTGATAAGGTTATCTACTCTCTTGCAGGAAGAGGCAGTTTCGTCTGCAACGTAAACCCTGACGCTGTGCGTGATGCGGCATTTGCCGATTTTGACAAGGCTGTTGCGGAAGCACTTACCGCAGGTGTTACCAAGGAAGAACTTAAAGAAAGGATAGAGGGGGCATAATAATGATTGAACTTAAAAACGTTAAAATGTGCTTTGAGGATTTCAACGCTCTCGACGGCGTTGACCTTACTATAGAAGCGGGTACGGCTTTCGGTCTGCTCGGTTCAAACGGTGCAGGCAAATCCACAATTCTCCGTCTGCTTTCGGGCGTGTATGAAGCAACTGAGGGTGAGGTACTGATTGACGGCGAGCCCGCATATGACAACGTTGCCGCAAAGCAGAAAGTATTCTTCATCAATGATGAAACTGTGCAGTTCGGTGCAATGACTCTCACCGATATGCGTAATTACTACAAGGGATTTTACCCGAACTTTTCCGATGAGATTTTCGACAAGCTCAACGCTATAATCAAGCTTCCCGAAAAGAAGCGTATAGACAAATTCTCCAAGGGTATGAAGCGTCAGGCGATTGTAATCACAGGTCTTGCGGCTTGTACGGATTATCTGCTGCTTGATGAAGCCTTTGACGGACTTGACCCGACAATGAGAATTATTGTTAAGCGTATGCTTGTTGATGCAATGCTTGACAGAAAGCTTACGGTTGTAATCTCCAGCCACAACTTAAAGGAAATCAACGAGCTTTGCGACACAGCGGCACTTCTCCATCAGGGCAAGCTGCTGTTCAACCGTGACCTTGACAGCGTTAAGGGAAGTATACACAAGGTTCAGGCGGCGTTCAACGGTGATTGCACAGAAAATGATTTCGAGGGACTTGACGTGCTCCACTACGAAAGAAATCAGAGTATTACATATCTTATCATCAAGGGCGACGAGGAAACAATCCGTACCGAGCTTGAAAAGAAACAGCCTAAGGTGCTTGACCTTATTCCGCTGACACTTGAAGAAATATTTATCTATGAAATGGAGGGAATGGGCTATGACTGCAACGGTCTCGACTAAGAAAAACGAAACACCAAGAAAAATAAACCCTGCTCTTCACAACTGGAAAAGCAATATCAAAGACAGCAGAAAATTCACCATAATCCTGTTTATACTTCACCTTGTAGCCGTGCCTGCCCTTGCACTTGCAGGTATAATTTCAATTTATTCCAAACAAGGCGGAGACGGCATTGAAGCATACGTTGTCATTACTATATGTACAACCGCACTTGCCGCATTTCTCGGTATCTTTGCGGCGGTTGACAGTTTCAGATGTCTGCATGACAAGTCGGTTGTTGATATGAAGCTTGCACTTCCGATGAACAACACACAACGATTTTTATCGAACTTCCTTTCAGGCCTTTTTACATACCTTGCACCATTCTTTGCAGCACAGGTCCTTTCCGTGCTTCTCTGTGGTTACGGCTGTCTGTTTATGGACGGCAGAACTTTCTACCGTATAACTTATGATTATTCGGGAATTACAACAAGAGCAGTGGAAAAGCCGTATGTCTGTGACGTTTTCGGTCAGGCAATGCCGATTCTTCTCAAGCTTATCGTGGGCGGTACGCTCTGTATGCTTATGCTTTACGTTATAACCGTGCTTATCACAATCTGCTGCGGCAGTAAGTTTGAAGCAATCGCATACACAATCCTCATCAACATCCTTATTCCGCTTACAATCTTCAGTGTGCTTTATTCCATGTATGACAGCCTTTACGGCATCAATGCCGAGGAGATTGCACTCAAGGTTATGCTGTATATCAGCGTTTTCGGCGGTATTTGCGCATCAATCGACTGGGCAAGTCAAGGCGATATGCTGTACAATCCCGATTTTATCAACCATGGTGTATGGGTGCTGGTATTCAGTCTTATAATTGCAGCACTTTTTGCACTCTGCTTCTTCCTTTACAGAAAGCGCCGTGCAGAGCAGGTTTCAAAACCATTCGTATTCAAGCTTGCTTATTATATCGTGCTTGTGTGCGCAATGTTCTGTATCATATCTCTCTTTGTAGTAGAAGACGGAGAAATTGTTCCTACAATCATCATCAGCGGAATTATCTTTATGATTTTTGAGGTTGTAACAAACCGTGGCTTCAAGAAATTCTGGATGAGTATAATAAAGTATGCGGTAACCTTCGTTGCAGTTGTTGCAATTATCAAGGTTTGTGAAGCAACAGACGGATTTGGTGCAGTAACCCGTGTACCGTCCGTGTCATCGGTAAAATCAATTGAGCTTGACTACGGCGGATTCTACTACGATTTCGGACTTGAGTACGACCATTATACAGGTGAATATATGCCGAATTACATTATCAAGGATAAGGCAAACATCGAAACTGTAGTCAACGCCCATCAGGCAATTGTTGATTATTACAAGAATGATAATGTTTATGACGAATACGGCAACTATACAAATGAACATATGACTTCAAGCGGTCCGCTTACAATCACCTACAACCTCAAGACAGGCGGAAGCTTCACAAGAGAATACTATAACTATTCCGCAGAGCCTACCGAAATTCTTACCGCACTTGATGTTTCCGAGGAATACAAGATTCAGGTTGCGGAGATGTATAGGACATATATCCTCAATATTGAAAAGTATTACGAAGAGGAAATGGAACGTATTCTGGAAAGTGAAGAAGATGATTATCTTTACGAACGATATAATAATTATGAAGTTACTGTTGAAAATTACAAATGTAACTTCGTGGATAGCCGAATTGGTTCACGTTCAACATCTGTGAGAATGGATAGCCTTGTTACAAGAGATTTCTTCACACAGCTTGCCGACGCTTATTATAAGGATATCATGGCAATCAATGAGGAAAATTATTTCCATTCAGAATTGAAAAACGAGTGGCATTTAAGAACCGACTTTACAGGAAACGGAATTATTATTCCTGAGTCATTTACCAATACAGTTGAGCTTCTGGAATATTTTGATTTCGGACTTAACCGCATAGAAAATCTTTCCGACGAGGATATGTACAGAAAGCTTGTAGGAGAAGCAGCAAGCAGCGAACTTATGCTTTTCACTGAAGATGAATACAGAGAGATTTACGATGTAGATGATGAGCTTACACTTCATGCAGAATATTCAAACGGTATGGGATATGATTATCGTTATAATGCTGATGTAATTGTATATGATTTTGACGGAAATTTATGTAATCTTATAAGAGAATCAATGCCAAGGAATATTGTTGCAGAAAATGGGTATGTTATCTGTGTATCAGGCTTTACGGGAGCAGTCCCGGAGGATTTGTATGATATTGCTGCTTCAATCCAGAGGAGCGAATACAGCAGATATCAGGAAAGTCTGTACTCCCAGCTTTACGATGAACTGAATCAGACCACATATTGAGCAGGTTTGCATGCTGGGAAATACCAAGTTATTGGTATTGGACAGTAAATTCAATCGGATAACATTTTGCAGGGCACATAAATCCTGCGGGAAAGGAAATCCTTATGAAGAAGCTTATCACAGCAGCAATCGTGCTTTCGGCGGCGGCAATCATTCTCACAGCCTGCTCGGCAGGTAACGATGATGAAATGGATACACAGACCGACTCACAGACCACAACTTCCCAGAGTCAGACTACCACAACCGTTTCCGAAATGGAAACAGAAATGAGCGACTATACAGGCGACATCAACGGTGATGGATTTATTGATGAAATCGTCACAGATGCAACAGGTATCGTTGAAGGTATCATGACAGGCGCAGAAAGCTTTGTAGATGATATTACAGACGGTACTGAAACAACAAAGTAAAAACAGCGGAAACCCATTGGGGAAAACCTTTCTGAAGAAAGGTTCTTCCCCAAACCCCTTTCCAAAGACTTTTAGTCTAAAATACCCATATAGGGCGGTTGTCCTATATGGGTATTTTACATTATAAGTATCATAGAATTTAAAGAAAACTTCTTCAAATAAGTTTCCCAAACAGATTACCATAAAAAAGTAACATTGTTCTACTGCAGTCTGTCCGCTAAAATATTTGTAGCAATCGTGAAATAAATCAGCAGCGAGCAGGAGTCCACAACTGTTGTAATAAGTGGTGTAGCCATTATGGCAGGGTCAAGCTTTACTGCCTTAGCCGCCATAGGAAGCATCGCTCCCACAAGCTTTGCAAGGATAACCGTTCCGATAATCGACAGTGCAATAACAATTGCAAGCTCAGGGTCGCTGTAGGTAACCCATATTCTTGCGCCATTTACGATTGCAAGCACAACCGAGCAGAGAAATGCGATTCTGAATTCCTTGAAAATAACCTTGAAGAAGTCACGCAGACGGATTTCTTCAAGTGCCATACCACGGATAATCAGCGTCGAGCTCTGTGAGCCGCAGTTACCTCCAGTACCCATTACCATCGGCATAAATGATACAAGCATAGGTATCATTGCAATCTGCGACTCGAAACGGGTCGAAATCATACCCGTCAGCGCCGCCGAAAGCATCAGCACCAGCAGCCACGGAATACGGCTCTTTGCGTGCTGAAAAACAGAAGTCTTGAAATAGCTGTCCTCCGCAGGCATAACCGCAGCCATCTTTGCAAAGTCCTCGGTATTTTCTTCCTGAAGTACGTCCATCGCATCGTCGAATGTTACAATTCCGACCAGACGGTTTTCGTTGTCAACAACAGGGATTGCCGCAAAGTCGTACTTGGACATTGTACGTGCAACGTTTTCCTGGTCATCGTGGGTATTAACGGAAATCACGTTGGTTTCCATAATATCCTCGATACGCTGGTCCTCGTCGGCAACAAGCATTTCCAGCACCGTAACAACGCCTAAAAGCTTTCTTGCTTCAGTTACGTAACAAGTATAGACCGTTTCTTTTACAAGACCGATTTTTCTGATACGCTCAAAGGCATCCTTTACAGTCATTTCCCTGTCGAAGTATACAAACTCCGTGGTCATAACCGAGCCTGCGCTGTCCTTGGGGTACTTCAGAAGCTCGTTGATTTGTTTTCTTGTTTCGGGGTCAGTGTTACGCAGAATACGGGAAACAACATTAGCAGGCATTTCCTCAATGATGTCAACCGTATCGTCGATATAAAGCTCATCAATAACATATCGGAGTTCCTTATCCGAGAAAATATTGATAAGCTTCATTTGTGTGTCGCTGTCCATATAGGTAAACGACTCAGCCGCAAGCTCCTTGGGGAGAATGCGGTACAGCATAATCAGCTGTTTTTCGCTGAAATCCTCGTCCTCGTCAAGTTCGCTGATGAGGAAAGCCAGGTCGGCAGGGTTCATTTCCTGCAAATCGGACTTCAGGGCAGCGAATTGCTTATTCCCGATTAATTCGAGAGCAAGCTCCTTATCCATAAAAAATCCTCCTATTCGAATGAAATAGAAGGCATAAAACAGCTGTGTCAAGAGCAAATTTGATTGGTTCTTGATTTTTACGGCAATGAAACGGACGCACCTTGTGCATACGTACCAAAGCCGCAACTTCGCGGTTTTATACCCTTGCCATTATTACCGGCGTCCATTTTTTTCACTCCTTTTGCAGTTCAGATATTGTTTAAGCAACAAATTTAATTATACACGTTTTTCACGTTTCTGTCAACGAAATTGTATTGTAAATTTTAAAAAAATACAATTTACCGGCACAATCAAGGAGTCCGACTTTTGTCGGACTCCTTGATTGATTCCGCCCATAAGGCTAAGTATGCCTTATGTAGCATCATTCGGAAGTCCGAAGCTGATTGAGAGGGCACTGTTCACCTTTGTCATAGCCGTCGGGTCAAGCTCTCCCATTCTTTCCTTCAGACGTGTTTTGTCAATGGTACGGATTTGCTCCAGAAGTACAATGCTGTCCTTCTGCAAGCCGCATTTTTCCGCTGCAAGCTCGATGTGGGTCGGCAGCTTTGATTTGTCACGCTGACTTGTAATAGCCGCCGCAATAACCGTTGGACTGTGCTTGTTGCCAACGTCATTCTGCACGATAAGTACGGGACGTATCCCGCCCTGCTCCGAGCCTACAACGGGACTTAAATCCGCGTAATAAATTTCTCCCCTTTTCACAGACATTTTTCATACACTCCTGTTTTACCGATTTGATATTATTGTTGACGTAATTTTCTGAAATAATCATCGTCGGCAATTTTTTATCAGACGTATTTTGTGTCCCCTTTTATTATATGCAGGGACAAGGGGAGAGGTAAATAATAATTCAGCACAAAACCCCGTGGACCTGAGTGTATCAAATCCACGGGGTTCATTTTATCTTCTCTTTGGCTTTCCGTTTTTGCTTGGCTTATAACTGTAATAATTCTTGATATCCTTGTTTGCAACAAGTCTGTATGCTGTTGCTGTACTGAAAATGATTGCCGCAACGGTTAAAATTATGCCTGTCAGGTAGTTTTCCGATGCCTGATTTGCAGGTTCCATTGCATATAGCAACAGGCACGGACCTATAAGTACAATTGAATTTGCAATGTAGAATACTACCGACATTATCTTGAAAAAGCTTGTCTTGATAAACATTCCCAATGCAAAAAATGCAGCTGCCAGTGCAAGTGGCTGAAGCGATGGCATAAGTCCTCTTGCTTCAGGGGCTTTGCTGTTGAGTGCGTAAATCAATGCCGCCGTAACAAGACCCATAACAGCGGTTATTGCAAGCATAATCAGACCTTTTTTAGCTTCTCTTGCCTTTTGTTCCGCCATAAGTGCCTTGTACATTTCAGCACTTTTGCGTCTGTCGTAATCCTTGGATTTTGATTCAAGCTGACTTTTCAGCTGGTTTTTCAGCAAATCCTTTTCGTTGCGGTCAAGCTTGCTTTTAAGCATTATATCTTCCTGTTTCTTCTTGCTTGGACCGTATTCGTCGGACATTTCATCAAGCTGAGGGCGGCCTTCCACTGACATTGCAAGGTCATCCTGCATCATCTGACTTTTAAGTGAGCTTATGATAGAGCTTTTGTCTGTACGCATTTCCTCCAGTTTTACGTCCATGTCTTCCAGTGCAATGCTTTCAACGGAAATATCCTCCAGAGCACCGGTATATTCATAGTCGCTTCCGTTGTCATCATAAACGTAATCCAGAGCTGCTTCGTCATATTCTGTTTTAGGATTTTCAAAGATATTCTGCTGTGCAGGTTCTGCATAAGCGGGTTCTTCATAAACAGTTTCAGCGGCTTCTGTCGATTGTTTCGCCGCAGAGTTCTGTTCCGCCTCTTTCTGCTGTGCAAGCGCAGACAAGCTGCCTCCTGCTTTTTTCAAATCCTGCTCAAATTTAGGAACATATGGTTTTGCCGAATCGCCGCCTATAATCTCATCATTTATGAAATCGTTATCGTTAAATGACATAACTTACTCCCTTTCAGTTTTAATCAGGTTATGCAGCCGCTGCACATCATTTCGTACAGCGGCTTTAAATCTTATTACTAATCCTTATACCCGAATGTAACGGGCTTTACGCCGTTGTCAAGCTTGTCGAACTTATAGCCATAAGCAATAAGTTTCTGAATCACGTCAGGAAGAATAGCAACGGTATCCTTCTTATCTGCGGCATCATGCAGCAGAACAATTGCTCTGTCAGTGCCGTCTGTGGAAATATAATTCATGATATTGCTGTAAATTGTTGTCGTATCAGCACCCTTTACAGCGTCTTCACCGCTGACATTCCAGTCATAGTATACAAATCCTCGTCTTGTCATTTCTGCAATAATCTGCATGTATACGAAACGGTTGTAGCTGTTGATTGAGCCGCCGGGGAAACGGAAAATCTCAGGTTTTACGCCTGTTGCCTCGTAAACACAGGTATATGTTTCGTAGAAGTCGGCAAGGTAACTTTCCACGTCAGCATAAATCTTCTTGTAATCGTGGGAGATAGAGTGAATAGCAATCGTATGTCCTTCGTCAACAACACGCTTCATCAGTGCTTTTGCGTCATCGCTTGTACCGCCGCATACAAAAAATGTAGCCTTGATGTTGTATTGTTTAAGAATATCAAGAACTTCAGGAGTTCTTTTGGAAGGGCCGTCATCAAATGTGAGGTAAATCGTACCAGCATCCTCTCTGAATGCCGCAGGCTTGTTTTCAACATACAGGTCGGGATAAAGTTTGGTATATTCGGGAGCTGTATCACCGACGGTAGTTGTATCTACCTCAATCTTTGCAAGGTCAGGATTTGCCTCAATATACTGCTCAACATAAGCGCGGAAAGCGTCTCTGCTGTCTGTTTCGATAAGTGGAAGCATTTCTTCAAGGCTGTAGCCCATTGAATTCATCGCAAGGAAAATCTGTTCCATGCTTGTTCCCTGAGGAATAACCAGCTGTTCAGCTTGTTCAGGTTCAGGCAGGTCTGATGTTTCAGGGTCTATTACAACAACCTGACCGTTCGGGAGTTCATTTGGGATTGTGTCTGCCTCTTTCAGGCTGAAATATTCCAGTCCGAAATAAACAGCCGCACAGGTTGCAACAGCAATCCAAAGGAACAGTAATATGTATATTACAATGTTTGATGATTTTTTCTTCTTTGTTTTTTTCATTCTACTACTTCTCCGCTCAAAATATATCTTAAAGCTGCCTTTGCGGAAAAACCGTATCGGGACACACTCATACCTTTTAATGATACACCCTTTTGGCCTCCGTGTCAACAATTTTCAACATATTTTGCGGAACAAAAATTGTTGCCAGAACAGCGGTTTTATGGTAGAATATATACATACTATTCTAAGGAGCAATATTATGATACGGAAAATGAAGTCATCCGACAGGGAATTTTACCTTTCTGCTGCAGATGAATTTTACCATACCGACGCAGTAGAAAAACCTCTGTCCATGGAACGTCTTAACGCAAACTTTGACGAGGCTATGCGTTCGGATGTTTATCTCGAGGGACTTATTCTTGAATATGACGGCGAAAAAGCGGGGTATTGCCTGCTGTCAAAAACCTTTCACACCGAAGCGGGAATGACCCTTTGGCTTGAGGATATTTATATTTTAGAACAATTCCGCAATAAAGGCCTGGGCAAGGAACTTTTTGCGTATCTTGATGAAAATTATTCGGCAAAATTCGAACGTCTGCGGCTTGAAGTGGAGGACGATAACGAAATTGCCGTTGCACTATACAAGAAGAACGGATTTCGGTTTCTTGAATACAAGCAGATGATTAAGGATAACAAATTATAATTTAACGGTAAGCCGTTGTACCTAAGCCACGGGTTTCCAAAGGGGACAGTGTCCCCTTTGGTGGGGGGCTTGGGGGCGAAGCCCCTGAGTCGCCGCTCGCAAGCGGCGAAAACCTACTTGGCGCCGCAGCGCCGCCTGAGAAGCGCTCCGAAGGGTGAATTTCGCAACTGTGTTGCGAAAGAGGGACGCCCTGTAAGAGAGGGCGTCCTTAACAGTAGCGAAGCTACTGCTTTTGTATATCTCATAAAGCAAAGTGTGTCAAAAACGTGCCACTGGCACGTTTTTGAGATAACATTGTTTAGTGACTAAAAAAGGAGAAGCGGTCGTGTCCGCTTCCCCTCGGAAACCTATCGGTTTCCTCACCCCTTTCTCCGTTTTTGACGGCAAGGAGTATTTCGCCGCTTGCGAGCGGCGACAATGGGGCGTTGCCCCCTTGACCCCTACCAAAGGGTGCGCACACCCTTTGGAAACCCATAGCCGCTTCGCTAACATTGCAACAAACCGTGCACTAAATAACAATTTATCAGGAAAGGACAATCTTTATGAAATACAACGAATTCGACAGCGTACGCTTATCCGAGGACGGCAAGTCCGTGGTGATAATCGACCAGACTCTCCTCCCGAACCGCACCGAATTTCTCACCCTTAACCGTGCAGAAGATATTTTCGAGGCAATTCAAAAGCTTCGTGTCCGTGGTGCACCTGCTATCGGCATCTGTGCGGGATATGCAATGTACGTTCTTGCACAGCAGATTGACTCTGCTGATTTTATGGGAGACCTCCGCAAAGTCGGTGACTACCTCAATTCGTCACGTCCTACTGCTGTAAATCTTTCAGCGGCTATAAAGCGTATGCTGAGATGTGCAACCGTATATGCGGTAAATAATCCCGAAAACATCCTTGATGCACTTCGTGCCGAAGCTGTGAAAATTCATGAGGAAGATATTGCAATGTGCAAGGCTATCTCCGAGTACGGTCTGACTCTTGTGAAGGATGGCGACGGAATTCTTACCCATTGCAATGCGGGGCCTCTTGCGACCTCTCGCTATGGAACAGGACTTGGCACTCTCATTCTCGGAAGGGAAAAAGGCTGGAATTTTCACGCTTATGTTGATGAAACACGTCCCCTTTTGCAGGGCGCACGTCTTACCGCATACGAGCTTGATAAGGCAGGAATTGACGTGACCCTCATCTGCGACAATATGGCTTCGGCGGCAATGAAAAATGGCTTTATCCAGGCTGTTTTCGTAGGCTGTGATAGAGTTGCCGCAAACGGTGATACCGCAAACAAAATCGGCACAAGCGGTGCGGCTGTCCTTGCAAAGCATTACGGAGTACCGTTCTATGTTTTCTGTCCGTCAAGCACGATTGATTTTTCCTGTGCAAGCGGCAAGGATATCCCCATTGAGCTTCGTGACGGGGACGAAATCCGCACGATGTTCTACAGCGAACCTGTTGCCCCTGAGGTAAAATGCTGGAACCCGTCCTTTGACGTAACGGACAAAGAGTTGATTACGGCGATTGTTACCGAAAAGGGAATCTGCCGTGCACCTTATGACGTGAGTCTTAAAACTTTATATGGAGATAAAAATGGATAAAATTAAAGCAATAATTTTCGATATGGACGGCACGCTCCTTGACAGCCTTTCCGTATGGGCGGACTCGGACAGGGAGTTCATCACCGGCTTGGGGCACTACTACGACAACCGTCATTCCCTTGCTATGAAGACGATGCACTTCGATTCAGCCTGTGAATATTTAGTGCAGGCGTTCGGGTTGAAATTATCCGCAGAGGAAACAGGCACACAAATATTACAGATAGTAGAAGATAAATATCTGCACGGAATTGATTTGAAAAGCGGTGCGCTTGAATTTGTGAAAACGGCACATAATAAGGGCATAAGAATGTGCGTTGCAACGTCGAACAAGAAGAAGCTTGCAGAGGATGCGCTGAAATCCCACGGACTTATGGAATATATGGAGTTCGTGCTGACCTCGGACGAGGTAGGCTGCGGCAAGGAGTCGCCGCTGATATTCGAGAAAGCGGCGGAAATGCTGGGTACAAAGCCTTGCGAAACCGCAGTTTTCGAGGACTCAATCCACGCAGTAAATTCAGCGAAAAAGGCTGGGTTTTATGTGGTGGGAGTCCACGACCCGCTCAGTGAAAATGAGTTCAGGGAGATACAAAAGGTTGCGGATAGGACGATAAGAAGTTTCAGTGAACTAAAATAACGGGTTTCCAAAGGGTGTGCGCACCCTTTGGTGGGGTTTTTAGGGGCAAAGCCCCTAAATCGCTCTCCGCAGAGAGCGAAATTCCCCTTTGCCTTCAAAAACGGAGAAAGAGGTGAGGAATGCGACAGCATTCCGAGGAGAAGCGAACAAGACCGCTTCTCCTTGTATGGTTTACTAATATGCTATCCTCTAAAACGTGCCAGTGGCACGTTTTAGACGTACAATTCAACAAAAAACACCACGAAAGGACAATCACAATGAAAACCAACATAACCAAAATCCTCGTTGCCCTCGTTATGACGTTTCTGTTTTTCCTTGCGGCAATACCTTTCTTTTTCGGTGCTGTCCTTATATCTGACCAGTTTGAAGCCGAACTACGAGCGATTGTCCCTGATAGTATGGATTTGGCTCTGATGTATATAACGCAGGTTCTTCCGCCTGCAATAATCCTGTGTATAATCGACCTTGCTACACATAATTATCTGAAAAATTACTTTGAAAAATCGTTGTTGGTGTACATAATCCAAAGCGGAAGTGCCGTGACATTATTATTTTTCATCAGTACATTCAGTAAATCAAATCTTGGCGATGAACAATACGCATACGTCTGTGTGTGCTTAACGATAATTCTGTTCGGCGGAGTTTTGTTATCCGCCATTATCCGTACAATAAAACAAAGGAGAACAAAAAGCGAATGAAAAAAATCCTTATAGGAATGAGCGGCGGCGTGGACAGCTCTGCGGCGGCGGTGCTTCTTTTACAGCAGGGCTACGACGTAAGCGGCTGTACCCTTAAATTGTTTGACGGAACAGACGCTTCCGTAAATGACGCAAAGGAAGTCTGCCAAAAGCTCGGCATTGAACACCACGTCATTGACATTGCACCCGACTTTAAACGTGAGGTTATGGACAAGTTTGCCGACAGCTATATAAATGGCGAAACTCCCAACCCCTGCGTGTTCTGCAACCGCACAATCAAGTTCGGCAAAATGCTTGACTACGCTCTCGAAAACGGCTTTGACGGCATTGCCACGGGACACTACGCACGGATTACCCAGCGTGACGGCAGACACCTGCTTGCCTGTGCGGAGGACCTGCGGAAAGACCAGACCTATTTCCTTTACACGCTGAGTCAGCACCAGCTTTCCCACAGCATTTTCCCCTTGTGGAATATGGAAAAGCCGCAAATTCGTGTCATTGCCGAGGAACACGGCTTAATCACCGCCCGCAAGCGTGACAGTCAGGATATCTGCTTTATCCCTGACGGCGATTATGTCAGCTTTATTCTTTCCCATACGGGCAGAACTTTCCCCGAGGGCAACTTTATCGGCACGGACGGCGCAATTCTCGGCACTCACAGCGGTATAATCCGCTACACAATCGGTCAGCGTCGCGGTCTTGGGGTAACATTCGGCAAGCCCGTTTATGTCTGTGCGAAAAATGCGGCGGAGAACACAGTTACTCTTTCCGATACCGAATACACGGCTACGGAAATTTACCTCTCTGACGTGAATTTTATTTCTGTGGAAAAGCTTGATAAGCTAATGCAGGTTACAGCAAAAGTTCGCTACTCTGCAAAACCGCAGGCGGCAACGGTTTACCCCGATGAAAACGGGCTGACGAAAATCGTCTTTGCCGAGCCTGTACGAAATCCTACATCGGGGCAGGCGTGCGTATTTTATGACGGAGATATCGTAGTCGGCGGAGGAAAGATTTTGTAAGCTTAAACATACAATTATAAAAACTGAAAGGAAGATTTACTATGAAAGAAATCACACTTAACGAACTCAGCTTCAACCCTTGGGACAAAATCAGCAAGGAATGGTTCCTGCTGACAAGCGGCGACGAAAACGGCTACAATACCATGACTGCTTCATGGGGCTTCACAGGCTTTATGTGGAGAAAGCCTCTTTTCACAGCTGTTGTACGTCCCACACGCTACACATATGAATTTATGGAGAAGAACGACCATTTCACTGTCAGCTTCTTTGACGAGAAGTTCCGCCCTGCACTGAATTTCTGCGGCTCATATTCGGGACGTGACGTTGACAAGGCACAGAAAACAGGTCTTGCCCCGCTTTTTATTGACGGAACAACCGCTTTCGAGCAGGCTGAACTTGTGCTTGTCTGTAAGAAGATTTACGCTCAGGATATGGACGTGAACTGCCTTGCTGACGAGGTTAAGCCAATCAACGGCAACGACCCTATCCACAAGCAGTACATTGGTGAAATTCTGAAGGTGTACGTGAAGGACTAATGGGCTTTTTAGAAATTTTCTTAATAGGAATAGGACTCTCCGCAGACGCATTTTCCGTTGCCGTCTGCAAGGGTCTGAATATGCGTAAGCTTAATCTTAAACACGGCTACATAATCGCACTTTTCTTCGGCGGCTTTCAGGCAATAATGCCCCTTATCGGATATCTTCTCGGCACGAATTTTGCTTCTTACATTGAACAGTTTGACCACTGGATTGCCTTTGTGCTTCTCGGCTTTATCGGCGGCAAAATGGCTATCGAGGCTATCCGTGACAAGGACGAGGATGAAGCCGAAAAGACGGACGTGCTGAAAATCGGCGAGCTTACCGTTATGGCAATTGCAACAAGCATTGACGCACTTGCTGTCGGTATCACCTTTGCATTTTTAAAGGTAAACATTCTTCTTTCGGTGCTTCTTATCGGTGTAACAACCTTTGCACTGTCCCTTGCAGGCGTGCTTATCGGAAACAAGTTCGGTGCAAAATACAAGAGCAAGGCTGAACTTGCAGGGGGAATAATTCTTGTGCTGATTGGTGTGAAGATTTTGCTGGAGCATCTGGGAATTATAAATTTCTAAAAGGAATGAAAAATATGACTGATGTAATATTTATTATTATTGGTGCACTTATTATTATCGGGGCACTCCACAGCATTTACACGCTGATACGCGGCAGGTTTATAAAATACAAACCTCTTGACCCCGAAATATGGGAAAGGACAACCGCCCGTATTACAGGTAAAACAAGCTACAGCAAAAGAGTTGTACCCGCCTACAAGGCAGGAAAAACCGCTGAAGATATGATTGTTCATGTAAGCGTTGCTGAGTTTGAGGTTGACGGTAAAACCTATTCGGTAGAGGTTGACGAAGTTGACAGAAGCACTATTGAGCTTTATTACAATAAGAAAAATCCTCAGAATACCACTACCGAGGAGAAGCACAAGCAGGCATATCTTACCCAAAAACACAGAAGCACCGCCCCCGGTGCCGTTGTCGGAACAGTTATCGCAATTATCGCACTGCTTGCAATAGGCTGGGTGCTTATTTCCAGCGGAATATCCGAACTTATTAAATGAAAAGGAAACCAAAACTATGACCTTAAAAGAATTACACGAAATGACCGACAATATGCTTGCTGTGGCAGGTGTGGATGACCACCGCTTCGACACGGACTGCCTTTTTCAGGACATTCTCCGTGCTGACAAGCTTGCGCTTATGCTTCACGGGGATGATGAAGTCCCCGAAACTGACGCTGACAAGCTTATGGCGGCGGCGGAAAAACGCTGTATCGGAATTCCGCTTCAATACATTCTCGGCACATGGGAATTTTTCGGCAGGACTTTCCACGTCGGCGAGGGAGTGCTGATACCACGTCCTGACACGGAGGTGCTGGTTGAGGAGGTTGTGAAGCACTTTATGAACAACGGCAACGCTTCTCCCGAAATCTGCGATTTGTGCAGCGGTACAGGCTGTATTGCCATAACGCTGAAAAAGGAAATACCACAGGCAACAGTACACGCTGTTGAGCTTTCCTCGGACGCTATGCCGTACCTTGTAAAAAATATCCGCCTCAACGAAGCGGACGTGAAAATTATAAAGGGCGACATCACCGACGGACGCTTGCTGGACAACTTCCGTGACCCTGAGGACGAGATGGAGTACCGCAAAATTGACTGTATCGTGTCAAATCCGCCGTACCTTACCGACAAGGAAATGACGGAGCTTTCCAAGGAAGTGAAGCGTGAGCCTGAGCTTGCACTTCGCGGCGGTGCGGACGGACTTAAATTCTACCGCATTATCGCCTGCCTGTGGAAGGAAATTCTCCGTGAAGGTGGTCTGCTCGCCTTTGAAATTGGTTGGGAGCAGGGCGAGGCGGTCAAGGAAATCCTTGAGCGCAGCGGGTTTGGTGATGTCCGTGTTACCAAGGACTACGCAGGGAATGACAGAGTTGTTACAGGAATAAAATTGTAAGGAGAAACCGCTTCTGATAAAGAGGCGGTTTTATTTTTTTTGCAAAAGCTATTGACAAATATATCGGTTGCCGATATAATAAAGATAAAGAGTATATCGGCAACCGATACATCAGCTTCCGATATAACGGCAAACGTAAAGTTGTATAAATTATGAGGAATTGCTATGAATAAGAATACACCAATCCGTGAGCTTAAAGGCGTAGGAGAGAAGCGTGCCGAGCTGTACGGAAAAATGGGAATAAAAACTGCAGGAGATTTGATTTTTCACTTTCCGAGGCGATATATAGACTACTCCGAGCCGATAGCGGCAAGCCTTGCCGAAATCGGTCAGCACGCCGTAATCCGTGCACTTGTGATAAAAAAACAGCCTGCCGCAAGAATACGCAAAGGACTTACGCTGTATAAAATTTATGCCGAGGACGACAGCGGCGAACGCATTACGATTACCTATTACAACAATCGTTTCGCTTCCGATGCACTGAAAGAGGGGGAGGAGTACCTTTTCAGCGGCAAGATTTCGGGCAATATGACCCGCAAGGAAATGAATTCTCCTACTGTGCTGAAAGCGGACTCGGAAAATCTTCTTCGTCCCGTCTATCCGCTTACTGAGGGACTTACAGCGGCAATGGTTATAACAAATATTACCGAAATTCTCGCAAATGCTGATGCAAGTTTCTTCGAGGAAATTATTCCTGCCGAAATGCGTATGGAGTACGCACTTTCAACTATGGAGTACGCAGTGAGAAGCATACATTTTCCAAAAGATGTACACGCTTCCGAGCTGGCAAAAAAACGTCTTGCCTTTGATGAATTGCTGAAATTACAGCTAGGAATGATGCTGATGAAAAGCCGTACCCGTGCGGAAAACGGCTGTAAAATGAAGCCTATGGAAAAGGAAATGGAGCAGTTTTACTCTGCTTTGCCATTTGAAATGACGGGTGCACAGAAACGTGCCGTGGACGATATAATCAAGGATATGTGCGGCAACACCCCTATGAGCAGACTTATTCAGGGTGACGTTGGCTCGGGTAAGACAGCCGTTGCGGCTGCCGCGGCACTTTTCGCAGCAAAGAACGGTTTCCAGACAGCACTTATGGCACCGACGGAAATTCTTGCACGTCAGCATTACAAAACCCTGTCGGAAATGCTTGAGCCGCTTGGAATTGCGGTCTGTTGTGTAACTGGTGCAATGACAAAGAAACAGCGTACTGAAGCGGCTGAGAAGCTTGCAAGCGGTGAGTATGCCGTTGCGGTTGGTACACACGCACTTATCTCCGACAGCACCGAGTTTGAAAATCTCGGACTTGTAATTACCGACGAACAGCACCGTTTCGGTGTAAATCAGCGTGCAACACTTGCTGAAAAGGGACACAACCCCCACAAGCTTGTAATGTCTGCAACTCCGATACCGAGAACGCTTGCACTTATTATATATGGTGACCTCGACATCTCCGTACTGAACGAATTGCCGAAAGGACGTCAGAAAATCGAAACCTTTGCGGTTACGGCAAAGCTGAGGGAGCGTGCATTGGGATTTGTCAAGAAACAGCTTGACGAGGGCAGGCAGGCTTACATCGTCTGCCCGATGATTGAGGAAAACGAAAACGAGCTTGCGGCGGCAAAGGGTTACGCAGAAAGTCTGAAAAAGACGGTGCTTGCGGAGTACCGCACAGGCTTGCTCCACGGCAAAATGCCCGCCGCCGAAAAGGATAAGGTTATGGCGGAATTCAAGGCTCACGAGCTTGATTTGCTTGTGGCAACAACCGTTGTAGAGGTCGGAGTTGACGTGCCCAACGCTACCATAATAGTAATTGAAAATGCCGACCGTTTCGGTTTGTCACAATTGCACCAGCTTCGTGGACGTGTGGGCAGAGGGGCTCACCAGAGTTACTGCGTACTTATCGCTGGTACGGTTACAGACGAGTCCCGTCAGCGTCTTGAAATAATGACCAAAACAAGCGACGGCTTCGCTATTTCGGAGTACGATTTGAAAATGCGTGGTGCAGGTGATTTCTTCGGCAACCGTCAGCACGGTCTTCCCGACTTGAAGATTGCCGACATTGCCGCAGACAGAGAACTGCTTGCGGATTGCCAACGTGCGGCGAAAACACTGATAGAGGAGAGTCCTGATTTGACTAAGTTTCCCGTACTCAAATCGGAGGTTGAAAAGCTGTTCACGCAGAATGACAATGCGGCGGAAGCGTTATAAAACAAATTGCTGTGAAGGATTGATAAATATGAATTGCCCCGTATGCGGAAAAGAAATGGAACAAGGTACCTGCCACATCTACAACGGCAGAGCAGGCGACAGACGTCTTGCGTGGGTGCCTTTGGACTTCAAGGGTATTATGACAAAAGGCAGAATTGAACAAAACGGCGGTGTGATAACCTCCGTGCACAGCACCATTTTTGACAACGAGGAGCAGATATCCTGGTGCTGTAAGGAATGCGGAAAGATTGTTATTGATATTAAAAAGTGAAATGTGAAATGAGGAAAGTGAAATTATTTGCGACAACAATTCCACTTTTCACTTTCCAAATTTCAAATTTTTGAAAAGGAGTAAGAGATATGCCCGAAAGCTTTGAGAGGGGTGCACTGACAGAAGCGGTTTACTATGTGCTGCTGTCGCTGTTTGAGGCAAACCACGGCTACGGAATTATGCAGCAGGTTGAGGAAATGTCAGGCGGCAGAGTAAAGCTTGGTGCAGGCACGCTGTACGGTGCGCTGAACAGCCTTGTTGCAAAGAAATGGATTAAGCTGCTGAACGAATACGGCGGCACACGAAAGAAAGAATACATCATCACCGACACAGGCAGGACGGTGGTGCTTGCTGAGGTTGAGCGGTTGAAGGAGCTTGCGGCTAACGGCGAAAAGGTTATAAGCAAGCTTGAGAGAAAGGACAGCTGATATGGAGAAATACAGAAAAAGCTTTGTGGATATGGATCAAGAGGAAAAGTGGCTGAACGAAATGGCTGGCAAGGGTCTTGTGCTTGCAAGGGTTGCGGCTGACCTTTTCAGCAGCAGATACTACTTCGAGCAAGGCGGCACGGCTTATACATACCGTGTTGATTTTGAACGTGATGATGACTATATAAATTTTGTGAAGGACACCTGTAATGCGGAGTACCTTTTTACCGCAGGCGACAAGCTTTATTTCCGCAAGGCAAAGGAGCAGGGTGAGTTTGCACCGCTTTATTCAGATTTGAAAAGCAGGTATGCCGCCGAGAAAAAGGCTTTGCAGCAAGCGTTTGGACTGTGCGTTGTGCTTACCCCGATTTGTGTGATTGATATAATAACGTATCTGCCCGATATTATTGCTAATGCTGAAAATCTCGGCACAAAATTCGGAATTGTTATTTCGGTTGCCATGCTGATAATTACGGCGGCAATATGGGGGTACTTCATTTACAAGGCAATCAGGTGCAGGAGAACGCTTAACAAACTGAAAAAGGCAATGAAAGACTGACAAGGAGAAAACGTTATGGAATGCTACAAAAAACATTTTTTTGATATGGATAAAGAGGAGCAGTGGCTAAACGAAATGGCTGACAAGGGAATGGTGCTGACGAAAATCGGGCATGGCATTTTCGTGCAGAAATATTATTTTGAAAAAAGCGATACGGCTTATACATACCGTGTGGACTACAGCCGTGACGGTGCGGTTATGGAGGAAATTACTGCGCCGTATGTAATGTTTGTGACAAGCTCTTGTGACGCTGAATATGTATGCTGGTCGGACGGAAAGGTCTACTTCCGCAGGGCAAAGGAAAAGGGTGATTTCCCGAAGCTTTACTCCGACCCGAAAAGCAGGTATGATGCGGAGCAGAGGCAGTTCGGCGGTTGTGTGGGACTTATGTCGCTGTTTGTTTTTGATATTTGTTACTGCGGATATACCTCCGTTACTGCAATTGTTGAAGAAAGAGCAACGCTGTTTGCGGTAATAACTTTAATATGTGTAGCGCTTTGTGCTGTATTCCTGTTTTTGATTGCACGAAAGGCAATCGGCTGTCACAGGAAAATGAAAGAGCTGAAACAGCTGATGAAGGAATAATGTAATTGAATGTGGAATTTGAAATGAGGAAAGTGAAATGTCAGAGCAGCTGACACACTATTCCTCATTTCACTTTCCACATTTCACATTATTGAATCAAAAATTTTTCCGCAGGGGTTGAAATTTGACGGAAAAATGGTTATAATAGAAGATGAATTTTGTTTTTTAAATGACATTTATATTCCGTTTTGTGCAAGATTACTGTTTTGGGGCAATGTGACAGAAATTGTTTTGTGCAAGTATCCAAAAGTAAAAGTTTGATGCAACAAAACGGTCTTTTTTTGCCACTACCTATATGACAGGTCTTATGAAGGTAAGACAATGTGGTATGAATGTCATTTTCAAAACCGTATAAAAAGACAGAACGGTTAAGAGGTGATATTGCAAGATGAATACCGAATTCGCCCAGTGCGTGAAAAAAGCCAGGGCAGGGGACGCGGATGCGTTTGCCGAGCTGTATTCTACCGTATACAAGGATTTGTACCGCATTGCTCTTGTGAACCTGAAAAATCAGCATGATGCTTCCGATGTGGTTAGTGACACGGTTCTGGAAGCCTTCTCTTCCATCAAAAAGTTAAAAGATGAAAAAGCGTTTAAAGCCTGGATAATCAAAATCCTTACTGTAAAGATAAAAAACAAGCAGAAGGAATATATAAAGACAAGAAATTACCAGGAAGAGCTTGAAAGTGTAGAACAAGAGAAAACCGACGAGATAAACTACGGCGGATTGGAATTAATGGAAGAGTTCAGGCGGCTGAACGAGGAAGAAAGACTTGTATTATCATTGAGCGTTGTTTCCGGCTATACAAGCGAAGAGATTGCCAAGGTGACGGGATTATCTGCAAATACCGTCCGCTCAAAGGCGGCACGTGCTAAAATCAAGCTGAAACAGATGCTTATGGAACGCTGACGGAAAGGAGGTCGGGGTTTTGAAGTTTGAAGAAAGATTAACGGAACTTATGAACGAGGTGGATGTTCCCGATGAATTATCGCCTCAGAATATTGCTCTTATGTTAAAAGAAAAGAGCACACAGTCCAAGATGGAAGCGGAACACAGATATACAAAAGCTGCTCCAAGTATTTCTGCACAGCGCAGAAGCATTGTTATGAGGACTGCCGTTGCTACCGCTGCTTGTGCCGTGTTTGCGGTCGGTATGTGGGCATACAACGAAAATATGGCTTCTCAGGAGCAGATTGAAGCGCCTGTTGAATACGAAGCTGTTTCACCTGAATCCTATGACGATTTCTACAATATCTATACCGGTATCACTCTTGAGCAGAACGGAACTGCTGATGATAACTCGGATAAGACAATTGATGAAACAGTTACACAGCCCGTTACAGAAAACGATGTTCCATTCGATTATATTGAATATAACGGCAAGAACATCTCCGGGTCTGATGTTGTAAAGAGCGACGAAAATTATATCTACTGTCTCAAGGACGGTATCCTGTACATCATCTCCAAGGAAACTATGGAAGTTGTATCGGAAATCGAAAGTGATGTTAATCCGCCTGTCGAAATCTATATTGAGGGCGACAAGGTTATTCTCGTATCTTCCGAAACGGAGGAAGTTCACGAATTTACTTCAACCGATGCCGAAAATTCTCAGAACGTGTCTGATGTTCCAGCAGATGACACACTCCCTACACAAACGGCAGTAACAAATTCCGACGAAGTAATCGAGGCGGTTTCCGACAACAAGTCTTATACAGAGGGCAATACTGACGGGGAGTCTGCAATTCCCGCGACAACAGTAAAAAAAAACGCAGTAGTTGATATCTACAGCGTTGAAAGCCCTGAAAATCCTGTACATATAGCTGCGTACAAACAGAACGGCAGCTACACATCTTCTAAAATAATTGATGGTATGCTTTATCTGGTATCGGCTTATTCCGATTACCGAGTAAAGCCGCTGGACACGCAGGCCGACCTTGACAGTTTTGTGCCTGCTTATTATTTTAATGGGGAAAAATATTTCGTTGCTGCAGCGGATATTATTGTTCCCTCTTATGCAAACAGTACCGACTATACCGTTGTTTCCGCAATCAATGTGGGCAGCGATGATATAAAACCGACAGTCAAGGCTGTTTTGGGTTCAAGTAAAAATGTTTATTGCTCCGCTGGAACGCTGTATATCGCAGGCGTTGGCAGAAAGGAAAAGGAATATACGATTATTTCCGCATTTGACCTTTCAGACAGCGGAATTTCTTATCGTTCAAGCGGCTCAATTGAAGGCGCAGTTTTCGGGTGCAGCATGAACGAGTGTGACGGAATGTTCCGTATTGCAACAAAAATTACCGATGAAACAGGCGGCACATCAATTTCGGTGTACGTACTTGACAAAACACTTACTGTTATCAATGGCGCAGGCAAGCTTCTTCCGGGCGGTACGGCTTCGTCTGTACGCTTTGAGGAAAACTATGCAAGACTTATTGATGAAAACAACGAGTCGGCAATAGTTATTGACCTTAATTCAAATCCGCCTACACTGGTGCAGTCGCTCTTGGGCAGTTCAGCTTATCTCTATAGCTACTCAGAGGAAGCTCTTCTCGGTATTGGAAAATCCGATGATGGCGGTCTTACGCTGACAATGTACAGTGCCGAAAACGGACTTGCCATAAATGGAATAGTCTTCGGCAATGACGGTACGGTAAAGGATTCTGCCGCATTTACCGACAGACATGCAGTGCTGATTGACCATGAAAGCGGCGTAATCGGTGTTCCTGCATACAGCCATAACGAATTCGGTACGCAGAACAGCTACTATGTTTTTGCCTATGATGAAACAGTCGGCTTTGTGCAGAAGGGCGTCATCGAGTATGTGGACGTGGATGACAGTATGATTTTCCTGAGTGGTTCAGTAAGTAATGATACACTTTACATAATGAGCGTGGGAAGAGTTATTTCTGCACGTTTAAGTGATTTGAAGGTTATAGATTATTACGAATATTAAGCGGTACGCCGATTAAAGCGGCATACCGCTTTTTCTTTATGTAAAATTAACCGCTTCAGCTATTGACATTTGGAGAATAATCTGTTATAATATAAGGACTTTAGCACTTTAAAGCTAACAAGATTTTGTGTATTAAAGCGAAAGGCGGCAATTTTATGTTATATGTTATTCTGGTTGTGTATCTGGCAGTAATGCTTGGTATCGGCTTCTATTGCAGAAAGAAAACCTCATCGGTTTCTGACTTTGTGCTGGGAGGAAGAAGCCTCGGCGGCTGGTTTACAGCTTTTGCCTACGGTACATCTTACTTCTCGGCAGTAGTATTTATCGGCTATGCAGGACAGTTCGGCTGGAGCTACGGTGTTTCAGCGGCATGGATTGGTATCGGTAACGCAATCCTCGGCTCAATGCTTGCATGGATGGTGCTTGGCAAGAGAACAAGAATTATGTCAAAGCAGCTCAATGCGGCAACAATGCCTGAGTTCTTTGAAAAGCGATACAATTCAAAGTCACTTAAAACAGTTTCCGCGGTAATCGTGTTTATCTTCCTTATCCCGTATACAGCTTCCGTTTACAACGGACTTTCCCGTCTGTTTGCAATGGCATTTGATATTCCGTATTCCGCTTGTATTATCGGTATGGCTGTTCTTACAGCGGTTTACGTAATCGCAGGCGGCTATATGGCAACAGCAATCAATGACTTTGTTCAGGGTATCATAATGCTTATCGGTATTGCCGCTGTTGTAATCTGTGTAATCAACGGTAATGGCGGCTGGACAGAGTCTCTTATTGGTCTCGGAGAAATCACTGACAAGGGTGTTGAAGCAAATACACTCAACTCCCTCTTTGGTCCTGACCCTATCAACCTTTTCGGTGTAGTAATCCTTACTTCTCTCGGTACATGGGGACTTCCTCAGATGGTGCAGAAATTCTACGCAATCAAGGATAACAAGGCTATCACAAGAGGTACAATCATTTCCACAGTTTTTGCACTTGTGGTTGCAGGCGGCTCATACCTTATGGGCGGGTTCGGCAGACTTTACGGTTCAGCTGATGCGGCTGTTGCAGAAGAAACAGGCAGAGCATTCATCGAAACAGGCTCAAACGGCAAGTTGGTCTTTGACTCAATCGTTCCCGCAATGCTTGAAATGGCGCTTCCTGAGCTTCTTATCGGTATTGTGGTAGTGCTCGTGCTTTCAGCATCTATGTCCACTCTTTCCTCGCTTGTACTTACATCAAGCTCAACTCTCACAATC
Organism: Oscillospiraceae bacterium; assembly: GCA_018110825.1. Lineage (GTDB taxonomy): Bacteria > Bacillota > Clostridia > Oscillospirales > Ruminococcaceae > RGIG8773. The sequence continues at coordinate 38,315 of JAGBCL010000031.1, forward strand.
GACCTTATCAAGCCTTTCTACAAGAAGGAAATGGACGATAAGAAGCAGGTTCTCATCATGCGTGTGCTTATCGCAGTTTTCCTGCTTATCTCTGTAATTATCGCACTTAACCCTAACGCTTACATAACAACACTTATGTCAATTTCCTGGGGTGCACTGGCAGGCGCATTCCTTGCACCGTTTATGTACGGCCTTTTCTCCAAGAAGATTACAAAGGCAGCTGTATGGACCAGCTTTGTAACAGGCGTAGGAATTACAGTTGTGCATATGTTCATCTTCAGCCTCGGCTTCTTCCCTGAAGCAACAAAGGCGGCAGCAGCTCTCCCTCTCAATATGGCTTCACCAATCAATGCAGGTGCAATTGCAATGATTGTGGGGCTTATCGTAGTTCCGATTGTAAGCGCAGTTACTAAGGTGGACAATCCCGAAAGAGCAAGTCAGATTGTAGAAGATTGCAAGAAACAGCTTAAAGAAGAAAACGTGTGATTAATATTAAGCCGTCCCATTGGGACGGCTTTGCTGTTGACGAATTTGGATAGGTCTGATATAATAAATTATAATTTAAAAACGAACGCAAGCGTTCGTTTACGGGTTTTTGCTTCGCAAAAACACCGTAGTTAGCACAACGCTACAACTTCTCTATGCGCTAAATTCCAATTTACAATACAAGGAGTTTATATGACTTACAATAAAATCTCAAAAGCAAAGTTTCTTTCCCGCCCCAACCGCTTTATCGCTTATGCGGAGCTTGACGGGAGAATTGAAAAATGTCATGTGAAAAACACGGGCAGGTGCCGAGAGCTTCTTATTGAAGGCTGCACGGTTTATCTGGAGCAAGCAAAAAATCCTGACCGTAAAACACGCTTTGATTTGGTTGCTGTTGAGAAAAACGGTATACTCATTAACATGGATAGCTATGCTCCTAATCTTGCGGTGGGTGAATTTCTTCCAAAGCTTTTCCCTGATTCGAAAATACGTGCTGAATATACACACGGAAACTCACGTTTTGATTTTTACATAGAGGATAATAATAGAAAAATATTACTTGAAGTAAAGGGCGTGACCCTTGAAAATGACGGAGTTGCAATGTTCCCCGATGCACCTACAGAGCGTGGTGCGAAGCACGTTGCTGAGCTTGCTGAAAGTATAAACGAGGGATATGAAGCGTATCTGTTTTTTGTGGTGCAGATGAAAGGTGTAAAGTATTTCACCCTTAATTCGGCAACCGACCCGAAGTTTGCCGAAGCGGTGCGGAAAGCGGCAGAACAGGGTGTGAAAATTCTTGCTTATGATTGCAATGTTACCTCTGAAACAATGGAGATAAATGAAAGGGTGAAAATAAAGCTATGACAAACTGCGAAACCTGTACAAACTATGTCTACGACGATGATTGGGATTGCTATACATGCATGGTTAATCTTGACGAGGACGAAATGGGACGTTTTCTCAGCGGTGCAAACTATGATTGCCCGTATTACCGCCTCGATGATGAATATGGTGTTGTAAGACATCAGATGTAAGAAAGTTTATACAATTTATAAATGAACAAGGTGTAATTTTGTGCATATTTGTCGCCGAAAAGTCTTTACTTTTCGGCATTTTTGTGGTATTATATTGAAGAATGGATAACTGTCACCAAAAATAAATCCAAACATTTATGTTTGTTTAAGATAGGTATTTTTAGCGGAGGTATTTATGTTGGATTTCAATACCAAAAGAGAAATATTGCGCAGCCTGCGTAATAAGAGAAATAACAATAAGCTTCTTTGGCTTCCCTGCGTGGTTGCAGAGCTGTTTGTGAAGCTTTGGTATGCTGTTGTCTGCAGCATTGATATGGCTCTTTCCGATAAGGAAGGTAACTTCCTCGGAATAAAGAGAGACAGAACAGAAAGGTCAAAGCAGCGTCGTAAGGACGATATTGTTCATGTGAACAAACCGCTCTGGGGCAGAGTTCTTTCTGCTGTTCTTGCATTATCATTCATATTTATGATGGTTCCGGAACTGGGCGTAATGGATTTTTATGTTTTTGCGGCTACTGAGGTTGAAGAGGTTGGTAACTCCGTTATCTTCGATGGCGTTGCATATACCCTTGACCCTGAAATCAGTGGTGACAACTACTATTACTACAAGAACGACGAGTATCTTTACGCAAAGCAGAAAACTGTTGAAAATGTGGGCTTCTATATTGGTTCATCTGCTGTAAGAGTGTGGTGGGAAAAGCCTATCATTTCTGCGGAATACATTAATACTGTTGAGGTTGCAAGCTATACGGTAACATTGTATGTCAAGGGTTCTGGTGAGGTTGTTGAAACAAAGACAGTTCCCGGTACAGGTACAATCTGCGACTTTACCAACAAGAAGACTAACACAGACTATTTCGTAAGAGTAAAGCCAACTTTCAATGTACAGCTTTACCAGTACATTCCTGCCGTAAAGGACGAAAACGGAACGATTACCGTTCCTGCAAGTATCCCTCCTGTTCCATCAAGACGCTTCTCTGTAGTGGGCAGCGAGTATGAACAGGTAATCGGTTTGCTCAACGCAGCAATGGGTATTCCTGTTGTTGAAAAATTTGACAACGACGAGCCTCTCGTTCTCTGGAACAAGGTTGTTCAGAACTACGGTGACGTAAAGGATATCGGCAAGGACGCTGACGGTTATATCATTTATCGCCGTACATATAATGGTGCTGCAAATACCTATGGCAGCTGGCAGGAACTTGCTGCTGTACCGTTCAACAGATACCTGACAGAAGATATAGCAACTGAGTATGATATTGCAGACTACATTGAAAATCCTGCCGGAAGCAAGACCGACAGTAACAGACTCTACTATGTTGACTCATCAACTGTAAAGGGTGCAATTTACGACTACTATGTAATGGCGTACAGAAACGTTGTAGGCTCAAGCGCCTATGACGGCTCCGACCCGTTCACAATCAATTCGGGTGACGCAGGTGCTCACTCTCCTAAGCGTCTTTACAACACTCCTAATGCTCCCGCAAGCGTTGTTGTAAAGTCCGACAAGAAGAATACACTTAACGTTTCCTGGAAACCTGGTAAGGGTCAGAACACAGGTTATGTTCTCTACCGTTCCGATGATTTCCTTTCTACTGATACGCTGAAGGCTCTTTCTCCGAACGGTGATGATACCAAGAACCCTTATTACAATGCAAAAACAGGAACTCTTGATTACTCCAAATATATAATGGACAAAGCCAAGGAGGTAACAAGAGTTACTACAGATACACTGGCTTATCCGGACAGCGATGAGGCACTTATCAATACAGAGGATTATTACTACTATGTAATGGCTTTCCTTGACACCGGCGACGGTAACTATATCTACAGCCAGCCGACAAGCGCAAGCGGTAAGATCGACTCCTCACTCTATCCTCCTCAGGGCTTGCTTGCAGAGCCAAGCGACGGACGTATCGACGTAAAGTGGGACAAGGTTGACGGCGCTGACGGATATAAACTCCATATCACAAAGATTCAGAACAATGACGGTACAACAACAGGCTGTGGTAAGACAACCGTTGTTTATCTTACAAAGAACAGCTATCCTCACGTTGGCCTTTACAACAATGAGGTTTACTCCTACAAGGTTCAGGCATATATCAATGCTACTTCAAATGCTGACCCGTCCGTTGAGGACTACGACAAGGTGCTCAGTGATTTCAGTGACACAAGAACAGCTACAGTAGGCGAAACTCTTGGTGTTCCTCAGGATCTGGCACTGAAAACTTCTGACGGTAAGATTGACGTTTCCTGGAGTAAGGTAAACGGTGCACAGGGTTATGAGCTTTACTACCGCTGCAACAACGGTACATGGAAAAAGGTTGATGTAAGTAACACGAAGTTCAGCCATACAAGACTCAACAACGGCGATGTTTATGATTACTATGTAAGAGCATATAAGGTTGTAAACGGTGTTACTGTTTACGGTGAAAATTCAAATGAAGTTTCCATTATGGTTGGTAACTCACTTGACGCACCTAAGGACTTTATTGCTGAAACTGAAGACGGTGTTGTAAATCTCAGCTGGTCCAAGGTTAAGGGCGCAGAGGGTTATATCCTTTATGCATATTGCAACGGTAAATATTATGAGGTTGACCTTACAAAAACAAAGTATGAACATACAGGTATCCTCAACGGCGAACAGTGGACATATTACCTTAAGGCATACAAAACTGTTAACGGCGAAAGATTTTTCAGTGATTCAACAAAATCAATTACTATTACAGTAGGTGAAACTCTCAACGGTGTTATGGACCTTATTGCTACACCTGGCAATCGTCAGATTGAGCTCAGCTGGTCCAAGGTCAAGGGCGCTGAAGGTTACATTGTATACCTCTATGATGAGGATACAATGGAGTTTGAACCGCTGACAATTACAAGTAAGCTGAAATATTTACATACTGGTCTGAAAAACGGCGAACCATATACATATATGGTAGCGGCATTCAAGACAATTAACGGTGAACGTCATCTCGGCGATTACTCAATGGAGGTAACCTGCATACCAACAACAGGTTCTTCAACAGACGTGGACAGAACGCTCAATATCAAGGGTACAACACCTTACGGTATTTCCCACAGTGAGTATATTTCCGCAAAGGCTAATCACGATGCTTTTGAAGAGTCCGTTGATGTTTACATCACAACCAATCAGGAATCAACCAAGGCGGTAAAGGACGTTCTGAAAAACTATGCAAACGGTCTGAGCAGCTTTATCATATATCCGTTTGATATCAGTGTCTATAAGGAAAATACCCTTATCAAGGTTGACCCGGCTCCGGGTTATACTGTTACAATGACAATTCCAATCCCTGATAAGCTTATTGCGTACAGAGACTATCTGACGGTTGTACATATCAATGAGAACGGCGTTGAAGAGGTTGAGGAAACTGAATGGTATGATATTCAGGACCAGCGTCTTGAAGTTCTTCCATGTGCAATTCTTGATATTGATAATGTATGGTGTGTTCAGTTTGTATGTTCAAGCTTCTCGCCTTACGCTTTCGTAATCTATAAAGACCATATCAATGACGTTTCCTCAGGTGGAGGCGTTGCAGATGGTTCTTTTGCAGGCTCGTTCAATTCAGGCATGTTGCTGCTTACAGCACTTCCTGATATAATGCCAAACAACAAGAAGCTTACAGTTGTTGCAGGCAAAAAGAGATATCGCATTACAAAAATTACAAAGAAATAATTGAATTCAACCGCTTTTGATGTAAAAATCAAAAGCGGTTTTTTCGTCCAAATATACAATTCAAAGATGTATGTGGACTTCAAAATTTATTAATACGGAAAAAATAATTTCAAAACATTAACAAAGCAATCGTTTTAATTGACACTTTGTTATTTTTGAAGTATAATATGTTATGGTCTTTAAGACTTTAATACAATAAGAAAGGCAGAAGTAATATGATGAAGTTTAGCAGAATTCTTAAGTGTACTGCGGCAGCTGCTGTTTGTGCACTCACATTGTCAGGCTGCGAAAATTACAATAAGATGATGGATGAGCAACCGCAGGAGTATATCAACATTGCTACTGAAAACACAACAGAAGCTATGGTAAAATCCGCTTTTGCAGATGAAGCAGCTATTATCGAAAAGGCTTTGGCTGACGGTACAGTAGGTCTTTCCTTTGATATCCAGGGCATCAAGTTCAAGGGTGAAGCTTATGCAAATGAGAAGAAAAAGGAATCCTCACAGCTTTATACTATTGAAATGGGCGGAGAAAAGCTTGATATCTATGCAGCTATAACTGAAAACACACTGAAGCTCGGTGAAATCGGTGATTCAGGTGAGCATATTTTTGAAATCAACCTCGATTCTCTTGAAGATGACCTTGATGACTCAATCTTTGCTCCAGGTTCCGGCTCTTCAATGGAAATTCCTGAAGAAGAATATAAGATGATTGCAGAATATCTCGGACAGATTACTGCTGCTCTCAACGGCGAGGAAGAAGACCTTCCTGAGTCATATAAGGAACTCGAAGAGGTTATAAATGACCTTCTCAGCGAAGCAGATGTTGAAAAGAAAACTAATGTTGAAATTGACGGCAAAGAAGTTAAGGCAAACGTTATTACATATAACTTCGATAAGAACGATATAAAGAAGATTTACGAAGTTTATATGGACGTTATGCTGGAAGAGATGGCTTCTCAGGATGAAGAAGTTATCAATGACATGAAGGAAGAATTCAATTCTGCTTTCGATGCAATCGAAAAGATGGATATGGAGCTTGTTTACTACGTAAACAGTAAGAGCCACTGCCTCATGCAGATGGATTGCAACGTTGATGTGACAATTGTTGAATACGAAGAAAGCCAGAGTGCAAAGGCTGAAATTGTTATGGTATACGGTGCTGACCCTGCAAAGGCAGAGGAAACAACAATTGAGGCAAAGATTGAAGCTGATGGCGAAGAAGTAGAGGTTGAAATTGTTACAGAAAGAAAGTCTGAAAATGAAACAGAAGTAGCAGTTAATGCTTCTATGCAGGGCATGAACATGGAAATCGTTACTCTTAAATTTGAAAGAGACGGCGATGACTATACAATCGAAGCAGAAATTCCTGTAATTGAAGCAAAGGCAACAGTTAAGGGCGAGCTCAAGACAGAGGGCAAGTCTGTAGAGGCAACTGTTGATAAGGTTTCTTATGCAGTAGCTTCTGAGGGAATCGAAGGCAGCCTTGAAGACTTCAATATTAAGTTCTCCATTGAACAGGGCGGCAAATTTGATGACAGAGATGCAAAGAATTTCTTCAAGCTTTCCGAAGAGGAACTTATGACAGAAGTTGAAGAAATCGGAAATGATTTCAATGTTCTTCTTGAAAATGTTGGCACAGATAATTTCCTTGGTGACTCAATGACAAGTTACATTGGCGAATCTAAGATTGCTTCTGCGAATGCAAGTGCCAAGACAGTTTATACAGCTTTTGCAGCTGCTCTTACACAGATGGGCATTAGTGGTGTAGAATTTGATGAATACGAATTCTATAATGAAGCAAGCGGCGACCTGAATATTGTTGTGGATGGTTATGATTTGGGTCTTGTTGATTATCTTGGTGACAGCTTTACAGGTTACTTCTATGTAAGTGTTGACCCATATACATATGCTGTAAACTTTGCACTGTGGTCTGAAGAACCAATTGATTACTTCTATCAGTACAGTGATTACGATCAGGAATATTATGCTGAAGAAGGACAGTATATCGGCTGCTATCCTCTTTACACATATTAATTGAAATAAAAATCTCCTATGGAATATCCATAGGAGATTTTTTAGTATACAACCTTGTTTGAGAGTTCGCCTATAGTGTCAATAAGCTTTTCTCTGTCAGATTCAGCATATTCTTTGTATGCATAAAATCCGCCGTAAATGGTGAATGTAAGTCTAATGTTAAAATCAAAATCATTTTTGTATTGTGGATAACGGGTAAATATTGTTTCTTTCAGTACGGTTTCAATTTTTTTGGGCAGCAACTGTGCACGCGTACCTGAAAAAACAGTTGATATAAGAGTTCCCTGAGCGCCATATGCATTAAACAGGTATTTGCTGAATTTGACAGTATCAATTACATCACTGTCAAAATTCTTCACAACCTCAGATACAATTTCATCTTCAACTTTATCCGACAAATCGTATACATCATTATAGTAAACATAGAAGGTGGATTTGTTAATCTGAGCCTCTTCGCAAAGTTCTTTTACAGTAAGTTTTTCAAGCGATTTATCTGCACGCAGTTTGATAAAAGCGTTGTAGATACTGCGTTTTGTTTTTTCAATTCTGCAATCCATGGTTAATCCTTTCCTATGATTGAGTTTATAATCTATTATAACATATTCCGAAAGGAAAAACAACTATTGTCTATTATTTTACGTAAAAATATTGTTCTGACAACAAAAAGGGTACCGAAACACACCATTCGGTACCCTTGCTATTTGATTTATGTGCATTAAAGCATAGTAGCTCTCAGTTCCTCGTTGCTCTTAGGGGAGAGGTATGCGGGAGCAATATCAAATACGGTCTTTGCACCGCTTGCGCCTTCCTTGTGGAGCTTGTAAGCCGCCCTTGCGTATGCAACAAGAATGCTTGATGTGAATTCAGGATTTGAGCCAAGCTTCAGGCTATATTCAACAATGTGATTTGTTTCACCGTTTACGCCTGTCTTGCCGCTTCTGATTACAAAGCCGCCGTGCGGAATACCACTGTGGTCTCGGATAAGTTCTTCCTGAGAGATAAAGTGTACAGTTGTGTCATAATCAGCAAAATAGTTTGGCATATTCTTGATTTCAGCTTCAATCCTAGCCTTGTCAGCGCCTTCCTCAGCAACAACAAAACATTCTCTGATGTGCTTCTGTCTTGTAGTAAGCTCAGGGCAGGAACCGCTTCTTACAGCTTCGATAGCCTCATCAACAGGAATTGTGTACTGTTTTGCATCAGCAACACCATCAACACGTCTGATAGCGTCAGAATGGCCCTGGGAAACGCCCTTGCCCCAGAAGGTGTAGTCCTTACCCTCAGGAAGGATACAGCTGCCGTAAAGACGGTTAATGGAGAACATACCAGGGTCCCAGCCGACGGAAATAATGCTTACATTGCCGCCCTTTTTTGCAGCAGCATCAACAGAAGCAAAATATTCAGGGATTTTAGCGTGAGTATCAAAGCTGTCAATTGTGCAGAAGTTTTCAGCAAGTGCAGGTCCCTGAACAGGCAGGTCTGTTGCGCTTCCTCCGCAAAGGATAAGCACATCAACATCATTTTTATAATTTGTAATATCGTTAATTGAATAAACGGGGACATTTTCCGTCAGAATTTTGAGGTCAGAAGGGTTACGTCTTGTGAATACGCATACAAGCTCCATATCTGGATTTTGTCTGATTGCAAGCTCAGCACCTCTGCCGAGATTACCGTAGCCTACTATGCCAATGCGGATTTTACTCATAATATCAGTTCCTTTCCGGGAATTTGTCGAAATGAATCGGCACAGCCCTTTTACTTGCACCGTTCATTATTGGTACGTTAAAATTATAACACATTTTGCAAGATTTGAAAAGGGATTTTGCAAAATTTCTTTAAAAAATTTTGCAAAATAAAAAAGCAGGGCAAAGATTTCCTTTACCCTGCATAATGTTATAAATCAATTATTCAGAAAAATCGTTGTCTTTGGCAAAATCTGCGTCAAAATCGCTGTCATCGCAATCGAGGTCATCTGCATAATATGAATCATCAAGCAATCCTGATGTATCCAATTCATCCATGTTTCCGCTGATAGGCTCAGGAGCAGCAGGAGGTGCAGAAGGCTCTTCCTTTGGTTGTTCAGCAATCGGAGCAGCAGGCTTTGGTGTGCGTGCAAAAAATTCGTCGGGCTGAACAGGTTGAGGGATATCGGGAATCGGAACAGGCTGAGGAGGAACATAGCTTTCCTCAAATCCGTTTTCGGAAGGTTTGCTTTCAATGTTGAAATTATTGTCAGCTGACATAGGTGACGGTGCGGAATATTGATTAAGAGAAGCCTTGTTTTTGTTGTAAATAAGGATTCCGATTACCGCAAATGCAATTATTATCAGAAGTCCTATTCCGAGGGAAATGTATGCACTTGATGGGTTGTAAATTGTAAGTGTGTATGGGATAATATGTTTTCTTACTTCAGCAGCTGATTCGTAATATTCGGCGTCGAGCATTGCCTCAATAAGATATTGCTCATATTCGGAATCAAGCTCATTTACCTTTGCAACAATGCCCATATCAGGGAAAACTACATCCATGTTGCCTGCATAATATTCCCATGTTGCATCATTTATAGCATAAAGCAGTTCACGGTCTTGTTTTTTGGAAGCAATAATTGTGATATACAATTCATCCGCAAGGTCTTTTTCGTTAACCAGCGGCATAACGAAATATTCATCTGATGTATAGGAATTCAGTTCAATTCCGTATTTTGTATTTGTAGTGGTTGTATACGCATAACATCCGTCAATATTCCAGACGTATCCCTGAACGAAATCACCCGTTTTTATGTCCCTCATGCTTTCAAAATTGAAATCGGGAACGTTGCCGTTCAGCTTGATAAGATTACCTAATCCGCTTACAGTAAGCGCAATTCCCATAATAAAAAGTACAATAAGCACAATAGCAATTCTGATTTTAGTCATTTGTCTACCCCTTTAATTATTTTTGATTTGTTCTTCCGAATATGAATCGGATTGATTTTCTTTATATACAGGCATTGGAGCAATTCTATCAAAGAATTCTTCACGTTCCCGCTTCTTTTTTGCATACATAACCGCAAGAATTACAGCGAGAACTGCAGCAATAACCGTGCCGAAAATGATTGCGGTTCTGCTGTTTGAAAGCATAACCTCATAATTGAATTCCTCAAGCTGATAAGGAAGAACATATTTATTGATGGTTGCATCATCATATGCTTCAAAGGCTTCTGCTTCTTTAAAAAAGTCTATCATATACTGCTTGGCTTCAGTATCTAATGGCTTTACTTTTCCATAAAAATAGTAATTATGCCAGTTGATATTTTCCTTGCCTTCCAGCATGGCGTAGGTATCATTTGTAATATTTTCAAATGCCGCAACATTATTTTGGTTATGGAGAAGGATAGTTATATACTTTGTTTCCTCCTCGTTTTCGGACCATATAGGCATAAGATAATAGCTTCCTGTTATCTTTGTTGAGTTGTCATTTGTTTTGGTTTTTTCGCAGTAACATCCAAGAAGGTAAAGGACATCTCCATATACATTCATATCCGTCTCATATTCTGAAGGGGACATAAAAGCAATATTTTGTTTATTATTTTCCATAGCTGTGGAAATATCCTTCTTGAATGATGTTGCCTCAATCAAATCATTTATTCCAAGAACAAGAAAAAGCAATGCCAGAAAAACTGCAAAAATCATAAGCCCCTTTTTGCTTGTAAAGACAATCATTGTTATTACCCCACGAATAATTGTAGTTAAAACATAACGTAACTTTAAATAAAAAGTTAAGAGCACTTTATAATTTTACCATATAAAAGCATATACGTCAAGACTTATGTGAAATAATTGACGAAATATGTAATAAAAAGCCGTATCCATTCGGATACGGCTTGATATTTTAAATTAGCTTCTGCTGTTGAAGATTTCAAAAAGTCCGTTGTAATCATCCATTGCAGAAGATGGCTTTGGAATTTCAACACCTGGTTCGCCATTTTCCACCTTAGGCTCGTCAGCTTTGATAACTGTACCTGCAACGCCTTCCATATTTTTAAATCCGGAAGCGATAACTGTAAGGCTGATTTCGTCCTGCAGGTTTTCATCAAAGCTTGCACCGAAGATGAGTTCAACATCAGGGTCAGCAGCTTCTGTGATAAGCTTTGTAGCTGTATCGATATCTGTGGAAAGAGCATCTTCAGACATAACAATATTAACGAGGAGTCTTGTAGCACCGCTGATAGAAGTTTCGAGAAGTGGGCTTGTAATAACTGCGTTTGCAGCTTCAGCAGCCTTATCCTTACCGGAACCGTGACCGATAGCCATGTGAGCATAGCCTGCGTTCTTCATTGTTGTCTCAACGTCAGCAAAGTCGAGGTTGATGAAACCGTCAACAGTAATAAGTTCAGCGATGGACTTAACGCCAGTCTTGAGAATATTATCAGCAAGAGAGAAGCTCTCCTTCATTGTAAGAGGCTTTTCATTTGTAGAAATGAGACGTTCGTTAGGAATAACAACGAGAGAGTCAACGTGCTTCATAAGCTCGCCGATACCGCGTTCAGCCTGAACCATCTTAGCCTTCTGTTCGAAGTTGAAAGGCTTTGTTACAACAGCAACAGTAAGGATATCCATTTCCTTAGCAACCTCAGCAACAACCGGAGCTGCACCTGTACCTGTACCGCCGCCCATACCGGCAGCGATGAATACCATGGTTGCACCCTTGAGAGCAGCAGCAATTTCGTCACGGTTTTCCTGAGCGGAACGCTCACCGATTTCAGGCTTGTTACCAGCACCTCTGCCTCGTGTAAGCTTTTCACCGATCTGAACCTTAGTGGAAGCCTTGGAGGAACGAAGAGCAGCTGCATCGGTATTTACAGCAACGAACTCAACATCAAAAATACCTTCGGTAGCCATGCAGTTGAGAGCGTTACCGCCGCCGCCGCCGACACCTACAACCTTTATATTAATATCGGAATAAATTTCTTCATTATCTACAGCAAAAGCCATTTAAAACGTCCTCCTATTTAAATTTCTGCGACAGAAAATAATTATCACATATACAACAATTATTTTAACATACTTTTATTATTTTTTCAAGGGGTTTGCGAAAAAAACATTAAAATTGGAAAAATTTATTTATACTATTCAAAGTTTACATGCGGAGAGGAATTGCTTTCCTCAGAGGTGTTTTCAGAAGGGGTTTCGGTGTCCGAAGGAAGTGTTTCGACAGCGACTGAAGTTTCCATATTCATTTCATATGTCTGCTGAATCTGTTCAAGGTCATCATTGCTCAGGAACTGTGCTCCATCGTCAAGCATTTTGAGAACACCGATTGTGTCGGGAGATATTTTTGTTTGAAGAATTTCCTCTGCAAGCTTGAATTTGTAATCGACATCAGCAATTGATTTGATTTCGATAGTAATTCTGTCCTCATAAATGCAGTTTATGTTGAGTCTGTCGGTAACATCGAAGCTTGTGATTTTTGAAGCAAATCCGCTTCCGGCACGTTTCATAAGTTCATAGATTACTTCGGATTTATCTTCATCAACTGATGCAAATGTCATTCCTATCTGCATATTTTCAGCTGGTTCTGCACCGAAAAAAACAACAGTATCTTCAGCAGGTTCTTCCTGAGCACGAAGGATTTTTCCCGTTTCGCTTACGATAAGGAAACCGTCCTCGGTTTCAAGGCTTGCGGTTTCAACGCAAGGAACAACGAGAATTTCAACTGATGAAGGAAGCTTTCTTGTAATCTGAGCTTCCTCAATGTAAATAAGCTGTGATGTAATTGCCTGTTCAGATTTACTCATGTTTTTGCGTATCATATTATCGCCGCCTTTTATTCCGCTTGCGGCAATTATTTCATCAGCAGAGTAAACTGACGAGCCAATGATATCAGCAGTTTCAATATTGAAGAAAACTGTCAGGGAAAGAATCACAAAAACAACCAGTGCAATAAATGCAATCAGGCTGTAATGAAGGGACATATTTCCTCTTCTGCGATTATCCTGCATTTCGCTTTCCTCCTTTTCAAATCCTTTTAATGTCTGCTCCGACGGAGGACAGTACATTTTCTATTTCCACATAACCTCTGTCAATATGATGTATAGCAGAAATCTCGCTTGTTCCCTCAGCAGCAAGTGCAGCTGTAACAAGTCCTGCTCCTCCGCGTAAATCGGGAGCTTCCGTTTTTACACCGTAAAGCTTTGCAGTACCTTCTATTACTGCGACTTTACCTTCAATGAGAATATCGGCACCCATTCGCGTCAGACCGCCAACATGCTTGTATCGGTTTTCAAAAATATTTTCCACAAAAACCGATGTGCCCTTTGCTCTGCATAATGCCGCCATAACGAATGCCTGAGCGTCGGTAGGAAATCCGGGATAAACCATAGTCCGTATCGGAGCAACAGCACGCAGAGGATATTTTGCACTGAAAAAAATTCTGTCATCAAGAGTATGAACAAGACATCCCATCTGCTCGAAAACGGGAAGTATGCTTTCCATATCTGTCGGTCTGCAGTCGGTAACAACCAGTTCACCGCCTGCTGAAGCTGTGCATGCGAGATATGTTGCACACGCAATTCGGTCAGGCATGATTTTGTATTCACAGCCGCTGAGTTTTTTTACACCGATGATTGTAATTCTGCTTCCGCCTGCACCATGAATTTTTGCACCGCATTTGTTCAGGAATTCTGCAAGGTCTATAATTTCAGGTTCACGTGCAGCGTTGCTGATAACCGTTGTACCCTTTGCAAGAACTGCGGCAAGAATGATATTTTCCGTTGCACCTACAGATGGAAAGGATAGGGCAATTTTTGCACCGTTCAGTCCTTTTTCAACCGAGCAGTCAAGTTCGCCGTATTCTTCTTTGATATGTACACCCATTTTGCGCAATGCAGAAATATGAATATCAATAGGACGGGGACCGAGGTCACAGCCGCCGGGAAGTGACAGTCTGCATTTACCTGTTCTTCCAAGAACAGCACCGAGGAAAAAGATTGATGAACGCATCTCACGCATAAGCTCTTCTGAAACAGCAGAGCAGGTAATATTTTCTGAATTGATTACAGCAACGTTTCCGTCAAAGCTTGCTTTGCAGCCCAGATATGTGAGAATTCTCATGGCTGAGTAAACATCTGAAATTTTCGGACAGTTGTGAAGCACGACCTTTTCGCCGCACAGCACCGCTGCTGCCATGATGGGAAGAGCTGCATTTTTTGCGCCCTGAATACGGATTTCTCCGTTAAGTTTGTTTCCTCCGTTTATTATAAGCTTCTGCATACAAGCAGCTCCCTTACCGTTTTTTTATTATCTTATGCGGCAAGGGTATTTTGGTGCAGAAAGGGTTATTCTTTGTCAAGAAGCCGCTGGATAACGGCATAAACTCTGTCAGGGGTATCGCTTACATAAGTTTCGGCAGCACGTTTAGAAAGTGCGTCAAGTTTTTCAGGGTTATCGATGAATTCCTTTACCTTTGCAATAAGTTTTTCATCGGTAAGGTCTTTTTCTTCAATTACAACCGCCGCACCTGCACGTCCTAAAACCATAGCATTGTGGAATTGATGATTTGCGGTAACATTAGGGGAAGGGATAAGAATTGAAGCACGTCCCATGGCCTGAAGCTCGGAAATGGTTGAGGCACCGCTTCGGCAGATAATCAGGTCGGCAGCTGCAAGACAAACGTCCATATTGTGTATGTATTCGCTTACCATAAGGCTGTCGTCATTTTCGTAGTCAATACCAGCGTCGGCAAGATTTTTCGGCAGAGTATCCTTGCCCATTTTTCCGTAACCGTGAATGTGGTTAACAGGAATATTCTCAGCTTTTTCCCACTTGATAAGTGCTTCTGCGCCTGTATTGATTGCACCTGCACCAAGGCTTCCGCCGAAGCTGAAAATGCAAAGCTTATCGTCAAAACCAAGCTTCTTTTTCGCTTCGCTTCGGGTAAGTCCGTCAGTGGAAAATCCTGCCCTTACAGGAAGTCCAGTAATGGTATATTTTGCACATGTATCGAGGTGCTGTGCCGCTTCTTCAACGGTAAGCATAACCTCGTTTACTTTTTTGGCAAGAAGTCTGTTTGTAATTCCTGGGAAAGCGTTCTGCTCGTGAATAGCTGTAGGAATACCCATCTGAACAGCCTTTGCAAGGATTGGATAGCTTACATAACCGCCAGTACCGATTACAATATCAGGCTTGAAATCGGAAATGATTTTCTTTGCACGGCTGCCTGACATAGCAAGATAGCTTGCCGCTTTGACATTACGGATAATATTTTCGGGATTGATTTTTCTCTGAAAGCCGCTTACCTTGATAGGTGCAAAATTGTAGCCTGCCTTAGGAATAAGGGTAGCTTCCATTCCGTTGGGAGTTCCTGCAAAAAGGAACTCAGCGTCAGGGTGATGCTGTTTGATAATGGAAGCAATTGCAAGAGCAGGGTTGATGTGACCGCCTGTGCCGCCGCCTGCAAGCAAAACTTTAAGCATATATAAACATTCCTTTCGAATAGTGATTTACGTTTGAATAATTGATTGCCTTGAAATATTCAGAACTATTCCCATTTCTACAAGCTGCATGATAAGAGCAGTACCGCCGTAGCTGAAAAACGGGAGGGATACACCCGTGTTCGGAATTGTATTTGTTACAACGGCAATATTCAGAAGAGCCTGCAGACCGATTTGCACAGTAAGTCCAAGTGCAATCATCATGCCATACTTGTCTGGAGCTTTTGAAGCAATGTGCATGCCCCTGAAAATCAGAAGCAGGAACAGAATGATAACCATAAGTGCACCCACGAAGCCGAGTTCCTCGCATACTACTGCAAAAACAAAGTCATTCTTTGCTTCAGGGAGATAAAGGAATTTCTGACGAGAGTTGCCAAGTCCGAGACCGAAAAATCCGCCTGAGCCTATGGCAATAAGGCTGTTTCGTGTCTGCCAGGTTACGTCTGCAGCTTCTTCGTTAAACGGGTCAAGCCAGGAAATAAAACGCTTTTCAAAGTAGCTGAAGCCTCTTGTTTCAGCAAGATAGAATACAACGATTGCAAGGCCTGCAACGCCTACGATTGCAACGCCTAAAAGGTGCGTGAATTTTGAGCCGCCTACAAACATCATAATCAGACCGATTGCACAGATAATGATTGTACCTGAAAGGTGAGGCTGCTGCATCATAAGTACCGCAACTATTCCAAGCACTGCCATGAAAGGAATGATACCGAATTTGAAGTATTTCATTTTCGAGTAATTTACCGAAATGATATATGCAAAAATAAGAATAATTGCCAGTTTCATAAGCTCGGACGGTTGAAATGCGGGAATACCGGGGAATTTAATCCAGCGGTATGAGTTGTTATGCGGGTCAGCAAACGGACCGCCAAGACAAAGTATAAGCAGAATTACACAGAATACGAAAAAGCCATATGCAATGAGAGGCTTTCTGAGCCAATGATAATCGAAGAATGAAGCAAAAAACATTCCTACAAGACCGATAACTGCCATTATTATTTGATTCTGAACGTAGTCAGTACCTGTGCCGCCCTCGGCAATTGCCCAGGCATAGCCCGCTGAAAACATCATGATAATTCCCATTACAAGAAGAATCATGACAATCAGCAGAAACGGATAATCTATCGGACCGACTGCAAGCTTTTCGGTATAGCCTTTTGATGTTCCGTCAGCATTTGTTTTTTTCTTTTTGGTGCGTTTTTTGCCGTTGGGAACAGCACCTGCCGCAGTTGACATCATAATTCTCCTCTCTTGTAATTATCGTGTATTATAAGGATTAAAGGTTATAGATAAGGTTTGCCGCAATGCCTGCAAGGATTGCAACAGATGAAAATGTAATAACGATTTTGTATTCAGAAAAACCGCTTAGTTCAAAGTGGTGGTGGATAGGGGACATCTTGAAAAGACGCTTGCCCTTTGTAGCCTTGAAATAAAGAACCTGAATAACAACTGAAAGTGCTTCAAGAATGTACACAATTGCAATAAGGGCAAGGAGCAAGTGCTGATGTGTTGCAAAACCCAGTGCACAGACTGCACCGCCCAGAAACATTGACCCTGTATCGCCCATAAATACCTTTGCAGGGTGAAGATTCCATACGAGGAATCCAAGACAACCGCCTGCAAGTGCCATGCCGAATATGGAGTATTCCCATATACCCATTGCCGCACAAAGCATTACAAATGAAAGTCCTACAATAACGGTTACCGAGCCGCAAAGACCGTCAATACCGTCAGTAAGGTTAACGGCGTTGGTAAGGAAAACAAGGTACAGAATCATGATTACATAGTAGAAAATACCGAAATCAATATCGCCGAAGAACGGGAATGTGATTTTGGTTGATGTATCACCAAGGAGATAAAGTGCTGCAAGAAATGCAGCGCTGATAGTGAACTGCATAACCATTTTCTGCTTTGCTTTAAGACCGAGATTCTGTTTTTTTACAGCCTTTGTGTAGTCGTCAATAAAACCGATACCTGCGTTGAGAAGAGCATAGGCAAAGCCTGCAAGAAGCTTGTAAAGTCCGGTGTTGTCTGGGAGAGCAGTTGCATCGGCACTATGGAAACGGTAGATAGCATACCCCACAGTGATAGCGATAGTTGTACCGATGATGAACATAAATCCGCCCATCATTGGTGTTCCTTGCTTATCCTTGTGCCATTTGGGACCGTCCTCGTAAATAGTCTGTCCGAAATGGAGCTTTTTAAGCAGGGGAATGAGAAATTTTCCCGTTATTGATGAAACTGCAAAAGCCACCAGTGCAACAATTAAATTAATCCAAAATGGCATAAACAATCCTCCGATTAATAATCCTTGTAAAATTCTTCAATAATCTCTTCAAGGTGCATGCCGCGGCTTGCCTTGAAAAGAACGATGTCGTTTGGTCTGAATTTGTATTTCATAAAGTTGAGTATAATTTTTTTATCCTCGGAATGAGCAGGATGCATACCAAGCTCTTCGGCACGTTCAGCCATGTGTTTTGAATTCTTTCCATAGCAAACGAGCAAATCAACGCCTTTTTCGGCAACGTATTCGCCGACCTTTGCGTGAAGTTCAGGAGCTTTTTTCCCAAGCTCAAGCATGTCGCCGAGTACTGCAATTCTGCGACCCTCACCCTTGGGCTTCATTTCGCAAAGCACGTCAACAGCAGCTTCCATTGAAGCCGGAGAAGCGTTATAGCAGTCAACAATAATAGTCTGTTCGCCGCGCTTTAAAACATGCTGACGGAGAGAATCAGGCTGATATCCGCTGAGCATTTCCGCTGCGGCTACCGGGTCACAGCTGGCTTTTACAGCAACAGCAATTGCTGCAAGAGAATTATAGATATTGTGCTTACCGAGGCAGAAAAGAGTTACATCGCAGATAATTTCACCCTTACGTACAACGTTGAAGTACATACGGTCAGGTTTTGTAACAATATCAGCCGCACGGTAATCGGCATTTTCATTTTCAATACCGTAGGTAATAATTTCACGGTAACCTTCGTATTCCTCTTTGAGAGGTGCAAGCATAGGGTCATCGCAGTTGACAATCAGCGGAGCATTTCTGTCAGCACCCTTGAGGATTTCAAGCTTTGCTTCAAGGATGCCTTCCTGAGAGCCAAGGTTCTCAATGTGGGAAAAGCCGATATTTGTGATGACGCAGATGTTCGGATTGGATGCCCTTGAAAGACGTTCAATTTCTCCGAAATGGTTCATACCCATTTCCAGAACAGCAGCTGTACAGGTATGATTCATCTTGAACACGGTAAACGGCAGACCGATTTCATTATTGTGGTTGCCAACGGTTTTGTGCACGCCGTGCTGACAGGAAAGTGCAAGAGCAATCATTTCCTTTGTTGTTGTCTTGCCGACACTTCCCGTTACACCTATAACAAACGGTTTGAATTTGCCGCGGAAGTAACGTGAAAGGTCCAGAAGTGCTTTGCGGGTACTTTTTACAACTATACTCGGAACATCAGGAATTGTTCGTTCAGTCAATGCACACACTGCACCCATTTCTACAGCATACTTTGCATAATCATGCCCGTCAAAGTGTTCACCTTTAAGTGCAACGAAAATTCCGCCCGGAATAATATTTCTTGTATCTGAGAAAAGCATTGACATCGGAACGCCTCTGTCATAGCTTCTTATAGAGTAAGGCTTTCCGCCTGTTACATCCATAATTTCGTTTATGGTAACCATTTCTTCTACATCGTGGTCAAAGCGTTTTCTGGAGTAATTGTGCATAATCTCCTTAACGATTTCACGTTCATCAAAATGAATGTGAACGTTGTTTTTGAGAATCTGATAATCCTCATGGCCCTTGCCTGCAAGAACAATGATATCATCCTTTTCAGCAATTGTTATTGCACGGCGGATTGCAGCTTTACGGTCAGTAATACGGATATATGGTTTTGTAAAGCTGAGTCCCTCAATGATATCGTCAATGATATCTTCAGGGTCCTCGTTGCGTGGATTGTCAGAGGTGATTACGAGCATATCAGCATATTTTTCCGCTGCCTTTGCCATAAGCGGACGTTTTGTTCTGTCGCGGTCACCGCCGCATCCGAACAAGCAGATAAGACGTCCCTTGCAGTTTTCCTTGATATTCGGAAGCATATTTTCCAGTGCGTCAGGTGAGTGGGCATAGTCACAGATAACGAGGAAATCCTTGCCTGTTGGAATAAACTCACATCTGCCTTTTACACCGTTGAAATTGGCAAGTGCATTGGAAATTGCATTTATGTTGAGATTGAGTTTGATAGCAGCAGCTATAGCCTGAATAGCGTTAAGAACATTGTAGCTGCCAATCATGCGGAGCTGGAAAGGATGGCTTTTTGCTCCTGCGGTAATCCAGAATTTAGTTACCTTACCGTCAAATTTGATTTTGCTGCCGGTGATGTCGGCAGGCTGACCGCTGATGGAACAGGAAATGCACTCCAGTCCCTTTGCTTTCATTTCATCGTAAAGACGCAGACCGTACTTGTCATCAATGTTTATGATTGCGGTTTCACAGTGTTTTGTAAAGAGAAGTTTCTTTGCTTCGTAGTAGCTTTCCATGTTGCCGTGATAGTCAAGATGGTCCTGAGTAAGGTTTGTGAAAATTCCGATGCGGAACATAGCTGGACCAATACGGTTCTGTTCCAGCGCAAAAGAGGAAACCTCCATTACAACGCAGTCACAACCGCATTTTGCCATCTCATAGAAAAGCTTGTAAAGTTCATATACACGCGGAGTTGTAGGAGTTGAACCGTCAGTTTCAACGGGCTGTCCCTTTATAAGTGCACCTGTTGTTCCGATAAAGCCTACACGATGACCCTTTGCAGTAAGCATATCCTTAATCATCGTAGCAAGGGTAGTTTTTCCGTTTGTACCGGTTACACCGATAAGCTTCATGCGGCGTTCGGGGTGGTTGAACCATATTGCACAGAGGTGACCGTAGAAAATACGGGAATCGCTGACGATAATCTGTTTTTCGACGCCGATATCTTCTTCTGTTACAACACACAATGCACCCTTTGCAAGCATTTCTTCAGCAAAGTCATGACCATCAAAGCGTGTTCCTCGTACGCAGACGAAAATATAGCCGTGCTTAACCTCATCAGTGTTATCTGTAATGCCTTCAACAACGGAAAGCTTGTCGTGTATTTTAGCCTGAAGCGGCATAACTTTTTTTACTTCTTCGATAAGTTCGTCAAGTCTCATAATTTCAACTCCTCTGTGAAAATGATATCTGCAATATGTTGGGTAATCCTACAAACTCCGATGTTTTTTCGCAATGCGAAAAAACTCGGAAACGAACGCTTGCGTTCGTTTTTAGCCCTCGTCCTTGATAATGAACGTAACCTCAATAATTGTACCCTTAGGAACAATATTACCCTCAGCGTAATTCTGGCTGTAGGCAACTGCACCCGAGTGGTTTGCCGCACCGTCACCGACCATGAAGTTAAGGTCTGCATTGGTGAGGATAGCATTAACATCAGATACGCTGTATCCGATAACATTCGGAACTTCTGTATATTCCGTTTCATAATTTTCTTCCGTATAAAGAATAACCTTGCCGTTTCTCGGTACAGCAACCTTGCTTTCGGGAACCTGTGCAATGACCTTGTCACCATCACCGATAACCGTTACCTGAAGTGAAAGTGCTTCAAGAGTAGTTTTTGCAATGCTTACGCTTTCGCCTTCAACAGATGGAAGAGTAACGCCCAGTGCTTCAAGTTCCTCCTCAGTATATTCAGGGTAATATCCGAGATATGGCAGAGCCTCTTTAAGTACGTTTACAACTGCAGGAACAGCAACTACGCTTCCGTAGTACATGAGAGAGCCGTTCTGGTCTCTTGCAGTAGGTTCATCAACCATAACAAGCATGATGATTTCGGGGTCATCAGCAGGTGCAAACGCACAATATGATGAAACGTAAAGATTTTCGTTACCTGTTTCGTTTGTCTTGTCTTGTTTCTGTGATGTACCGGATTTTCCGCCGATAGAGTAACCCTTGATATAAGCGTTTGAGCCGCCCTTTGTGTTTACAACGTCCTCAAGCACCTGACGCATCATCGCAGATGTTTCCTCTGAGATAACCTGACGCTTGATGGAAGGCTCTGTTGTTTTGATGACATTACCGTTAGTATCTACAATTTTTTCCACAACATACGGGGTAACGAGATAGCCGCCGTTTACAGTTGCAGCATAAGCAGTAATCATCTGAAGCGGAGTAATCTTGTTTGTCTGACCGAAGGAACTTGATGCAAGCTCAACGGGACCCTTTTCACTGGTGTTTACATAAATACTTGTAGCCTCACCCGGCAGGTCGATACCTGTCGGCTCGGTAAATCCGAACGCTTTGAAGTAATCGTAGAATTTATTCTTTCCAAGTGCCTGACCAATCTGGATGAAAGCAGGGTTGCAGGAGTTGGTCATTGCCGTGGTAAAATCCTGTGTGCCGTGGGAATATGTAGACCAGCAGTGCATAAGTGTATCCGCAACCATAATTTCACGACCGCAGTCAAAAGTTGAATTAAGGGAGATAACTCTTTCTTCCAGTGCAGCCGAACCCGTGATAACCTTGAATACGGAGCCTGGATAGTAAAGCTCAGTGATAGCCTTGTTTTTCCATTGCTGTTCACGGAGAGCAGCATAGGTCTGGTTGTATTCCTCTTCATCAGTAATTTCCGAAAGTATAGCCAAATCTTTGTCGCTGTAAATGGAATTACGGTCATTAAGGTCATAGCCTGGGGTACTTGCCATAGCAAGAATTGCTCCCGTGTTTACGTCCATCATTATTGCGCAGGCACGGTTATCAACATCGTGCGCTTCAACCTGCTGTTCAAGGTATTTTTCAACCTGATACTGCAGATTCATATCAATGGTCAGATAAAGTGAATTGCCGTCCTGAGCGTCATAGATTTTGTCATTTTTATAAGGCATTTCGTTGCCGTTTGCGTCGGTAGCGGTAATAATTTTTCCGTCAACGCCCTTGAGATATTCATTGTAATATGACTCGACACCATAAACACCGTCACCGTCAAAATTTGTAAAGCCGATTACAGCCGCAGCAAGTCCGCCCTGAGGGTAATAACGTTTTGTATCAAGCTCAGTATATATAAGGTCGCCAAGCTTTTCTTCCTGTGCACGGGCAATAATTCTGTCAGCGTAAGGCTTTTCAACTTCTTTTTTTATCAGTGCCCATTGGCTGTTTGCAGCGTTTTCCGTAAGCTTTTTTACAGCATAAGCATAGTTTACTTCGCCGCCAAGTTCTTCCGAAAGAATTGTTGCGGTCGCATCAAGCATACGTTCTGATTCGAGAATACCGTTTGTTTTGGAATTATCATCCTTAGCTTCTTTTTGCTGCTGTTCATAAATACGATGAGGATTCACGCATATGGAGTAAACGGTTGCCGACTGAGCAAGAATTTTTCCGTTAGTGTCGTAAATACTGCCTCTGTGAGCCTTGACGACAGTGCTGCCGAACTGATTTTCGTTGGCAAGAGTCTGGTACTTGGTATTATCGGTTATTGAAGTCTTAAACAGATTGACAAGAATCCATGTTGTAAACGCCAGAAAAAGAATTATAATCAGTGTAAGATTTTTACGCATTTTGTTGGTTGGCTGGTACGACAAAACTTTTTTCTCCTTTCGGCAAATTTCGTTTAAATATCTTTTTAAGCAAAATTCGGGCTGCACTTTATATTATGCAACCCTTATTTATACTATTTCATCAACCTCTGAGATATTCCACAAAATCTTCAAAAGCATGCTTTATTTTCACAAACAGGTTTTCGTTGTTTTCGGGAATATCAACAATATTTCCGTTTGAAATGCTGACATATTCAATCTGTGATTTGTCCAGTTTTTGCATACCGAGAATTTGTTCAGCATAGTTTTCCACGGATTTCAGTGCAGTTTTTTCTTCCAGCTCTGACTGCATGCGTACATTTTCACTTGCAAGCATTTCGACATACTGGGATTGAGCCGCAATTTCGGAGTGAATAGCAGTATTTTCCACCTTTCCGTAAATAACCGCACCAAGCAGTGTACCGGCAGCGACGGTCATAATGATAAGCTTGGGTGCTGAGCCGGCATTTTCTGATTTCTGCCTGCTGACACGGATTTTGGGTGCTTTTTCGGGTGCAGCGTCCTCATATTTTTCGAGGTCGTAAGCAAGATTGTTTTTGCTCATTATTCCGTCCCTGTTCCTTTCTTTTTATTGTTCCTTTTGTTTTACAATTTCTCTATAATACGAAGCTTTGCACTTCTGCTTCTGATGTTTGCTTCAAGTTCTTCAGGGGTAGCCTCAATAGGTTTTCTGTTAACAAGCTTTCCCCTCGGAGTCTTTCCGCATACGCACTGCGGAAAATCGGGCGGACAAATACAGCCCTTGCAGAAGGAAGCAAATCGCTGTTTAACAATTCTGTCCTCCAAAGAATGGAAAGTTATCACGCATAGCCTTCCGCCGGGTTTAAGCAGTTCAAAAGCGTCATCAAGGCCCTTGCTCAGGTGTTCAAACTCGCAGTTTACCGCAATTCTGAAAGCCTGAAAGGTTTTCTTGCATGGATTTTTGTCGCGTCTGAACTTTGCGGGAACAGCTGTTGTAATAATATCCGCAAGTTCGCTTGTGGTTTCAATCGGTTTTATCTCACGGCGTCTGATGATTTCGTCAGCAATTCTTCTGCTGAACTTTTCCTCGCCGTACTCAAACATGATTTTGCTCAATTCCTCGTGGGGAAGGGTATTTACCAAATCTGCTGCCGTTGCACCCTCTTGTGACATACGCATATCAAGTGGAGCGTCACCGTGGTAGGAAAAACCACGTTCAAGCGTGTCGAGCTGATGTGACGAAACGCCTAAATCAAGGAGCACGCCGTCAACTTTTTCGATTCCCTCAGAATGGGCAAGTGCCTCAATCTCGGAGTAGTTGCCATGAAGAACCTTTGCGTTGTAAGGTGCAAGACGAGCCGTAGCTGCCTTTATAGCATCAGGGTCACGGTCGATTCCGATAAGCCTGCCGCCGTCTGTAAGGCACTTGGCGATTTCACAGGAATGTCCCGCACCGCCGCAAGTTCCATCGATATAAATTCCATCAGGCTTGATATCAAGCCCCTCGATACATTCCGCAAGAAGCACGGAAATGTGGGAAAAATTGACATTTTCCATAATCTATCCTTATCAAGTAAATCAGAACGCCAGGTCTTCCAGCGCTTCCGAAAGCATTTCGTTTGTAATTTCGCTGCTGAAAGCCTTGAAGCGGGCGGTATCCCATATTTCAGCGCGATTTGTAACTCCAAGAACGGTGATATCGTGGTCAAGTCCAGCATGCTCACGAAGATTCTGCGGAATGAGAATACGTCCCTGCTTGTCTGGTTCAACAACACAGGCATTGACAATAAACAGCTTTGCAGCCTTGGCCTTTGCACCTGTGAGAGTCTGAAGCTTCTCAGTAAATACTTCCCAATCCTCATTGGAATATACATATAAACAGCCGTCAAGACCGATAGTAACGATAAAGCTGACGCCGAGACGGTCACGAAGCTTGGTAGGGAAAGCCATTCTTCCCTTAGCATCCATAGTATGCTCATAAGTGCCCATTAAACAGTTTGCCACAGCTTTATCACTCCTTTCAACAGTCTTTTCAACTGATTTAACATAGTTTTCAACATCTGGGTTTATGAATTAAACCGCCTAAATGCGTAGTTTCACAGATTTTCGACACAACAAATCACTTTTTCAACAGGTTTTAAGCAGCAAGTTTTCAACACTGTGTGGAAAACTATGTGGAAAATCACCACTTTTCACCCCAAACCAGGGATATTTCACCACTTTAATGATATTATACACCAACTGTAACCAAATTGCAACCGTTGAGCAAATTTGCACCGAAAATAAAGAAAGAAAATTTTTGACATTTTTTATGCAATTTGACAACACAATGAATACTTTGTGGAATTTATTTTTCCTAATCAACGGTTAGTAATAATCAGAACAGTTTTGCAGAATAATTATTTGTTGCAAACAAAAAAACGGCACGGAATAAATCCGTGCCGTAAATAATTATGTATGGTGAGAATTAGTATGCAACGCCCTGCCACTTCATAGCGTCAGCAATCTTTACGAAACCAGCGATGTTAGCACCCATGATGAGGTTGCCCTTGTCACCGTACTTTTCAGCTGTATCGTATGCAGCGTTGAAGATGTTCTTCATGATGCCCTTGAGCTTTTCGTCAACTTCTTCAGCTGTCCATGAGTATCTCATGGAGTTCTGGCACATTTCGAGAGCAGAAACTGCTACACCGCCAGCGTTAACAGCCTTGGAAGGACCAACAACTACACCGTTCTGTACGAGGTATTCAACAGCCTCAGCAGTTGTAGGCATGTTGGAAACTTCGATGTAGAACTTTGTGCCGTTAGCAACAATCTTCTTAGCGTCTTCAATGCCAACTTCGTTCTGTGTTGCACAAGGCATAACAACGTCAACCTTAACACCCCATGGCTTTTCGCCAGCGAAGAACTTAGCACCGAACTTGTCAGCGTAATCCTGAACCTTATCTCTGCCGGAAGCACGCATTTCGAGCATGTAAGCAGCCTTTTCAGCTGTGATGCCGTTTTCATCGTAAACATATCCGTCAGGACCGGAAATTGTAAGAACCTTACCACCGAGTTCGTTGATCTTGAGAACTGCACCCCAAGCTACATTACCAAAGCCGGAAACAGCGAATGTCTTACCCTTGATATCTTCGCCCCACTTGTTGAGTGTTTCGTTACAGAAGTAAACAGCACCGTAACCTGTAGCTTCAGGACGGATAAGGCTACCGCCGTAGGAAATGCTCTTACCTGTGAGAACGCCGTTTTCGAAGTTGTTGCAGATTCTCTTGTACTGACCGTAGAGGTAGCCGATTTCTCTTGCACCAACACCGATGTCACCAGCAGGAACGTCAACGCTTGCGCCGATGTGACGGTAGAGCTCAGTCATGAAGCTCTGGCAGAAACGCATGATTTCTCCATCAGAACGGCCTCTTGGGTCGAAGTCGGAACCACCCTTACCGCCGCCGATTGGAAGGCCTGTAAGGCTGTTCTTGAAGCACTGTTCAAAACCGAGGAACTTGATGATGCTTGCGTTTACGGATGGGTGGAAACGGAGACCGCCCTTGTAAGGACCGATTGCAGAGTTGAACTGGCATCTGTAGCCGCGGTTAACCTGAATGTTGCCGTTGTCGTCAATCCAGGAAACTCTGAAGGAGATGAAACGTTCAGGCTCAACGATTCTGTCGATGATGCCGTTTGTTTCGAAAGACTTATCCTGTTCAACAACAGGTTCGAAAGATTCGAGAACTTCCTTTACAGCCTGAAGGAATTCTGGTTCGCCTGGGTTACGCTTTTCAACCTGAGCGTAAACGCCGGCAAGGTACTCATTTTTAAATGCCATGGTAAAAATCCTCCCTATAAATTACATTTTAAGGTAGTATATGGATAAAGATATACTACTACCCAACTTTACAATAAACAGTATACTACATACAAATAAATTTTGCAAGAGTTTTTCAGAAAAAAATCCAAATTTTTTGAAAAAAAGTAATTTTAGCCAAAAAGCAGGGGCAAAATGCAACTTTGAAAGTTAAATATTTCAAAATTAATATTTCAGAATACCCACGCAAATCTTGTAATCGGGCATAAGCTGACCCACTACGGCGTAGAAATTCCTGCTGTGGTCGGGGAAAATAAAATGGGCATACTCGTGAATGAAAACGTAAGCCGCACACATTTCGGGGTAAAGTGCAAGACGGCTGTTCATCACGATTTTCCCCTTGGTGTAGTGACAGCTTCCCCAACGTGAGGTCATTTTCCGTATCTGCAGTTCCGCCATCGGAACGTCATATCCCTTGGCACGGAACATCTCACAGGTACGCTTATTAAGGGACTCAAACAACTGGCGTGTTTTCTCCGCATAGAATTTTTCCAGCAGCTTGCCGACACGTTCTGAACTTTTTGCCTGAACGACAATATCCTTATTATGTAAAAACATGGCTTCTTTTGGTAAAATCTCTATACTTAAAGTATAATATTCTCCAAAATAACTAAAAGTATCACCGTTTTCATAAATTTCATCAGCTGTCGGCAATTGCGGTTCCATACTTTTTGTTTCGTAGCGGTCAAGTGCGTCAAGAATAAAATCCGACTTTTCACGGATGAAATCCTCAATATGTGCAATCGTAACACGGCTGTTTGCGCTGACATAAACGAACCCGTCAGGCTTGATACGCAGGTTTAAATTCTTCACACGCTTCCGTGTTAAAATCCATTTTATCTCCCTGCCGTTGCAGGTAATCGTGCGGAAATCAGTCATGGAAAGCCTCATCAACAGTTATCACAGGGAAGAAGCGTTCGTCTTCACGGCGGATACGTTCCTTCACAAGTTCGGCAATTTTATTTATCTCCGCAGGTTTGTGGGTACTACTGATAACCATATCAAAAATGAGATTTATTCTGTTCTCTCCGTCAGTTATTCTGAAATCGTGAATGGTTGCAGTCTGGTCTGTTGCAACAACGCACTTATACACCATTTCCTTCAGCTCGTTAACGTACTCATTGTCAACGGCAATGGGGTCGGTGTGGATAACTGTCTGAATACCAAGTTCGTGGAAAATTTTTCGTTCGATTTCGTCAACAACCTCGTGCACCTGAACAGGGTCAGCCTTGTCGGGAACTTCCGCGTGCACCGAAGCAAAGACACGTCCGGGGCCGTAGTCGTGTACGATAAGGTCGTGAGTGCCGACGATTGTCTTGTCGGAAAGCACCATGGTTGTGATTGCGTCAATTGTTTCACGGGACGGAGGAGTGCCGAGAAGCAGGTCAATAGTGTCCTTGGCAAGATTGAAACCGCTGTACATAATGAGAATTGACACGATTACACCGATAAAACCGTCAATCTGGAATGGCAGGAAATAGCCGATAATTGTTGCAACGATTACCGCACTTGTGGAAATAACATCGTTGATGCTGTCCTGTGCAGTAGCTTTCATAACGGAGGAATTGATTTTCTTTGCAATGTGATTGTAGCAGAAGAACATCCACAGTTTCACCAGCACGGACGCCGCAAGAATAATCGTCATCGGCACGCTGAAATTCATTTCCTCAGGATTGCGGATTTTGTCAATGCCGCCCTTGAAAAGTTCGAAGCCCACAAGCATAATAATAAAGGAAACAATAAGCGAGGAAACGTACTCAAATCTGCCATGGCCGAATGGATGTTCACGGTCGGGGAGACGGTTTGCCATTTTTGCACCGATTATCGCAACGATGCAGCTTCCCATATCGGAAAGATTGTTGAAAGCGTCGGAGGTGATAGCAATACTGTTCATAATCGTGCCGATAATAAGCTTCAGCACAAAAAGGAAGATGTTGCACACCGCACCAATTACACCGCCCAGAATGGAATAATTCTGACGCACGGTTTTATCGCCTGTGTTTTCACTGTCCTTTACAAAGGTTTTTACCAGAAGTTTAATCATAGAGTCACATCCGTTTCGATAGTAAATATGGGCGGCATACAAATGGTGTTTGCCGCCCACAGTTGAATATAAAAATATATGCTTTAAAACAAATGCTTATTCAGCGTTTTTCTCGACTTCTTCAAGTGCCTTTGCAGCCTTGATCATGATTGCACATTCAAGACGCTTCTTCTGCATTTCGCAGGCAAGCTTGTAGGAGTTGAGAATATTTCCCGCATAAATGAAGTTGTTAGCGTTACAGCCGCCGCTGCAATAGAACTTCGCCCAGCACTTCTTACACTCTTCCTTGGTGTAGATGTGTGCCTTTGCAAAATCGTTCTTCATTTCCATATTGAAGCTGCCGTCGTTGAGGTTGCCCATCTTGTATTCATCGTAGCCGACGAACTGGTGACAAGGGTAAATATCACCCTCTGGAGTAATTGCAACGTATTCGTTACCGCTGCCGCAGCCTCTCAGACGCTTGATTGCGCAAGGACCCTGGTCGAGGTCAAGCATAAAGTGGAAGAAGTTGAAGTGCTTGCCCTGCTTGTCGTGTTCAAGAATGATGTTTGCAAGCTTCTCGTATTCGGAGAAAATAGCTGGCAGGTCACGTTCTGTAAGTGCGTATCCCATAGTCGGTTCAGCAACAACAGGTTCAACGGAAATCTGGTCAAAGCCTTCGTTGTAGAGGTGAACAACGTCCTCAGCAAAGTCAAGGTTGTACTTTGTAAATGTGCCTCTTACATAATAGTTTTCGTAGTTTCTCTTTTCTGCAAGCTGCTTGTACTTGTCCATAATTCTATCGTAACAGCCTGTTCCGTCAACACGCTTTCTGACACGGTCGTTTACGCATTTTCTTCCGTCAACGGACATAACAACGTTGGACATTTCCTTGTTGATGAAGTCCATTTTTTCCTCGTCAAGAAGCATACCGTTTGTAGTGATAGTGAAACGGAACCGCTTGCCGTACTCAGCTTCCTTGCTTCTGCCGTACTCAACAAGCTGCTTTACAACATCCCAGTTCATAAGCGGCTCGCCGCCGAAGAAGTCAAGCTCGAGATTTTCGCGGTCGCCTGAATTTTCAAGCAGGAAGTCCATAGCCTTCTTACCTGTTTCAAAGTCCATATGCATACGCTTGCCAAGACCGTAATCGCCAGTTGAAGCGAAGCAGTATTCACATCTGAGGTTGCAATCCTGCTCAACAAGCAGACACATAGCCTTTACAGGTGCCGCAACGGAATACTTTGCAAAACGTTCGTAATCGTCCTCAGAGAAGAGGATACCGTCATTATAAAGCTCAACGACTTCCTTGTAGCAGGAGTTGATATCTTCAGGTGCGTAGAAGCGGGAAAGCTTTTCCACAACCTTTTCGGGACATTCGTCAGCAAACGGTGGTTCAACGTTATCGAGAATATCGTATGTAAGCTCGTCCACAAGGTGAACGCCGCCGCTGTGTACGTCAAGAACAATATTGAGTCCGTTGAGTTTATACTTGTGTATCATAATCTTCAATCCTTTTCAATGTGTAAGTATAGAAAAAATCCCCAACAATAGAAAATGTCGGGAAATACATCTTTCAATAAAGCAAATAAGGGACATTACTGTCCCTTAATACTTCATTCCTCAGTACGCAATTACTTTTCGCACTTCTGGTTAGCAACTGTGCAGGAAGTCTTGCAAGCAGACTGACAGGAAGCCTGGCACTTGCCACAGCCGCCCTTAGCAGCAGTTTTCTTCAGGTTAGCCTTGTTGATTGTAAGAATGTGCTTCATAAGAAACCCTCCGATAAAAATAGATTACAAGTATTATACCATACATTTTGTCATATTGCAATAGTCAATTTAACGAAATCTGCGGGGAGAATTTACACCAATTATACCACCCAGTGAAGAACATATCAATATTATTAATATTTTGGTAAAAAAGCCGCCTACAGAGAAGCTTCTGACGAAAATTATTCCTCCCAGAAATGTTACCGCAAAAATTATTGCTCCGCACATCAGACCTGTTTTCAGACCGTCCTTCTGACGCTTTTTTGCCGCAGTAAAACTTGCACCGAAGCAGCCTGCACACAGAGCAACACTTGACATAACAGTGAATGTTCCGTCACTGAGGTCGATAACCGTAGCAATTGCAGAAAAAAACAGCGATGTGGCAAAAACCGCACCTATACAGGCGAAAATCGAGTACACGACAGATGTTATATGTTCCTTGCGAAGCCGTTGTGCAGGTGTTTTACGCATAAAAATTCCCCCGTTCCGAATATTGATTAATTATATTCGGAATGGGGGAATAATATTCTTTATTACTTCTTGCTGATTTCTTCCTCAGGCGCATCGTGAATTGTAGCGTTTTCGGAAATAGCCCAGAGCTTAACACGAATCTTGGAGCGGTCGCCGCCTGTTTCAATAACAACAGTATCTTCAGTCTTGCGAACAACGATACCTGTGATACCGCCGATTGTTGTAACCTCGTCGCCAATCTGGAGATTGTCACGGAGCTGCTTAGCTTCCTTCTCCTTCTTCTTCTGAGGACGAAGTATCATAAAATAGAAAATGAGCACGAAAGGAACTATTGTAATAATAAGTGAAAAGAGAAGGCTTGGAGCAGCGGCCTCAGGGGGCATTGCCTCACCTGTTCCTGCGGATGCAGCAAGCATAACGTTTAAAAGAGCTGTGTTCATTGAAAAAATCCTCCTGTAAAATAAAACAATACTATTATTATACCATTATTTCCCCAACTTGCAAGGGTTTTCACAAAATTTTTATAAATACAGCTTATTCCTTGTTTTCCTCCAGGTAAATGCCGTGGAGATAATCATTCAGCAAATTCCAGCCGATGCTGTCGTAACGTAAAATCTGCTGTGCGTATTTGAGCGGAAACCACTCTGCCTTGTCAACCTCAACGGACAATGCAAATTCATCCTTTTTTACCTTGCAAATGTAGCCAAGCATAAGGTTGTCTTTTTTCTCGTAGTAGTAGCTTCCGATGTATCTGTAAGAAACAACGTCCAGTCCGATTTCCTCCTTGACCTCACGGACAACGGTTGACTCGGGAGTTTCACCCTGCTTGATATAGCCTGCAACGTTGATGTAGTTGTTGGAAACGTAGTCCTGCTGAATGAGGGCGATTTCCTTGTTGTCCTCGGTAACGCAAAGGCAGATTACGCAAGCGTAGGAAAAGGGGAAGAAGGGTCTTTTGCAGCTGCCGCAGTAGGGTATAGCACCCTCATCGCCGCAGACCTTTGGGAAAAGCTTTTCGCCGCACTGTGGGCAGTAGGAAAAGTTCATAGGAGTCCTCCGTCAGTTTTGTGTTTTGTAAGCAAGTGCCTGAAGCGCAAGGAGATATCCGTCCTTGCCGAAGCCGAAAAGGCTTCCCGAGCAAACGGGAGCAATAACGGAATTGTGGCGGAATTCCTCACGGGCACAGATGTTGGAGATGTGCACCTCAATTACGGGAATTTTAATTGCCGAAATAGCGTCACGGATTGCATAGCTGTAATGGGTGTACGCACCAGCGTTGAGAATTACGCCGCACTTGTCAAGACGTGCCGCGTGAAGCTTGTCAATGATTTCGCCCTCGTGGTTGGACTGGAAGCACTCGCAGTCATCAAAGCCAAGCTCAGAAGCCGTAGCCCTGATTTCAGCACATATGCTTTCGTATGTATCGGAGCCGTATGTTCCCGGCTCACGCTCGCCTAAAAGGTTGAGGTTAGGGCCGTTTATTATCAGTACGTTTTTCATTTTGGGTACGTCCTTTCGGATTGAATTTATATGTATATTTTAATTCCAAAGGTCAAATCTGTCAAATCTCCAGCCGTCATCGGTTTTTACCATTCGGTAGTTAAGGGTTTCAAACCATATAAAATAGGGATTATCCTCGTGTGCGTGGGTGACAATGTTCTGAAACAGCACTTCGTTCTCATCTGAATAAACAGGAAGGAAGCAGTGATCGCAATAACTTATGTCACTTTCTCGCCCTCCGTCGATATTACGGAGGTTTCCATTTTCATCAATGTATTCTGCCGAAAGTTCATTTGCGTATTCTTCGGTGAAAACCTCATAAAGCATTGTAATGGAATTATCGGTAGTATGAGTATCGGTATATTTAGGAAGCATCCATTTATTAGTCCAAAAACGGTTCGTCATAACACCGTCGGCTTTTGCAAAAATCTCCTGCTGTTCTTCAGTAAGAAATGTTGGTGCGTATTCACAGTTGTTGATAAAGAATTTTCTGCCGTACCCTTCAAGTCCGACATTTGCAACAGCGTTGTAAATTCCCGACTCACAGGCTGAATAATCAAAATCCTCTGCCCTGAGTATGTAGTCGGTTTTGTGCATTGGCTGTACGGTTAAATTTATATCAAGGAAAAGTGAGCCGTCAGTGAAGCTGACGAGTGTATCTTCGGCATCGTTGACAATGTTTATGCTGTCAATTGTGACAGGCTCGTTTGTATAGTTAGAGAAAACAAAAATAAGCTCCTTTGCATACTGCCATTCACCGTCATAGTGAAAATCACGCAAAACCTCAGTGTCACGGCATTCCCAATCATCAACCCTGCTTTCTTCGTCACGTTGACAAATGCTTGGCTGAACAAAAAATACAAGTCCGTCTTCTGGGTTGCGCCAGCTGTCCTCGGCTGATTCTGTTGTTTCCTCTGCAGTTTCTTCCTCAGTAATTTCCGTTGTTGTAATAGCCTCGGAAACAACATTTGCAGTTGTTTCAGCAGATGTGGTTACTGTCATAGTTGTTTCACTAACGCTTGTCTGCTGAACATCATTGTTTGCAGAGCAAGACGTAAGGCAGAGCATAGAAAGCACGATTGCAATAAATTTTCTGTTAAACATAAAGACATCTCCCCAGTGTAGTATACCTAAATTATACCAAGTGATTGCACCAAAGGCAATTACAGCGGGGTGTCAATATGGTTACAATTTATTTCAGGCTCTCATAATACCTCTTCATCGCCTGTGCGTCCTCGGTCTGAGTACCAGCACTCTCGCAAACGAAAATAGGGGAGAGGTTTCTCTCGTAAACAAGCTCCATAAGCGGCTCAAACTGAGGACCGTAAATCGTGTCCTCAAAGGTAAGATGCTTCTTTTCGCCGCCCTTTGTGGTATACTCGATTTTGGAGAAGTGGGAGTGGAAAATCTTCGCACGGTCAGCACCAAGCTCATTTTCAATGGTATCAAGGATTGCTGCGTACTCAGCCTTACCCTTGATTTCGCCGAAGGTGCGTGCGTTAAGGTGTCCGAAATCTATGCAGGGGATAAAAGTATCGTCAACCTTACAGATTTCCATTACTTCACGCAAATCGCCAAGCTGATTGATTTTGCCCATTGTTTCGGGACAGCAGTGAATGTGTCCCAGTCCCTCGGAAACAAGCGCTTCACGTGCTTTCTTCATCGTAGCCTTTGCAAGCTCCAGCGCTTCCTCACGGGTCATTTTTGAGCAGGAGCCACTGTGAATAACAATTCGGTTGCCGCCCATAGCGTTAACCGCCGCCGCTGACTGCAAAATATAGTTGATGGAGTTGTCACGCTTCTCCTCCTCAATGCTTGAAAGGGAGATGAAATATGGCGCATGAACGGAAACTGTTATGTTCTTTTCAGCAAGTGCATTGCCGATTTCACGTGCCGCCTGTTCGCCGACACGAACGCCCTGTCCGCACTGATATTCAAAGTGGTCAAGTCCGAATTTTTCAAGGTACTCACCAAGCTGAACGGACTTTTTGTAGCCCATTTCCTTGAAGCTTTCGGCTGTGCCTGCGGGTCCGAATTTTGCGCTCATTCTATCTCCTCCGATTTACTTATTTCAACGAATTTTCTCTCGCTTGGGTCAAACTCCCAGTGCTTGTCGGGAAACCAGCGGTTCATATGGTCGGTGTGTTCCCGAATAAGCTGTGCGGAGTATTCCTGCCCGAGAATTTCGCGGATTTTGTTTATTTCAAATTCAAAATGAAACTTGCGTGAGTCATACTTTGCGTGATACTTCAATTTCCACTCAATAGTAAGCTTTGCACGGTTTTGCAGTTCCGTCTGCGTGCCAAAACCGAAAAGAATTTCTTTCAGCAGGTAAAACCGCATATCGTTCTTGTTTCCGAGAAAACGGATGTCATTGCAGCCTCTCTCAATGTAAACGTCATAGTAACCCAATTCCTTGCAGTAGCCCCTGTTGTTTTCAAAATCGTATGGCTTCACCCGTGGGTCGATGTATTGTTTCGGAACACCTGCCCTTGTGCAGTCCTCGTAAATCTGCTTCACAAGGCTGTTCCACTCGGCAAGCTCCTCAGCGGTCATATTGTAGTTGGCAAGCTGATTTTTATTCATAGTGTGCACCCTTAAAACTTGTCATACTTCTTAGGCAAAAGCGGCTTCTCAATTGCACGCTTCACCGTGAAGAAGGTACTATGCTCAAACTCAATGGGGTAAACAAAAATCGAACGTATACCTGCCATATTTGCACCTAAAATATCGGTGAAAATCTGGTCGCCGACTGCACAGACTTGCTTCTTGCTTATGCCAAGCTCAGCAATAGCACGCTTGAAGCCTTTCGGAAGAGGTTTTGCACCATTCGGAACAAAGTGCAGACCCAGCATTTCCGCAAAAGGCGTAACACGCTCGGCGGTGTTGTTGCTGACGATAAGAAGCTTTATTCCTGCCCTTTGCATATCGGCAATCCAGTCCAGCACACCTTCGGCAGGTGCGGGGTTGTCGTGGGTGGTAAGGGTATTGTCAAGGTCAAGGACAAGTGCCTTTATGTCACGCTGTTTAAGTGCCTCGGGAGTAATCTCCAGCACGGATTTCAGTGCGTAGGTTGGTTTGAAAATTGCCATAACAATCCCCCTTAAATGTAGAATTTGGAATGTGAAATGAGAAATTAAAATGTTACAAACATCATTCCACTTTTCACATTTCTGATTTCAAATTACTTTAATTTTGCTCTCTGCTTAGCACGAAGCTGATTGTCAAGAATACGCTTTCTGATACGGATTGACTTTGGCGTAACCTCGAGAAGCTCGTCATCTGTGATGAATTCAAGGCTGTCCTCAAGGGAAAGCTTTCTCGGCGGAACAAGACGGAGTGCGTCGTCGGAGCCGCTTGCACGGGTATTTGTAAGGTGCTTCTTCTTACATACGTTTACAACCAAATCCTCTGTTTTAGGTGATGCACCCACAACCATACCCTCGTAAACAGGAGTACCTGCACCGATAAAGAGAGAGCCTCTTTCCTGAGCGTTGTA
This sequence comes from Oscillospiraceae bacterium, assembly GCA_018110825.1. Taxonomy (GTDB): domain Bacteria; phylum Bacillota; class Clostridia; order Oscillospirales; family Ruminococcaceae; genus RGIG8773. The sequence continues at coordinate 74,740 of JAGBCL010000031.1, forward strand.
AAGTCCGTAGGTTACAGCTTCACCTGTTTCAAAGCAAACGAGGGAGCCTGTATTGCGGCGTGGGATATCGCCCTTGTAAGGCTGATAGCTGTCGAATACGGAGCTGATTACGCCTTCGCCCTTTGTATCAGTGAGGAACTCGGACTTGTAACCGAAAAGTCCTCTTGAAGGGATAAGGAATTCAATCTTCATACGGCTTCCCACAGGGTTCATGGACTGGAGTTCAGCCTTTCTTGTGCCAAGCTTTTCCATTACGGAGCCAACGCAATCCTCGGGTACATCGATAACAAGACGTTCGATTGGCTCGTGTGCTTCGCCGTCAACTTCTTTATAAAGCACACGTGGAGTTGAAACGGAAAGCTCGTAGCCCTCACGGCGCATATTTTCAATAAGGATAGAAAGGTGCATTTCGCCACGGCCTGCAACGCGGAAGCTGTCTGTGTTTTCAGTTTCGCTTACACGGAGGGAAACATCACGGAGGATTTCCTTGAAAAGTCTGTCACGGAGCTGACGGGAAGTAACGAACTTACCCTCACGTCCTGCAAACGGGCTGTCATTTACGGAGAAAGTCATTTCAACTGTTGGTTCGGAAATCTTTACAAAAGGTACAGGCTCATAGCAGGCTGTATCGCAGAGAGTGTCACCGATTGTGATGTTTTCGATACCTGAAATCCAAACGATATCGCCGACTTTTGCTTCGTCAACAGGAGTTCTGTTAAGGCCTTCAATCTGATAAAGGGTAACGACCTTGCTGTTGAAGGACTTGTGGTTTTCGTAGTAATCGCCAACTGTAACCTGCTGGTTGACCTTGATTGTACCACGCTCGATACGTCCAATGCCGATACGACCTACATAGTCATTGTAGTCGATAGAGGAAATAAGCATCTGGAGTGGTTCTTCAGGCTCACCCTGTGGTGCAGGAATGTGGCTGAGAATTGTTTCAAAGAGGGGAACGAGGTCAGTACCTGCTTCGTACTGGCTGAGAGAAGCTGTACCTGCACGGCCTGAACAGAAAAGGATTGGGCTTTCAATCTGCTCGTCGCTTGCATCAAGGTCGAGGAGAAGTTCAAGAACTTCGTCACCGATTTCGTCAAGACGTGCATCAGGACGGTCAATCTTGTTTACAACAACGATAATTCTGTGACCCATTTCAAGTGCCTTCTGGAGCACGAAACGTGTCTGAGGCATACAGCCTTCTGCTGCGTCAACAAGAAGTACAACGCCGTCAACCATTTTCAGTACACGTTCAACCTCGCCGCCGAAGTCGGCATGGCCCGGGGTGTCGATGATGTTGATTTTTACACCATTATACATTACAGAAGTGTTTTTTGCAAGGATTGTAATACCACGTTCACGCTCAATGTCGCCTGAGTCCATGACTCTGTCGGCAACTTCCTGATTTTCGCGGAATACGCCACCCTGCTTGAGCATCTCGTCAACGAGGGTTGTCTTACCGTGGTCAACGTGAGCGATAATTGCAACGTTTCTTAAATCTTCTCTTAACATAAAAATTTTCCCTTCCTTATTGGATATACATTATATATTGTTTTAACATTGGTGAAAAAAAATATTTATTATGTCGAAATCTCTATAACGTAAAAAAGCCTTGCAGGGTATGCAAGGGCAATTTGTCAGGTTGAGTATATATCTATTTTTAGATTAAATAAGCCCCTGTAAGAAATTACAGGGGCGTTTCTGGTGGAAGAGGGTGGATTCGAACCACCGAAGCCGAAGCAACAGATTTACAGTCTGCCCCCTTTGGCCACTCGGGAACTCTTCCATATTAGGTTTTGCAGTTAAGCAAAAAAATGGAGCTGGTGGACGGACTCGAACCCCCGACCTGCTGATTACAAATCAGCTGCTCTACCAACTGAGCTACACCAGCTTAACTGTTTTCGTCGCTCTTATTCAGCGACTTAATTATTATATCACATTGTTTTGAACTTGTCAACCCCATTTTTGAGGTTTTACATTTTGTTCACAATTTCACATTTTTCAAAAAGTGAAATTGGTCGGGGCGACAGGACTTGAACCTGCGGCATCTTGGTCCCAAACCAAGCACTCTACCAAACTGAGTTACGCCCCGATTTATTATGCTCTCGTTCGACAGCTTTATCATTATACTACATAAAAAAACATTTGTCAAGTACTTTTTTAAAAAAAGTTGCAAGAAAATTTTTTCTAATAATTAGTTAGTAAAAAAACACAAAAACAGTTGAAATTCGTGAAGGCAAATGGTATAATATTTAGTATTATAGTTGTAAATTGTGCGGAAAGGATTGGTTTGACTCGATGGCAAGGCGGATGTTCAGTGAAATGATTAGCAGGGAACTGAAATTTCTTCTGCCGAGAGCACTTATTCTTGATGTGGTGATTTACATTATTTCGCTGCCCGTGTATGGCTTGTGCAAGGAAGTTCCGCTGGGGCTTCTTGCGGGAACAGCGGTTATGCTCGTTAATTTCATTATTCTTGGTCTTTCTTCGGAAAGAGCAGTCGAACGTCCTTTGAAAAGTGCAAAGGCCTATATGTTCGGCTCGTACATGCTGAGACTGGCGATAATGGGTGTGCTGTTCTATGCAGGAATAAAGTGTGACTCGCTTAATCTTATAGCGTGTGCACTTCCTCAGCTGTTTCCAAAGATTGCATATACTTTTCACGCAGCATTAAATAAGAAGGGAGGATAAGCCGTTATGGATATTAACGTTCGGGGTCCGTCCTATTTAGAACTTGGCGGTATCAAGTTGTCTGCCTCAATTGTAATAGGCTGGATAATCATTGTTGCGGCGTTCTTTTTCTGCCGTTGGCTGACTAAGGATCTGAAAAAGGTTCCTGATACAAAGCGTCAGGCGATTGCGGAAATGCTTGTCAACACTATGAATAATATGGTTGATGAAAATATGGGCACAGGAATGAGAGTTTATGCTCCGTATATGGCGACAATCTTTGTGTTTGCGCTTATCGGTGCACTGGTTTCATTGCTGGGTATCAGAAGTATGACTGTCGATATCAATGTAACTGCGACCTGGGCGATTATGAGTTTTGTGTTGATTACCTATAATAAAATCAATGCAAACGGCTTCAAGGGCTACCTTAAAGGACTTGCATCACCTGCAATCCTTACACCGTTCAACATCCTGAGCGAAATTGCTACTCCTGTAGCTATGGCGCTTCGTATGTTTGGTAATATGGCAGGCGGTATGATTATTACCACAATGCTTTATGCGGCTCTGGGTGCAGCAAGCAGTGCAATTTACGGCCTTATCGGTTTTAGTGCTGATACCTATTATTTCAGCATTTTCCAAGTAGGTATTCCTGCAGTGCTGTCAATTTATTTTGACTTGTTCTCGGGCGTAATTCAGTCCTATGTTTTCATTATGCTTACCATGGCATATATAAAGAACGGACGTGAAGGTTAAAAACCTATTATACTATTATAATATAATTTTGGAGGTAAAAACAAATGGAAAACAATATGATGGATCAGGAATCTGTATTAATTACAGCGAAAGCTACAGTTCTTGCAGCTCAGGCTATCGGTGCTGGTCTTGCTATGATTGCAGGTATCGGTCCTGGTATCGGTGAAGGTTACGCAGTAGGTAAGGCTATCGAAACTATCGGCAGACAGCCTGAAATCAAGGGTACAGCTACATCCACAATGTTTATCGGCTGTGCTGTTGCTGAAACAACAGGTATCTACGGTCTGTTCGTTGCTCTTATGCTCCTGTTTGCTAACCCATTCCTCAAGTTCCTCGAGCAGTAATCCGAAGGTTCATAAATCTGCAGGAACAGGAGGCAATTCTATAAAATGGGCTTTTTTGATTTTTTTGGTATTGACTTAACTACCATTATCGGCGTTTTGCTGAATACGCTCATTCTGTTTCTCATATTCAAGAAATTTCTTTTCGACAAGGTAAACGCTGTTCTCGATGAGCGCAACAATTCCGTTGCAAAGACTTACGAGGAGGCTGACAAGACTCTCGAAAACGCTAAGCAGCTTGAAGCTGAATACACAGAAAAGCTTGCTGCGGCTAAGGAAGAGTCCGCTGAAATTGTAAAGAATGCTACTAAGAAGGCACAGAGCCGTTCCGACGAGATTATTGCGGATGCTAAGGAAGAAGCACGCAGCATCGTTGACAAGGCAAATGCCGACATTGAGAAAGAGAAAAAACGCGCCGTTAATCAGATTAAGGACGAAATCTCCGATATTGCTCTGTCCATTGCTTCCCAGGTCGTTTCCAAGGAAATCGACGGAAAGACACATGAACAGCTTATTGAGAGCTTTATTGATGAAATCGGTGAATAATTGCGGAGGGTAAATTTCCGTATTCAACCCGCTGCATTGAAAGGAACTTGCAAAAATGACGGGTACAATTGAAAAAATATACTCGGAGGCAGTTTTTGAGCTTGCGTGTGAGCAGGATTGTGCGGACGAAGTAAAGGCTGAGCTTGATACTCTGGCGGCTGTTTTTAACGACAACCCCGGGTTTGCGAAGCTTCTTACAGTTCCGACGGTGACAATCGGTGAAAAACTGGGAATTATCGAAAAGACCTTCAAGGGCAAGCTTTCCCAGATAACCTACAATCTACTCTGCGTTGTCACCGAAAAGGGACGTGCCGAAGCCGTTCCCGCCATTGCGGAGGATTACAAGAACCGCTGGTACGAGATGAAGAATATTGCTGAGGTAAAGGTTACTACAAGCATTCCTCTCAGCGAAAATCTTAGAACAAAACTTAAAGCTAAGCTTGAAGCCGTGTACAAGAAAACGGTTATTCTTACCGAATGTGTTGACCCGACAATTATGGGCGGTATCGTGCTCAACTACGGCAACACAATGCTTGACGGCTCGGTAAAGGCCAAGCTTGATGCTATTCAGAAGCAGATTAAGGGCGTTATTGCTTAATCTGCAAATTACGGGAATGATACTATTATAAATAGTACAATTCTCAGGAAAGGATGGATATTCCAATGGATTTACGCCCCGATGAAATTACAGGCATAATCAAGGAACAGATAAAGAATTATCAGTCCAAGATTGAACTTGCCGACGTTGGTACTGTTGTAACAGTCGGCGACGGTATTGCCAGAATTCACGGTCTTGAAAAATGTATGTCGGGCGAACTGCTCGAATTTGAGAACGGCGTTTATGCTATGGCGCTTAACCTTGAAAAGGACTTTGTCGGTGCTGTTATGCTCGGTTCCGACGCTGAAATCAAGGAAGGCGACACTGTAAAGAGCACAAATAAAATCGTTTCTGTTCCCGTTGGTGAGGAGCTCCTGGGCAGAGTTGTAAACTCTCTCGGTCAGCCTATCGACGGTAAGGGCGCTATTCTCACAGATAAAACAATGCCTATCGAGCGTACAGCTTCAGGTATTATCACAAGAAAGTCTGTAAACAGACCTTTGCAGACAGGTATCAAGGCTATCGACTCTATGATTCCTATCGGACGCGGTCAGCGTGAGCTTATCATCGGCGACCGTCAGACAGGTAAGACTGCTATCGCTCTTGATACAATCATCAACCAGAAGGACAAGAACGTTATCTGTATCTATGTTGCTATCGGTCAGAAGCGTTCCACAGTTGCAAACGTTGTTGAAACACTTCAGAAGAACGGTGCTATGGATTACACAATCGTAGTTTCCGCTACAGCTTCCGAGCTTGCACCTCTTCAGTATATTGCTCCTTACACAGGCTGTGCAATGGGTGAATATTTCCTCGAACAGGGCAAGGACGTTCTCTGCGTTTACGATGACCTGTCCAAGCACGCGGTTGCTTACCGTACACTTTCTCTGCTCCTCAAGAGACCACCGGGCCGTGAGGCTTATCCTGGTGACGTCTTCTATCTCCACTCCCGTCTCCTTGAAAGAGCTTGTAACCTTAACGAAAACTACGGCGGCGGCTCACTTACTGCGCTTCCTATCATCGAAACACAGGCAGGCGACGTTTCCGCTTATATCCCGACCAACGTAATTTCCATTACTGACGGTCAGATATTCCTCGAAACAGACCTCTTCAACGCAGGTGTACGTCCTGCTGTTAACCCTGGTATCTCTGTATCACGAGTTGGTGGTGCAGCTCAGATTAAGGCTATGAAGAAGGTTTCGGGTTCCCTTAAGCTGACTTACTCCCAGTACCGTGAGCTTCAGGCGTTCTCCCAGTTTGGTTCCGACCTTGATAAGGATACCAAGGACAGACTTGCTCTCGGTGAACGAGTTGTTGAAGTTCTCAAGCAGGGAAGAAACTCTCCTCTTACAGTTGAGGACCAGGTTCTCATCATTTACGCTGTAACTCATGGCTACCTCAAGGATATTCCTCTTGACAAGGTTGCTGAGTTTGAGGAAGAACTTTTCACTTATGCAAACGAAACACACCCTGATATTATCGCTTCCATCAAGGAAACCAAGGACCTCACAAAGGAAAACGAGGACGCTCTCAAGGAGATGCTCGCAGGCTTTGTGACAAAGTTCCTTGCAGACAAGTAATTGTCGGCGAATTTTAGAAAGGAGGGTGTCCGTTGGCTTCAGGAAATATGAAGGACATTAAGCGCCGTATCAAGAGCGTTGAGTCAACCATGCAGATTACAAAGGCTATGGAGCTGGTTGCCTCATCAAAGCTGAGAAAGGCGAAGGAAAAGGCGGATAACGCCCGTCCCTACTTCAATGCCCTGTATGATACAATGTGTGAAATCCAGTCTGAAAACCCCGGCTTCTTTTCACGCTATACAAAGAAGCGCGACGCAAAGACTGTTCTGCTTGTGGTAATCGCAGGCGACAGAGGTCTTGCAGGCGGCTTCAACTCCAACGTTCTGAAGCTTGCACAGGCTCGTGTTGACGAACTCAAGGCGGAGGATATGACCGTGAAAATTCTTGCTATCGGCAAGAAGGCGGTTGAGTACTTCGTAAAGCGCGGTCACGACCTTGTGGGCAGCTTCCCCAACGTTGCTGAAACTATGAAAATTCATCACGCAGCGGATATTTCCAATAAGATTGTTTACCCGTTCTTCAACGGCGAGTTCGACAGAGTTGAGCTGTTCCGCACGGAATATGTTTCTCCTCTTGTTCAGCAGGCTGAAAGAGTTGCAATTCTCCCGTTGGAGGTTGCTCCTGCCGAGAACAAGGGCGCAAGACAGCTTCCTGTCTATGAGCCTTCTCCGTCAGCTGTTTTCGACGCAATCGTGCCGAAATACATCTCGGGTATAATCTTCTGCGCTGTTGTTGACAGCTTCGCTTCCGAGCAGGCTGCAAGACGTACAGCTATGGAATCCGCTACGGACAACGCCGAGGAAATGATTTCCGGTCTGTCGCTCATCTACAACCGAGCAAGACAGGCTGCAATTACACAGGAAATCACGGAAATCGTCGGTGGTGCTTCAGGCGCAAAATAATCGGGAAAATAAATTTTCCCGATTACTCCAAGTTTTGCTTTCAAGCTTGTCAGCTTGAATTTCCTTGCGGAAACCGCAAAACTTTTACAGAATGCAAAATTTCATTTTGTTTTTATTTCAGGTTATGCAAAATTCCGTTACAAAATTTAAGCCGTATACTATTATAATAGTATACGGTGCGGAAAGGATTGATTAAGTAAATGCCGCAGAAAAATATCGGTAAGGTTGTACAGATTATCGGTGCCGTTGTTGACGTGCAGTTCACAAAGGAAAACCTTCCGAATCTTTTGAATGCTATCGAAATCGAGCTTAACGGTGCAACCCTCACTTGTGAGGTTGCTCAGCATATCGGCGATGACATCGTTCGTTGTATCGCTATGGCTTCAACAGACGGTCTTGTAAGAGGTGTTGACGCTGTTGATACAGGTGCTCCGATTTCTGTTCCTGTCGGCAAGGCAACTCTCGGAAGAATCTTCAATCTTCTCGGAGAGCCTGTTGACAATAAGCCTGCTCCCGAAACTGAGGAGAAGTGGGCTATTCACCGTGAGCCTCCTTCCTATGAGGAGCAGACAGCTTCCAATGAGGTTCTTGAAACAGGTATCAAGGTTATCGACCTTATCTGCCCTTACCTCAAGGGTGGTAAAATCGGTCTGTTCGGCGGTGCGGGCGTTGGTAAGACAGTTCTTATCCAGGAGCTTATCAACAACGTTGCCAACCAGCACGGCGGTATCTCCGTATTCACAGGTGTTGGCGAACGTACTCGTGAGGGTAACGACCTCTACAACGAAATGACCGAGTCAGGAGTTATCGACAAGACTGTACTTGTTTACGGTCAGATGAATGAGCCTCCGGGAGCAAGAATGAGAGTTGGTCTTTCAGGTCTTACTATGGCGGAATACTTCCGTGACGTAGAAGGTCAGGACGTTCTCCTCTTCATCGACAACATCTTCCGTTTCACTCAGGCAGGTTCTGAGGTATCCGCTCTTCTCGGACGTATGCCTTCTGCCGTAGGTTACCAGCCTACACTTGCTACTGAAATGGGTGCTCTTCAGGAGCGTATCACTTCTACAAACAAGGGTTCTATTACATCGGTCCAGGCTGTTTACGTTCCTGCCGATGACCTTACTGACCCTGCTCCTGCTACAACATTCGCACACCTCGACGCTACAACAGTACTTTCCAGAAGCATTGCTTCTCTCGGTATCTACCCTGCTGTTGACCCGCTTGATTCCACATCGAGAATTCTCGCACCTGATATCGTTGGTAACGAGCACTATGAGGTTGCACGTTCTGTACAGAACATTCTCCAGAGATATAAGGAACTCCAGGATATCATTGCTATCATGGGTATGGACGAGCTTTCCGATGAAGATAAGCTTACTGTATCAAGAGCAAGAAAAATCCAGAGATTCCTTTCACAGCCTTTCAACGTTGCTGAACAGTTCACAGGTATGGAAGGTAAGTACGTTCCTCTCAAGGAAACAATCCGTGGCTTCAAGGAAATCATCGAGGGTGTTCACGACGATATTCCTGAGTCTGCATTCCTCTTTGCAGGAACAATCGACGACGTTATCGAAAAGGCTAAGAACGCCGAGAATGCGTAAGAAAAGGAGGCTGCACAATGGCTTCATTTTCACTTAAAGTAACAACCCCCGAAAAGATTTTCTTTGACGGGGAAACTACGCAGATTATCGTTCGCACGACTGAGGGCGACATCGGTATTCTTGCTAACCATACAAGTCTTGTAGCCGATTTACCGTCAGGTCCGCTGAAAATCCGTCAGGAGGACGGCAGCTGGAAGGTTGCCGCTGTTTCTACGGGTCTGCTTAAAGTCGGCGGGAACAAGGTTGTTATCCTTGCAAACGCTGTTGAGTGGGCTGACGAAATCGACCTTGAATGGGCAAAGCGTTCCGAGGAGGATGCAAGACAGCGTCTTACTCAGAAAGCAAGTCAGCATGAGCTTGACCTTGCAGAGTTGAAATTACAGCGTGCACTGAACAGAATAAGTGTCGGTTCTAAGAAATTCTAAAAAAATTCGGGAAATTTGAAAAAAGACTTGACAAAAGCCTTTGCAATGAGGTATAATGGTATTACCTCTTGCAGAGGCTTATTTTTTTGTGCCCATTTTTAAGAGGCACGGTTAAATTGAAGTCTCTCGACAAGGTTCATGCGAGTCAGCTTGGGCCGTGCCACAGAGGGAGGCACAGGGGAAATACGTCCCCTGCGAAATCGAAACGCTAATAGGAGGTGCCGATATGAGAGTAAAGGTAACAATGGCTTGTACAGAGTGCAAACAGCGCAATTACAACACCAAGAAGAACAAGAAGAACGACCCGGACAGACTTGAAATGAACAAGTACTGTAAGTTCTGCAAGAAGCATACTCTTCACAAGGAAACTAAGTAAGTGAGGTGTGAAAGACGTGGCTGATGCAAAGAAAAACTCCAAGAAGTCTATCGTTGCTCAGGCTGAGGCTAAGGCAAACAAAATGGCAAACGACCGTGAAAAGGCTAAGAAGTCCGGAAAGAAAACAGGTCTTGCCAAGTACTTCAAGGATCTTAAGAGTGAAATCAAGAAAGTCACATGGCCTTCATTCAAGAAGGTTCGTAACAATACATTTGTCGTGCTCGTAGGTATGTGCGCAAGTGCAATTGTTATATTCGGAATCGACAGCGCACTTACAGCTCTTATGAAGCTGGTAAACGGCTGATGCGGTCTGAACTGATAACAAGGAAAGAAGTTCCGCAGTTTCTGCGGGGAAAGGAATGGTCATAATTATGTCAGAATCGGCAAAATGGTATGTCATTCACACTTATTCCGGTTATGAGAATAAGGTTGCACAGACAATTATGAAGGTTGTCGAAAACCGTAAGCTCCACGACCTTATTCATGAGGTTCAGGTTCCAACCGAAATGGTTATGGAAATGAATGATAAGAATAAGATGCGTGAGGTAGAAAGAAAAGTTTTCCCAGGTTATGTACTGGTGAAGATGATTCTTACCGACGATTCCTGGTATGTTGTAAGAAATACCAGAGGCTGTACGGGATTTGTAGGTCCCGGATCAAAGCCTGTTCCGCTTACAGATAAGGAAGCTGCTGCACTTGGCATTAATGCAGAGGCAAAGCCTGCTTCTGTTGAAATCAAGTTCAAGGCGGGCGATAAGGTCAAGATTGCAGCCGGTCCTATGGAGGGAATGGTTGGTGAAGTCGAAAGTATCGATACTGAAAGCATGACTGTAAATGTGAAGGTATCCATGTTCGGCAGAGATACTACAGCAGCACTGGATATTTCCATGGTTGCAGTTTCAGATGAATATTAATTAAAAATAAAAGTTACGAAAATTTCGGAGGTGCAATTAGCATGGCACAGAAAGTAGTTGGCTTAATCAAGCTTCAGATTGCAGCAGGTAAGGCTACTCCTGCTCCACCGGTTGGTCCTGCTCTTGGTCAGCACGGTGTAAATATTATGGCTTTTACAAAGGAATTCAATGAAAGAACAAAGAACGATATCGGTCTTATCATTCCTGTAGTAATCACAGTTTACGCAGACCGTTCTTTCTCCTTCATCACAAAGACTCCACCGGCAGCAGTTCTTATCAAGAAGGCTATCGGTCTTGAGAGCGGTTCCGGTGTTCCTAACAAGACAAAGGTTGGTAAGATCACTAAGGAACAGATTAAGAAGATTGCTGAAACAAAGATGCCTGACCTGAACGCAGCAAACGTTGAATCTGCTATGAGCATGATCGCTGGTACTTGCCGTTCTATGGGCGTTGAAGTTGTTGACTAATTAACACTGTTGCGGCGGACATTTTGTCTCCGTTGTACCGAACGGGATTATGTTGTTCGGTATTGCCCTATGGTGGGAGGAACTATCCGCTAAAATCCCGATATGGGAATGTTACCACTTAAGGAGGAAAATAAGAAAATGAAACACGGTAAGAAATATAACGAAAGCGCTAAAGCTATTGATAAAACAAAGCTTTATGAAACAGAAGAAGCTCTTGCACTCGCTTGTCAGAATGCAAAGGCAAAGTTCGATGAGACCATCGAAGTTCACGTTCGTCTTGGTGTTGACTCCCGTCACGCAGACCAGCAGGTTCGTGGTGCAGTAGTTCTCCCTAACGGTACAGGTAAGAACGTTAAGGTTCTCGTATTCTGTAAGGAAGATAAGGAAGAAGCTGCAAAGGCTGCAGGTGCAGATTACGTTGGCGGCGCTGATCTCGTTGATAAGATCGTTAAGGAAAACTGGCTCGATTTCGACGTTTGCGTAGCTTCCCCTGATATGATGGGCGTAGTTGGTAAGGCTGCAAGAGTTCTCGGTCCTCGTGGACTTATGCCTAACCCTAAGGCTGGCACAGTTTCCCCTGACGTTGCTAAGGCTGTAACAGAAGCTAAGGCTGGTAAGATCGAATACCGTCTCGATAAGACAAACATCATTCACTGTCCTATCGGTAAGGCTTCCTTCGGTCAGGAAAAGCTTTCCGAAAACCTTAACACACTTCTCGAAGCTATCGTTAAGGCTAAGCCAGCAGCTGCTAAGGGTACTTACATCAAGTCCTGTGTAGTAGCTTCCACAATGGGCGTTGGTATTCCTGTTTCCACATCAAAGTACGGCGTTTGATTGTAATTAACAAATTTTGGAGTCCAAGGGTTTCTTTGGACTCCTTTTTTGTAGGAGTATATCTATGAAGAATAAATCTGAGCGTAAGCCTAAGGAAACGATTTTTACGGTTGAACAGCCCAACGAGTTGCTGAAATTCCTTTACGAAATGCAGCCAAACCGACCAAAGGGTAAGGTTAAATCCGAGCTGGAGCACAAGCTTGTTTCCGTTGACGGAAAGGTTGTTACAAAGTTCAACTATGCACTTCGAAAGGGTCAGCAGGTTACAATCGGTACCTATGTGCCTAAGTTTGAGAAGGTAAGCATTCCAAATCTCGATATTATTTTCGAGGACGACGAACTGCTGGTTATCAACAAGCCTGCGGGAATGCTTGCGATTGCAACTGAAACCGAAAAGACAATGACAGCGTATCACCTTGCTATGGAGTATGTCCGTGCAAAGAATTCCCACGGCAGAATTTTTATCGTGCACCGTCTTGACAGAGAAACCTCGGGTGTGCTGATTTTTGCCAAAAATGAGGAAATCAAGCACGCTCTGCAGGATAACTGGGACAGCGTTGCAAAGTTCCGTGGTTATGTTGCTGTTGTTGAGGGGTGTCCCGAGCCAATAGAAGGACGTATTGAGAACAAGCTCCGTGAAACCGAAAGTCACCTGGTTTATACCGCAAAAATGGGCGACGGAAAGCTTGCAATCACCAATTACAAGGTGCGCAAAAGGGGAGAGAATTACTCCCTCGTTGACGTGGACATCGAAACGGGACGCAAGAATCAGATTCGCGTGCATATGAGTGATATGGGTTGCCCAATTGCAGGAGATAAGAAGTATGGCTCAGCAACAAATCCCGTGCACAGACTTTGCCTCCACGCAAACAAGCTGGTTATCGTTCACCCTTACACTGAAGAAGAAATGATTTTCAGCACGCCCGTGCCGAAAAAGATGATGCAGGCGGTTAATAAATAGAGTGGAGTTTGGAGTGTGAAGAGTGGAGTGAGAAATTATTACGTTCCGCTTACTTAATTTTTGCTTAATCAAAAAGTCAGTTCTACAATAAATCTGACCAGGAGATGATAAAATGAGCTATTCACAGGTGCGAAAAGGCAGATATTGTCTTTATAAGGGTATGCTGTATAAGCTTGAAACCTTTGATAAAAGCACGGTTACGCTTCTTGGCTCAAATCCTCAGATTGTGCCAAGGAACTGGATTGACGGTGTGTATAAAATAGAAACCCGAGCCGTTTATATGGGCGAGGACTTTCAGATAATCGGTGGCAGAAATGGCACAAATCTGCTGACACTTTGCAGCAGACATATCCGTCACGGCAACGTTGAGGATTATCGCTACCGTGACAAGCTTATTTCAATGGGATTTGAAAAAGGTCCGATTGAAAAAGGGTATTGTGATTATGTAAAGCAGGTAGCTATTAACGACCCATATCTAAAGCTTGTTGATGAGAAAAAGGAAATTGAATTAAAATGATAAAAGGGTACCGAATTTCGGTACCCTTAAACTTTTATATCAATTATTCCATATACTGATTAATATAATCATCATAAGAAAGCTCTGTGCAGTCAGCAGGAGGAGCAAAAACTGTTTCGTCAGCTTCGTCAGCAAACTCAACTGTCATAGTCATATATGTTACCTCGCCGTACATGTTGACTGAGTAATGTGCAAGATTTCCAAACTCGTCAAAGTAATATCTTGTAATCTCACCCATACGGTCGTACTCTTCATAGATGTATTTTGTGCCGCCGATTTCTTCAATACCTGCATCAGTAAAGCTGTCTGTTTCGTCCACGGCAAGCATATAGTTGTCAACACCCTCAGAGCCGTTAGGATTGATGCAGTAAGTTTTCTTCACTCCGTCAATCATATAGTAATTTGTGCCGTCAAAAATCTGTGTAGAGGACATCATGTCAACAACTTCAACTTTGGAAATGAACTTGTCACCGAGTGTTTCGATTTCCATATTGGAAACAACACCGCCCATTTCGTAACTTACGTTTACCTTAACGTTAGCAGACCACTGACTTGCCTTGTTTGCAAGGTCAATTGCCCACAGTCCGTCAGCTCTGCTTGCAAGCACGTCCTCAATGTTTTCTGTGGAAGTCTCTGCCTCAGTTTCAGCTTCTGTTTCTGTAGCCTCGGCTTCTGCAGCAGAAGTAGTTTCAGTCTCAGTTGCTTCGGTAGCAGCTTCAGTTTCAGCAGCTGTAGTGGTTGCAGCAGTTGTTTCAGCTGTTTCGTTTGCATCGTTATCAGCAGCGCAAGCTGTCATGGATGCCGCAATAACAAGTGCGGATATAATTGCAATAAATTTTTTCATAGATGTAAATTCCTTTCTGATATAAATATTCTGTATTTACAATTATACTCTATTGAAGTTGTAATGTCAACAAGTTTATGAACAGCTTGTTACAAAACATAATATTTTTTGTTTTGAGGAAAAATTTATGTTTAAAATAACAAATAAAAAGGGACAGCCTTTGCTGTCCCTTTTGGTTATCCATTAATAAGTTCATCAAGCATCTTTGGAAGCTCAGTATCCATATTTTCATCAGTAAACTGACAAGTACCAACAGCCTTGTGTCCGCCGCCGCCGTATTTCAGCATAAGCTTGCCAACGTCAACATTGGAAGTACGGTTGAGAATGGAGTAACCAACAGCTGCGCTGCAGCCCTTGCCGCCCTTACCGTTTACAATCCAGGCGGAGATATTCTGCTCAGGATAGAGGCTGTAAATCAGGAAGCGGTTGCCTGAATAAATCGGGTCAACGCCACGAAGGTCGCTGATGATAACGTCCTTTTCAACACGGGTGTGTGCCTTGACCATTTCCTTGAACTTTTCAGCCTGCTCAAAGTAAATGTCAATTCTTTCCTTAACGTCAGGAAGAGCGAGAATTTCGTCTGTTGTCATTGTTCGGCAGCAGTCGATAAGCTTTTCCATCAGCTGATAGTTGGAGATAGTGAAGTTTCTCCATCTGCCGAGACCTGTTCTTGGGTCCATAAGGAAGCCAACAAGAATCCAGCCTGTTGGGTTGAGGATTTCTTCACGTGTAAGGTTACCGCTGTCAACCTTGTCAACAGCAATCATCATATCGTCGTAGTGGTCGAAGCGTTCCTTTCCGCCGTAGTAATCATAGATAATTCTTGCGCAGGAAGGTGCAATACGGCTTTCACCGTTGTACTTGCCCTCAAGCTGATTACGCTCAAATTCGCTGGAGTGGTGGTCAAACCAGAGTCCGCAGCCCTCAACGTAAGGTACATTTGCAAGGCAATCATTTTCTGTAATTTCAATAAGACCGTCCTGCAGGTCCTTTGGGTGAGCGAATTTCCAGTGGTCTATAACACCAACGTCTTTAAGCAGCGCACCGCAAGCAAGACCGTCGAAATCTGAACGTGTAACAAGTCTCATACAAACATCTCCTGACATAGAAAAATTGAAAAATCAAAATCATATATCAATATTATACAACATTTCTTAAAGAATTTCAATAGATTTACAGCATATTTTTGCACAATTTTAGTGCATTTTTTATAAGCAAGTTAACAAAATGAAGCATGCAATTCAGCAAATTGTTGTTTGTTTCCATGTGTAATATTTCCGGATATGGCAGAAAAATTCTTTATTAATCTTTATAAAGTAGTTGCAAAATCGTGCATAATGTTGTATAATTACAATAATGTGTCTGGAAGGAGGCTGATGATATGCTGAAAGCAATCGGTTCAAAAGTTGATTTAAGCGATAGTGAATTAGAATATAACCATCTCGTTGCTGATCTGCTTAAAAATGAAACCGTGCTTAAAATGAAGGAATTTCCGCATCATGGTGATACAACCTGTTTTCAGCATTGTCTGAATGTTTCCTACTACAATTATAAGCTTTGCAGATTTTTTTCACTGAATGAACGTGCCGGTGCAAGAGCAGGACTGCTCCACGATTTGTTCCTTTATGACTGGCACACATATAAGCCGAAAAAAGGAGAGCGTCTCCATGGTTTCACTCATGCAAGTGCAGCGCTGAAGAATGTAAAAGAGAATTTTTATGTTTCCGATCTGGAAGCGGATATTATTGAAAAGCATATGTTTCCGCTGAATATTACAGCTTTGCCAAAGTATCGTGAAACCCTTGTCATTGTTATTGTGGACAAGTATTGCGGTCTGCTTGAAACAGTGATACCGAGAATGCAGAAGGTAGGCAGAGGTATAAAGAAAATAGGTATGAAAATAAAGCGATTACCGCAGGAATAATAACAAGCCGCTTCCGATAAGGAGGCGGCTTTATGTTGTTAATAATAATTTATCATCAGCTTCATAGCCTGAACAAAAAGTGAATATTTTATCAGAATTTATGTATAATACTTTTTGTAAAACGGTTTTCAACACCCTGAAGTTACTTTATACGAACGAAAAACTGGGTTTTTTCACTTTTTCCACCGAGTTTTCAACACTTTTTGGGGAATGTTTAAGTTTTCCACATAGTTTTCCACCGTTTTAATTTACTGGTTGTATATTTTTTCTAAAAAAAGCCGATAATAAGCGTAAAACAGGCTTTGAACAGGATGTTGAAAAGCGGTGGAAAATGTGGCTTTAAGCTTTCAAGGCAGCAAAATGAGAGGAATTGAATAATGATAAAAGGTGTAAACAGAAGAATT
This sequence comes from Oscillospiraceae bacterium, assembly GCA_018110825.1. Lineage (GTDB taxonomy): Bacteria > Bacillota > Clostridia > Oscillospirales > Ruminococcaceae > RGIG8773. Next base: position 91,394 of record JAGBCL010000031.1, read on the forward strand.
GTGGAAATTACAAGCACTGAACACGAATATTTTGAAAAGGCAGTGTTATACGTGAAAACTGACAAATGCGGACTACCTATGGAAAAAATCACTGAGGAGGCAAGAGAATATCTCGGAAGAATAGTCCCGACCAAAAACAGAGTGCAGCTTTCACTTGTGTCGAAGCTTCTCATTGCATCAGGAGGAGTGCTTCTGATTATTCTTGCGGTGTGTCTTATTATGTTGCTGTGAATAAAATAAATGCAAAAAATTCTGTAAAGCTGTTGTGTTTTGCGGCGTAATGTGTTATAATTTAATGTGAATAATTTTGAGCATTTAACGGAGGCTGTTATGGCATATTACGATAAAAGACAGCGTAAAGGTGACAGAAATGACCGACCACGCAAAGATACAAGCTACAGCAGAAATGAAGGTTACCGCAGAAGAGAAGCTGAGCGTGCAATGCGAATTGAAGAAGATGATGAGGGCGGCACAGGTCTGATTGTGGGAAGAAATCCCGTAATTGAGGCGCTGAAAGCAGGTCGTCCTCTTAATACAATTTTTATGAATGGCGAGGGCGGAAGTCTTGGCCTTATCGCAAGAATGGCTAAGGAGCAGGGAATTGTTGTAAAACAGGTTTCCGAAACAAAGCTTTCCGATATGGCAGAGGGTGCTTCCCATCAGGGCGTAATTGCAAGCGGTGCTTGTGCAGAATATGTTACGGTTGAGGACATTCTCGAGGTTTCAAAGAAAAAAGGCACAAAGCCATTTATTATTATCTGTGATGAAATCGAAGATCCTCACAATCTGGGTGCAATAATCCGTACGGCTGAGTCAGCAGGTGCTGACGGAATTATTATTCCGAAAAGAAGAAGTGCAGCACTGAACAGCACGGTGTATAAAACTTCTGCAGGTGCGGCAAGCTGGCTTCCTGTGGCAAGAGTTGCAAATATTCCTGCGGCACTTGACCAGCTTAAAGAAAACGGTGTGTGGATTTACGGTACGGACGCAAGCGGTGAGGATTACACCAATTCTGATATGACAGGAAGTGTAGGATTGGTAATCGGCTCAGAAGGCTTCGGAATGGGCAGACTTGTCCGTGAGAAGTGTGACTTCCTGCTGAAATTACCTATGTACGGCAAAATTACTTCCCTTAACGCATCCGTTGCGGCGGGAATTTTTATGTACGAAACTGTAAGACAGCGCAAGGCTGTAAAATAACTCAGGCAAAGTGCAACCTGCCTATAAGTGGGAGCATAGCCTTATTTGCCATGTCAATCTGTGTGATATGCTACTTATTGAAATGAAGGGAGAGCTGAATTTTGGCTGATGGAAAATACTCGGTAGACGATATTCTCAGCGAATATTCCGGAACAAAAACCGACGGAAGCTTTGACCTGGATATTGATGCTTTAATCAACGGATTCGATTCAAAGGTTCAGCCTGTTGAATCAAACGAAGAACCTGTTGCTGAAACTGTGCAGAAGCCTGTTGAAACTAAATCAGAGCCTGTTGAAACAGCGGTGGATTCTGTTGATACCAATGATATACATACAAAAACTGATACAGCACGGAATAAAACAGACAGCTTTGAGGAAAAGTATGCAAAGTTTACTTCTGCTGTAACGGCAGTTAAAGAACGCGAAATTCCTGTCTCACCTGTTCCTGCAACACAGAAGCCTGCCCGTTCTTTTTCAGAGAAAATGGAGCAGGGTGTAAAGGATGATGTTGTTCGTCAGAATGAGCAGCCTGAAGAAAGAAAACCTGCAGTTGCTTCTGTTTTCGGAAGAAAGAATAATGATGAGGTTGTTCATGCGGAAAAGCTTGATGAACCGCCTATTCAGAGTATTTCTGCTGAAAGAAGAGTTCAGGATAATCCGTTTGAAAAATATTCGTCAATTGAGGAAGCTGAGGTTCAGCGTGAGAAGCATGACCTTGACGAAATCTTAAATGAGTATGCGGCTGAAAAGAAGAGACCTGCAAAAACTGAAAATACTCAGCATAAGAGTATAACAGAATTTTTTACAAAGCTTATTCCTAAGGCTGATGATGACGACGAACAAGGAATTTCAGGCAATACCGAATTGCTGGATGGCATGCTGAAAGCAAAAAGAGAGCGTGTTTCCCGTACACAGCATGTTGCTCCGATTGAAAGAAAATCCATTTCGGATATTGACCTTAATCTTGATGACAAAATTATTCAGGATACAGCTCAGCTGCCGGTTGACAACGAAAACAGCGAGCAGGCAAAGATTGATGCACTTAAAGAACGCAGAAGCAAGAAAATCAAGGACTTTGTGCTTGTGGGAGATGAAGAGGACATCGCTGATGACGATGCTGATAATGAAGGTCAGGATGTTGTTATTGACGATTTCGAAAACTTCAACGATGCTCCGTCAATTGCACACGATATCGCACAGCTTAAGGGAAGTCTTATGCTCAGACTTTTTGTGCTTATGATTTGTTTTGCGGCAAGCTTCTATATCGCAATTGCTAACGACACACAGGCAATGCCGATTATGGAGCTGTTAAACAAGCGTTCTCAGACAAATACATTCCTTTTTGTAAATGCAATTCTCGGTTTGCTGGCCGCTTTTTCAAGCTATACGGTTATTTCCTGCGGGTTGTCAAAACTGCTTTCATTCAAGGCGGATTGTGACAGCTTGTGTGCAGTTTCAATTGTTGCATCAATAACTTCAACAATGATTATGTTTGCCAACGGAAACCTTATCAAGGGAAGTTTTGTGCACGTATATATTCCGGTTGCTATTGCATCATTGCTGTTCAATACAATCGGTAAGCTTTGTATCGTAAGGCGAACTCAGCGCAGCTTCAAATTCATTTCGGGAAGTTCGGACAAATATGCTGTTTTCCATGTGGAAGATGAGGAAACCGCACAGAATTTCACAAGGGGGGCCCTCAATGACTTCCCTAATCTTGCTTCAATGAGAAAAACAGAGTTTGTTTCAGAGTTCCTTAAAACTTCATATGCAAGCGACAGTACCGACCGTTTCTGCCGTATGTTTACTCCTGCCGTTCTCGCAGCAGCTGCTGTGATAGGCATTATTGCAGGTATTCTTGGTAATACAGACCATGGTTCTTCTTCGGTTTATGTGGGAATTTCCGTGTTTGTGGGAGTTGTTGCAATATGTACAGGTTTTTCCATGATGCTTATTGTAAATCTGCCGATGCTCCGTGCTTCGAAAAAAAATGCGGAAGTACAGGGCGTTGTGCTTGGATATGAAAGCATCGATGAATTTGCTGAAACAAACAGTATTCTTGTGGATGCAAGTAAGCTTTTCCCTCAGGGAAGCGTAAAGCTGGCGGCAATCAAGGTATTTTCAGATACACGAATTGACGAGGCTATTGTTGAAGCGGCAAGCCTTGCAAGTCAGGCAGGAAGTATTCTTCAGAATATGTTTTATGACATTATTGCAGGTAAAACAGAACTGCTAAATCCTGTTGAAAGCTATATTTATGAGGATTCAATGGGACTCTGCGGCTGGATAAACAATAAGCGCGTGCTTTTGGGTAATCGTGAGCTGATGGTAAATCACAGTATTGAGGGTATGCCTCCGCTCAGTAAGGAAAAAGAATATACCGAAAATGGCAGATGTGCAGTGTATCTTTCTATTTCAGGTGAACTTTCGGCAATGTTCCTGGTGGAAATAAACCCTACCATGGAAGTGCGTCAATCTCTCCATGAGCTTCAGAGAAATGGTATTTACCTGATGATACGTTCTGTGGATTCGCTGGTTACAATAAACAGGCTTTCGGAATTGTTTGAAATATCTCCTGAATATCTGAAGCTGATACCATTCCGTGTTCACGAGCAGTTTGCAGAGACTACTGCTTATCAGATGAAGCAGAAAGCAACGCTTGCATGCTCGGGACGTTTTGCGGCGCTTTCATCATTGATTCTCAGCTGCAAATATATGAAAACAACTATCGGTGTAGGTATTGCACTGCAGGCAGTTTCAATGCTGCTGGGTGTACTTATCTCACTGGTAATGGTTGTTACGGGCAGTGTACAGGAACTTTCTGTATCAATGCTTATGATGTATAATTTCATTTTCACAGCAGTTCTGATGGTGTTTCAGCTTATCAGGAAAAATTAAAAGTAACATGTCCGAAAACTAAGTAACGCTTGTTTTCGGACATGTTTTTATTTCTTATAGTATATTTATAGTATAATATTACTATTGGTAATATTATTGGGCGTAAAAAACCGCTTCCGATATTTCACGAAAGCGGTTTTGTCATACTATTATCGAAACTTTCTGTTCAGGCTGGGTAGGCATGGTTTCCTTTGGTTCAGTGTTTTCAGGTACTGTTGTAACCTCAGGCTCTTCCTTTTCTTCAGGTTCCTCCCATGGACCAAGCATTTCCGTAGCCTTTCCGTTTGCATCAAGCCAGCCCTGCTCCTCGTAGTACTCCTCAAGGCAAAGCCCACTCTGCTTGATTTCGTTTGCATAATAAAGTCCTACAAAACGGTAGTGCCACGGCTCATAGATAATGCCTGTAATCTCCTGCTTGCCTTTAGGATAACGAAGAATGAAACCGTATTCATGAGCGTGTGCATCAAGCCATTTGAATGCTTCGGTGTTTTCAAAACCGTCATCGTCCATGCTGGTGTATTCCTCAGACATAATATCAAGCGCAAGACCTGCATTGTGCTCACTTTCACCTGGGAGTGCAACCTCCGCAAGGGTATCAGCGTAAGCCTCGTCATAGGTCATGCCGCGGTTGTCAATTCTGTCCTGCACACTGTTGTCGAAATTCTGCTGCTGATACTCAATTGTACGGTAAGCAGAAACTACAAGCAGGTCAATGCCGTCTTTCTTTGCAGCGTTAAGCATATCCTCGAAGTAAGGTGCTGCACGTGAGTCAATAAAATATTCTCTCCAGCTTTCAAAAACCATCTTTGTTTCAATTCTGCTGTCGTAGTCCATCGGCAGAGGATTGCTCTTATTAACAAGGAACATCGCCCATTTGTTGTCGATATTCTCGTCCTCCTTTTCTTCTTCGGATTCATCAAGAACGATGATTTCGGTTGTATTTTCGGTAACAGCTTCCTCCTTGTTGTCTCCCTTGAACACGAAGGTTGTAAGCACGAATGCAAGGGCAAGAAGCAAAGCTGATATAATCAATAGATATTTTATTCCACGCAAAATTATTACTCTCCTTTGGTTTTTGTATCTTTTTATTTTACGCATAGCAATTCTCCCGAAAAAAATATACTATCATTATACCACCATAACTGTCATTTTTCAACCTTAATTCTTGACAAAATAATACAAACCGTGATATACTTTAATTATTAAATTTGAAAGGGAAATTTCAATGCGCTGTCCGTTTTGCAATTTTGAAGATACCAAAGTCGTGGACTCCCGTTCCATTGACGGAAAAAAGCGCCGCAGACGTGAATGTACAAACTGCGGAAAAAGATTTACTACATACGAAGCGGTTGAAATGCCGGTGCTTCTTGTTGTAAAGCGTGACAACTCTGTTGAGCTTTTTGACAGGAACAAGCTTATCAAAGGTCTGTCCTCCGCTGTAAAGAAGCGTCCTGTTTCAATTGAGGACGTGAACAGGATTGTTGACTCTGTTGAAAGCTGTTACGCAAACAATATGCAGAACCAGATTACCTCGGCGGAAATCGGCGATATCGTGCTGAAAAGTCTGAAGGAAATGGACCAGGTTGCATATGTGCGTTTTGCATCGGTTTATAAGGATTTCAGCGACGTGGAAAGCTTTATAAATATCATCTCTGAGCTTAAAGGGGAATAAATTTTTAAGGGTATCAAGTCTGACTTGATACCCTTATTTTTTATTTATTAACACGTTCACATAAATCCTCTTTTCCGCAATGAGGACATTTCATAACTTTTTTGTGGGTAATTCCAACTCCTGCATAAAGCCACGCTGTATACCATTTAAGACGGAATGTTTTTCTGCAATTCGGACATTCATACTTTATATGTATAATTGCACAATGCACAATTATAAATACCAAAATAACAGGGATAGCAATTACCCACCAGTGTACATCATAACTGCTACTACCCCAATGCACCTCGCAAGCTGTTAAGGAAAGTGACATAACCAATAGAAAAACAATTGATAAAATACGCTTTTTCATATTCATCACGTCCTACAATTAATTTAATTAACCAAAGCAACTGCGACGTTTTGCGAATCAAATTTCCATATATCAGTCAATTCAACAAGCAAACTACAACGTTTTCACGAAGTGAAAACTTGTAAACGAAATCTCCGATTTCGTTTTGGTGCGGGTGACAGGACATCTTGAACCGCCCCACGCCATAGATTATGTTGTAATTACATTACCGAAGCGTGGGGCTTGGAAAAGCCTTTGGCTTTTCGGTTCTGCATCATATAATCTGAACAAATTAAAATGAATATCCAAATGGATATTCATTTTAATTGGTGCGGGTGACAGGACTTGAACCTGCACGCAAAAGCAATAGATCCTAAGTCTATCGTGTCTGCCAATTCCACCACACCCGCATATAACATTTAGCATTATACATCTTTTCGGCTTTTTTGTCAAGCTTAATTCGATTTTTTAAAAAACTATTGACAAAGCGTTACAGAAATTGTATACTTAAAGTACACTATAACTTTGAAAAAGGGGTATGAATTATGCAGTATGAAATCAAGGGAACTCCGTTTCCCGTAATTATCTGTAAGCTTGAGCCAAATGAAACAGTTTGCTGTCAGAAGGGTGCTATGTCCTGGATGTCTCCTAATATGCAGATGTCCACAAACGCAGGCGGCGGTATCGGTAAGATGTTCAGCCGTGCTGTAACGGGTGAATCCATTTTTCAGAACAAGTACACTGCTGTAGGCGGCAACGGCGAAATTGCTTTTGCTTCAACTGTTCCTGGTAATGTTCTTGCTATTGATGTTTCCGAGAGAAATATTGTTGCACAGAAATCTGCTTATCTTGCTTCCAGTCCAAGTGTTGAAATGAGCGTTTTCTTCCAGAAGAAAATCGGTGCAGGCTTCTTCGGCGGCGAAGGCTTCATTATGCAGAAGTTTGCAGGCAAGGGCGTTGTTTTCCTTGAAATCGACGGAAGCTGTATTGAATATGACCTTGCTGCAGGCGAGTCTATTCTTGTTGATACAGGTTATCTTGCAGCAATGGATGCTACTTGCTCTATTGATATTGAATCTGTAAAGGGCGTAGGAAACGCACTTTTCGGTGGTGAAGGCTTCTTCAACACAAGAGTTTCAGGTCCTGGTCATGTGTGGCTCCAGACAATGCCTGTAAATTCTCTTGCAGGTGCTGTTCGTCCGTATATTCCTACAAACTGATTTGCACATAGAAAAAGCAAAGCTTTCGTGCCTAAGGGTACGAAAGCTTTTTTATGTATAACTGCAAGGGAGGTGTGCCTTACAGACTGTTATTGGGTGCCGCCCACTTTTCTGTGCGGTATTCCGCAGGTGCGTGGACAGCTGATATAGTCAAAGCATACTCCGTTATTTTTTGTGCAGAGCAGCCATAGTACTCTCCCGAAGCTAATGCCTCGGGGGTTTAATTAAAGGAGAGGTTATATGAAAATTGAGTTGTAATCTTGTTTTTGACTATGGCTTTATTATACATGGCTATTGTGTTGGAATTATGAAAAAATGAAAAAAGGCAGATAAAAGAAAAATCTCAAATTTGTAACAAATGTTACAATCTGCTTAATTCAATAAAAATGCTATAGTGAATACTGCAGGGGAATTCCAGTAAATTGTGATTTCGTTCAATGAATAGAATTCCTCGCGGTCAACATATGACTTCATCGGAGGTGTACCTGCAGGGATATAATCTCTTGCGGTTGGTTCAACGGGATTCTGATTCGGTCCGCCGATTACCATGCCTGGGATACATTCTTCGATGCCGTCAGTTGCTGTTGGACGGAGATGAGGATAGTTACAGCGGTAATAGCCGTTACCCGTAACATAGCTTATTCCAAGAGCATTCACACCCATAAGCACGTCAAGTTGTTTCTGTGCGTACTCGGTATAATCTTTTTTGCCGAAGGTTGTGGCAATTGCAAAGACCATACCGTGCTTCATAAGATTCATATTACTTCCCCAGCCGAAGTGGTTGAGGTTCATTGCCGCATTGTAGCCGTTCTTGTCAGCAAGATACGCAAGCCACTCAGCTTCGGAGGTATAAGCATTTCTGAAGATTTCCAGCAAGTCCTTTTCACAGCTTTCACGTCCACAGGTAAGATATGCAAGTGTACCCAATCCGCCAACTGAAGCGTAACCAAGCTGTGTAAGCTGAATTTCCAGCTCAAGCAGTTGCTTCATTTTATCGTGATAAGTCTCATTTCCCGTTGCCGCAAAAAGTTCTGCATAAGCCCAGAAACGGTTGTCCTCATCACGCCATTCACCGTAAGCACCCGTTGTACATTCTTTCGGGTTGTCAAAAAGGAATTCAGGATTTGCGTCAAGCCACTCTGCTGACTTTTCAGCCGCCGCAAGAAGCTTGTCTGCAAATTTGCTGTCGTATTTTTTGTACACACGATAAGCAAGTGCAAAAACTGCCGCCGTGTCGGCTGTTGCCATAGATGAAACCGGGAGAACGTAAAGCTGTCCATTATCGTCCTCAGGCATTACAAAAGCCGCATGTCCCTTTGTGGTAAGCTTGTGGTAAACTCCACCGTCAGCTCTCTGCATTTTCATAATCCATTCCAGTTCATATCGGCACTCGGAAAGCATATCGGGAGTACCGTTTCCGCTTTCGGGGATGTTGAGGTTCTGCTTATCAAAAGATTTCGGATACAGCACATAACCATACAGAATATGTGCAAGTGCAACCGCACCTGCTGTAACATATCTGCCGTAGTCACCTGCATCGTGCCAGCCGCCGCTTGCTTCAAGCTCAACGGGATTGTCTTTCCAGAGGACAGCATTTGTGTGGTGACATTTATCGTGCTTATACACGCCCGCGTGCTTTTCGTCAAGTCCACAGCCACAACGCAGGAAATAATATGCTTTTGAAACATCATCAAAAAGCTTATCGTAAGGCTTTCCATTGACTTCAAAGGCCTCGGAAGTTTCTCCGCTGTCAGTTCGGAGGGTAAACTTACCCTCGGAAGCAAACTCGGAAAAATCCGCTGTGAACACGTCGTCACCAGAATATTCATCGTTGCCGAAATGCTTCACGCTGCCCGAAAAAACAGTTGCACCGCTTTCATCAATAATATCAAATTTTTTAGCAGGGTTAACCAGCACGGCACGCTTTGTGCCGTCTGTGATATACCCCGACTGATTGATGTAAATTGTCGCCATAACTACACCGCCTTATTTTCCGTATGGGCTGTCAAACTCCGCTTCTGCCTTCTTTACAGCGTCCTCCAGGGTCATACCTGTGAAGAAAGGCGCATTGAGATATCTGCCTGATTTCTTGTCGTCAATGAATGCACCCACAACAATGCCAGGGATTGCACTTTCAGGAGCGTTTGGTGCGTGTGGTCCGCCCAGGTCAGTTCTGCACCAGCCCGGGTCGGTGAGGTTGATGCAAACGTCTGTACCCTCAACAGTTGAGCCGAGGTCGATTGTGATTTTATCAAGTGCAGCCTTACTTGCGGAGTAGCCTGCCTGCTGTGGTTCAAGGCGGATACCGCTTGTTGTGTTGAGGATTCTGCCGAAGCCGTTTGCAATCATCTTAGGCATAAAGTGGTAACAGATCATTGCCGGAGCAATTGTATTGATTTTAAAGCTTTCTGTGTAGTCGGAAACAGGTGTCTTGAAATACTCATTTCTGTAAGCAATCTGCAAACCTGCGTTGTTCAGCACGATATCAACGGTCATACCGAGAGCGTCGATTTCAGCCAGCATCTTTTCAACAGCGTCGAGGTCAGAAAGCTCAGACGCAACAGCGTAAGCTTCAACACCGAGAGCCTTTACTTCAGCAAGCACCTTGTCGCAGTTTTCGATTTTTCTGCTGTGGAGGATAAGGTTACAGCCCTGTTCAGCCATAAACTTTGCTGTGAGGTAGCCGATACCTCTGCTTGCGCCTGTGATAAGCGCCCATCTGCTTTTTACATTCACCATAACATCTCTTCTCCTTCAGTTATTATAATGTTGCGTGTGCCGCAATTTTAAGAATTTCAGTAATATCAGCTGCAGAAAGACGTACAAAGCCCCAGGTCTGTCCGTCGCCTACGCCGTGCTTTTCAACGAGTGTAGGAATGTCCTCTTCCTTTGCACCAAGCTCGGTAAAATTGATTGGCATACCGATTTCGTGGAGGAACTTTCTGAATGCCTTTATACCCTGCTTTGCAGTTTCCTCAGGCTTTTCAAAGTTCATTTCGCAACCCCAGATTCTTGTTGCCATCTGAGCAAAACGCATAACATCGTGGTGCATAACAAATTCCATCCACGCAGGCATTACAACCGCAAGACCTGCACCGTGAGCAACGTCGTAAAGACCCGACAGCTCGTGCTCGATGCCGTGGCTGTTCCAGTCCTGACTTCTGCCTACGCCGATAATATCGTTGTGAGCAACAGTTCCTGCCCACATAATGTTTGCTCTTGCCTCATAATTATTCGGGTCAGCTATAACTCTCGGAGTTTCCTTAATCATTGTAAGGAGCACCGCTTCGCAAAGTCTGTCGGTGATTTCGACTTCCTTTGTGTTTGTGAAGTAACGCTCGAAAACGTGCGCCATAATATCAGTTGCACCGCATCCTGTCTGATATGCAGGAAGTGTGCATGTCAGCTCAGGGTTGAGTACGGAAAATTTCGGACGAAGCATATCGGAAGCCGCATCACGTTTTAACATTCCCTCTTCCTTTGTAACAACTGTTGCACCTGAGCCTTCGCTTCCTGCCGCAGCAATTGTAAGCACTGTGCCAATAGGGAGAACCTTCTTGATTTCAGCCTTTCTTGAATAGAAGTCCCAGAAATCGCCGTCGTATGGAACACCCATTGCGATACCTTTTGCACTATCGATACATGAGCCGCCACCAACGGAAAGGATGAAGTCAACATTTTCCTTGCGGCAAAGCTCGATTCCCTCGTAAATTTTTGTATCACGTGGGTTAGGCTGTACACCGCCAAGCTCGCAGTATGCGATGCCCTCTGCATCAAGAGACTTCTTCACACGGTCAAGAAGTCCCGACTTTACAGCTGAGCCTCCACCGTAGTGAATGAGCACCTTGCTTCCGCCGTACTTCTTGACGTATTTGCCGCATTCGTTTTCAGTGCCTTTACCGAAAACAAACTCGGTAGGGCTGTAGAATGTAAAATTATCCATAACAATTTTGCCTCCTTTTGGTAAATTTAAGTTATAAAAACAGCACCGTTCCTGACATTATTATGTTGGGACGGTGCTGAAAGAGCCATTACTGAAGGCTGTACTTTGCCATATATTCCTTTGTAAGATTGTTGAAAGCCTCGTCACCGCCTGCGTGCTGAGTCTGAATATACTCATGACGATTGAGGACGGTAGGCTTTTTCTGTGTACCGAGGACGTAAACCGCAACGTTGGAACAGTGGTCGGAGATACGTTCGAGGTTGATGAGTGTATCAAGGAAGTTGATGCCTGTTTCAACAACGCACTTGCCTTCCTTAAGACGCTCGATATGACGAGCCTTGAGGGTTTCATTGAGGTAGTCAACGGTTTCTTCAAGCGGCTCAATTTTGATAGCGAGCGCAGTATCGTTGTTCTTTACAGTTTCAACTGCCATTCTGATAATTTCCTGAACGGCGTCAGAAATTATGCCCAATTCCTTGAGGGCACTATCGGAAAATTCAATGTTCATATCGTGGAGCTTGTCAGCAATTTCGATAAGGTTCATTGCGTAGTCACCGATACGCTCAAATTCGGATGTAAGGTGGAGAAGCTCTGTTACACGACGGTTTTCATAATCGGTAAGCTCACACTCGGTAATCTTTACAAGGTACGCATTGAGACGGTCCTCCATAATGTCCAGTGCTTCTTCATTATCTTTAAGATGTGCAGACTCGGTATCGCTGTATTCGTCCTTATTGAACAGTTTTCTCATACCGATGAAGTTCTGATGCGCCATACGTCCCATATCAATTACAGAATTGCTTGCCTGCTGGATAGCAAGTGCAGGGGACTTGAGAAGACGGTCGTCGAGAGTGTTGAACACGATTTCCTTTTCTTCGCTGTCAATGCCTTCCTTGATTTCCTTATCACGGATTGTTGCGCAAGCAAGCTTTTCAATAAGCCCTGCAAACGGGAGAAGGACGAGTGTTACAACAACATTGAACAATGTATGGAAGTTGGCGATACCACCCATATCGATAGGGTCGTCCCAGAATGAGAAACCGATAAGTGCTTTTACGGAGTAGAAGAACACAAGGAACAGAACAGTACCGATTACGTTGAAGTAAAGGTGAACCATTGCGGCACGCTTTGCGTTCTTTGATGTACCAACTGCAGAGATGATTGAAGTTACGCAGGTACCGATATTCTGACCCATAATAATCGGGAATGCAGATGAGAATTTGAGGATACCAGTTGCGGAAATAGCCTGGAGGATACCGACAGAAGCTGAGGAGCTCTGGAGAAGAGCTGTTACAACCGCACCTGCAATGATACCGAGGATTGGGTTGGAGAGAGTTGCGAAAAGTGTTCTGAACGCTTCAAGCTCGGAAAGCGGCTTTACAGCAGAAGTCATTGAGAGCATACCTGTAAAGAGGATACCAAGACCAACCAGGGATTCACCTACATTCTTCTTTGTATCGTTCTTGCAGAGCATATAAATAAGCAGACCTGCAATGGCAATCATCGGAGCAAGATATGTTGGAGTAAGAAGGCTCATTACAAGTCCCACGTTCTCGTTGTTTTCGAGGTCACCAAGACGAAGAATCTGGCCTGTGATTGTTGTACCTATATTGGCACCCATAATTACACCGATAGCAGAACGTAGTTTGAGGATACCCGCGTTAACCATACCAACAACGATAACAGTTGTTGCACCTGAACTCTGGATTGCCGCTGTAACAAAGGCACCCAGCATTACGCTTTTGAATATATTGCTTGTGAGTCCGGAAAGAACCTTTTCCATCTTTCCGCTTGAAATCTTTTCGAGGCCGCGGCTGAGCATTACCATACCGTAGATGAACAGTGCTACACCGCCGAATGCTTTGATTGCAATAAGAATAATTTCGGAAGCTGTCATATTTTCAATCTCCTTTTATAAAGCCTTGACGGAAACCTTCCGCCTGATATGTTTTCCATTTTTCACATACACATTCATTATAACAACAAGCAAAAAACAATAAAAGTACAATTTATGACAAGAATATTTTTCTCACTTTTACACAAATCCAGCAAAGGTACAGCAAAGAATTTTTGACATCTGTTACAAAAATGGGCGAAAATAAATTTTATCCAGTGCTTAAAATTGTTCGCCATATATCTTGATTATTACAGCATAAATATGGTATAATAAAGGATAATATTTATTTTTGATACTGAAAGGAACCGCCATATTTCTTCGGATGTACGGAACGTTTGCACATTACGTAAGGCGGTAGGATTTTTTATGAAAAAATGGAGCATTGGCAAGCCTGATTTTCAGGCTGTTGATATACTTTCGAAGCAAGGCGGACTCTCTGTAATTTGTGCAGGTGTACTTGCTTCAAGAAACATTGATACAATGGAAAAGGCGGCTGCTTTTTTTAATCAAAACAGTGATGAGGAAATCTTGTCTGACCCGTTTCTTATCCGTGATATGCAGGAGGCGGCAGATGCACTTCTTGCGGCAATTGACGAGGGCAAACGTATCTGTGTTTACGGCGACTATGACTGCGACGGAATTACTGCAACGGCTGTTCTTTACTCATATATTGAATGTATGGGCGGCAATGTGGAATACTACATAAATCAGCGAAGTGAGGGATACGGTCTTTGTGCTGATGCGGTAAGACGTCTTGCAGAAAATGGAGTTGAAATGATTGTTACCGTGGACAACGGTATTTCTGCAATTGAAGAAGCAAAACTTGTTGCTGAACTTGGCATGGAGCTTATCATCACTGACCATCACCAGCCCGGAGAGGAGCTTCCTGAAGCAATTGCTGTTGTTGACCCGCACCGCAGTGATGATTTGTCACCGTTCAAAGACTTGTGCGGCTGCGGAGTTGCACTGAAGCTTATTGCGGCAATGGATGGCGGCGATTACAGTTCGGCAATGGAGCAATTCTCCGACCTTGCGGCAATTGCTACAATCGCAGATATTGTCCCGCTTAAAGGTGAAAACCGTGAAATTGTCCGACAGGGATTGCATTACCTTGAAAATACGGAAAATGTAGGTCTGCAGGCTCTAATGAATGTGTCCGGTGTTAAAGTTCCGGTTTCTTCAACAAATGCCGCTTTTTCAATTGCACCGAGAATAAACGCTTCAGGGCGTTTCGGTTCCGCAAGCGAAGCTGTTGACTTGCTTCTCTGTGAGGACCCTGAGGAAGCTGAAACAATGGCAAACCGCCTTAATCAGCTTAACAGTGAACGCCGCAAAACCGAAGCTGACATTATGGAAGAAATCAAGGAAGCTATCCTTGCAAAGCCTGAAATGCTCTGCAAGCGTGTGCTGTTCCTTTATGGAGAGGGCTGGCATCACGGCGTTATCGGAATTGTTGCCGCAAAGCTTGTTGAACGCTTCGGCAAGCCTGTTTTTATTCTTTCGGATGACGGCGATTACGCAAGAGGTTCGGCACGTTCCATTGAGGGTTTCTCAATTCATAAGGCACTTACTGCTTGCGCTGATGTGCTGACAAAATTCGGCGGACACAGCGGTGCAGGCGGATTTTCACTGATGAAATCCGATATTGATAATTTTGACAATGCTTTGCAGAAATATGCGGCTGAAAACTTTTCTGCAATGCCCGTGCTTACGCTTCATGCCGATAAGCTTATCACGCCGCAGGAGCTTTCCGTTGAAAGTGTTTCATCACTTTCGATACTTGAACCCTGCGGTGAGGGCAACCCGCAGCCTCTTTTTGCAATGCTCTCGGTAAGGCTTCTTGATGTTGCGGCATTATCAGGCGGTGCACATACAAAACTGAAGCTTACATACGGAAACAGCGGTGTTTACGGGCTTATGTTCGGAACAAAAACCGCAGAGTTTCCTTATAAAGCAGGGGATATGCTGGATATTCTTGCATACCCTGAAATAAATACTTTCGCAGGGAATACTTCTGTAAATATCAGAATTGCCGACCTGCGTAAAAGCGGTATTCAGCAGCAGAAATTTTTTGCTGCCAAAGACGCTTATGAAAAATACAAACGTGGAGAGGGTGCGGAAAAGGCACTTATCCCAAGAATTGTTCCTGACAGAAATGACCTCGCTGTAATCTACAGGGCAGTAACAGAAAAGAACGTTTTCTTTGACGCTGTTTACAGCACGGTGCAATCCGATGCTATCAATTACTGCAAGTTCCGTCTTGCACTTGATATTTTTGAGGAACTGGGATTGTTTGCTGTTGACCGCTACTGTGAAACGGTAAGCCGTATTCCGACCGACAAAAAGGTTGACCTTGACAGCTCTGTACTCCTCAGTGAGTTGAAAAATCTGCTTTAATCCTATAAAAAGGGGAAATTGTTATGCGACTGAAAGCTGAAACTGTATGCACAATTGACGCACTTATCCAGAAAATTCTGGACGATGACAAGCAGTATGACCTGAGTAAAATTATTTCCGCATATGAATTTGCCGCAAAGGCACACGCAAATCAGGTGCGTTCATCGGGCGAGCCTTATATCACTCACCCGTTGGCTGTGTCCTTTATCCTGCTTGAGCTCGGTATGGACACGGATACAATCTGTGCGGCGATGCTTCACGATGTTGTGGAAGATACTGATACCACTCTCGAAGAGGTAAAGAAACTTTTCGGGCAGGACGTTGCTATGCTTGTTGACGGTGTAACAAAGCTGGGTAAGATTCCGCTGTTCACAAAGGAAGAGCAGCAGGCAGAAAATGTGCGTAAAATTCTTCTTGCAATGTCGCAGGATATACGTGTTATCCTTATCAAGCTCTGCGACCGTCTGCACAATATGCGTACCCTGCATTTCAGACCTGCTCACAAGCAGAGAGCAACTGCACTTGAAACAATGAATATCTATGCTCCGATTGCGCACAGACTTGGTGTACGTACAATCAAGGAGGAAATCGAGGATATCTCATTCCGCTATCTTGACCCCTATGCGTATAATGAAATCGAGCAGCTGCTGAAAATAAAGAATGACGAACGTGAAAGCTTCATTGATTCAATCAAAAGGCAGATTACAGAACGCTTTGCAGAGGCAAACTTTACCCGTCCCCCACAGGTTGACGGACGTGTAAAATCCATTTACGGCATTTATAAGAAAGCCTTTATGCAGGGCAAAAGCATGGACGAAATCTATGACAAGTACGCAGTAAGAATTATCGTTGACAGCGTAATAGAGTGCTATAATTCGCTGGGTATCATCCACGATATGTTCCGTCCTATCCCTAACCGCTTCAAGGACTACATCGCTACACCAAAATCAAATATGTACCAGTCACTGCATACAACCGTTATCGGCAGAGAGGGTATTCCTTTCGAGGTGCAAATCAGAACATGGGATATGCACCACACCGCTGAATACGGTATCGCTGCACACTGGAAATACAAAGAGGGCATCAAGGGCAAAGATAAGCTTGAAAGCCGCCTTGCGTGGATAAGACAGATTATTGAAGCACAGCAGGAAACAGACGACGTTGAGGAAATTGTCCGAACAATCAAGAGTGACCTTGCACCTGAGGAAACATTTGCATTCACACCAAAGGGAGACATCATCAGCCTCCCTAACGGCGCAAACATCATTGACTTTGCCTACGCTATCCATACACAGGTCGGCAACAAGATGAAGGGTGCAAAGGTTGACGGTAAGCTTGTTTCCCTTGACTATCAGCTTTCAACAGGTGAAATCGTTGAGATTATCACATCAAAAGACCCCGACCACGGTCCTAACCGTGCGTGGCTTGATATATGCAAGACCAACGAAGCTAAATCCAAAATCCGTTCCTGGTTCAAGAAGGAACGCCGTGACGAGAATATTATCAAGGGCAGGGAAGAGCTTGAAAAGGAATTCAAGCGCAACTATATCCGTGTTCCCGATGAGGAACTGGAGAAATTCCTTGCTGACGATATGAAGCGTCACCACTGCAACACCCTTGACGACTTCTATGCAGCAATCGGCTACGGCGGTGTAATCCTCTCACGTATGATGCAGCGTATGAAGGACAAATATGCCAAGCTGTACGCTCATCACGAACAGGAAGTCAAGGCATTTACTCCTAAGAAAAGCTCTACGGGTATTGTTGTTGACGGCGAGGAAAACGTACTGGTCAAATATTCTCAGTGCTGCAACCCGCTCCCCGGCGACGATATTATCGGCTTTATCACAAGAGGCCATGGTGTTTCCGTGCACAAGAAAGACTGTGAAAACTACCTCAACGCAATCAAGTCGGGCAACGAGCCTGAACGCTGGATTGAAGTTACCTGGGCAGAAAATTCCATCAACAACAGCACGCCTATCTACAAGGTTACGCTGGACATTGTTGCAAGCGAGAATATTCTCATTCTTGCGGAAATTTCCAAAACCCTTGCAGAGCTTCATGTCCCTGTTTCCGAGCTTTCCGTAAGAGAGCTGAAAAATGGAAACAGCAGTATTGTTGTTACAATCAACACCGCTGGCGTTTCACAGCTCAACAACATTATTACAAGAATAAAGAAGCTGCCGAGTGTTATCCACGTCGACAGAACAGGAAAATAAAATTATGAAGATTATTAAACTAAAGCCGCAGGGAATGTTTGCGGTAAACAGCTATCTCGTTGTTTCGGAAAAGAACAACGCTGTACTTATTGATGCGCCTGAGGGTGCGGAAGGCATACTTGCTGAAATTGAAAAGCAGGGTGTGAAGCTGAACAAAATCCTGCTTACACACGGTCACTGCGACCACATTGAGTCGGTTGCGGAAATTGCTGAAAAGACAGGTGCAGAGGTGTTTATCCACACCAATGACGCACCAAAGCTCACAGACTCTTATCTCAATCTTTCCGAGTATTTTTCTATGTATATGGACGAGGTTACCCATTACAACCACGGCATCTGCGTTGACGACGGGGACACCATTATCGAAGACGAACTGCTGTTCACAGTGTTCCACACTCCCGGTCATTCAAGCGGAAGCGTCTGCTACATTCTTGACGACGTGATTTTCAGCGGTGACACACTTTTCCGTGACTCAATCGGAAGAACGGATATGCCTGACGGCGACCCTATCAAGCTTTTTGCATCGCTCAAGACTCTTGAGCAGTTCGAGGGAAGATTTGACGATTACCGTCTGCTTGCGGGTCACGGCCCTGAAAGCACCCTTAATCGTGAAAAGCTGCACAACCCATATCTCCGTGGAAATATGTTTGAATAAAATGCTATTTTAAAAGGAAATTTTCAGATGACTATATGTTTTATCGGCAACAGCTTCAAGTACGAAATTGAAGCTGTTATGAAGCTTTTTCTTCCCCTTGTAACATTTGATTTTCTCTTTGAGGAAACAGTTGACGAGGGCGACGTGTGCATTGTAAACCGTACCGAAAATGAAAACGGCCGCACACTTTCCGTAAAGGTCAGACTTGACGGTAAGGAAGAAAGAGAAGTTGTCACCGCAGAGGGCGGATTCTCCGACAAAGAGGACGAAGCTGAACTTTGCAGAATGTTATACCGAATTATGCAAAGGCTTACGGGAATTACTCCTGCCTGGGGATGTCTTACGGGAATCCGTCCCGTCAAAAAGGTGAACAAGCTTCTTGATGAGGGCCTTGGCAAGGACGAGATTTTTAACGTCCTGAAAAAGCAGTATTACGTTTCTGACGAAAAGCTGGAACTAGCCTACAAGACCGCTTGCGCGCAGGTTGAACCACTTAAAGCACTGGACAAGCGTTCTTATTCGCTTTATATTTCGGTACCATTCTGTCCGTCACGTTGCAGCTATTGCTCTTTCGTAAGCCACTCAATCGAAACTCCAAACGCAAAGAAGCTTCTTCCGCAATATGTTGGAAAGCTTTGCGAGGAAATTGAACTGACGGCGAAAATTGCCCGTGAACTTGATTTGCGACTTGATACAATCTACATCGGAGGCGGCACTCCCACATCATTTTCCGCTGAACAGCTTGAAGCTGTTATGGGTGCGGTGCAAAAAAACTTTGACATTTCAAAAATACGTGAATATACTGTAGAAGCAGGACGTTCCGATACAATTACCGCAAAAAAGCTTGAGGTAATCCGTGATTTTGGTGCAACGAGAATTTCCGTCAACCCTCAGACAATGAACGACGACGTGCTGAAGGCAATCGGCAGACGGCACAGCGCCGAGGACGTTGTTGAGGCGTACAGAATGGCGAGAAAGCTTGGTTTCACCAACATCAATATGGATACAATCGCAGGTTTGCCTACGGATACTCCCGAGGGCTTTAAGCATACTATCGAAACACTTTGCGACCTTGACCCCGAAAGTATTACCATTCACACCCTGACGGTTAAGCGTTCTTCAAACCTGTTTATGCAGGAGGAAAGAAGCGTTGACAGCCGTATCGGCGAAATGGTAAGCTACGGACAGAAAAAACTGCTTGAAACAGGGTATCTCCCCTACTACCTTTATCGGCAGAAGAATACAGTTGACAACCTTGAAAACGTTGGCTTTGCGAAGGAAGGCTACGAGTGCCTTTACAACATCTACATAATGGAAGAAGTGCAGACTATTCTTGCTGTGGGTGCGGCAGGCTCGACAAAGCTTGTGAACAACGCAACAGGCAAAATCGAAAGGCTGTTCAACTACAAATTCCCTTATGAGTACATTTCAAGATATGACAAAATGATTTTAAAGAAGGACTGCATTTCTGAGTTCTTCAATAATATTTAGGAGGATTTTTATTATGGAATTCAATTTTGACAGCATCGTTGCAGGTGCAAAGGACCTTTTCGACAAAGCTTCCACAAAAGCAGGCGAGGCAATTGACTATTCAAAGGTACAGATTGACAGAAGTCAGCTTCGTGTAAAGCTCAAGGAAAAGTATACTGAGCTTGGCAAGGCTTACTACGCTGAAAAAATGACAGGCACAGACCGTTCTTATGCCATGGATAAGCTTGTTGATGAAATTACTGAAATAAAGTTCAAGCTTGAAGAATCAGAGCCTAAGAAGGTCAAGAAATGTCCTCAGTGCGGTGCTGAATGTGCAAAGGATATCGCTTTCTGCGGCAAGTGCGGAGCAAAGCTTGACGTATGATAAAGAAGAATGATTTCCGCACGCTTGAAATAACTGGAATGACCGCCGAGGGAAACGGCGTCGGAAGAACCGAGGACGGTATGGCGGTATTCGTACCGCTTACCGCTGTCGGTGACGTTATTTCCTGCAAGATTGTCAAGGTTGCGAAAAGCTACTGCTACGGCATTATCGACAAGCTTATCACTCCATCTTCCGACCGTACAGAGAGCAATTGTCCCGTATCGGCAAAGTGCGGTGGCTGTACGTTCCGTCACATTTCCTATGAGGCGGAGCTTTCGGTAAAGGACAAGCTTGTCCGTGACGCTTTTGAGCGTTTGGGCGGCTTCAGGGATATTCCCTTTGAGGAAATCTGCGGCGGCGAAACCGAGTTTTACCGCAACAAGGCACAGTACCCCGTTGCGGAGCAGGACGGCAAGGCTGTCTGCGGCTTCTACTCAAAGAGAAGCCACCGTGTTGTTCCGTATTGCGGCTGTACGCTTCAGCCAGAAATATTCGGCAAGCTTGCACAATTTTGCCTTGACTATGTGAATGAGAAGAAAATTCCTGCTTATAATGAGGAAACGGGAAACGGCGTGCTCCGTCACATCTATATCAGACGTGGCTTTCACAGCGGAGAGATTATGCTCTGCTTTGTTGTAAAGAACGATAAATACAAGGCTCAGTTTGCCGAACTTGGCGCACTTGCGGCGGAAAAATTTGACGGCATAAAGAGCGTTGTTATGAACATAAATCCGAAAAACACCAACGTAATTATGGGCGACAGAAATATTACTCTCTGGGGCAATGACGAGATTTGTGACGTGCTCTGCGGCAAGAAGATTACCCTTTCGCCGATGTCCTTCTATCAGGTGAACACGGCTCAGGCTGAGAAGCTTTACCGCTGCGGTATGGACTACGCTGAGCTTACAGGCGGTGAAACTGTACTGGACTTGTACTGCGGTGCGGGTACGATTGGCTTGTCTTTTTCGGACAAAGCTGGCAAAATCATCGGCTGTGAGATTATCCCCGAGGCTGTTGAAAATGCGAAGCATAACGCCGAAGCGAACGGTGTTACAAATGCTGAATTCTACTGTGGTGACGCGGGAAAGCTTGCTGAAAAGCTTGCAAATGAGAACATCAGACCTGACGTTGTGGTTATTGACCCGCCAAGAAAGGGCTGTGACGAGCTTACTCTTGACAGCATTGTGCGTATGGCTCCGAAACGTATTGTAATGATTTCCTGCAACCCCGCTACTGCGGCAAGAGATGCGAAGTATCTTGCGGAAAAGGGTTATGCTCCGAGAAAGGTACGTGCCTTTGATTTGTTCCCGAGGACAAGTCATGTGGAGTGTGTGTGTAAATTTGAAAAGGAGCACCTATGATAATTCTCGTTGATATGGACGACACAATCGAAAACCTGACGGAAGCGTGGATAAACTACGCAAACAAGCGGTTTCACACGGCTGTCAATGCGGCTGATATTACGACGTGGGACCCGTCAGAAGCTTTCCCCTCCGTTTCCCACGAGGAAATGTACGCGCTCTTACTTGAGGACGAGCTGTACGAAACGGTTGAGCCCTTTGAGGGAGCGGTGCACTACTTACAGAAGCTGATTTCTGATGGACACGAGGTTTTCATTGTTACAAACTCCCCCTATCAGGTGATGAAAGCGAAGATGGAAAAGGTGCTGTTCAGACACTTCCCTTTCATTGACTGGAAGCACGTTATCATCACGGGCAACAAGACACTTATCAAGGGCGATGTGCTGATTGATGACGGCGTACATAACCTGCAGGGTGGCGATTACGCAAAGCTGCTTTTCACCGCACCACACAACCGAAGTTTTGACGCTGAGGGAAATGGTATGATAAGGGTGAATTGCTGGGAAGAAGTCTACAAAGCTGTAATGGAAATCTGATTACATTTATTTGGGCACAAACAGGATGGAGGATTACAATGAATAAAAGCTTGCTCAGGAAAATTCTTTTGGTAATTGTATCTGCACTTGATTGGTTCTTTTCTGTGGGATATATGAGGGAAATGTATCTCACTTTGTCAAAGGAAAATCTGATTGAATATGCCGACGAGGCAATTGTTGACGGTGCTGATATTTCGCCGTTTGTAAATCTCAGTGTTGCAGCAACAAACGGTTTCGTTTCATTCATTATGCTTATCGGATATGTGTTTATTACAACCATATTCATTGCATTTTTTGCATTAATACTCCGTGCAGCAACAATCAGAAAAAAAGATGTTGTTGAGCATTCGGAAATTAAATTCACAAAGTGGTTCATCATAATTTCCTCAGCAGCGGCTTTTATCGTCTCTATCCTTGTTTCGAACGTAAGATTTATCGTATATGCGGCAGCACTTTGCTGGCAGCAGCCAGTGTTTATGCTGATGATTTACTATTTACCATTGCGAAATCGCTTTAAAAATGGACGTGAAGAAGTTTCTCCCGATAACAGCAACAACTAAAAGAAAGGACTGTATTCTATGAAACTGCGAAAGCTTGCGGCTGTGCTTGCGATTGCATCGGCACTTGTTTTTACCGCTTGTGAGGGAACTCCTACCGGGGACAAGTCTGCCCGAAACGGCGACAGCTTATACAAGGAACAGAAATACACTGAGGCGCTTGAAAGCTATTTTGAGGCTCAGGAAAAGGGGCTTAATGCATACCGAGAGGAAAAGCTTTATGCAGGAATAGCAAACTGCTACTGCAAGCTTGGCGAATACAAAAGTTGCATAGAATACTACAATAAGATTCTTGAAATTGAACCTGTAAACTTTGAAGCGTGGGTAAATCTTGGTGTTTCATACAGAAAAACGGGTGACCGTGACAAAGCTATGGAAAGCTACAAAAAAGCATTGGAATACGACCCTGAGAGCAATGCATCCGTTCCGCTTTACACAAGTCTTGGCTCGATTTACATTGAACTTGACAAGCCAATGTCAGCGATAAAATATCTTGAAAAGGCACGGGAATTCTGTCCCGAAAAGGCTGATGTCCACGCATATCTTGCAATTGCCTACAAGATGGCATTTGAGCCTGCAAAATCGGCAGAGGCACTTGAAAAGGCAAAGGCTTTGGGATACCCGAAGATTGACGCAATTCAGGAACAATTGAATAAACTGAACTAAAAAAAACAAGCCTTGCGGAAATATTTCCGCAAGGCTTAATTTTTACTGTTTGTTTTTCTTTCGTGCGATAATGATAGCCGAAACTGGAAGAACCAGACCTACAAAGCTGATTACTGCAGCATACGGATTTGCACCATCATCAATGAGAACCTCAACCTCTTCCACAGTTGTTCCTGACTCTGATGAAACATCTTCAGGAGGGAAAACCGGAGTCACAACCGGTCTTGGTGTTGGATTTGGTGTTGGGTTTGGCGCAGGATTTGGTGTTGGATTCGGTGTTGGATTCGGTGTCGGGTTGGGCACTGGAGTTATTGTTGCGTTCTTTGTGTACTCAGCAGTAGCCACATCACTGTCTGTCATACCTATCTTGATTGCGAATGCCTTGACTGTCTTGCTGTCTGTGAGTGTAATTGTGCCTGTGTACTTTGTGCCTGCAGCTGTTGGTGTTGTTCCGTCTGTTGTGTAGTAAATATCAGCATCTGCTGTAGCACAGGTAATTGTTACTTCAAGCGTATCATCAAAGCTTGTGCCACTTGCAGGAGTAATAACAGGTGTTTCGACCTGCGCAACCTGATTGGTTGTCCACTTAGCATAAATTGTTACGTCGCTTGTAATCTTATCGTTTGTAAAATTCCACGCAGTTGACAATGCGGAATCCTTGTACCAACCTCCAAAGTTTACGTTCGGGTCGGTAGGTTCAGTTGGTTCCTTGACAGCAAAGCCGTCTGCAACCTTCTTTTCAAAGTCCTCACCGCCGTAGTCGTTTGTTTCAAAGGTTACGGTGTGTACAGGGGCAACTATTACATACTGTGCTATATCATAACCTGCGTCATCAGCATCAGCAATCTCAATCAGCTGTCCGTCTTCATCAACATAGTATCTGTCTGTGCCGAGAAAATCTGTTGTTTTGCCATCTGCGGTCTGATTTTCTATGCCTTGTGCAAAGCTTCCTCCGTTGAGAGTGACATATTTTGTTGCAGTGTTTTCCTGTCCGATTAAAAGACCACATGAACATTCACAGTTATTGATTATAATGCGGGAGCCATATGCACAATTTATATTTTTGAATGTACCGCCGTCAATCTGAGTATAGTTAGCATAAACCTCACCATTGAATGTGCCGCCCTTGATAATGTTAGTATAACCACCGCTTGAGCTGAAATGGCACGCACCGTTAAAAGTACCTGCATATACCGTAAGCTCATTGGCTGCATCGTTTGATGTGGTAATTGCATTTGCTCCACCTGTAATAGTCGGGCCGTTGCCGTTTTCTTCTCCTACTATAAGACTTGCACCGTTAACTACATAAACAGCTTGACCGCTTCCCTGTATCTGATTGTCACTGGCACTTGTAATTGTACCTGTACCGATTATTGATGCGTCACTGTTTCCGCGGAAGATAAGTGTACCGGTACCTAAATCAAGAGTATGTCCGTCGAGATTAAGTATCAGATCATCAGTTACCTGTATATACAGCACATCTGAACAATCAACATCGGCTCTGAGAGTTATAGTTCCGCCGCCGTTGTCATTGATATCATCCACAGCTTCTGCAAAATCATCTGTGTAATCAGTTGAGCCGCCATAAGTATATTTGATTGTAGCAATTGTATGACAAGCCGTACATTCTCCATCATCAAAATTATGTGGAGCAGTTTCACCGTAAGACGCACCACAGAAGTTGCATACAGCCTGAGTCGTACAGGTTGCAGGGTCTTTTTCAATATGATGATTTTCTACGCAGCTTACCGTAGCATTTGAGAAATCACCGCCATTGACAGTGCCTCTGTTAGTGACTCCGCCGTTAAAATCACCGCCGTTAATAGTTCCGTTATTATTGACCGAGCCATTAAAAATACCATTTGAAATAATATTATAATTAGTAACGGTGCCTCCAAAAGTACCGTTTGAAATAATTCCTTTGTTATCAACGGTGCTTGTTGAGGAAAAAATCGTAGAAACATTCGTTATAGTGGCACCCGAATTATTTTTTACAGTACCGTTAAATGTGCCTCCCGATATTGTAGCACCGTTATTATTGGTCACAGTACCATTAAAAGTACCTCCGCTGATTGTGGTATAGCTGTAAACAGCACCTTCAAAAGTACCGCCTGTTATTTTGCTTGAACCGTCATTATACACAGTACCGCTGAATGTACCACCTTCAATAGTACCATTATTATTCACTGTTGCAGTAAATGTGCCGTTTGTTACGGTAAGCTCATATCCGCTTAATATTGTTAAAGTGCTTCCATTATAGTTCCAGCCAGTACCACTGCTTGAAACAGTATAATCAAAACTTGTAACATCAAGTGTTGTCGCTATCGCACTTGCGGTAATACTCATATCAAGCTTGCTGAACGGCACACCTGTCATAAACAGAAGTGCCACCGCCATAGACGTAATGGCGGACAGGACTTTCTTAAGAAATTTGTTTTCCATAAGTTCCTCCTTGTTGTTTTTCAATATAATATCATAGGCTTGTCCAGCCACTTAAAAGGAAATTTTTAAATCCAATTATAGAAAATTATACCATATAATTGGATAGTTTTCAATATTTTTTTAATTATTCGGCAACAAAAATATTTATATAAATCTTACCTTTAAAGTTGGATAATCTGCACAAGCAAACAAAAACGGGAAACGATATTAACCGTTTCCCATATGCTTTTATTAATATTCAAGCTTCTTGTTGAGGTAAGCAACAAGGTCTTCAATCTTAACTCTTTCCTGTTCCATTGTATCTCTGTCACGAACTGTTACACAACCGTCCTTTTCAAGTGTATCAAAGTCATATGTGATACAGAAAGGTGTACCGATTTCGTCCTGACGGCGGTAACGCTTACCAATCTGACCAGCTTCGTCGTAATCAACACTGAAGTGTTTGGAGAGCATTGTGTAAACTTCCATAGCCTGATCCTTGAGCTTCTTTGTAAGAGGAAGAACAGCAGCCTTGATTGGTGCAAGTGCAGGGTGGAGGTGCATTACTGTACGAACGTCGCCCTCACCGATTTCTTCTTCGTCGTAAGCTTCGCATACGATTGCGAGGAAGAGTCTTTCTACGCCGAGAGAAGGCTCGATAACGTATGGTACGTACTTCTCGTTTGTTTCAGGGTCAAAGTATTCAAGGGACTTACCGCTTGTCTTGATGTGCTGAGTAAGGTCGTAGTCTGTTCTGTCAGCAACGCCCCAGAGTTCGCCCCAGCCGAATGGGAAGAGGTACTCGAAGTCAGTTGTTGCCTTGGAGTAGAAGCAGAGTTCCTCAGGGGAGTGGTCACGGAGGCGGAGGTGTTCTTCGTCAATGCCAAGACCGAGAAGGAAGTCACGGCAGTAGCCTCTCCAGTACTGGAACCATTCAAGGTCAGTGCCTGGCTTACAGAAGAATTCAAGCTCCATCTGCTCGAACTCACGTACACGGAAGATAAAGTTACCAGGAGTGATTTCGTTACGGAAGGACTTACCAACCTGTGCAACACCAAAAGGAACCTTCTTACGTGTTGTTCTCTGGATATTTGCAAAGTTTACGAAGATACCCTGTGCAGTTTCAGGACGGAGATAAAGCTCAGCCTTGGAGTCCTCAGTTACACCCTGGAATGTCTTGAACATAAGGTTGAACTGACGGATAGAAGTAAAGTTCTTCTTACCACAGTGTGGGCACTTGATATCGTTGTTTTCGATGAATTCGCTCATCTGCTCGTTTGTCCAGCCAGTTGGGTTTGTGCCTGTCTGTGTTTCGATAAGCTGGTCAGCACGGTGACGAGTCTTACACTCACGGCAGTCCATAAGAGGGTCAGAGAAGCCGCCGAGGTGACCTGAAGCAACCCAAGTCTGTGGGTTCATAAGGATTGCACTGTCAAGACCAACGTTGTAAGGACATTCCTGAACGAACTTCTTTAGCCAAGCGTTCTTTATGTTGTTCTTGAGGAGCACGCCGAGAGGGCCGTAGTCCCATGTGTTAGCCAAACCGCCGTAAATTTCGGAGCCTGGGTAAACATAACCTCTGCCCTTACAAAGGGCAACAATTTTGTCCATAGTTTTTTCTGCCATTTCAAAGACCTCCATACCTATTTTCAATAATCAAATTTATCTAAGTAATTCTGCATTTCCACGCAGTTTTCCGCCAGTTCGGCAACCTTGCCGAAGCCGTTTCTGTAAAGTTCAAGGATAACGCTTCCGTCGTATCCTTGTTCTTTAAGTGCGGTAAAGAATGTTTTATTATCGTATTCCCCAAAGTCGAATTTGAGGCAATCGCCCGCTTTCCCGCAATCGGAAAAATGAACATGTTTAATATTTTTGCCGAGTGCCTTGACCATTTCCGTCGGGTCATTTCCTGCACGGTGAGCTTGTTTCAAGTCAAGTACAAAAGAAGCTTTTTCACCAAGTGAATTTTTCATTTTCACAAGAAAATCAAGGCTTCCTCCAGTACAGCGTGAAACATTTTCCTGAACAACGCATACACCGAAGCTTTCAGCTGTTTCCTGAAGCTTTATGTAGCGTTCAAAATACACAGCGTCATCACAGATGTTCTGATTTTTGTTGCCGTGCAGAACGAAATATTTTGCACCAAAGTCGTTCATATACTCAAAGAAACGCTTGTAGTAATCAAGCATATCTGCGACTCTGCGTTCATAAGCCGTGAACAGCATCATTGGTTCAATTCCGCAGGTGAACGGATGCACCGAAACCACGTCAATGCCGTATTCTTTCTGTATCGCAAGCATTTCCTCCTTATACGGGTCGGAAAGCTCACAATGGGAATTAACGAAAATTTCTGTGGTTTTTACACCTGTTTCAGCAAGTGAAAGAAAAGCTTTTTCCAGTACCATCGGGTACAGGCAAGCTGTTGAAACTCCCGCTTTCACTGAAAATCACTCCTCAAAATGCAACGACAGCAGAACGGAAAACTCCGTTCTGCCGTATTGCTATTGAATTTTTTTAAGCGTGTCTGCGCTTCTTGCCATAACTTTTCTTCTTTGATTTGAATTTTTCGGAAAGCATATGCCAAAGTGGGCAGATGAAGCAAATTGAAGAATAAGAACCGCAGAGCATACCAATCATCATTGGGAAGGAGAAGGAGAAAATGGAGTTTACTCCATAAATTGCTGCCACAATTGTTACAACGAGCATTGCCATAATTGTAGTAAGTGATGTGTTGATGGAACGTGTAAGAGACTGGTTGATACTGAGGTTTACAATTTCAGCACGTGTCTTTGTCTTTCTGTAGAGAATTTCATTTTCACGTACACGGTCATAAATAACAATTGTATCGTTGATTGAGTAACCGAGAATTGTAAGGATAACCGCCATAAAGTTAGCGTCGATAGGCATACCGCAGATTACAAATGTACCGTAAACGATGATACAGTCGTGAATAAGTGCGAGAATTCCGCAGAAACCTGCAAGCCAACCACCGATATTCTTGAATCGGATAGCAATATATACAATAAGAACGATAAAGGAAAGGAGTACCGCAACGATACATTTCAGGAAGAATTCCTTACCTGAGGATGGTGATACGTCAGAAGATTCCAACAGTTCAAGAGTGTTTGCGGAATACTTTTCAGTAAGTGCATTTGTAAGTTCAATCTGCTTATCTGAGGAAAGACCCTCATTTGAGATAAGTGAAAGCTGAATATTTTTTCTTCCTGATGTGAAGTCCTCACCGATTGTTGAGGTTACACCAAGACCGCCGAGAGCGTCAACAGCTGTCTTTTCAAAATCAGCCTGGTCAATTTCACCGTCATAGAGGAAAGTGAGAATTGTACCGCCCTTGAACTGAATGTCAAGGTTTACTCCGAATACGAAGGTTGAGAGAATTGATATGGATACAAGTATCGCAGAAATGATGAAGTAAATCTTCTTGTTCTTGATAAAATCGAAATTAAACTTCACGCTTCGCACCTCCTCCGTAAAGCTTTGGATTTTTGAAAATCTTGAATTTTGAAAGTGCTGAAAGCATCATTCTTGAGCAGAATACACCAAAGAAAAGGTTGAGGGCAACACCTGTCAGCAATGTGAAGCCGAAGGAGTAGATTGTACCTGCTGTGGATGGACCAAACATGAAGAATGCAAAATGGAGCATCTTGGAGAAAATGCTGTCAGGTGTACCGAATGCACCCATAAGGATGATAGCAACAAGAATCATTGTCACGTTACCGTCAAGAATAGCGGAGAATGCACGCTTGAAGCCTGAGTCAATAGCACCGTAAAGTGTCTTGCCGTTGTTAAGTTCTTCCTTGATACGTTCGGAAGTAATAACGTTTGCGTCAACACCCATACCTACTGCAAGGATGATACCTGCAATACCGGGAATTGTGAGGATTGAACCTGCAACGAATTCAAAGTAACCGGAGATAAACGCAAGTGTACCTGCAACCTGACCAAAAAGGGAGATTACAGCAACAGCACCGGGGAGACGGTATGTGATAATCATAAATACGGCAATAAATGCAAAAGCAATTACACCTGCGAGAACCATAGCTTCAAGAGCACCTGCACCAAGGCTTGGAGAGATTGTGGAGAAGCTTGAAGTCACAAGCTTGAATGGGAGTGCACCAGAGTTAATCTTGTCAGCAAGAGCCTTAGCTTCTTTGCCGTCAAATTTACCTGTAATCTGTGCTTTGCCGTCTGTAATAGCTGTCTGTACAGTAGGGTAGGAGAAGCAGGTTTCGTCCATCCAGATAGAAATAACGCCCTGTGTTTCAGCAAGTCTTGTTGTAGCCTCGCCGAACTTCTTTGCACCCTCATCTGTAAGTTCAAGGCTTACCAGCCAGTTCATTTCACCGTTTTCGCTCTGTGTATAAGCAGCATAAGCTTCCTTTACATCAGCACCTACGAGGATAACATTTTCAGCAGTAACGCCAACCCAGTTGCCGAGCTCATCAGTTTCGTAACCTTCACGGAAAGTAAGCTGAGCTGTTTCACCAAGTTCCTTTACAGCAGCCTCAGGGTCGAAGTTCTTTTCGCCCTCTTTCCAAGGAAAACGAACAATGATACGGTCATTGTTGTAGTCAATATAGCTTTCGTAGTCAGTGATACCGAGAGTAATCATACGCTGAACGATAACTTCCTTTGCAGCGTCAAGCTGAGCCTCGGTAGCATCAACGTCCTCAGGAGATGTAAACGTTACGTCAACACCGCCCTTGATGTCGATACCGAAACGGATATTGTCGATACCCTTGATGTAAACTGTTTCCATATCACCGTAATATGTCTTGACACCGAAAAATACAGTAGCCGCAAAAGCGAGTATCAAAGCAAAAACGATAAAGAAAACAGGCTTTTTAATCTTTGCCACGATTAAACCATCCTTTCTCGTTGTTTTTACAAACACAAATTATCGTTTAATTATAACATTTATTTCGACAACTGTCAATAGTTTAACTTACTTAACAAGCTTAATTTTGTCCATTGAAGCGAAATTTCTGTTAGTGTAGTAGCCGTCATCAGTTACCTCTCGGACAATTTCCACGAAATCGGGCATTTCAACTGACGTACTTTCTTCAGGAAGCTCTGCCTCCATAATTCCGAAGCCGCTTTCAACAGTATTTTCGAACACATCAAGTTCAAATACAAGTGTACCGACAGGAATAATATGTCTGCGTTTCTTTATTACATTTAATATAGTATGTTTCTGTAATTCAGCGTACTCCGCTTCGGTAATTTCCCGTTCATTTTCGATTCGGGACATGCTGCTGCCGGTGCGTGCTTTTTCGGTGTAGATGAACTTGTCATCCCATCGGCGTATGCGTCCCTGAAAACCGTTTGCGGGTTCAAGATAAGCCTGCTCGATATAATGCGATTCATACTTGTCAAGACCATCCGGAATTTTTACCAGCCAGCGTCTTTCAATTTCAAGAAAAATCAGCTTTCCGCCACGTTTGTTAATCATCTCATTGCTGTAAAAATCGTTCTCTGTAATTTCAGCAATAACCTCAAAACCGAAAGTTTCACCATTGCTTTCAAGAATTGCAGCATTTTTCTCATTTTTGTAAATCTTTATGCGGTAACCCTTGCCGTCGCCAAGGTCATAAGGATATTTTATCAGAAACTTTCTTGTGTAAGCCATTGCGGCAACCTCCTCAGACAGTAAAATGGGGTACGTTTCAGTACCCTTTATATTTCAGCTAAATTATAGCATATAACGTTATTATTTGCAACATCAGTATAAATTAATTGTCCTTGATGAAAGCCAAAGAGTCAATTTTGTATAAAATCGCACACAAACGTTCGATAAGTTTGTGCAGAAAATCGAACAAAATTTTCAAAAAAGCCTTGACAAATGAGAACAGGTGTTCTATAATATAAAACAGAACAAACGTGCAGAACAAATGTGCAATAGCGCAGAGAAAAAAAGATGCGCCGAAAGGATTTTAATTATGACAACTTCCAATGCAAGAAAACTTACCACTGAAAAGAATATCACAATGACAAGCCGTGTTGTAAGAAAAAATAACCTTATGATGCAGAAGCTGATAGGTGTAATAATGCTTGTGCTTGTGGCCGTATCTTTTGTAATCGGCGGATATTTTGTTGCATCGGCTGTAATTGCACCGTTTGCATTTGTAGCGGTTTTTTCAAAGGAAAAAGTGCTTGATTTCGGTATTTTTTCAAATAATGTAAGATATTATAAATAATGTGTCGGATTTCTTGTTGCATAAAAAATATTTTTGAGTTATAATTGAAATATGAAAAATTTCACCCCCTTAAATTGTATTTATTATGAATACGGTATGGGAGGAATTATATGAAAAAACATTTTTTATTGACGGCAATTTCCACGGTGCTTATCCTGACTGCCTGTGGAAACAATCAAAATAGTACAGCCGAAACATCAGCAGCAACATTTGTGCAAACCTCAGAAACAACATTTAACAGCATTACCGAAATGACAGTCCCCGCATTTGTGCCTGAATGGGAGGAAACGGAGGTTACAACTCCTGCCTATGTACCTGAGGAAGCACCGCAGACAACCGCTTATGTTGAGTCAACTTCATTGATGACGGAAGCTGTTTTTTCGGAAACTACTATCCAGATAACTGAATTTACCACCGCAGTTCATACAGAGGAGATTACAACCTTTGAGGAAGCAGAGGATTTTTTCTTTGAAGCATATGTTTATGATGTTGAAGAAAATGCTGTCCTTGTGGGAATGAAGGGCGATACATTTATTGGACCCGACGGTACAGATGTCTATATTTTCGGCAAGTATGACGTTGAAAAGGGCGATACTGTCGAGATAGTTTTTACCGAGGAAGTCGGAATTGACGATTTTTATCCCCTCGAAATCAGGGAACAATTTATCGTAAGTCTTGAAAAAGCTGAGTATGCACAGGACTATGATTTGCCGTATGACAGCGGGGAGTACGATATACCTGAGGTTGAACTTGCTGGAAACGAGCATGTTGCTTACATAACAGATACTTCTGAGAACAAGAACGGCGGATATTCACTTATTGTTGAGGCCTATGACATTGCGGGATATTATTCTCCCGTATTGATTTCACTTTACAGTGAAATTGAATTTTCCGTCGGGGATTGGGTAAAGATTGAATTTATGCCTGAAACCTGCTTTATGGAAACATCTCCTTTGCAGGTCGCAAAACAGGATGTTGTTGGAATTGAACTGATTGATTATTGATTGCCGTCAGGAAAGGCAAGGAATGAAAAAATATATTACTGTTCTGCTTGCATTGTTTATCTTTGCAGGCTGTGAAAAAATAATTGATGAACCTGCTTTGGCAACTCTTCCGCCAGAGTCTATCACGCAGGCGGAAGTTCTTACACAGACAGAGAATACCGTCCCTGAAATTATTACCGAGCTTACGGATGAAACAACTGAGAATTCTGAAACTGAAGCTGCAGTTGAAGTCGGCGGAGATGTTGAAAATCCCACGGAAGCAATTGACGTCGAAAGCATTTCTCTTAGTTTCTATGAAGTAACCTTGCAGGTCGGCCAAAGTAAAATGCCGCTTGTGACTATGTTTCCCGAAAATGCAAGCGACAAAAGTGAAATTTGGACAACAAGCGATGAAACAGTTGCAAGCGTTGACTGGCTTGGAAATATCAAAGCTTTATCCGAGGGTAATTGCGTGGTTACGGTTACATCGGCACAGAATACTGACGTGTCCGCAAATGTTTTGGTTACCGTAGTTGCGGGACCCCAGCTTACATATATTGACGGAATTCTGATTGCAAACAAAACTTATGCCCTTCCTTCCGATTATGCTCCGGGAGTTAACGCTGAGGCGGAAGCTGCATTCTATGAAATGCAGGCTGATGCTTCAGATTTGGGGCTTAACTTGTATATTTCGTCCGGATATAGAAGTTATGATTATCAGGCAGGACTTTATCAGCGTTATGTTGACCGAAGCGGCAAAGCGGAGGCTGACAGATATTCTGCACGACCGGGACATTCCGAGCACCAGACGGGACTTGCTTTTGACCTGAACACAATAAGTGACGAGTTCAAGGATACCAATGAGGGAAAATGGGTTGCGGAAAACTGCCATAAGTACGGCTTCATAATTCGTTATCCTGAGGATAAGGAAAGCGTGACGGGTTACATGTATGAGCCGTGGCATATACGTTATCTTGGTGTAGATACAGCAACTGCCGTTTATGAAAGCGGTCTGTGCCTTGAGGAATACCTTGGAATTACTTCGGAATATGATGAATAATAAAAGGCTGTGAAGAAATCAGTTCTTCACAGCCTTGTTTTTGTTTCATACAGTAAAGCAGAAAAAACACGGTACCGTAACGATACCGTGTTTTGAATTTTAGTTATTGCCTGCAAGCTCTCTGTACAGACCCATATAAAGCTCAGCGGAAACATCCCAGCTGTAATCATTCTTCATAGCTGCAACAACAAGCTTTTTCCATTCAGCAGAGTTGTCATAGTATTCCTTAGCACGACGAACAGCGTCAAGCATATCGTGTGCATTGTAGGTCTTGAATGTGAAACCGTTGCCGTTTTCGCCTCCTGCATCGCGGATACTGTCACGGAGACCGCCTGTTTCACGGACAATCGGAATTGTACCGTAACGGAGGGAAATCATCTGTGCAAGTCCGCAAGGCTCGCTCTGTGAAGGCATAAGGAACATATCCGCAGAGGAGTAAATTCTTCTTGCAAGGTCAGGCAGGAATCCGATTGTAGCGCTTACCTTGTCAGGATAACGCCAAGCCATTTCCTTGAAGAAATCTTCATAAATCTTTTCGCCTGAGCCGAGGATAGCAAACTTGCAGCCCATGTTTACCATATCCTCAAAAACGTACTTGATAAGGTCAATACCCTTATGGGATACAAAACGAGTGATGATACCGATAACAGGCTCGTTACCTTCCTGGAGATGGAGCTCTTCGAGGAGTGCCTTTTTACACTCAGCCTTACCCTTGAGGTTCTTTGTGGAGAAGTTCTTCACAAGGAGAGGGTCCTTTTCAGGGTCGAATGTGTCAACATCAATACCGTTGAGGAAGCCGCAAAGCTTATACTGCTTATTGTTGAGGGCTCTGTCAAGACCGTGGGAGTACCATGGGTCAAGAATTTCCCAAGCGTAGCTTGGAGAAACTGTTGTAATCTTGTCAGCAGTTTCAAAAGCTCCCTTCATAAGGTTTACACAGCCATCATATTCGAGAAGCTTTGTGTGGTACATAGGAATACCGAGAACCTCGTTGAGAACCTCCATACCGTACTTGCCCTGATACTGGATGTTGTGGATAGTGAAAACAGTCTTGATGTTATCATAGCCGTACTGATACTTGTAGAATACGTTGTAGTAAACAGGAACAAGTGCGGTCTGCCAGTCATTACAGTTGATGATATCAGGCTTCCAGCCGATATATTTCAGCATTTCCATAACAGCTCTTGAGAGGAAAACAAATCTTTCGCAGTCATCATAGAAGCCGTAAAGGCCATCTCTGCCGAAGTAGTATTCGTTGTCGAGAAGGTAATATGTAACGCCGTTAATCTCGCCCTTGAACACGCCGCAATATTGCTTTCTCCAGCCTACGTCAACAGTAAAGTTTGTGATGAATTCAAGTCCTGCACGGAGTTCAGGCTTGCAGCTCTTGTAAAGAGGGAGAACAACACGGCAATCCTGACCAGCCTTGTTGAGCGCACGGGGAAGTGAACCGGCAACGTCAGCAAGTCCGCCTGATGCAGCGTAAGGAACAGCTTCAGAAGCAGCATATAAAATATTCATATTGCAAAATTTCCTTTCGATAATATTTATACTTTATGGGTACCGCGCGTTACACGGTACCCATTGATATTTTAGATAACAGCGCCCTTGCCGATATACAGTGGGTAATTCTGAGAACCTGTAAGCATACGCATATCGCTGATAGTAACGTTCTTATCAGTGATAACAGCATTGATGTCGCACTTGCTGCCGATAACGGTATCCTGCATAAGGATAGCGTTCTTTACAACAGCACCCTTGCCAACCTTTACGCCGCGGAAGAGTACGCAGTTTTCAACTGTACCCTCGATGATACAACCGTCACCGATAAGGGAGTTCTTAACGCTTGCGCCGATACCGAACTTAACAGGAGGGTTGTCGCGAACCTTTGTATTGATAGGTCTGTTTTCAGGGAACAGCTTGTTTCTGTTTTCAAGATTGAGAAGGTCAAGGTTAGCCTTGTAGAAGGTTTCCATTGAAGTAATCTTGCTGAAGTAGCCTGTGTGCTCGTAACCCATAATCTTGTATTCACGTGTTCTGCCCTGAAGGATAGCCTGTTCAAAGCTGTAAAGGCTCTTGGAAGCTGCCTCGAGAACGATGTTCTTGAGGAATTCCTTGGAAAGAACGAACATATTAAGGGAGATGTTTGCAGCACCGCTGATATGTGGAGCAAGAAGAACATCAACAATTCTGCCTTCCTCATTGAAGCTGAAAACAGTAGCATGCTGAGCCTGCTCGGAGTTGATTACATCTTTGGCATAAACGGAAGTAATATCAGCGCCTGTAGCAATGTGCTGGTCAATAACCTTGGAGAAGTCGATGTTTGTAACAACATCACAGTCGGAAAGCACTACATAGTCAGCGTTGGAATAGTTGATGAAATTGAACACGCCGTAGAGTGCTTCGAGTCTGCCTCTGTAGATACCGCTCTGAACGTGGCTGAACGGAGGGAGAAGGTGAAGACCACCGATTTTTCTTGCCATATCCCAGTCACGGCCGCTGCCGAGGTGGTCGAGCAGGGACTGGTAGTTGGACTTTGTAACAACACCCACTTCATCGATTCCGCTGTTTACCATATTGGAAAGAGGGAAGTCGATAAGACGGTAGCGTCCGCCGAAAAGCACGGAGCCCATAGTTCTTTCCTTGGTAAGATCAGGAATTGTGCCGTCGTGCATATTTGAAAAAATCAAACCTAAAACATTTCTGTTATTGCTCATAATTCAGTTCCTCCTAACTTAAAACGGTTATATATTTTCCGAAATAATCTGCTTCGGAAGAACCTTTGCATTTTCGGATATAGTAATGTTGTGACCTACGACTGCAATGCCCCAGTCATCTCTGTTTTCAACTTCCTCAGGACGTGTACCAATCTGTGCGTTTTCGCATACTACGCAGTTTTCACCAACGATTGCATACTCAACAACAGCACCGGACTTGATAACGGAGCCTGGCATAATGATGGAATCAGTAACTGTTGCACCCTTTTCAATTGTAACGCCCTCGTAGATTACGGAGAAGTCAACTGTACCGTCAACAACACAGCCGTCTGTAACCATAGAGTTTTCGATAACAGCGTCAGGACCTATGTACTGTGGAGGCATGATAGGGTTCTTGGAATACATCTTCCACTCAGGGTCATAAAGGTCGATAGGAATGTTTGGATTGAGAAGGTCCATGTTAGCTTCCCAGAGGGAATCAAGTGTACCAACGTCCTTCCAGTAGCCTTCGAACATGTAAGCAACCATCTTTTCATTAGCCTTGAGCATATTAGGGATAATTGCCTTACCGAAGTCCTTGTCTTCATCAGGATTGTTCTCGTTGTCAATAAGGTACTGACGGAGCTGCTTCCAGCTGAAGATGTAGATACCCATTGAAGCGAATGTGGAACGAGGATTCTTTGGCTTTTCCTCGAAGTCGATGATGTTGTTGTCATCGTCTGTGATCATGATACCAAAACGGGAAGCTTCCTCAAGAGGAACGTCCTGAACAGCAATTGTAGCAACAGCGCCCTTTTCCTTGTGGAACTGAAGCATCTTGTTGTAGTCCATCTTGTAGATGTGGTCACCTGAAAGCATTACAACGTAATCAGGGTCATATCTGTCAATGAAAGCGATGTTCTGGTAGATAGCGTTTGCAGTACCCTTGTACCATTCAGCGCCGAGAGCTGTCT
Organism: Oscillospiraceae bacterium; assembly: GCA_018110825.1. GTDB lineage: Bacteria > Bacillota > Clostridia > Oscillospirales > Ruminococcaceae > RGIG8773. The sequence continues at coordinate 129,149 of JAGBCL010000031.1, forward strand.
GGTAAGGTGGGAGGCAGTGTGCACCGCCGTTGAGCTTGTCAAGGTCCCAAGGCTGGCCGTTGCCGATGTAGTCGTGAAGTGCGAGAGGCTGATACTGTGTAAGTACACCTACAGTATCAATACCTGAGTTTACGCAGTTGGAAAGAGGGAAGTCGATGATTCTGTACTTGCCGCCGTATGGAACAGCAGGCTTAGCCATATCGTGTGTGAGAGCGTACAGACGGCTTCCCTGACCGCCTGCAAGCAGCATTGCAACGCATTCTTTCTTTGTTTTATACATTCTCATATCCTCCTATATTTATGGGATTATTTATCAGTTTTGGTTTCCGTCTTTTTCTTTGACGGAGATTTTGCAGCAGGTTTTTTAGCTGCAGTGGATTTTGCACCCTTCGCCTCCTTTGCAGCACCTGTGGACTTGCTGCCCTTGGAAGCTGTCTTGGAAGAAGTCTTTGCAGAGGTCTTGGAAGCAGTTTTCTTGGATGCAGCCTTGGTGGTTGTCTTCTTATCAGCAGACGCATTTGCGTCAGGCTTTGCCTTTGGAGCACGCTTTTTCTTAGGTGTGCACTTGAAGTACATTACGCTCATAGGCGGAATGTCAATAACGATGGACTGCTCATAGCCGTGCATTGAGTAATCTTCAGCCTTTACCTTGCCGTTCTTGACAACACCTGTACCGCCGTACTTTTCGTCATCTGTACAGAGAATCTGCTCGTAGGTTCCCTCATAAGGAACACCTATGCGGTAGTTATCCCTGCCGACAGGAACGAAGTTACAAACAGCAATGATTTCGTTTCCGCTTCTGTCGATACGGCGGAAGGAAATGATACTCTGCATATAGTCGTCGTGACAAATCCAGGAGAAGCCTTCCCAGGATTCATCATTTTCCCACAGCGGTGAACTTGCAAGATAGAGCTTGTTTAGGTCACGGTTGAAATCGAGTGTCTTGCGATGTGTTTCGTAATCGAGAAGCAGCCAGTCAAGACCCTGCTTGTAGTTCCATTCAATAACCTGAGCGAATTCAGTACCCATGAAGTTGAGCTTCTTGCCCGGGTGAGCAAACATATACGCAAGGAATGCACGGAGGGAAGCAAATTTTTCTTCCATACTTCTGCCGCTCATCTTGTTGAACAGCGAAGCCTTTCCGTGAACAACCTCATCATGAGAAATCGGAAGAATATAGTTTTCGCTGAAGCTGTAGAAGAAGGAGAAAGTAAGCTTGCCGTGGTTGTTTGCACGGAAGATAGGGTCCATCTTCATATAGTCCAGCATATCGTTCATCCAGCCCATGTTCCACTTGAAGTTGAAGCCAAGTCCGCCAACGTCGGCAGGCTTTGTAACAAGCGGCCATGCAGTAGATTCTTCAGCAATCATAAGGATGTTGCCGCAGCGTCCGAAAACAGCAGTATTGAGCTTGCGGAGGAATTCAATAGCCTCGTAGTTCTCGTTGCCGCCGTCCTTGTTAGGACGCCATTCGCGGCGGTCATAGTCAAGATAGAGCATTGAAGCAACAGCGTCAACTCTCAGACCGTCGATGTGGTATTTTTCAAGCCAGTAAACAGCGTTGGAAATCAGGAAGGACTGAACCTCAGGTCTGCCGAAGTCGAATACTCTTGTACCCCAGGAAGCGTGTTCCTTCTTGAGCGGGTCAGTGTATTCATAGAGGCAGTCGCCGTCGAATTCGAAAAGGCCTGCAGCATCCTTAGGGAAGTGAGCAGGTACCCAGTCAAGGATTACACCGATACCAGCCTGATGGAACATATCCACCATCTTCATCATGTCCTCAGGAGTACCGTAACGGGAAGTCGGTGCATAATAACCGATTACCTGATAACCCCATGAACCGTCGAAAGGATATTCAGCAAGGGGCATAAGCTCAATGTGAGTGTACCCCAGATCCTGAAGATACGGAATCATCTCCTCAGCAAACTTAACGTAGCTGAAAGGCTCGCCGTTTTCGTATGTACGCCAGGAACCGAGGTGAGCCTCGTAGATATTCATAGCGCTCTGGTAAATGTTCTTGGAATCCCTGTCCTTGAACCACTTTGCGTCATTCCACTTGTAACCGTTGATATCAAAATATTTTGTAGCAGTGTTAGGACGTGTTTCCATATGTGTACCATACGGGTCAGACTTCATAACAACGCTTCTGTGTGAAGTTTCGATACTATACTTATAAGTAAAATACTGTTCAACATCAGTAAGGAAAATTTCCCATACAGACGGATCAGCAAGCTGTTCCATAGGGTTACGGTTTCTGTCCCAGTCATTGAAGTCGCCTACAAGTGAAACCGATTTCGCATGTGGTGCCCACACACGGAAGAACACACCGTCCTTGCCGTCTTTTTTACCCTTGTGTGCACCGAAAAATTCGTATGCAACATAGTTTGTTCCCTCATGGAAGACATGGAGCGGAAACTCGTAGCCTTCAGGGAATTTTCTGTCATTGTTCGCCATATCAAAATGCTCCTTTAATCAATGGGGTATACATCAAACAGACGCATTTCACCCATAGTATACTTTACTATGTTTATATTTTAACAGATTATGTATCATATTGCAAGCCTTTTAGTAAAATTTTATAATCTTAACGTAAAACATAAATCGTTTTTGTGCAAAATTTACACAAAAACTTGGCATTAAAACTCCTAATAATTAACAAATTATTAGGAGTTGGAAAAACTGTAATAATTATACAATTTTAAGTGCAATTTTCATTTCGTATTTGTACAAATGAAACATTATATTTTGTGCAGTTTGACTACGTATACAGTCTTGTCGTCCTTGTGAGAATAATTTTCTGATTTTGAAATATCAGCAAACCCGATAATTTTTTCTGCGCAATCCTGAGGCGAAACACCTGTGCTAAGCATAAGTTCACGTATCCTCGGAAAGCACTCTTCGTTTATTCCATCAGTAATCATAACAATTTCATCACCGTCAGAAAGCTGAATGCCGCGTTTTGAAATTTCCACAGAGCTGACTATTCCGACAGGAGTTGACCAGCTTTCCACAGTTTTCACTGTACCGTTTGTCTTTATGAATGTCTGTGCTGCACCAAGCTTTATGATTTCAGCCTTACCGCTGAAAAGGTTAAGTTTCACAAGGTCAACCGTTGCAAAGCTTTCATCAGCTGATTTGGTCAGAAGAAGCAGGTTGATAAGTCTCACAGCAGCATTTATTCCAAGTCCCGCACGGATAATCTTAGACATAAGAGAAACCGTCATGCAGCTTTCCACAGCCGCACGGACGCCGCTTCCCATACCGTCTGAAATCAACAGATAAATATTTCCGAAGCCGTCACGGAAGAATGTATTTGAATCACCGCTTGTTGCTTCCCGTCCGTTTACCGCCGCATGTCCGATTTCTGCCTCAAAAACAGTCTGCTCGCTGAAGCAAAGCTTTGTCGTTGAGCCGAAGGAAATCACTTCGGGAATAGCAAGTTCACAATCACATATTTTACCGAAATGTTCGGTAATTTTTTCAAGACGTGAATTGAACAATCCCTCGTAGAAACATTCAATGTAAATTCGTCCGTCTTTATCTGAAAAAACTGCCGCAGAGAATTTTTTTACGCCATAGTCGGAAAGTGCCTCATTTACATATCTGGAAAGCCGCTCATCACAGCAGGGAAATTGTTCTGAGTCACTACTGAAAAAATTAAGCATATCTTCCGTGCCCGAAAGCTGTTCAAGGGTTATCTCACGCATACACCCGGTTACATTTCCCGATTGCTTTTCGAGAACCGAAAGACGGTGGAATTCATTGAAAGCTTCTGTTATCATGTTTTTCTGCGGACAAAGTTCAAGTTCCTTGCACAGTTCCTTCTCAGTAACATATCCTTTCTTTTTAAGTATTTCCTCAGCAGGTTCAAGATAGTTGAGTATACGCTGTTCCTCACCATTACCGCAGAAAGCATTGTTCCTGCATAAAGCACAAATCTTTCCGCAGACCTCATAGGCAATGTTGCTGTTGGTTTCCTTTTTTTCAAAGATATCCGCGGCCTTTGAAAAGCAGGATTTTACATCTGAAACAGCAGATGAAGCAAAACGCAGACGGTTTCCGTATTGTTTTACTGCAGCGGAGGGTGAAGAAAATTCCGCCGTAAGAGGTTTTCGCAGAAGATTTTCAGGAACAATACAGAACAGTGCCGCCGCAATTGTCATATCAGGGATAAGCCTGAGCGTGTCCGCAGGCATTCCGTAAACAAGGGAGCAGGCAAAGGCTGTGCCGACGAAGACCGCAGCGGAAAATAATTTTCCCTTTTTTGAAGCAATTCCAAGAGCAAGTCCGGAGCAAACCGTTATCGCAGATGTAGATGACATAAGATGCGATGCCGTGCCAAATGAAAAAGCGGAAATCGCACTTGCCGCACCGCCTCCTGCAATGCCATATCTGTATGCAACAGCAGCCGTAATAAGCAGCCCGATAACCCTGCCCCCATTGACCGCACCAAGATTTATTCCGCAAAGCATGCAAATTGACAAAGCGTACACAACAGCATATGGAAGAGTGCTTTCGCAGGTTATTCCAAAGCCTTTCTGTGCAAGCGAAAAGGAACGGGCACCGAAGTAAGCGGCAGCACCGCAAATTGCCCCACGGAAAATAATTGCCGCAATCAGCCCCGGTGTTATGTCGTAAAAGAAAGCCGCAATCAGTCCGCAGATTATGTATCCGAAAAAGGAAAGTGCGGAAACACCTTTTGAAGAAAGCTTTCCGCCAAGCAGTGCAGTCATTGCACTTTTTGCAAGAATTACAGCAGGCATGGAAATTATTTCGGTGACATGTTCCGTAAATTCACCTGAAACAAAAAGCTTTGTCATTGTTCCTGCAAATGCGGCAGTCCCGCAGAAAGGGGACGTAACACCAGCAATTGCCGTGCATAAAGGTATGCCGTTTCCCAGAGGGGTTCCTGCCGCAAGAAAACCTGCTCCTGCAGCAGCGAGCAGCTTTACCACCCCGGGAAGTTCTTTCCGTATTGTTGCCGTGTTTTCATTTTCAGTTCTGACAATTTCCTTTAATTTCATAATTAAACATCCTTCCGCTCCGAATACAGGAATTGTTATTCAGTGTAATTATACCTTAGCGTAAATAAAAAAATTGTCGAAAAGGAAGAACGCATATAGTTGCAGTGTCGGAAAAGCTGTGTTATAATATTTGCGGAAGGGAGGAAGAGGAATGAAGCTTGATTACATAAAGGTAATTGATGAAAACGGCGGAGTAATGCACGGCGGAAACCAAAGCCATTTCACAAAAAACATCAATCGCAGCGGCTGTGGAATGATTGCCGCATGTGATATGCTTTTGTACCTGCAGAACAGCAAAAATTTGCCGCTCAGCGAGTACAACCGATTTGTAGCAGAAAAAAGCAAAAGCTATTTTTATAAAATGCATTTTAATCTTGTAGGAATTTCCGCAAGCCGCATTATAAAATTCCTTAGTAAACAAGGGCATCGTTTCTGCTTTATTCCGTGGTACAAGTTAAAGGGTGATTTGTTGGAAAAGAAGATAAAGAAGTCCATTGAAAACAACATTCCCGTAATTGTCCGTATCGGCCTGAACAGAAATCGGCTTCCATATAAATTGAGTAATACTGCCAGCGGAAGAATTACACAAGGCAAAATGTCATGGCATTATATAACCGTAATCGGTATTGAAAACAGTACACTGCATTTTTCTTCATGGGGCAGAGCAGGTGAAATGGAACTTTCCGATTTGCAGCAGCATATAGGTTTTATGGGCGGCATCATCTGTACAGAGTGAAAATACAACAAAAAACGCTTCCGAAACTAATCGGAAGCGTTTGCTTTTATTATGCTGTAACAATCTTGCTTGCGTCGTGGAGGTCGAGATAATCAACAGCCCACTCACGCATCTTGTACTTGAGAATTTTGCCTGCCGCATTCATCGGGAAGCCCTCAACGAAAGCGATATATCTCGGTACCTTGTGCTTAGCAAGTCTTTCAAGAGCGTACTGCTTCATTTCCTCAACAGTAGCCTCCTCACCAGGCTTGAGAACAATACAAGCCATAATTTCCTCACCGTAGGCCTTGTCAGGAACACCGATAACCTGGACGTCCTTTACCTTAGGATTTGTGTAGAAGAATTCTTCGATTTCCTTAGGGTAAATGTTTTCACCGCCGCGGATAATCATATCCTTGATACGGCCTGTAATCTTGAAGTAACCCTCAGGTGTACGTCTTGCAAGGTCGCCTGAATGGAGCCAGCCTTCCTCGTCGATAGCCGCAGCAGTAGCCTCAGGCATCTTATAGTAGCCCTTCATGATGTTGTAGCCTCTTGCGCAGAATTCGCCGTCCATGTTGTCGCCAAGCTCCTCGCCTGTTTCAGGGTCAACAATCTTGCACTCTACGCCGAAGATTGGTCCGCCGACAGTGTTAACTCTTGTTTCAATGCTGTCAGTTGTCTTGGACATTGTAGTAGCAGGGGAAGCCTCTGTCTGACCGTAAGTGATACAGATTTCAGGCATATGCATCTTTTCGATAACTTCCTGCATAGTCTTGATAGGACAAGGTGAACCAGCCATAATACCTGTTCTCATATTGGAGAAATCAGTCTTGTCGAAGTCCTCGTGACCGAGCATAGCGATAAACATTGTCGGTACACCGTGGAAAGCGGTAATCTTTTCTTTGTTGATACAAGCAAGACCCTTTCTTGGGGAGAAAGCAGGGATAGGTGACATTGTTACACCGTGGGTAACGCTTGCAGTCATAGCAAGTACCATACCGAAGCAGTGGAACATAGGCACCTGAATCATCATTCTGTCGTTTGTGGAAAGGTCCATACAGTCGCCGATAGCCTTACCGTTGTTTACAACGTTATAGTGAGTGAGCATTACGCCCTTAGGGAAGCCTGTTGTACCTGATGTATACTGCATATTTACAACGTCGTGCTTGTCAATCTTAGCACGCATTGCGTCAATCTTTTCATCGGAAACATTGTCAGCAAGAGCCATAGCTTCATCCCATGTGAAGCAGCCGTCCTGCTTGGAATCTGTTGTAATAATATTCTTGAGGAAAGGCAATCTCTTGGAATTAAGCTCACCGGGTTTGCAGGTCTGAAGCTCAGGGCAGAGTTCCTTCATAATTCCAACATAGTCAGAATCCTTGTAGCCGTCAACCATAACAAGTGTATGTGTGTCAGACTGGTGAAGCAGATATTCAGCCTCGTGAATCTTGTAAGCTGTGTTAACCGTAACAAGAACAGCACCGATTGTTGTACAAGCCCAGAAAGTAATGTACCACGCAGGTACGTTTGTTGCCCAGATAGCAACGTGGTCGCCCTTCTTTACGCCCATAGCAACAAGTGCCTTGGCAAAGCGTCTTACATCATCACGGAATTCAGGGTAGGTTCTTGTGTAGTCTAGCTCAGTGTATCTGAAAGCGTACTGGTTAGGGAATTCCTCACAGATTCTGTCCAGTACGTCAGGGAATGTCTCGTCAATGATTGTTTCCTTTGGCCATGGGTAGTAGCCTGTGCCGCGGGAGTCAATCTGAAGCTTGTGCTTCTTTGCACGGAGATATGGCTTCATATATTTAGCAAACTGCGGGAACACGATACCTGCAGCATACAAATCTCTCGACCATCTCTTAACCCATTCAAGGGAAACGTAGCCGTCATATTCAATCTTCTGAAGTGCCGCAAGCATTTCAGCAATAGGAAGGTCACCCTCGCCCATCATCTTGTATACAAGCTTGCCATCCTCCATAACGGAGTCCTTCACGTGAATGTACTTGATGTAATCTCCGAGATTTTCAACTGTCTGCTGACCTGTTTCGCCAACATAGCGAGCAGGGTGATGCATATCCCAGAGAGCCGCGATATTCTTGTGAGCAACAGCATCGAGAACTTTTCTCAGACGTGCTGTGTCAGCGTAAACGCCGTTTGTTTCAACAAGAAGTGTAACGTTGTTTTTTTCAGCAATCGGAGCAACTTCCTTGAGGAATGCAATGATTGCTTCATCGTCAACCTCGTCAACAGGAGCAGGCTCAAGGTCTGCAAGAATTCTGATATATGGTGTGCCCAGCTTGTTTGCAAGCTCAGCGTACTGAGTGATATCCTCAACAGTTTCGTCGTGCTTGTCCGCAAACTTCAGGCACGCACCGCTGGAAAGACAGGGAATTTCAAGTCCCAGCTTATTCAGCTTTGTAATTGTAGCGTCAATATTTGCAGCAGTAAAAGGCTTTGCTCTTACAGTGGAAATTTCGTTGCCAAGGCCTCTTACCTCGATACCGTGGAAGCCAAGGTCTTTAGCCATAGTATATATGTCAACCCAAGAATAGTCAGGACATGCAAGTGTAGAAAAGCTGATTTTCATTTGATTTCCTCCATTTTCAAATTATGCAATACAAATTAATGATACCATATTTTTTTGTTAAAATCAAGCCTTTTGGCATAACTATATTTCATATTTCACCATAATTTCAAGGCATAACGAAAACCGTGAGTATCCGAAGATACCCACGGTCAGAATTATTTGAGCAGAAATGCCTTTGCGCCGTGGATGTTAAGCTTTACTGAAACAGCCTTGTCAGCAGCAACCGTTTCACCGCTCCACAATTCAGTTGCAGTCACAGCATCATAAATTTCCACATCAGCCAGCGGAATTTCAACCTTGCTTGCCTTGTCACCCGTGTTGAATACAGCAATATACTGTCCGCCATCGGAGCAAGCCGCCGTCCAGAGAATATGCTCAACGCCGTCAATTTCTTTCTTCCATACCTGATGGGAGTGACGTGCATTGCTGTGCATAGCAAGAATCCCTTCGTTTGTCAGCAGGCTCATCGTAAACTCGTCAAAGCCTGTCATTTCGCCGCCAATCATAAGCGGTGAACGGAAAATGCTCCAGAGAGTCATCATCGTAATCTGCTCGTCCTCAGTAAACTTGGTGCGGATTGACTTGTCGTAATCCTGAAGAAGCGGGCCAATCGGCAGCATATCCGCATCAGGCCAGTGTCCCGCACCTGTGTGGATACTCCACTTTTCAGCACGCTCAAACATAGCGTAAAGAAGCTCCCACTTGTCCCAGAAATCGTCTGTAATACGCCACATATTTGAAATCTGCTTGTAAAGCTCAGCCTTTTCAAGAAGTGCAGGTCCCGGAGAAAGACTCAGCACCATATCACGTCCGCAGCTGTGAAGTGCCTCGCTGAGCATAACAAGCTCAGCTTCTTCGTGCGGAAGTTCACGGCAGATGTCATCGCACTTGATGAAGTCCACACCCCAGCTTGCGTAAAGCTCAAAAATGCTGTCATAGTAAGCACGTCCGCCCTCAGTTTCAGCGTTTACGCCGTACATATCAGGGTTCCACGCACAGATACTTGAAGAACGTGCGACATCCTTTGCTGTCTTGTCTGTGCCCTTGATTTTCAAATTCTTGTGAACAGCGTGACGGGGAATACCTCTCATAATGTGAATACCAAACTTAAGTCCGAGAGAGTGAACGTACTCCGCAAGGGGAGCAAAGCCTTTTCCGTCAGCAGCAGACGGGAAACGGTTTACCGCAGGAATAAGACGGGAATATTCGTCCATACAAAGCTCACCAAACGGCTCATATTCGTGGCAAGTCGCATTCGGCGCACTCCACTGAATATCAACAACAACGTACTCCCATCCGTACTGTTTCAGGTGCTTCGCCATAAATTCAGCGTTCTTTCTAACAGTTGCTTCATCAACAGCTGCGCCATAGCAATCCCAGCTGTTCCAACCCATAGGTGCAGTCAATGCCTTCATAGTAATTACTCCTTATTCTCAAAATAGTCAATGTTAAGCTTTGTAAATTCAGCTACGTTGTTTCCCACAGCGTAAAGTCCCATTACAACTCCCGTAAATCCGCCCGAAACCTCACTTGAAAGGTACTTCGTGCTGCCGTATCCAAGCCCTGTTTCCTTGCCGTTTTCGCTGACAAAAAACTTGTAGCCGTAATTGTCAGCACGTACAATCAGCCTTGCCTTGTTGCAAGAAAGCGAAAGCGTACTCTGAACGTGCTTGATGTCGCCGATATTCAGCTTCAACACAGCCTCAAAACCGTCACCGTTTTTACGGATTGCAACCTCGTAATGCTCGCTTTCGCTCATATACATCGTCACGCCAGCCTCGCCCTTGTCAGCAGTTACATCAACAGCAAAATCCATATTGAAATCACGCTGTCTTATGCCGAGGAAGGTCGGTGTATCAGTCATATCAAGGGTAATATCCGTGCCGTGAAGCACAGCCTTGTCCTCGGAAAGCTCGTAATTTTCAAGTACGGGGTGACGGAGATAAATCCAGTCAAGATTCCACTTTGTATTTTCGAAAGTGTAATTCTTCTTCTCAACCTGCTCAAAATCGCCCTTGATTTCGTACTCCCAATCTGTAATACCGTTTGTACCAGCCGTAAACCAGCCGTCTTCTCCGAACTTCACAGGTGTCAGGAAAACCTCCCGTCCAAGGTGATGATAAGGCTGCCAGATATGTATCTGACGGAAACCGAGAGAAAGAATGAACCAGTCACCGTTTGTATGCTGAATAAGGTCGCCGTGACCGATACCCTGAATGATAAAAGGCGCTTTATTCCTGTTTGTCAGTACGGGGTTGTTCGGGTAGTTCACAAACGGTCCCCAGGGACTATCAGAACGTGCATAAGTAATCATATGACCGTACTCAGTGCCGCCCTCAGCAGCCATAAGGTAATAGCCGCCGTTAATCTTGTACAAGTGCGGACTTTCAAGATAACGTCCGCCAGAGCCCTGCCATATACACTTGCTTCGGGACAGCTTTTCCCCAGTTTCAATGTTGATTTCGCACTGTACAACACCGCCCACGCCGTCATCGTCAGCACCATTGCTCATAAAGTAAACCTTGCCCTCATCAAACAGCAGTGACGGGTCAATACCGCCCTGGTCAACGAAAATCGGCTCCGACCATTCGCCGTAGATATCGTCGGTGTAAACGTAGAAATTCTGATGTGTCGTATCATTTGTGGTAACCATATAGAAGCGTCCGTCGTGGTAACGGATTGTTGGTGCAAACACACCGCCCGAGCTGTTGATTTTCTCCAGCATAACCTGAGTCTTGCGTGTTAAAACGTGACCAATCTGCTTCCAGTTCACAAGGTCGTCACTCTCAAAAAGCGGCACACCGGGGAAATACTGAAACGAACTGCAAACAAGATAGAATTTCCCGTTTGCAAAGCATACGCTCGGGTCAGGGTAAAATCCCTTAACAATAGGGTTAGTGTACTTCATATAATCAATTCCTTTCCGAAACCTTTTTGTTGAGCATTTCTGAGCATACAACCATCAGCACCGCAAAAACCGCCATATAAAACGGATACAGACCGATGTTTATTTTTTCGGCAATTACACCGAAAAGCGGCGGCATGAAAGTTGTTCCAACGTAAGCACTTGCCATCTGTATACCGATAATCGCCTGAGAATTTTCCTTGCCGAAGTTTGTGGGTGTAGCGTGAATAACCGACGGATAAATCGGTGCACAGCCAATTCCCACCACAATCAGACCAACAAGTGCAACTCCATTGATTTTCACAGGAAGCATAATCATCACAAGTCCAGCCGCTATAACTGCAAGACCAATCCGTATCAAATTTTTGTCCCCGATTTTGTCAGCAACAAAGCCGCAGACAAAACGTCCCACAGTTATTCCGATGTAAAACAGCGAAGCAAACCTCGCCGCAGTTTCAGCGTCCGTGCCCTTATATTCAACAAGATAACTGCTCGCCCAAATTCCAGCCGTAGCTTCAAGTGCACAGTAGCCGAAAAACATCACCAGCACCAGCGGCACGCCTTTTATTTTCAGCGAGCCGATAATGCCTTTTGACTTGACTTCCTCGCCATTTTCATTTTCAGCAATACGCTTTTTCCACATTGGCAGACTTGCAAAAAGCACAGCCGTAAGTACAATCTGTATAACTGAAATTATCCTGTAACCGTTGTTCCAGCCTGCACCAGAAGTCAGTGCGTAGGACATAATATACGGCCCAGTCGCCGCACCAACTCCCCAGAAACAATGAAGCCAGCTCATATGCCGTGAAGCGTAATGAAGCGCAACGTAATTATTCAGTGCCGCATCAACCGCACCTGCTCCCAGTCCGTAAGGGATTGCCCAGAAACACAGCGGCAAAAAGCTTTCTGTAACGGAAAATCCAAACAGTGCAACCGCTGTCATTGCCACGCTTATCGCCGTAACAAGCCCCGCACCAAGCTTTCTCGTCAGCCAGTCGGAAGTAAGCCCCGAAATTATAGTGCAGCCCGCAATAATCATCGTCACAATTCCCACATAGGAAAGGGGCACACCCAATTCGCCGTGCATAACAGGCCATGCCGACCCCGTAATCGAGTCAGGCAAACCAAGGCTGATAAATGCAATGTAAATTATAACTATCAAGAATGAAAACATATTTACTCACCATCTAAAAGTTTTGTGCTATGCACAAAACTTGGAACTGAAATTTTAATTTCAGTTTTGACCATAATATGCATTAGCACCGTGCTTGCGGAGATAATGCTTGTCAAGCAGCTCCTGCTGCATACGTCCGGCCGCAGGGTTAATACCCAAAGCGTGATAATTCATAAACGCAATTTCTTCAAGCACAACCGCATTGTGCACCGCATTCATAGCGTCCGTGCCCCAGGCAAAAGGTCCGTGACTCTTTACCAGTACCGCAGGAATATCCATCGGGTCAAGTCCCTTGAAAGCCTCAATGATAACCGTGCCAGTTTCCTTTTCGTATTCGCCTGCAATCTCCTCAGGTGACATTGCTCTAGTGCAAGGAATTTCACCATAAAAGTAGTCCGCCTGAGTCGTGCCCATCGGAACAATTCCCGCACCTGCCTGTGCAAATGAAGTTGCCCAACGGCTGTGAGTGTGAACAATTCCGCCAACGTTTTCAAACGCACGGTAAAGTTCAAGATGGGTAGGCGTGTCACTTGACGGCTTGTACTTGCCTTCGATAGTCTTACCCGTAGCAAGTTCAACCACAACCATATCCTCAGCAGTCATTCCGTCATATTCTACACCCGACGGCTTGATGACAACCATGCCGCTTTCACGGTCAATTGCCGAAACGTTGCCCCATGTAAATGTAACAAGATTATACTTTGGAAGCAGAAGATTAGCCTTCAGCACTTCCTGTTTTAAATTTTCAAGCATTTACAGCACCTAACTTTCTTTCTGCGGCAAGTCCATCACTGTACCGCTTCATATATTCCGCAAATCCTTCCGCACCCTTTTCATCAGGAGCAACAGTATGCTTTTCCATATCCGCAAAAACGCTTTCATCAAGCCAGTCAGCCAGTGATTTTCCATTTCCGCAAATCATGTAAGCTGCAAGCAGAGCCATACCCCATGCACCGCCTTCGCCTGCGGTTTCCATAACCGAAACTGAAGTGTTAAGAGCGTCAGCAAGGAATTGCTGAGCAACACCTTTAACCTTGAATAGACCGCCGTGACCGGTAAATTGTTTTGCCCTGACTTGTTCCTTTTCAAAAAGAATATCCATTCCTGATTTCAGTGCCGCCATTGAAGCGTAAATTTCCGCACGGAAGAAATTAGCAAGATTCATCCTGCTGTCAGGCATACGGAAATACATAGGTCTGCCGTTTTCAACAGCAGTAACAGGCTCTCCCGAAAGGTAGTTATAAGCCGCAATTCCTCCGCAGTCGGGTGCACCGTTTAAAGCGTTTCTGTACAGTGTTTCGTAAAGCGAGGATTTGTCAATGGAATTTCCCGTAAGTTCAGCAAATTCTCCGAACATCTTTACCCATGCGTCCAGCTCGGAGCAACAATTGTTGCAGTGAACCATTGCAACGGGAGCACCGTCAGGAGTTGTAACCATATCAAGCTCAGGGTAAACACCATTTATGTCCTTTTCGAGTACCAGCATTGAGAAGATAGAAGTACCTGCTGAAACATTGCCTGTTGCAGGACGAACAGCATTTGCCGCAGCCATGCCTGTACCTGCGTCACCTTCAGGAGGGCAAAGAGGTATACCTGCTTTAAAAGTGCCAGTCGGGTCAAGAAATTTCGCACCGTTTTCGGTCAGCGTGCCGCAGATTTCACCTGCATTCGCAACAGCAGGGAACACTTCTGAAATATTGCATGCGAATCCCTTTTCCACAAGTCTGCTTTCATACTTGCTCAGCAGGTTCTTGTCATAATCAGTACCCTTTACAGGGAAGATACCCGAAGCCTCGCCCACACCAACAACACGTTTTCCCGTGAGCAGGTAATGAATATACCCTGCAAGTGTAGTAACGTGCACAATCTGCTTAACGTGTTCTTCACCGTTAAGTACAGCCTGATAAAGGTGAGCTGAAGTCCATCTCTGAGGAATATTGAAATTCAGAAGTTCAGTAAGTTCTGAAGCCGCCTGCTCAGTAATTGTGTTTCGCCATGTCCTGAACGGAACAAGCAGTCTGTCCTCCGCATCAAAAGCCATATAACCGTGCATCATTGCAGAAATACCCATGCCGCCTACGGTTTCAAGTTTTGTACCGTAACGGCTTTCAAAGTCAGCAGCAAGTGCCGCAAAACACTTCTGTACACCGTTATGTATATCATCGAGAGAATAAGTCCAGATACCATTTTCAAGACGGTTTTCCCATTCGTGAGCGCCTTGTGCAGCAGGGAAGAATTTTTCATCAATAAGTACAGCTTTTATTCGTGTTGAACCAAGTTCAATTCCGAGAAAGGTCTTGCTTGTATCAATAATCAAATCTATCATCTCCAAAGCAAAATATTGCTTAAATTATACACCTATCAAATCATAAATTCAATAGTATATTATGTCTTATAACTGACTTTTTGTGCAAAAAGGATCGACGGTGCATTTTCGGTACGTTTTTTGTTTGCACAGTAAAAAATCCGCCGGATTGCTCCGACGGATTTTGTTATTTACTGAATTACTTCTTGCAGCAGCAACATTCGCCAACTGGAACAGTCCAGCCGAACTTATCCTCAACCTTGCCCCACTGGATACCTGTGAGAGTATCGTAAAGCTTCTGGGAAATCTCGCCGATTTCACCGTTGTTGAGAACCATAACCTTGTCGCCGTACTTGAGTTCGCCGACAGGAGAGATAACAGCAGCTGTACCTGTACCGAAAGCTTCGTCAAACTTGCCTTCTTCGTAAGCCTTAACAAGCTCATTGATTTCGATGTCACGCTCTGTAACCTTGTAGCCCATGGACTTGAGAAGTTCAATACAGGACTTTCTTGTGATGCCACCGAGGATAGAACCTCTGTCGAGGCTTGGTGTGATAACTTCGCCGTCAACTACGAAGAATACATTCATAGCGCCAACTTCGTCAATGTACTTTCTGTGTACGCCGTCAAGCCAGAGAACCTGAGCGTAGCCCTGCTTTTCAGCTTCTTCCTGAGCCTTGAGGGATACAGCGTAGTTAGCAGCAGCCTTTGTGAAGCCTGTACCGCCTGTTACTGCACGAACATACTTCTCTTCAACGTAAATCTTAACAGGTGCAAGGCCGTTTGCGTAGTATGCACCAACAGGGGAAAGAATGATAGCGAAGATGAGGTGCTTTGCAGGGTGAACGCCAACCATTGGGTCAACTGCAAAGATATATGGACGGATGTAGAGGGATGTGCCTTCAGCTGTAGGAATCCAATCCTCGTCAACCTTTACGAGAGTCTTGATAGCTTCAACAGCGAAAGCTTCGTCAATCTGTGGGATACAAAGTCGGTCGTTGGAGAGGTTGAGTCTTGCCATGTTCTGTTCAGGACGGAAAAGCTGAATCTTGCCGTCAGCAGTTCTGTAAGCCTTGAGGCCTTCGAAGTCAGCCTGACCGTAGTGGAGACACATGGAAGCAGGGTCCATAGGAATTGGTCCGTAAGGAACGATTCTAGCATCGTGCCAGCCCTGACCCTCATCATAATTCATAAGGAACATGTGGTCTGTAAAAATCTTACCGAAACCAAGCTTTGTTTCATCAGCAGGCTTAGCCTTCGGAGTTGTAGTTCTTGTTACTTTTATTTCCAGCATTTAGAAAACTTCCTTTCTGTTTTATAAAATACAAATCAATTATACCACACATCTCACCGCAATTCAAGTAGCAAAGGAAATTATTTTTGCAGATTTGCAACTATTTGCATCTCAACTTGCAGAAAATGCACATTGCTTGTAACCCAAACATTTTGCAAACTAATCAAATGAAGTAAAAGTTTATCCTTAAAACTGCTAATATTGCACTTTACCTTTCCGCCAAAATGTGTTATAATAAATTAAATATGATTTAATAAAGGCGGGACAGATTTTGATTTGTATAACTGGCGATATGCACGGCGATTACAGCCGTTTTAATGATAAGAAAATCAAGAAGCTGAAAAAGGGCGATTTTCTCATAGTCTGCGGCGACTTCGGGTTTGTGTGGGACGGCTCCAAACGTGAAAAACGCATACTGAAAAAAATCGGCAAGAAGCGCTTCTACACCCTGTTTGTTGAGGGGTGTCACGAAAACTACAAGCTGCTTGATGAGTACCCCGAGGAAGAATTCTGCGGCGGCAAGGTAAGCGTGATTTCAGGACGTCTTATGCGAATGAAACGAGGCAATATGTTTGATTTGCAGGGCAACAAGTTCTTCGCTTTCGGCGGCGGTCAGACAAAGGAAATCGACATCCGCCGTGAGTCAAACACATGGTTTGAGCAGGAATTGCCGAGTGCCGCAGAACTGAGACACAGCATAAACGTACTTGGAGAACACGATAAGGAGGCCGACTATATAATCACCCATGAACCTCCTGCTACGGTGAAGGAATTCCTCGACTTTGAGGTGCGGCAGATAAGCCATATGCATACCTTCTTTGACGCAATCAAAAACGAGGTAAAGTTCACAAAATGGTTCTTCGGCAAGGCACACAAGAACAAGGTTATCCCTCCGAAATATCACTGCCTTTTCGACGAGGTGGTGCAGATTGAAAGCAAGCTTCCCAAGAAAAAGAGGTTCGGAAAGAAATAAATGACGAGGTGATGGAAATGAAAACAGAAAAAAAGACAATCATCGCACGTATCTGTTCGGTAGTAATCAATATGATTTTCGCAGTTGCAGGCTTCTTCGGTACGCTTTTCGGCTTGCTGTTTATGTCGCCGTATCCGCTGTTCAGTTGGGGCGGTTATGATGAGCTGAATGTCTACGCAGCGGACTTTTTCGCAGGTGTGGCTTTGCTTGTCGTGTCAATTGTTGTACCCGCTGTAGCAAATCTGCTGTTGCACCGTTTCTGGTACAGCAAATGGGGTCTGTCAAAGAAGTGGATTTACATTCCTATGGCAATTATCACCGTCGGTTTGCTGGGATTTGCCGCTTATGGCATGATTGTTGACAGATATATTGACGGCTGGCTTGAGGCAACGTGGCACTGGTAAATTAAATGGAAAGGTGACAATTCCCAATTCCACTTTTCACATTTCAAATTAATTATAAAGGAGAGGTTTTTATGCCGCATATTTCAGTAAAAATGTTAAAGGGACGTACAGAGGAGCAGAAGAAGGCTGCCGCTGAAAAGCTTACAGCAGCACTCTGCGAGGCACTCGGCTGCGGTGACTCACACGTTACCGTAACAGTTGAGGATTTCACAGCTGAGGAATGGCAGGACGTTTTCGCTTCCGACATTTCAGGCAAGTCCGACAAGCTTTACAAGAAGCCGAATTACGACCCCAAGAACTTACTGTAAAATTACGACCGCTTCGGGCGGTCACAGGTTGCCCCGATAATTTGGGGTAAGCTCTGATTACCCGAAAAAGAGGTTTTATATATGGAATACATAAAACAGGGCAAGGATATCCTGCTGAAAACCGCAGATTTCGACCTTGACCAGACTCTCGACTGCGGACAGGCTTTCCGTTGGGAGAAAATCAGCGACAACGCTTATCACGGCTTTGTGCTGAACACGCCGCTGACCATTTCGCAGGAAAAGGACTACTTCCGACTTGCCGATACAAGCGAGGAAACCTTTCTGAATGTGTGGGTGCCGTACCTCGATTTGGACACGGACTACACCGCCATAAAAGAACAGTTTTCACAGGAGGGAACCCTTGCAAAAGCCTGTGAGTATGCGGGGGGAATTCGTCTTCTCCGTCAGGACAGCTGGGAGGCGCTTTGTTCGTTTATAATTTCACAGAACAACAACATTCCCCGTATCAAGGGCATAATCGGACGGCTGTGCGAAATGTACGGCGGCTTCCCAAGCTTTGAGCAGATGAAGGGTGTAACCGTTGACGATTTGGCACCGCTTCGTTCGGGTTTCCGTGCAAAGTATATCGTTGACTGCGTGGACAAGCTGAACAATGGCGAAATCCTGCTTGACGAGGTGAAGAAGCTGACCGCACCTGACGCAAAAAAGGTGCTTATGACCATAAAGGGCGTTGGACCAAAGGTTGCGGATTGTGCTATGCTGTACGGTATGTACAAGATTGAGTGCGTGCCGATGGACGTGTGGATGAAGCGTGTTATGGAGCGTTTCTATCCCGACGGCTTCCCCGATTTTGTTTTGCAGTATGCGGGGATTGCTCAGCAGTATTTGTTTCATTATATACGGACTAATGAGGAAGTTTAAATACAGTAGAAAGGATTTTTATTATGCGTGAAAGTATCTTAACAATTCCAATAAGCGAAATTCTTGAGCCGAAAGAGGGCTGTCCCATATGCCGAATGAGGGATATGCTGGAGCAGAGAACGGTTGAGTACATAATGGGTGCAGCAATGATGGAGCCTGACGTGCGTATTGAAACAAACCGTGCAGGGTTCTGTCACGTTCATTTCCAGCAGATGCTCAAGCAGAAGAACCGTCTTTCCCTTGCCCTTATGTTGCAGACTCATCTCGAAGAAGTTGACCGCCAGCTTTTCTCCCGCAAGAAGCTGTTTGAACCGAAAAACGCACGCAAGGCGAAGCTTTCCGAAATCAACGAAACCTGCTTCGTGTGTGAAAAGGTTGAGTGGGGTATGGAAAGACTTATGCGCACATTCTTTGAAATGTTCTCACAGGCTGATTTCCGCCAGCTTCTTTCCGAGCAGGAATTCGTCTGCCTGCACCACTACGATTTGCTGTTGTCGCTTGCTCCCGTGTACTTGCAGAAGGGCGAGCTTGACAGCTTTAACAAAATGGTGGGCGGTCTTACTGAAAAGTATATCAACGTGCTTTATGAGGATGTGTCCCACTATTGCAGTATGTACGATTACCGCAATACCGGCAAGGACGCGGACTGGGGTAACTCCCGTGACAGCATTGAGCGTGCGATAAAGTTTCTTGTTTCGAGGAATTGACAGCAAACAGCACCTCTGAGTAATTTCAGAGGTGCTGTTTTTATGCTTTATAAAGCTGTTCTTCAATGCGAAGAAGTCTGTTGTATTTTGCTGTACGCTCGCTTCGGCAAGGTGCACCGGTCTTAATCTGTCCCGCATTTACGGCAACTGCAAGGTCAGCAATGAAAGCATCCTCAGTTTCGCCGCTTCGATGAGAAATAATTGTGCCGTAGCCATTTTCCTTGGCAAGTCTGATTGCCGCAAGTGTTTCAGTAAGCGTGCCAATCTGGTTAAGCTTGACCAGAATTGAGTTTGCACAGCCCTTATCGATACCCTCACGAAGACGCTTCGGATTTGTTACAAAAAGGTCGTCACCAACCAACTTTACGCTTCTTCCAAGCTCGTAGGTAAGCTTTTTCCAGCCGTCCCAATCCTTCTCGTCAAGAGGGTCTTCGATTGACACGATAGGGTATTTGCCGCAAAGACTTTTCCACTCCTCAATAAGCTCCTCGCTGGTGCGGTTGAGTTTCTTCTTCGGCAGAAAGTAACCGCATCCCTCCGACTTCCACTCGCTTGATGCAGCGTCAAGTGCAATTGTAAAATCCTTGCCCGGACGGTAACCCGACCTCTCCACTGCTTCAAGAATAAGCTCAATAGCTTCCTCCTCGCCACTCAAATCGGGTGCAAAGCCGCCCTCATCGCCTACACCCGTGCTAAGTCCCTTGATTTTCAGAATTTTCGCAAGGTTGTGGTAAACCTCCGCACACTGACGCAGACCGCTTCGGAAGCTGTCCGCACCCTGCGGAATAATCATAAACTCCTGCACGTCAAGATTGTTGGAAGCGTGGGCACCGCCGTTGAGAATGTTCATCATCGGCACGGGCATTTTCACGGCATTAACCCCACCGATAAATTTGTACAGCGGCATACGGTAATGCGCCGCCGCTGCCCTTGCCGCCGCAAGTGAAACCGCAAGCATTGCGTTTGCACCCATACGGGACTTGTTTTCCGTGCCGTCGGTGTTGATAAGGGTCTTGTCCACGGTTGCGGTGTCCGCCGCATTTACACCCTTCAACGCCGTATTGAGGGTGGTGTTAATGTTGTTCACAGCTTTGGTCACGCCCTTGCCGCAGTAACGCATTTCGTCCCCGTCACGAAGCTCGTGTGCCTCAAAAATGCCAGTGCTTGCACCGCTTGGTGCCGCACCTCTGCCAGCTGTGCCGTCGGAAAGCCACACCTCCGCCTCAACGGTCGGATTGCCTCGTGAGTCGATGATTTCACGTCCGATTACCCTCTCGATAGTTGCCTTATGTTCAAACATTTATTACCATTCCTTTCGTGGTTTTGTGATTAGTTTGCACGGAAAGAAACGTTTTTATACGTTGACTTGGCTGTTAAGGTATGATAAACTTTATACATAACTATTTTAGGAGGACATTATGAGCAATTTGGCATTTTATATATATCCGTTGCCTTATGGAACAAACTACACAGCCAATGATTTATCCGTACAAGACAAGGTTGTTGAATTATTTAATTATTGTCAGATACTTGAAGGATATATTTCAAGGGAAGGCTGGGATTTTCTGATTTCGCACTATGGCTTGGACAAGCTGTTTCAGATTGATAAAGCAAGCGGCTGGAGTGATTGCGAAAGCGTCAAAGAATACAGCAAATGGGTTGAATATCAAAAGGAGTTGTCTGCAAATGAAACAGATACCATATAAAATTATAAAGCATCTTGGCGAGCTTGCCGCCCAGAATAACGGTTTTACAAAGGAGCTTAATCTTATCAGTTGGAATAACCGTGAACCCGTATACGATATAAGAACCTGGAACGAAGACACACGGAATTTGGCAAGGGTGTGACTCTGACAATGCGTGAAGCAAAAGAATTGCTGTTAATATTAAATAAGGAAAATATCACTTGATTATTCCAAAACAATATGGTAAAATAATAATATCTTTTTTGGGAGGAGATACCGTGAAAATTAAAAAAATCATTTCACTTATCAGCGCTGCCGCAATGTCTGCAATGCTTCTCACAGCCTGTGGAAACAGCGGTACAGCTGAAGAAACAACTGTTACGGAGGAACACGATATGACTGTTGAAACAACTTACACCGCAAGTGCGGAAAACGTAAAGCACCTTGGACGTACATATTTCAGCGAGGACAAGCTTTACTGTGCACTTTCAGGCTCGGGTGCTGAATTCAGCTTCAACGGAACAAAGTGCGTTATCAAAATCAAGGGTGACACAACAAGTATGGGCGGTATTGCACAGGCTGACAATCAGGCAAGAGTTGCAATTTACGTAAACGGTGAGCGTGTCATTGACGATATGGTTGACCAGTTCAATGAGGAATACACAGTATTCGAAAGCACAGCAGCTGAGGACGTTACTGTGTCGGTAGTTAAGCTTTCCGAATCACCAATGTCCACTATCGCTATCGAGGAAATCAAGGTTACAGGTACAGTTATCCAGCCAACAGCTGACAAGGACCTGCTTATCGAATTCATCGGCGACTCCATCACCTGCGGCTACGGCTCTGATGACCCTGTGAAGGAAAACCACTTCTCCACAAAGACTGAGGACGTAACAAAGGCATACGCTTACAAGACCGCTCAGGCTCTCGGTGCTGACTACAGTATGGTTTCCTTCAGCGGCTACGGCATTATTTCAGGCTACTCTACAAACGACAAGCCTGTTACTGCACAGACTGTTCCTCAGTTCTACACAAAGCTTGGCTTCAGCTGGAACACCAACGGCAATTTCAAGCCTGACAATGTAGAGTGGGATTTCAGCAAGCGTCAGCCTGACGTTATTGTAATCAACCTTGGCACAAATGACGACAGCTACACAAAGACTGAAAAAGACCGTCAGCAGGCTTACGCTGATGAATATGTGAACTTCCTCAAGACTATCCGTGAAAAGAACCCTGACGCAAAGATTGTCTGCACTCTCGGTGTAATGGGCGACAGACTTTTCGAATACGTTCAGCTTGCTGCTGATACATACAAGGCTGAAACAGGTGACAACAACGTTTATACAATGAAGTTCGACGTTCAGAGTCCTGATGACGGCTACTCCGCTGACTGGCACCCTTCCATCACAACACATGACAAGGCTGCTGCAAAGCTTACAGCTGAACTCAAGACTATTCTTGGTATATAAAAACAAATCCGCTTGCTTTCCGCAGGCGGATTATTTTACAGATACATGCATACGCTTAAAGCGGAGGTGAGCTATGAAAAATATTTTTGCCCATAGAGGTCTTGCAAACAAAAGCTTTCCTGAAAATTCACTCAGTGCTTTCAATGAAGCTGTTTTCCTCAGGCAAGGAATAGAACTTGATGTGCGTATCACAAAAGACAGAATACCTGTTGTGTTTCACGACAAGACGCTTAAAAGAATGTGCGGCGACAAACGCCGTGTTTCAGCATGTACATACGATGAATTAAGCACACTATATCTGCTCGGCACGGAAGAAAAAATTCCGACCCTTGAAGAGGTGCTTGAACTTGTGAAAGGCAAAGTCCCTCTGCTGATTGAAGCAAAACTGCCGAAACGTTTCCCGTGGCATCATCGGCTTGAACGGGCAATGCTTCCCTTGCTGAAGAAATATAAGGGTGAATATCGGCTGCAGTCATTCAATCGCTACAGTATTGCTATATGAAGCGTAAGCTTCCGAAGATAAAATGCGGCATACTTTCAGGAACGAACTACGCCGAACCTGATGGCTTTGATTTTATCAGCTACCGCCACAAGGGACTTACCGAAAAGAAAATGACTGAACTAAAAGAACAGTACAGCGAGGTTTTCCTGTGGACCAACAAACAGATGTCGGAAGCTGAACTGAAAAAGCTTGCTGCAAAATTCCACCCCGACGGGATAATAAATTAACGGCATCGGAATACCCGATGCCGTTTTATTATAACTGTTCAAGCAATTTTCTGATTTCCTCACCCGTTGCAAGGCCCTCAGAAAAAGTTGTTGCACCGCCGCAGGCTGTACCGAGTTTAAGTGCGTAATCATAACCGCCCTGCTCAATTCCCGCAATAAAACCTGCAACCATTGAGTCACCTGCTCCCACGGAATTCTTCACAGTACCCTTGCATACTCCGCTGACGTGAAGCTTATCGTCCTCATCAACAAGCAATGCACCCTTTTCCGCCATTGAAACAAGCACATTCTGTGCACCCATTTCCTTCAGCTTTCTTGCGTACTCCGCAATCTGCTCATTGGTTTCAAGGGTTACGTCAAAAAGCTCGGCAAGCTCGAAATTGTTAGGCTTGACAAGGAAAGGTCTGTACTTCAGCACACGGAGAAGCAGTTCCCCAGTTGCGTCAACAACCGTGCGGACATTTCTTCCGTTAAGGTGTTCAAGAATACGCTCGTAAATATCCTTAGGCAGACTGTTCGGAATACTTCCTGCAAGGACGATTGTGTCACCCTCTTTGAGCGCATCAAGCTTTGTAAAAAGCTCAGCGATAGCCTTATCGCTGATGTCGGGGCCCTGACCGTTAAGTTCTGTTTCCTCAGCAGATTTTATCTTTACATTAATTCGTGAAAATCCGCTTTCAAGGTGCACGAAATCCGTGTCAATGCCCATATCCGCAACACCGCTTTCGATTGCCGCACCTGTAAATCCTGCAACAAAACCAAGTGCCTTTGATTTTATTCCCAGTTCTTTCAGCACAATTGACACGTTTATGCCCTTTCCGCCGAAATAGATTTCTTCCTTGCTGCTTCGGTTTGTCGCACCCGTTTTCATTTCGCCTGTGTGCACAACATAGTCAACAGCAGGATTGAAGGTTACTGTATATATCATCTGAAATGCTCCTTTGAATGATTTAACCTTACTGATTTTACCACATAAATAAGTGCACGTCAATAGTTGACACTGGGTTGACCTTGTGGTATAATACTTCACAGACAGTTCGTGACCATCCTGTCTATAAACAAAACTACGGGCAACAAAATATTCAGTTGTAATGCAATCTGCGTTACGGCTTACGCCCTTTTGTATTTGTTCGGTACAAAGGGTTTTTATTTTGCTGCGGAAAAGAGGCTAACTATGAACGAACTTTTACTCATCGGGTCGGTAATACTGACCTATGGTGCTGTATTGCTTGCATACCGCTTATTCGGAAAAATCGGTATGTATACTATGACAGCAATTGCCACAATTCTCGCAAACATTGAGGTGCTTATGCTTGTGGACGGCTTCGGAATGGAGCAGACGCTGGGCAACGTTATGTTTGCATCAACCTATCTCATTACCGACATTCTAAGTGAAAACGAAAGCAAGGAATCTGCAAACCGTGCGGTAGCACTGGGAATTATGACATCAGCAATGATGTTCATTTTTACTCAGTACTGGCAGCTGTATTCCCCTGCGGAAAGTGACTGGGCAATGCCGCACATCAGAGCGATTTTCTCTACAACTCCACGTCTGCTGTTGGGAAGCTTCCTCGGTTACGCCGTGTCACAGCGAATTGACGTATGGCTTTACCATCGTATATGGAAAGCAACAACAGAAAAAAGCGGCGACAGCAAGCGTTTTCTGTGGCTGAGAAACAACGGCTCAACTATGCTTTCCCAGATTATAAACACCGTGCTTTTCACGCTGATTGCTTTTGCAGGCATTTATGACAACAGCACTCTTATTTCCATTATGATTTCAAGCTACGTTGTCTATATCTTCACAAGCCTTGCTGATACCCCTGCGGTATACCTTGCACGAATTATGAAGCAGAAAAATAAAATTCCCCAGTAAAACAAAACTCACGATACGTCAGTACCGTGAGTTTTTTGTATTGTATCTTATTCGTGATTTCTGTTGTAAATCTGCATAAGTCCTTTAAGCATTATGTCATCATCAATAATCATTTCATTTTTGCAAAGCGGCACGATAACTCCCGCAAGCCCGCCTGTCGCAATTACAGTACACTCGCCCATTTCGTCCTTGATACGGTCAATAATTCCGTCAAGTGCACCTGCGTTTCCGTAAAGAATACCGTTTCTGATACAGTCGATTGTATTTCGTCCGATAACCTTTTTCGGTGCTTCAAGGGCAACCTTAGGAAGCTGTGCAGTACGGCTTACCAGTGCATCATGGGAAATTCCCACACCCGGCATAATCATACCGCCGAGGTAATTTCTGTTCTTGTCGATTACAGAAACCGTTGTAGCCGTACCCATATCAATTACAATCTGCGGAAGCGGATATTCGTTGATTGTTGCAACAGCCGCTACAACAAGGTCACTTCCAAGCTGTGCAGGGTTATCAATAAGGATATTCAGACCCGTTTTGAGTCCCGGACCGATTACAAGTGCATCCTTACCCATAACCTTTTCAATTGCACTATGCACTGTTGATGTTACCGACGGAACAACGGACGAAATAATTGCACCGTCAATATCTTCCTTTGCGATGCCATAGAATTCAAGAATACTCTTGAAGCTGATAGCATATTCGAGGACGGTTGCGTCAGGTTTTGTGGAAACACGTTCCACAAAAATTATCTTATTGTCACGGCAGCAGCCGATTACTATATTTGTATTTCCAATGTCAACTGCAAATACCATAATATCCTTCCTTTATGCCTGCGGTTCTGCTTTCGGTGCAGGCTTTTTTACTATATTCAATATTCTAAGAATAGCAGGGTCAAGCACAATATTAATTCCTACCTCAATGAGGAAATTAACACCGATAAATGTAATGAAAATAAGTGATGTTACTGTACCGCCGTCACTTACCATTTCCTGAAGACCCTTATACATAAATACATAGCAGCCAAGAGCAAACACACCTGAATTTACAATAGGGCACACCAAAGAAGCTGCTATTACAGCTACCCATCTGTTCTTATTTTCCAGCATCTTGTAGACAAAGCCTGCTGCAACACCTGCCAGTGTACCTTTAAGTATACAGGTTATTACGGTTCCCACAGCGTTTATTCCCAGGAAAAGCGCTGCATCACCAAGCGTAATCAATCCGAAAACAAATCCCAGCCACGCACCTGCCTTGATTCCATACAGCGCCGCACCGACTACTATTGGAATAAGCACCAGCGTAATGCTGAATTGCCCGATGTGGATTCCCGAAGCCATTGTCTGAAGAACAATGACGATAGCGGTAAGGATACCTGTCCCTACCAGAGTCCTTGTTTTTGTGTTCATATTAAATTCCTCCTTGTTATTATTCCCGAAAGGGATACAATACACTTGCATTATAGCATATTTTTTTTGACTTGTATATATTTTCAGAAAAAAATTCACAAACGGATTTACACTTGTCAAAAAAACTGCAAAAAAGTATTGACAAAATCTGTTTGCGGTGATATACTAATACAAATGAATATTTAAACCGTTGATGCGGAGATAAAGGCAATTATGACTTCACAGAGAGCCTGCGGTGCTGGGATGCAGGTAAGAAACAGCTTGTCAAATGGACCGCGGAGGGCGCTGTCAAAGGTATGGTTTTTTGTGCTGTGCTTAGTATTCAGCGACGTCAGACACACGTCAGCTGTCGGGGATATGTTGGTATCCTGAAAAGTGCGCAGATTACTGCGAAGCAAGGTGGCACCGCGGATTACAGTGATTGTTATTCGTCCTTGACAGAATCGGGAAGTTCTGTCGGGGGCTTTTTTATTTCCTGACACTACTTATACACAGTTAGGAGAATGATTATGATACTTCTTACAAAACGATGGCGTGGCCTGCATAACTGATATGTATACTTTGAAATTACTATAAATTATTATATTGGAGGAAATTATTATGATTCACAACGGCATTGATTTTGATACCTATTTTAACAATTATCCTGACAAGAATGGTTACTTCGGCAAGTACGGCGGCGTTTACATTGAAGATAAGCTGAAGGATGCTATGGCTGAAATCACAGAAGCTTACTTCTCTATCTGTCAGTCCAGAAAGTTCATCGCTGAGCTCCGCAGAATCCGTAAGGAATTCCAGGGCAGACCAACTCCTGTTTCCCACCTCGAAAGACTTTCCGACGCTCTCGGCGGCAAGGTTCAGCTCTACGCTAAGCGTGAGGACCTTAACCACTCAGGTGCTCACAAGCTCAACCACTGTATGGGTGAAGCTCTCCTTGCAAAGTACATGGGCAAGAAGAAGATTATCGCTGAAACAGGTGCAGGCCAGCACGGTGTTGCTCTTGCAACTGCTGCTGCATACTTCGGTCTTGAATGTGACATCTACATGGGCTCTGTTGATATCAAGAAGCAGGCTCCTAACGTTGCAAGAATGAAAATTCTCGGTGCAAACGTTGTTGAAGTTACACACGGCTTAAAGACACTTAAAGAAGCTGTTGACGCTGCTTTTGAAGCGTACAGCAAGGAATACAATGATGCTATCTACTGCATCGGCTCCGTTCTCGGTCCTCACCCATTCCCTATGATGGTACGTGACTTCCAGAGCGTTGTTGGTATCGAAGCAAGAGAACAGTTCCTCGATATGACAGGTCACCTTCCAAATGCAATCGTTGCTTGCGTAGGCGGCGGCTCAAATGCGGCTGGTCTTTTCTCAGGCTTCCTCAATGACCCTGTTGATATTTACGGAATTGAACCTCTCGGCAGAGGCGAAAAGCTCGGCGACCACGCTGCAAGCCTCAAGTACGGTACAGAAGGCATTATGCACGGCTTCAACAGCATTATGCTCAAGGACGAAAACGGTGAGCCTGCTCCTGTTTACTCCGTTGCAAGTGGTCTTGACTATCCTTCAAGCGGTCCTGAACACGCTTTCCTCCAGGAAATCGGCAGAGTCAAGTATGACGTAATCAACGACGAGGAAACAATCGACGCATTCTTCAAGCTTTCCCGTCTTGAAGGTATCATTCCTGCAATCGAAAGCTCCCACGCTGTTGCTTTTGGCATGAAGCTTGCAAAGACTATGGACCACGGTTCAATCCTCATCAACCTCTCTGGTCGTGGCGACAAGGATATGGACTACATCATCGAAAACTACGGCATTAGATAATTATATGTCAATCTCCCCGATACGAAAGGTGGACAGTGATAAAGAAGTATTCACAAACACCATATAAAATTTAATACAGCGGATTATGAAAGCACGGTAGCATCTTATGATGAGCCGTGCTTTTGATATGTTCAAATAAAATTTTCCTAACCCCTTGACAATGTATACATCGGGTGATATAATTGTATACATCGAGGTTATACAATTATAGCTTTTGAGTAGTTCGAAATGCTCATTATGCTATTAAACCCCAAAGGAGTGCACACCGAATGAATATTAATATCAGCAATGCGTCTGGTGAGCCTATCTATCTTCAGATAGTAAGCCAGATCAAGACGCTGATTCTTGAGGGTAAGCTGAAGGAGGGGGACGCCCTTCCTTCAATGCGAAACCTTGCAACAGAGCTTAGAATCAGCTTTATGACAACAAAACGTGCCTACGAGGAGCTTGAACGTGACGGATTTATTGAATCCTACACGGGCAGGGGCAGCTTTGTCAAGACACAGAATATGGAGCTTTACCGTGAGGAACAGATTAAAGCAATCGAGTCCTTGCTGTCTGAGGCAGGCGACAAGGCAAGAAAATGCGGTATCACGATGGCTGAGCTTCATGATTTACTTGACCTTGTAAACGAAGGAGAATAGTTATGAGTGAATATGAAAATGCCATAGAAATTAAGGGCATTACAAAAAAATATGATGGCTTCACACTTGACAACGTAAGCTTTGACGTACCGAAAGGCAGCATTATGGGTTTTATCGGACAGAACGGTGCAGGTAAGTCCACAACTATCCGCAGCCTGCTGAATATTATCCCAGTTGACAACGGTGAAATCAAGATTCTTGGTCTTGACCATATCAAGGATGAAAAGGAAATCAAGGAGCGTATCGCTGTTGTTTTCGATGAACTTCCTTTCCATGATGTTTTCAACGCAAAGGATATGTCACGCATTTTCGAGGGTATTTATCCGAAGTGGAACAGAAACGAATATGTGCGTTATCTTGACCGTTTCCAGCTTCCGAGGAAGAAAAAAATCGGTGAGTTTTCAAAGGGTATGAAAATGAAATTGCAGATTGCCTGTGCATTATCCCATGAGGCAGAGCTGCTTGTTATGGATGAGCCTACATCAGGTCTTGACCCTGTTGTCCGTGACGAAATTCTACGCTTTTTTATGGAGTATCTTGAGGATGGTGAACGCAGTATCCTCATGTCCTCCCACATCACAAGCGACCTTGAAAAGATTGCAGACAGTATCACATACATTGACAGAGGTAAAATCCTGCTCAGCGGATACAAGGACGAAATCCTTGAAAGCCACGGCGTTATCAAGTGCAGTAAAGAACAGCTTGCTGAAATTGACCCTGCCGATATTGTAAGTGCAAGAGTAAACGCTTTTGGTGCAGAGGTTATGATTTCCGACCGTGAAAAGGCTTCGTACAAGTACAGCGGTTTAATGCTTGACCCCACAAGCCTTGAAGAAATTATGCTCTACTATGTAAACCGTGATAAAAAGGAGTGGCAGTGATGAAAAAATATAGCTCCCTCATTTTCCGTGAACTTAAACTGGGCAGAAAAGCATATATCGGCAGCTTTGTCCTTATTATCGTATTTGCATTGCTTATGTTGCTTTCAATGTTTGTTTCGGGCGGTCAGTATGTCAAGAACGGCGAAAGTATGGACGTTTACGCAATCTGTCTTTCATATATGTTTGCGGCACTTACCGCAGGCTGTATTGCAGGCGACAACAGTGTTCTTAAATCAGATATGGCTTCTGGCTGGAGAACATATTCATTTGCCCTGCCTGTAACGGCACTTGAAAAAACTACTGCAAAATATATTGTAAAGCTTGCCGCAATAATTATCGGCGCTGTCCTTACGTTTATTGGTTCAGCTTTAATTCACACGGTCGGCGGAAGCAATATGCCCTCTGCGGTAATGTTCTGCTACTTCATCTGCCTTGACCTGTTCCTTATAATTGATATTGTGTATCAGGCTATCGTTCTTCGTGCAAATGATATGAAATCCCTTAAAAAACTCGGCACGATTGCGAGCGGTATCGGTGCTGTCATTCTGCTGGCACTTGAATTTATACCATCGGGAGTTTCCGAATCAGAGCTTGAAACATTTATGACAGAGGTTGAAACGGCGTCCTCTCCCGTAATACTGAACAAATATATCGGCTTTGTTACAATTCCCGATACAGCAGGAATTATCGGAATTGTACTTACTGTTGTAATTTTTATTGCAGGCTTTGTTGTAACACTTAAAAATCATAAAAGGAGAGAAGTATAATGACGGGTTATCTTTACAAGGAATTAAAACAGAACCGTCTGTATATTTTGCTTACAGCAATTCTTGTTCCCGTAATGATTTTTCTCCCTTTGGCGGTAGTAATGGCAGAAGAAAAAACTATGGCAAAGGAATCGTTTTTATCCTTTGCAAATAGTGGTATGGCTTTGAGAATACTGTTTGCACTGGTGGGATTTGTTGCCGCATATATAATCCAGACTCTTACTCTCAAAGGCGATGACAAAAAAATGTGGGGATATTTCGTCGCTTCAAATCCCAAGGGAATAAACGGCTTTGTGGTTACAAAATATCTTTTTATAGCGGCGATGTGTCTGTTCTTTTTTGTACTTGGCATAGGCTTTGACCTTGCGTTTACATTTATAACAAATTATATCGGCGGAATTTCCGTACCGCTAATGACAGAAGCACTTTTCGCAATGATGTTTCTTATGCTGCTTTTCAATGCTGTTGAAATTCCGTTTACGATTCGTTTCGGCGAAAAACGAGGAAGTCTTATCAAGACCATAATCGGAATCGGCATAGTAATAATCGCTCTTCTTGCGTTTTTCATAAATCCCACAGGAGTTTCTGATGTTGTAAATGATTTTCTGTTCAACGGAAAAATACCGTCCCTTATGAAATGGATTTTGCCCGTTGGCTCGGTGATTGCATATGTTATTTCCTGTGCAGTTTCTTGTAAGCTTTATATGAAAGGTGCAATAAACAGCTATAAATAAATTTGTTGAGTTGAAAGAACGAGGTTTGATATGATAAAAACAGAGTGGATTATATGTCCGACCTGCGGCGGTAAGACCCGCAATCAGATACGGGAGGATACGATTTTAAAAAACTATCCTCTCTACTGCCCTAAATGCAAACACGAGTATTTAATCGAAGTAAAAAATTTAAAAGTTACAGTTATCAATGAGCCAGACACAAAGATGCAGAGCCGATGAATGTGGTTAAAAACGCAATTCGTCGGCTCTTTTGTTGTCTTATTCAGAATTTAAAGTTTTAGGAGACATTTTTTATGAAGAAAATATTATCAGCAATACTTTCAGCCGTAACAGCATTTTCTATGCTTTGCACACCTGTTTCAGCTGCTGAAAATACAACCCCGTCAGGTATCGGATTTGCAGATATCGGCACAGAAATTGAAGCATTTGCTGCTGAAAATGAAGGAAACTACGCTTCATTTGCAACAGCCGTATTCAGCGGCGATGAGGTTCTTTACAGCAATCATTTCGGCTACATTGACCGTGAAAATCAGGTTGCCGCAGACGAAAATTCTGTCTACGAATGGGGCAGTATTTCCAAAATGTTTGTATGGGTAAGCGTTATGCAGCTTTACGAACAGGGTAAAATCGACCTTAACGCAGATATTCAGACCTACTTACCTGAGGGCTTTCTCAAAAAGCTTAAATATGACGAACCCATCACAATGCTGAACCTTATGAACCACAATGCAGGCTGGCAGGAAACATCATCTGAACTTGAGGTTGCTGACGAGGCGGATTTAATTTCGCTTGAAGAAGCGCTCAGAGAAACTGAGCCTGCACAGGTTTTCAAACCGGGCGAAATTACCGCATATTCCAACTGGGATGCGGCGCTTGCAGGCTACATAGTAGAACGTGTCAGCGGTATGGATTACGCAGAATATCTCCATAAAAATGTCCTTGAACCGCTTGGCATGGAGCAGACCGCTGTATCTGCTGATTACCGTGACAATGAGTGGGTGCGTGAACAGCGTGAAAAGGTAAAGGCTTACATTATAATGAACTATCCCGAAGCAGGACTGATTATGGACGAGGAGTTAGGTACAGCTATGAGCTTTATCTCGCTTTATCCTGTAGGCTCTGTAACAGGTACACTTTCTGACATAACAAAATTTGCACAGGCTTTTGTAAGTGATGATTGCCCTCTCTTTGAAAAGCAGGAAACTCTTGATTTAATGCTTTCTGCAAGCGATTTTTACGGTGACAGCGATATTCCGAAAAATTGCCACGGTCTTTGGGTTACTGAATATGCCGTAACCACAATGGGACACGGCGGCAATGTAAACGCTGGTTCTGCAAATCTTGTTTTTGATAAGAAATCAAAGACAGGCGTTGTTATTCTCACAAATCAGCAGAGTGAAGCTATATTAAACTACGGAATTCCCGAACTGATTTTCGGTTCTTTTGAAAACAACCCGATTTATACTAATGCCAAGATTAACGAACGTACCGACATCAGCGGTGATTATGTAGATAGCAGAGGTTTTTTTGACGGTGTAACTAAAATTTCCTCTTGTCTTGGTTATCTGCCTTTAGCACAAGGTGAAAATCAGGATTCTTATACACAGGGGGATATTCCTGCACTTACACGAATTTCCGATAATCTCTATATGATTGACGGCTCTACAGATTTTCTCTATCAGACTGAAACTTCCGACGGAAAAATTATACTTGAATATTCCTCGATGACTTATATTAAGAGCGATATTGTTGCAGCAGAATTTATTGCTGTGATAATCTTTGCGGTAATTGCAGTTGTAACACTTGTGCTGCTTATCATTAAGGGCATAAAGAAGCTTGCGAAAAAATACAGGGCTATTCCTGCAGGTAAGTGGGTCCTCGCAGGTCAGCTTGCAAGACTTGCAGTAGGAATTGTGCTTGTTCTTCTTATTACGGCAATGGTGTCCAAGGCGATGCTTGTCATTATGTGTATTGCTGCAGGAGCGAGTGCAATCGTATGTCTTGTTTCCGCAGTATTCACCGCAAAGGCGCTTTTTACAGAAAAGGAAATGAAAAAGTTTGTACGTGTCAGATATACACTTTCTGTACTTTGCAATCTGTTTACTACAGGGTTTGTTGTGTATTTTGAACTGTTTAATTTCTGGACTTAATAAAAAAGAAAAATGCCTGTTTTCGCAGCAAATTAAGCTTTTTCATGGATGCTACGATAAGTAGCGTCCTTTTTTAACCCATGTAAACAGGTGTTGGTGGTTGATACCCTTGAAAATAACTATAATGAAATCATCAAATCAATCAAATTCGGAGGTATAACGATGTCAGCTATGAAAGAAGTTTTAATTTCAGCAAAGAATCTCAAAAAGGAATTCCGCACAGGTGAAACAAGTCAGACTATTTTTGAAAA
>JAGBCL010000032.1 GCA_018110825.1 Oscillospiraceae bacterium
CCTTTTGGCATTTTATATTTACTGCCAAAGGAGGATAAACAAAAACGCCCTTGACAGAAATATACAAATTCTGTCAAGGACGAATAAATACAAATATCCGCGGTGCCACCTTGATTCACTGTAGACCAGTGCACTTAGCAGAGTACCAACATACTCCCGACTTCTTACGCGAGTCTTACGTCTGTGAATTTCCTCACAGCCCTTAGCAGCCCATATTACGCAAGGTGCTTTTGTGGAACTCACACCATAATCCACTCGCTCGGAAAAGCCTTTGTCTGCCTTTTTTCTGCCTCAACGGTTTATTGATTTATTAAATTACTGCTATTATACCACTCTTTACCCACCTTGTCAATAGGTAAAAGAAAATTTTATTGACTTTTTTTATTATTTAACAAATTTTCCAGCGTAATGCCGTCAAAATAGTCATTTACCATTTTGTGGAATTCTGTCCACATAGGAAGTGTGGGACAACTGTCTGCTCGCACGCAAGGCTTTGCATCGCATTCAAGACAGGTCACAGGTGCAAGATTTCCTTCTGTTAGCCTTAAGATATCTCCAACCCTATACTCCGACAATGGCTTTGACAAACGGTAACCGCCGCCTTTGCCATGCACACCCTCTATAAGATTATTTTTAGATAAGGTGGGCATAATTGCCTGAATATATTTCAGTGATAGTCCCTGACGCTCAGCAACGACTTTCATTGGAATATATCCGTCGCCCTTATGCTCAGCAAGGTCAAGCAAAACTCTTAAGGCATATCTACCTCTTGTCGATATCAACATAATTTTTATCTCTCCTTATC
Organism: Oscillospiraceae bacterium; assembly: GCA_018110825.1. GTDB lineage: Bacteria > Bacillota > Clostridia > Oscillospirales > Ruminococcaceae > RGIG8773. The sequence goes on from JAGBCL010000032.1 coordinate 806, forward strand.
TTATAACAGTCTCTGCATAACGAACAGTTTCCATAGCATCTTTTGCATACTTATCTGCCCCGATTTTATCTGCATATTCTTGTGTAAGAACTGCACCACCTACGACAGTTCTGCACCAGGTCGCCTTTTCTTTAAGCTGCTTGATGGTTTCTTCCATAGCAGGAACAGTAGTGGTCATAAGTGCACTCAGTCCCACAAGCGGAGCATGAAGCTTCACAACAGTTTCAACGATTTTTTCAGGTGGAACATCTTTTCCTAAATCCACCACATCAAAACCGTAATTTTCAAGCAACAGCTTAACAATATTTTTACCAATATCGTGTATATCACCGTGAACCGTAGCAATTATAAACACGCCCTTGCCGACAGATTTCTCTTCATTTACCGGCAAAATGGCTTTTATGTTTTCAAAAGCACTTTTAGCGGCTTCGGCGCTCATAAGAAGCTGTGGTAAATACACAGTTTTATTTTCAAAACCTTTGCCCACAATGTTAAGTGCAGGAATAATCTCATCATTAACAATATCAAGTGGCGCCACAGTTTTTAAAAGTTCTTTTGTGATTTCTCCCGCTTTTTCTTTAAATCCTTTTATAATCGCCCGTTGAAGTTCAGACTTAAATTCTTCTGAAGTCTTATTTGTACTTACTTCTATAGTATTTGCAATGGCGGTAAAGGTATCGGCTGTGCTGATATATTCAGTACAGTTTTCGTCAAGTCCTTTGAGTGCCTTGTATGAATAGTATGTTTTCATCATATCCGCAGAATAGGGATTCATAATAGCTGCAGAAAGTCCGTTTTCAAGAGCCAGTGCGAAGAATACTCCGTTTACTGCGTCACGGTTTGGCAAACCGAAGGACACATTGGAAACACCAAGAGAAGTATGACAACCAAGCTCGGTTTTAATGCGGTTGATCGCTGCAATAGTAGTCATAGCCGAATTTGTATCGGCACTTATTGTCATAGCCAGAGTATCAAAAATAATATCCTTTTTATCTATGCCATGCTCTGTTGCAGTTTTAAGAATTTTTTTCGCTATTGCAACTCTTCCATCAACCGTTTCAGGAATACCGTTCTCATCAAGTGTAAGTGCAACAACAACGCCGCCGTATTTCTTTACAAGTGGAAAAATAGCTGCCATACTCGATGTCTTTCCGCTTACGGAGTTTATCATTGTCTTTCCGTTATAGCGACGCAATGCCGCTTCCATTGCAGAAACATCCGAAGTATCAATCTGCAAAGGAAGGTCGATGATTGCCTGAAGCTCACAGACAGCATTTTTTAACATTTCCGCTTCATCAATATCAGGTAGCCCAACATTGACATCAAGAATATGTACGCCTTTTTCCTGCTGGTTTACTCCCTCGGAAAGAATATAGTCAATGTCATTTTCTAAAAGTGCCTGTTTAAATCGCTTCTTTCCTGTAGGGTTGATTCGCTCGCCAATCAGAATTGGAGCATCACCGAATTTTACGGCATGAGTATATGAAGAAACAACTGTTATGTCCTTCGCTTCTATCGGTACAGGTAAAAATCCATACATCTTATCAGTAAGGAGTTTTATATATTCCGGTGTTGTCCCGCAACAGCCACCTGCAACACGGACACCCTTTTTAATAAGTTCAGTAACTTCATCTGAAAATTCATCAGGCGTTATATCATATACTGTATTTCCGTCTACCGACTTAGGAAGCCCCGCATTTGGTTTCAAAATTACAGGAACTGATGTGTTATCAAGTAGTTCTTCAACAACGCCTCGCAGCTGTTTTGGTCCAAGCGAGCAATTTGCACCGATTGCATCTGCACCCATGCCCTCAAGCATTGCAACCATTGCAGATGGTGTCGTCCCGGTCATAAGCTTTCCGTCCTCACCATACGCGTTTGAAACAATAACAGGAAGTTCGCTGTTTTCTTTTGCTGCCAGCAAAGCTGCCTTGGTTTCATAACTGTCGTTCATTGTTTCTATTATAATAAGGTCTACACCGTATTTAACACCAAGTCTTACGGTTTTAGCAAATGTTTCCACAGCGTCTTCAAAATCAAGATCGCCCAATGGCTTTAAAAGCTTTCCGGACGGTCCAATATCAAGTGCTATAAATTTTTCTGCCTTTTTAGAGCTTTTTTCTCTGGCGGATTTTGCGTTAGATATAGCGGTCTTTATAATTTCTTCCAGTTCATCTTCTGTAAATTTCAAGCTATTTGCTCCAAAGGTGTTTGTGCAAACGACATTGCTTCCTGCATCGAAATAATCCTTATGTATGCCACATATAACATCCGGATGGGTTATATTCCAGCGTTCAGGGTACTCGCCCGGCTTTAATCCGCATTTTTGAAGCAGCGTTCCCATACCGCCGTCAAGATAAACGATATTATTTTTTAAATAATCCAAAAATTTCATATAGCACCTCTAAAAGAGCAGTCTTTTTTATCACACAGACTACATTTATTCTTCATTTCTTTTATCTCTCCATCAGAAAGACCGACAAAAGCCGTAACAGACTTTGATGGGGACATAAGCAAACTGTCGTTTAAAGTAAGACCTATCCGTTTTGAGCAGTCAAGCACTGCAAATATATCTTTTTGAGTCGCAAGCGACAAATCGCCGTATCCCGGGCTAAATCTCGGGGCTACGCACAGATTGTGTTCTCTTGCAATATCTTTGCAAAAAGCATCGCACAAAGCTTCAATACATTCTGCTCCAATGGCTTGAAACATCAGAGCTTTTGATGGCGATATTCGTCCGTATTTTGCAATAAGCCTGTCAAGTTCTACGCCAACCGTGGCACCAAACAAGATAACCGTTCTGCAAGATGCCAAATTGTCAGCAAGGTTTTTAGACCGTACGGAAAACACACCGAAGTCACAAATATCTTCCGCAATATCTACCGACAGTTCCCGATAGCATACTCTATATGTAAGCTTGTCCTGTATTTCGTCAAGGCATGACTCCAAAAGATTCAGGATTTCGCTATCCGCATTTTTGCATCCTGCATATCTTAAAATTTCTGTTTGGCAAAATTTTGGTTCATTGTAGATTTTAGTTATTATCATTTAATTCATTTCCCTAAAATATCTGAAAGATTGCTTTGAATTTTTGCTGCAACATCAGGTTTGTTCATTGAATACACATGTACATTGGTTATGTTATTTGCATACAAATCAATAATCTGATCGGTAGCATAAGCAATTCCTGCCTGTTTCATTGCTGCAGGATTTGAACCGAACTTATCAACCAGACTTTTAAATCTCTGCGGCATAAACGAGCCGGAAAGTTTAATCGCTCTTTCAACCTGATTGGCATTAGTTATGGGCATAATTCCCGGAATTACCGGAACTGTGATACCTGCTTCACGAATTTTATAAAGAAAGTTATACAGGAGATTGTTGTCAAAAAACATCTGTGTTGTAATAAAATCACATCCTGCATCAACCTTTTCTTTGAGATGTTTGATATCTTCCTTCTGATTTGCACTCTCAGGATGAATCTCCGGATAGCAGGCACAACCTATACAAAAATCAGCATTTATGTCCTTAAGTTCTGATATAAGGTCTGCAGCATACTGATAGTCCCAACCGCTTCGGTCAACGCCTTCCAGCTCCTGCGGAATATCCCCTCTTAATGCCATAACATTTTCGATGCCTGCTTCTTTTATTTCCTTGATTTTCTGCTGCACTGTTTCTTTTGTAGAAGAAACGCAGGTCAGGTGAGCAAGAGTAGGAACGCCGTACAGTTCTTTTATATTTTTTGCAATATCAAGGGTATATTTACTGGTTCCACCGCCTGCACCATATGTAACGCTCATAAAAGAAGGTTTAAGTTTTGCAATTTCTTCTGTGGCAGTTTTCACACTTTCAAAGCTTGACTCAGTTTTTGGGGGAAAGACCTCAAAGGATAAAGATAGGGTATCTTTAGTAATTAAATCTATAATTTTCATGCGTGAATCCTCTTTTTTCTATTTTAATAAATTATACCACCAAACCAGTAGGTAAGTCAACTGATTTGGTGGTAAATCAGACGTTTCGTAATTGCCTGGCTACTTTCTACTCTGCAAACAGCGGAGTAGAAAGATATCTGTCGCCTGTATCAGGAAGCAGAACAACTATTGTTTTCCCTTCATTTTCACTTCGTTTCGCAAGCTGCAGGGCAGCATACACTGCAGCACCTGATGATATACCCACGAGCACACCTTCATTTTTACCTATCAATCTGCCGGTTTCAAAGGCATCGTCATTAGATACCGTTATGATTTCATCATAAATTTTAGTATCAAGAACATCGGGGACAAAGCCTGCACCGATACCCTGAATTTTATGAGCACCGGGGACACCTGTTGACAAAACCGCCGAAGACTCAGGCTCAACTGCAACAACCTTAACATTCGGATTTTTTGATTTTAAATACTTTCCGACACCTGTTACAGTACCTCCTGTACCGACACCTGCCACGAAAATATCCACATTACCGTCTGTATCCTCATATATTTCAGGACCTGTTGTGAGGTAGTGTGCTTTAGGATTTGCAGGATTTACAAACTGTCCGGGAATAAAGCTATTTGGAATTTCTTTTGCCAATTCCTCGGCTTTTGCAATTGCTCCTTTCATGCCTTTCGCACCCTCGGTAAGTACAAGTTCTGCACCATAAGCCTTCATCAGTTGTCTGCGTTCAATAGACATTGTTTCAGGCATTACAATAATGATTCGGTAGCCTCTTGCCGCTGCAACGGATGCAAGACCGATTCCGGTATTTCCGGATGTAGGTTCAATGATAACTGAATCCGATTTCAGTTTTCCACTCTTTTCAGCATCATCAATCATTGCTTTTGCGATACGGTCTTTTACTGAACCTGCCGGATTAAAATATTCAAGCTTAGCAAGAATTTTTGCTTTCAAGTCATATTTTCTTTCAAGATGTGTAAGTTCTAAAATCGGTGTCTTGCCGACAAGCTGATCGGCGGAAGTATATATTTTACTCATAACATAAATCTCCTTTAAATTTACTGCAATATAATTTTATTTTTCTCGAACACTTTAACAAGTATTGTTCCGATTATAAGTCCTGCTGCTCCTTGCACGGCGTTAGCAGGTATGTTTACAAGCGATGGAACAAATCCATATAAAAAGCCTTCAAATATAAAGTATCCCAAAACCATTATTATTTCGGATATGCTACCGCTTAAAATCCTTGATAAAAAAACGCCTAATCGTTTATGTAAAAGATGAAAACCGAAATAAGCAATAATCGCCATCAGTCCTTTTATAACAAAGGTTGCTGGGGCATACACAATATATCCCGAAAAAATATCCGCAAGAGCCGAGCCGATTCCGGCAGCTAAGAAACCATATAGCGGTGACAAACTCCAACCTGCAAGCAGAACAATACAGTCTCCTAAATTCAGATATCCTTTAAGGGGTGATGGTATTTTTATTATCATAGTTGCCACACAAACTAAGGCGGCAAGCAATGATGCTGTTACAATTCTCTTTGTCGTATTCATTTTATCGCCTCAAATCCTTTCTTAAGGTCTGCAATAATGTCATCAATATGTTCTGTACCAATAGAAAGACGAACTGTGCTTGGCTTAATACCCTGATCTTCAAGTTCTTCCTTGGTAAGCTGACTGTGTGTTGTAGTTGCCGGGTGGATTACAAGGCTTTTTGCATCTGCAACATTGGCAAGAAGCGAAAAGATTTTCAAGTTATCAATAAACTTGTGTGCCTCCGTCTGTCCACCTTTGATTTCAAAAGTAAATATAGAACCGCCACCATTGGGGAAATACTTCTGATACAAAGCGTTATCAGGATGGTCTGCAAGTGACGGATGATTAACCTTTTCCACCTGCGGATGATTTGCAAGGAATTCTACAACCTTCTTGGTATTATCTGCATGGCGTTCCAGACGGAGTGAAAGTGTTTCAACACCCTGCAAAAGCAGAAATGCCGCAAACGGCGAAATTGTTGCACCTGTATCACGAAGTAAAATTGCTCTTACATATGTAACAAATGCAGCAGCACCTACAGCTTTTGTAAATGATACTCCGTGATAGCTTGGGTTAGGAGCAGCGATTGCAGGATAGTTACCTGATGCATCCCAGTCAAATTTACCTGAATCTACAATTACACCGCCAAGAGTTGTTCCGTGTCCGCCGATAAACTTTGTGGCAGAATGTACCACAATATCTGCACCGTGTTCGATAGGACGGATAAGATACGGAGTACCGAAGGTGTTGTCAACAACAAGGGGTAAGCCGCGCTTATGAGCAAGCTCCGCCAAAGCATCAATATCGGGAATATCGCTGTTGGGATTACCGAGTGTTTCTATGTAAATCGCTCTTGTATTATCCTGAATTGCCGCTTCAACTTCGGCAAGATCATGAATGTTTACAAATGTTGCCGTAATACCGAAGTTGGGTAGAGTATGAGCAAGCAAATTATAGCTTCCGCCGTAAATTGTTTTCTGTGCTACAATGTGACCACCATTCTGAGCAAGAGCCTGCAGAGTGTATGTAATCGCAGCCGCACCTGATGAAACCGCAAGAGCTGCAACACCTCCTTCAAGCGAGGCAATACGCTTTTCAAAAACATCCTGTGTAGTATTGGTAAGACGTCCATATATGTTGCCTGCATCCTCTAATCCAAAGCGAGCTGCTGCGTGGGCAGAGTTATGAAATACATAGGATGTAGTTGCGTAAATCGGTACTGCTCTTGCATCTGTTGCCGGATCAGGATTCTCCTGACCTACATGGAGTTGTTTTGTTTCAAATTTATATTCTGACATAATATTCATATCCTTTCATATTCAAAAAAATTTAATTGTTATTTTCCTTGATTATGAAATCACATTCGTCCAAATCTGTAATTGCTTCTCACAAGCTTTTCAAATATGAAGCTCATTTTTACACCTTCTTATAAAAAATAAAACCGGTTGACTCCGATAAAGTCTCCCGGTTAAAAGCAATGTTAATCCGCTTATCAGCTTATGCGGTACAACTGTTTTTCTTTGAGATGGAGAACATATCGGAAATAAACGCATAAAAGTTAATGCACATCTGACAAATCCACATGCACATCCCCATCATAATTATAGTGGTGTTATAAAACTTAATCATGGCGTTATTCTCCTTCCTCAAATCAATTACCTATCGTTTAGGTTGGTAATAGTATAACACCATTTACCTATCTTGTCAATAGGCAAATGAATTTTTTTTAATATTTTTACTCAACAAAAGGTGCAGCCTTGCAACTACACCTTTCGTATTATCTATTATTTACTTTCCAAAATTAGCTTTCTTGCTAATATAAATAAGCTATTATCCACCGATGGAATATCTCTGTATATCGGATCTTTCATATACTCAACATCCGGATTAAAATCAGGTTTTACCGATTGATAAATTTTTACACGGGCATTAAATTCTGCTTCTGCATAGGTAGTTTTACCGGATTTATAATCTTTGATAACGGAAGCAATAATAACTCTGACTTTTTCAAGGTTATTTGTGTAAAAATCAGATCACAGATACATATCCTTATATTGCCATATTGCAGCATTGGCTATATCAACAAGTTCTCCGCAGCTATAACCATTTGTTCGTCCTTTAAGGAACGCATCAAAAAATATACGATTTGATTTTGCTCTTGCATCGGCATATCCCAAACCATTCTGCACCTCGGTTAAAATATCACCGATACAACTTTCAACAAAAATGATTGCTTCATTTGATGCATTGCAAGGTGCCGATTCTCTCGGCACCTCTGCAGCATTCACAGAAAAAGAACTTAATAAAATTGATGCGATTGATATGATGGATATGATTGATTTTTTCATTTTGAAATACCTCCGTTATAACTTAATATCTTTTAGTATGATGCTATTATCAAACAACAAGCTGTCGCACATCATTAGAACGCCAAGCCGGAAACCTATTTTGAAATTTTCAACACCACTCGTAGCACTAATTTCATCACTTGCATTTATAAGCTCATTAAAGAGTTTCAAGTTTTCTCCGTTTAATTCTTTTGTTAGTTTGTTCTCGATGTCAGAAAAGGTTTTTACAGCTTTTTCATAAGGAAGAGGTCTTCTGTTTCGATTTTCATTTGGATTGATGTTACCGTAATATAATTCATCAAGAAAGCTCATCTTCGCACCTCCATCGAATAGACAAAATCTCGCAGTACAAATTCTTCTGCTGAGTGGCGAATGTTATTCATAGCACCAAGCCAAGCCATTTGGTCTTTGGCTTTGAGTTCTTCCGTGACGCCTTGCTTGATTGCCATGTCTTTTATGAGCTTATCAATCATTTCCTTTGCGGATGTGTCGATTTCTTCAAGATAAGCAAGCCAAGTTCCGTTAAGCATTTTCATCGAGTAGAAAGCAGGGCGATTTTCTTTGATAAATATTGAGTGCATCCGTCCATACCTGCCGATATTATACACTTTATCATCAGGTACAGTTAGATTTGGGATGTAATAATCGCCGTTTCTTACATACTCAATTCCGTTTTTGATAAATTTTTCTTTCATAGCGTAAACGCCTCCTTTAAATTTGGTAACTTCATTTTATCAGAAGGCATTTACTTTGACGAATGTGCGGACAAAAAGAAAAGAGGAAAAACCATTTTACTGAGTTTTCCTCTTCTTCTTACCTCGCAATGCTCGTGTTCCTATCAACTGTCCTTAGGAACACGATGCAAAA
>JAGBCL010000033.1 GCA_018110825.1 Oscillospiraceae bacterium
AAGGCTGAAGTTCTGAGAGAACATCTTGATGACAGAATTACACCTGTGGGAGTTTTCGTTGACGAAAAAATTGAGGTAATTGCAGATTTGATAAAACGTAAAATCATTGACATTGTTCAGCTTCACGGTAATGAGAGTGAAAAATATATCACCGGTTTGCGGAGGGTAATTGACTGCCCTGTAATCAAAGCTTTTCGGATTGAAAGTGAGGCTGATATTGTCAGCGCAAACAATTCCTCCGCAGATTATGTTCTGCTTGATTCGGGCGGCGGTACGGGAAAAGTTTTTGACCACTTGCTTTTGAAAGATATTGCAAGACCGTATTTTCTTGCAGGGGGACTTACCCCCGAAAACGTGGAAACAGCAGTAAAACAGCTTAAATCATTTGCTGTTGATGTAAGCTCCTCCCTTGAAACAGATGGATTTAAAGATAAAATAAAAATGACAGCCTTTGTTAATGCTGTCAGAAAGGACTGAATTATGACTAACGGTAGATTTGGTGTTCACGGTGGACAATATATCCCCGAAACACTTATGAATGCGGTAATTGAGCTTGAAAAGGCATATAACCACTATAAAAACGACCCTGAGTTCAATCGTGAACTTACGGAACTTTTCAATGAATATGCAAACCGCCCCTCACGGCTTTATTATGCGGAAAAGCTGACAAAAGCACTGGGCGGTGCGAAAATTTATCTCAAGCGTGAGGACTTGAACCACACAGGTTCCCACAAAATCAACAACGTCCTCGGTCAGGCTCTTCTTGCAAAGAAAATGGGCAAGACAAGACTTATTGCTGAAACGGGTGCAGGCCAGCACGGTGTTGCAACAGCCACCGCCGCCGCACTTATGAATATGAAATGTGTTGTTTTTATGGGCGAGGAGGACACCAAGCGTCAAGCTTTGAATGTATACAGAATGAAGCTTCTCGGTGCTGAAGTTATCCCTGTTACAAGCGGCACGGCTACACTTAAAGATGCTGTTTCTGAGGCAATGCGTGAGTGGACTTCAAGAATTGATGATACACATTATTGTTTAGGCTCAGTTATGGGACCGCACCCGTTTCCTACCATTGTCCGTGATTTTCAGGCGGTTATCTCAAAAGAAATCAAGTCGCAGATTCTTGAAAAGGAAGGCAGACTTCCCAACGCAGTAATTGCCTGTGTGGGCGGCGGCTCAAATGCAATGGGCAGCTTTTATCATTTTATTGAAGATGAAAACGTCCGTCTTATCGGCTGTGAAGCGGCAGGTAGAGGCATTGACACATTTGAAACTGCGGCAACAATTAACACAGGCAGACTCGGAATTTTCCACGGAATGAAGTCGTATTTCTGTCAGGATAAATACGGTCAGATAGCACCTGTTTATTCTATTTCAGCAGGACTTGACTACCCGGGTATCGGACCCGAACACGCTCATCTCCACGATATCGGTAGAGCTGAGTATGTACCTGTCACCGATGAAGAAGCGGTTGAAGCCTTTGAATTTTTATCTAAGACCGAAGGTATTATTCCCGCAATCGAATCTGCCCATGCTGTTGCTCACGCAATGAAGCTTGCACCCACAATGGATAAGGATAAAATTATAGTAATCACTGTCTCAGGCAGAGGTGATAAGGACTGTGCGGCTATTGCACGCTACAGAGGGGAGGATATTTATGAGTAACATCAGAAAGGCATTTGAAAA
>JAGBCL010000034.1 GCA_018110825.1 Oscillospiraceae bacterium
CTTGCGTTCCTTTAAGGCGTTTTTAGCGAAATATTTGCGAGTTGGAGAAACACCCGACCGCCTCAGTTAAAACGCAACACAGGGCAAATGTGAGCCAAGTGTGCGGAGATTTGTCGCTGAGAATTATTCAAAAAGCGATAAAAACTACCGCATTTTATTTCTCTCCTTTAGGAGAGAACCAGCATCGCCTTTGGCTGTACGACCACCGCTAAAGCGGCGGCCGCGCCTTCGACTGCTGTTTATTGGGCAGAAGCCCAAACCCACTTTATTTTTGAAAGGATTGATTTTTTATGAAAACTAAGCGTTTTAATTTCAGAGTCACCGATACGATGGATGCTCTGATCCGTAAGAAAGCCGCAGATGCCCGAATGAGCATTACCGACTATATCATACTCTGCGCCATTGATAAAAAGGTAATAAATTATGACGGCCTGCGCGAACTGACCACACAGGTAAAAAAGCTCGGTAACAATGTAAATCAGTTGCTGATACTTTCCCGTCAAGGAAGAATCAACACTGTAAATCTTACAGCAACCCAAGAGGAACTGAAAAAGATTTACGAATTACTTTCCGAGCAGCTTCCAAGGAGGTAACTATGGCTATTGTTCATTTCGTAAATTACAAAAAGCCTCAGACCTCAAAGGGAATGGGTTATGTTCTGCAATATACAATGCAGGACAAAAAAACAGTTGCCGATGACGGCAACAAGTATGTAACAGGTGTTAACTGCACACCGCAGTCCGCCTATACCGAATTCAATAATACGAAGCGGTTATACGGAAAAACGGACAGCAGACTGTTCTATCATTTCGTGCAGTCCTTTTCGGTGGATGAAAATATGTCACCGCAAATGGCACACGAAATTGCAGTAAGATTTGCCGAAGAAACTGAAAAGTTTCACGGCTTCGAAATCGTAGTATCCACCCACTGCGACCGTGACCATATCCACTCGCATTTTGTTATGAACAGCGTAAACGCTGAAAGCGGTAGAAAGTTTCACATCAGCGAAAGCGAAGTGGAAATGCTGATGCAGAAATCGGATGCCCTCTGCCTTGAATACGGTCTGTCGGTTTTGAAACCTAAAGCTCCAACCGAGAGAGCAAAGCCGATGAACGACCGAGAATATCGGTCTGCTGAAAAGGGTGAGAGTTGGAAGATACGGCTCGAAGCGATTATCTCCAATGCAATGAAAATTGCCGCCGATAAAGAGCATTTTATTATGCTGATGGAAGCGGAAGGTTACGGTGTCAAGTGGACAGACACTCGTAAAAATATAACCTACACCACACCCGAAGGCAAAGCTTGTCGGGACAGTAAATTACACCTAACAAAATTCTTAAAGGAGAGTATGGAATATGAATTCTTATACCGAGCGGAAATCACCGCAAGAATTAATAACCCAAGCACAACAACAAATCACCACCGCCGAAAAGGTTCATCCTTGCGTGGCGGTGACAGAACCGAACTGGATGGCAATGATATCTACACAGAAAGCACAGATAAAACTGCTACAGGATATTCAGAACACCCTGCCTACGCTGACGACAGAGAAAGAACTGAAAGCGTATATGGACGAGCAACTGAAGGTGCTGATGCAGTACACCGAGCAGACCAAAACGGCGACCGAGCAGTTTCAGACAGCGATGGAAACATCGGCGGCGGAATTGACCAAGAGCATTGGTGTACTGATAACAGATACCGAGAAACAGGTTGGGAGAATGAAAGAGAACTGTTCGAACAACATCTCTATGCTTCGCAGTACGGCGGAGGACAAACTGGAGAGGCATACGAACAAGCTGTTCTGGATATCTCTGATACCTTCGGCGGTGCTCATAGTGTTGGAACTGATACGGCATATCTTATCGGCGATATCGGTAATATAATCGACGAAGATGCTCCCGTGGAAGATTGCACTACCAAGCACTATCCGGCAGAGCGTAAGAAAAAACAAGGCCCCGTGATGAGCGGGATGTAAAGAGCGTGAGAAAATCTCTAATCTCACGCTCTTTTTTTATGCCTACTTTCAAGTAGGAGAAAGGAATTTATATGAAAGATAAACTTTATGACATTCACAATGAAATACGGACACCGTCCGGAAATGAATACGATCCTGCTATAGCAAGTAGTATTCGCCGCCGTTATGGCTTTACTATTCAAGGAAATCAGCTAACTGTGACTGCACAGTATACCGTAGACGGTATGCGATACAAAGTCAATTCCATCTTTGATTTATTAAACACACCGAGCAGCGATGAAGGTCTTAAAAGGCTTATGGTAGACGAAGCAAATAAAGCCTCTTAAAAAATATTATTCGCTGGACTTTTAAACCGATTGGGAGTATTGTGTTGGTGCAGAAATCTCTATCTGCACCAAGCACTCTCAATCGGTTTGACATTTGAAAGGAGAAAAAATTATTATGTCAAACCTATTGATTGATGAAATTACAGCATTATATTGCAGACTCTCTCAGGAAGATGAGAACAAGGGCGATAGCGACAGCATCGTCAACCAAAAAGCGATACTGACAAAGTACGCAGAGGAAAACGGCTTTACCAACATCCAAGTTTTTGTGGATGACGGATATTCAGGTGTGAGTTTTAACCGTCCCGATTTTCAGCGACTGCTGGAACTAATGGAAAAAGGCAAGGTCAAAACATTGATCACAAAAGACCTCTCCCGACTCGGCAGAAACTATATCGAGGTTGGCAATTACACCGAGATACTGTTCCCACGATGGAATGTACGGTACATTGCTATCAACGATAATTACGATTCGCTGTATAGCGAAGGCAATGAACTTGCTCCCTTTAAAAACTTGTTCAATGAATGGTTCGCAAGGGATACAAGTAAGAAAATCCGTGCGGTTATTAAAGCTAAAGCCGAGCGTGGTGAAAGAGTCGGAACTTCTGTCCCATACGGTTACAAGCGCGATCCTGACATCAAAGGGCATTTGCTCGTAAACGAAGAAACAGCACCGATAATTCAAATGATATTTGAATTATGTGCAAAAGGTATCGGCCCTAAAAATATCGGTAATATTCTTCGTGATAAAAAGATATTTAAACCGACTTTTTACCGATACCAAACAGATGGTGTATACGGCGCTGTCACCGACACGGATACACCTTATAATTGGACTGCACAAACGATATCCGATATTTTAAAGAATGAGATTTACCTCGGTCACACAATTAATTGTAGAACAAGAGTGGTATCCTTCAAAGATAAGCGCGTCGTTGATGTGCCAAAAAACGAGCAATACCGTTTTGAAAACACACATGAAGCTATCATTGATAAAGAAACATGGGACATTGTACAAAAGGTTCGTGAAGGTAAGCGTCGCCGCAATAACATGGGTGAAATTAATAAGTACAGTGGGCTTCTATACTGTGCTGACTGCGGTTCAAAATTGTACTTTGTAAGAGGTAAAACTATAACCCCCGAAACCTATAATTTTATCTGCAGCCGTTACCGTAAACACAACGGAGAGGAATTATGCTCTGCACACCGAATCCGTGAAGTTGCCTTGAACGAAATTGTTCTTGAAGAGATACGCAAAGCAACCTACTACGCTCGTACAAAAACCAAAGAGTTCGTCGAGTATATAAACAAAAAAAGTTCCTCCGAAAACAAGAGAGAACTTAATAAAAAGGTTATTGAACTCGGCAGACTCGAAAAACGAAACACAGAATTGAATGCGCTGTTCAAAAGACTGTATGAAGACAATGTGCTCGGCAAGGTTACCAATGAACAATTCCGTATGTTGTCTGACGGTTATAATATTGAGCAAAGAGAAATTCAAGAAAGGATTCCTACGCTACAAAAGGAAATTGAAGAATTGAAAGCTGCCTCAATCAATGTTGATCGGTTTGTTGCAATTGCAAACAAATACACAGACCTACAAGAGTTGACGGTTGAAGTCCTCAGAACCTTTGTAGAAAAGATAGTTATCCATGAGCGTACAGAAAAGTGGGCAAAAACTGCCGAACAACAAATCGATATTTATTTCCGATATGTTGGCAATCTGACCGTACAACCCGTTGTTTAAGCGGGTTAAAAGGAAAGGACGGACAGCATAAACTGTCCGTCCTACTCCAAGACACCGCTTCACGCAAAGAAATCCTTATAACAAGTTGCGTGAAAC
>JAGBCL010000035.1 GCA_018110825.1 Oscillospiraceae bacterium
ATAAAGTTCGCGACGCAATGTTGCAGAATCACCGAAAGTGTGCCAGCGATTGAGAATTTCGTTTATTTGCTTTTCAGTATAAATAACATCTTTTTCAAATTTCTGTGAAAGATAAATCAAAGCGTAAAGCTTCATTTTTCTCTTTGACGGGTAAGCCATAAGTCTGCCGTTTTCGTCAAGGAAGTTTTTCAGAATTTCTATCATAATTTTCACCCCACAATCCGTGAGTCCATATTGAACACAAGAACCCATTCACCATTAAGGTTTGTCCAAGTAGAAGTAACGTGAAAAGCTCCTGCCAAATCGGCATTTTCGGGTACGTCAGCAGTTGTTTTTACAATATAATGCACCTGCACGGTCTTGTCTGTTTCGTGCACAATTTCAAAGCCTGTAATTTCAAAATCGGAAATGCCGAAATTACTGACAAATTCAGCATACTCCGCACCCGTACAGCGATAACCGCCGCATACCATAACTGCGTCAGCGGAAACAAGCTTTGCAAATTCAGATTTATTTTTGTCCCTTGCGGACTGCCACATTTTATTTTCGAGTTCGTATATCATAGTCATACCTCATTTAATGTTTCTGCAAATATCTGCTTCAAAACACCACTTGGGATACTTTGCTTTACATAAATCTGAAGCATTCCCTTTGGAGTGATTTTGTAATCAGCAAGCTCGTCTTTGTGCTGTATTACCGCACTTGCTTCAACGTTGATGTGGTCTTTGAATGGTATCAACCGCACAACCTTGTCGCCGTTATAATAGCTGGGCAGCTTTGCCCACATTGTTTCCTCAGGGACAACATTTACGCTGTCAAAAATCAGCTGACGAAGTGCTGTAAACATATCGACAATTTCCTGTGGATATTTTTCAAGGTATGTTTTTATCTGTTCGTTCATTATGTTCACCACGTTTAAAACTCGTCTGTTATTATTTTATTCAACCGTAAAATCTGTCCATTCAATTCGGTTTAACGTCATCATATCATCAGGTCTCCACATTCCGATTTTTTTCGTAAAAACCGACCGCATTTTCGTTGGCACAGGTATACATAATTATATCCTTTTCGCCGCCCGCCGTTTCATGCAGTTTTTTTACAAGAGTCTTTCCGACACCCTGTCCCACACAACTGCGTACTATTCCGAGGTCTGTCATAAAAAGCCAGTAGGCGAAATCGGTTATTCCGAAACAAACACCAATTATATTATCGTTTTCATCCCTAGCCACAAGACTTGAACAGAAGCTTTGCGTTTTCATAGCTCAAATCATAATCACGCTGTATAACCTCAACGCTGAGGGTTGCCATGTCACCGAGATTTACGAACACATCATCAAAATTCTGTGCCTCGGGCTTCTCTGTCATAAACAGCAGGCGGTAAAGCTTCGGCTGTTCTACAGCAAACAAAATCATCTGCACCCCAAGCTCCTTGTACACAGGGGTAAAATCCATTGCCCGTCTTGCGTACACCTCAAATCTTTCAAGTGCCGCCTTGCGTACCTCAGTCAGCACTTCCTCCATATTCTTGAAAGCCGTAAAAATCAGACGTGATGACGTACCGAGTGCAGCACCGAGTTCACGGGCGGTAAGTACCTTGATACCACGCTCTGCGGCAAGGTCAACAGCGGCATTGATTATTTCTTCTCTTGTATATTTAGCTTTCGGCGGCATTATCATTCTTCTTTATGCAACTCACGTTGTGTAACATTTGTTTTATCATATCATATCCAAATTTGTTTGTCAATATTTTTTATTTTAACAGCAAGAATATTTTTTATCGTTTTAGCATCTGTTAAGCTCAGACTGTGGAAAATCGAAAAATCAAGATGTTCGCAAAATAAATCCGCTGTCTGACCATAGCGGACAAACAACGGACAAAATCATATTTTACAGAATAAAAAAATCCGCAAACCACGCATTTTCGTGATTTGCGAACCTTAACCTTGGTGCGGCAAATGGGACAGCTTGAACCACCCCACGCCATAATTTGCGTATAACCACAGATACCGAAGCGTGGGGTCTGGAAAAGCCTTCAGCTTTTCGGCTCTGCGTCACTTAGTCTACATAAAAATAATGAGGATACTCTAAAGAGTATCCTCATTATTTTGGTGCGGCAAATGGGACTTGAACCCATACGTCGAAGACACACGCCCCTCAAACGTGCCTGTCTGCCTATTCCAGCACTGCCGCAAACGTAATATTAACTTTTCGTGAGGTCTTTCCCTCAGCGACTTAATCATTATATCACGTCGAATTATGTTTGTCAAGCTTTTTTTGAAATTTTTTTCAAATTTTTTCTTGGAACGCAAAATCTTCCAGAATAAATCTTGCCACACTGTCCTCGTTGTTGCTGCCGATAATGCCGTCAGCAATTGATTTTAAACAGCTTGAAGCGTTTGCAACAGCATAACATTCGTCCGCCGCTTCAAACATCTGAATATCGTTTGCACCGTCACCGAAAACCACAAGCCTGTCGCACCCAAAATGCTTTTTCAGCTCCAGTGCCGCATTTGCCTTTGTCGCATTCTTCGGCAAAACCTCCAGCCATTGATTGCCGCTGTAAATGTCCTTATCAAAAATACAGCGGAATTCCTTCTCCAGAATTTCACAGGCAGCAGCAAGTTTCTTCGCATCGTCAATGCAGGTGAAGTAAAAAATCTCACCCTCACGCATTTCATCTTCATTTGCGGCAACACGCTCACGAACATCATTTTTTCTTGTTTCAAGAAATTCTCTCATTCCGACCGTGCATCGTTCATCAATATAGGAAAACTTTTCAACACCTTCAATCACCGAGTACACAATCGGGGCAATTCCGTGTTCAAGCAGAATATCATAAATCCGGAGTGCCTCTTCGCGGCTGAACATATTTGACAGAATTCGCTCGCCTGTGCCGCTGTCAATTGTGAAAACACCGTTGTAAACGATAATCGGAATTTTTGCCGTAAGTCCCGCCGTTGCCTTTACCGCTGTAACCGCAGAGCGTGCAGTAGCATAGGAAAACAACAACCCTTTTTCAATCAGGCTGTTGAGAATTTTACAGCTTTCAGCGGAAATTTTCTGTTCGCTGTTGAGCAAAGTCCCGTCAAGGTCGGAAAGATAAAGCGTTTTCATAGTTATAACCACGCTTTGTAAGAAGCGTGTCCTCCTCTCTTGATGTTTTGTTTTTGTGACGGTAGTCCAAAAGAACAAAACTCATAGTCTGAAAATTTATTTTCAGACTTGCACCCCATTTCTGGATTGATTTTATTATAGCACGGCAGGGGAGTACGGTCAATGAATTTTTTAGTGTAGGTTGACTTTAAAAATAAAGTGTTGTAAACTTATATTAAAATAATTTGTTGGGGGCGGAATTTTGGATAAGTTTAAAGATATGAATAATGACAAAAACAGATTATTTATTAAAAGAAGTAAAATATGTGAGGTTATCAATCTATCTGTATTTTTATTGACAGCTTCAATTTTAATATTTATATTATTCCAAACCGAATTAAATGTAATTTTAAAATTTGCAGTTGCACCAATTGTTTTAATGGCAGTTGCGTTTTTATGTGAACGTATTGTTTCTGTTGGAGTTAATAAACTTGTGTATAGGTTAATAAAAAGGTAAGTAATATGTCAGTTCTGTATGAGGACTGACTTTTTTTATTTTCCCGCTTGCTAAATTCGCAGATTTGTTGTATAATAAAATTAATTATGACAATTTGAAAAGAAAGGATTGAAATATATGGCAGTTTATCTTGACAATGCCGCTACAACACGTCCTTGTGAGCCTGCGGTTTCGGCTGTATTTCAGAATATGGTTGAGGATTACGGCAATCCTTCTTCCCTGCACGCTGTTGGCTTGAAGGCAGAACAGAATATTACCGAGGCAAGAAAGGCAATCGCTGCCGCACTTGTATGCGACCCACAGTGCGTAACCTTTACATCGGGTGCAACCGAGTGTAACAACACCGCTATTTTCGGTGCTGCTAAGAATTACGGAAAGAGAAAGAAGAAAATCGTTGTTTCAGCAATCGAGCACCCCTCCGTTGCTGAGCCGATTAAATATCTTGAAGAAAAGGAAGGCTTTGAGGTTGTCCGTATCAAGCCATCAAGAAACGGCGAAATTGCTGTTGAGGATTTCATCGACGCAGTTGATGACAACACCTGCCTTGTTTCCTGTATGCTTGTCAACAACGAAACAGGCTCAATCCAGCCTGTCCGCAAGATTTTTTCTTACGTAAAGCGTAATTTCCCCGAGTGCATAACTCACTGTGACGCTGTTCAGGGATTTATGAAAATTCCTATGAAGTCCGCCGAGCTTTTCGCCGATATCATCGTAGTTTCGGGACACAAGGTACACGCCGTAAAGGGCGTCGGCGCAATGTACATACGCAAGGGTATCCGTGTTGCTCCGCTTATTATGGGCGGCGGTCAGGAGAAAAACCTCCGTTCGGGAACAGAATCCGTGCCCCTTATCGCAGGCTTCGGTGCGGCAGTAAGAGCACTTATGCCTACTATGTCCGTGGCTCACAGCAATGCTGAGGAAATCTCTGAGTATCTGCTGAAAAAGCTTGCAAAGCTTGAATATATCACTGTCAATTCAACCGCTGAAAATAAATCACCATACATAACGAACTTTTCGGTAAAGGGTATCCGTTCGGAAATTATGCTCCATTTCCTTGAAAGCAAGGAAGTTTATGTTTCAAGCGGTTCAGCCTGCTCAAAGGGTGCGCACAGCTCCGTGCTGACGGCTATGGGTATTCCCGATAAGCTTGCTGACTCGGCTATCCGTGTTTCAATCGGACGCACTACCACAAAGGGCGAGATTGACGTGCTTGTTAATGCAATTCAGGAAGGGTATCAGACCCTTGCAAAAACTAAATAATCAGGAAGGTAAAATATGAAAGAATTAATTATATTCAAAGAGGGCGAAATTGCCCTCAAGGGTTTAAACAAGAGAACATTTGAGGACGCTTTTATCCGTAACCTCAAGCACCGTCTGAATAAGCTGGGCAAGTTTGAGTACACAAAGGCACAGTCCACAATTTACGCTATTCCCCAGTCCGAGGATATCGACCTTGATGAAGCTGTTGAACTTGGCTCAAAGGTGTTCGGCGCAGCGGCACTCTGCCGTGCACTGGTTGTGGAAAAGGACTTCGACGCAATCTGCAAGGAAGCAATTGCCTACATCGAAGAAACAGCTATGATGTCACGCACCTTCAAGGTTGAGGCAAAGCGTTCCGACAAGAAATTCCCGATGAAGTCCCCTGAAATCTGCATGGAGCTTGGCGGAAAAATCCTTGAAGCATACCCACATCTTACTGTTGATGTGAAAAATCCACAGATGGTTGTAACGGTTGAAATCCGTGATACAGCCGCTTATGTTCACGCAGGAAATCTTCCCGGTGCAGGTGGTATTCCTGTTGGCACTTCGGGCAGTGCAATGCTTCTGCTTTCGGGCGGTATTGACAGCCCTGTTGCGGCTTACATGATGGCAAAGCGTGGTATCAAGCTTTCCGCAATCCACTACGTTTCTCCGCCATATACTTCCGAAAGAGCACGTCTGAAGGTTGAGCGTCTTTGCGAGAAGCTTACTCCGTATTGCGGCGATGTTGCTTTTTATTGCGTACCATTTACTAAAATTCAGGAAGCACTCCGTGACAACTGTCCTGAGGAGCTTTTCACAATCCTTATGCGTCGTCTTATGATGGAGATTGCACAGCGTATTGCTGAGGAAAAGGATATGCAGGCACTTATCACGGGCGAAAGCGTTGGTCAGGTTGCGAGTCAGACTATGGGCGCAATCGTCTGCACAGATGCGGCTTGCAGAATGCCTGTTTTCCGTCCCGTAATCGGTATGGACAAGACTGAAATCGTGGAAATTGCAAGGAAAATTGACACATTTGATATTTCAATCGAGCCATACGAGGACTGCTGCACTGTATTTACTCCAAAACACCCTAAGACAAAGCCTGTTCTTGCTGATGTTGAAGCGGCACAGAACGCATTTGACTTTGAACCGTTGATTGCGGAAGCTGTTGCTGAAACTGAATTGAAGGTCATCAAACTGTAATTAATATGTAACTTTTAGCCCTGCAATTAATAGTTGCGGGGCTTGTTTTTGATAAGTATGTGTAAAACACATGAAACCTTTTGGAATAAACTACAAAATGCCTGAATTTCCTTGACGAATTGACAAAAAAGGTGTATTATAGTATTATCAGTATTTGTATGTATTCGCTGATAATATGCAAAACGGAGGCTTTTTCTAAACTATGGCACTTTCCGGAAATGCTAAAAGAGCTTATAAAAAAGCTCTTAAGGCAAAGCAGAAAAAGAAGCGGGGTCATTGGCTTCTTATCCAGAAGGGGGATTGTGCCAAGGAGGTTGCAAGTAAGCTTTTTACACAGTTTGCACTTGTTGTATTGATTGTGTGTATCCTTATCCTTGCAAATGAACTCAGACTTTCTTTGAGCACGAAATTCCTGAATAATTCACTTCAGGATTTGTATTATACCTATATCGAACCCGGAGATAACGGCGGTAAGATTCTCGAAAGTGCGGAGCAGCTGCTTGAAATTAATCCAGATACAGTAGGATGGGTGCATATAGAGGGGACTAACGTTTCTCTCCCGGTAGTGCAGAAAACAACCAAGGACGGAAATGACTACTATCTGAAAATTGCTTTTGACGGCAGTTCAAATAAGGCAGGTACTGTCTTTATGGACAGACGTAATGTGATTAATTCTCACGAGCGTTCCGACAATCTTATCCTTTACGGTCACAACCAGAAGGATAAATCCATGTTCGGTGACCTTGCCAACTATAAGAAAAATCTTTCTTATTATTCGGAACATCCGACTATTCGGTTCAGTTCCAACTACAGAACGGATGATTATAAGATTTTTGCATATTTTGTAACTCCAGTTCTCGAATCTCAGACAGCTGACGGTGTGATTTTTGATTATCACAATGACCTGAATTTCAAGGATAAATCGGAATATAACGAGTTTATCGATAATATAATGCTCCGTACGCAGATTATCACCGATGTGGACGTGCAGTACGGCGATGAATTTCTTACCCTTTCCACTTGTTCTAACGAGTTTGAACCTTCAAGGTTTGTTGTTTTTGCAAGAAAGGTAAGAAAGGGCGAAGACCCCGAAGTAGATGTTTCACTGGCTTATCTTAATAAAGATGCAAAACAGCCTGACTGGGACGTAATATATAAGTAATGAGGTTTATTTATGGCAAAAAAAACAAGTATAATAGACAAGCTTCTCCCGCGTAAGGGAGATTCAGGTGTTGAGCTTGCAAGAAAAATTGTTACAATGGTTTGCTGCGTGGTTCTGATTGCGTCAATTGCAATTCTTGCATGGTATTATATACAGCAGGCAAAAAATCAGGACCGTATAGATGAACAGAGAAAACAGCACAGTACAACAGCTGCAATTACTCAGGTAACAACAACAGCTCCATCTGATGAAAGTGAAACCACAACGGCAGAAACTGAGCCGCCTCCGCTTGTGGTCATGGATAACATGACAGGATTTGTTGAGGATAACCCTCATACAGCAGGATGGATTACAATTCCGAATACCGATGTGAATAATGTTGTTCTTCAGACAGAGGACAACGATTACTACCTTGATAAAGACTTTGACGGTAATTATAATATTGCCGGTCAGCTCTATATTGATTTCAGATGCGTTGCAAATGATTATTCTGCTAACCAGTCTGATAACATTATTATCTACGGACATAATCAGGCTGACGGTTCAATGTTCGGTACTCTGAAAAAGTACAAAATCAAAAAGGATTACACCAAGAATTTCGATTTTTATCTTGAAAATCCGACATTTACATTTGGTAACCTCTATGAGGAGTATACATACAAAATCATAGGAATGTTTGTTATCGAGGTTGAGCCGCATCAGACAAGAAGCGGTGAAATCTGGGATTACCACAATTATGTTAATTTTACCAAGAAAAAACCTTTTGATACGTTCAAGGAAAATATCCTTGCAAGAACAGCTGTAAATACAGGTGTTGATTTCAATGAGGACGATAAATATATCACGCTTTCTACTTGTTCAAATGAATTTGAACCATCTCGTTTTGTTGTAATAGGCAGACGTGTGCGTGACGGTGAAAGTCCTGAGGTTGATACATCGCTTGCTGAAATCAATGAGGATATGCTTGAACCTGATTACAATTTTATCTATAACCAGTAAGAGGTATTTTAAATTATGCCTAATAATGAAGAAAAGAAGTATACATTGGATGACATTCTGAAGGAATATGATGACGAAGCTGCAGCAGCTGCCAAAAAAGAAGCAGAGAGTGCTGCATCACAAGAAGTAATTCCTGCATATAAAAATACAGAATTGTTTGACAGTGATTTCACTGTGGAAAATATTCTGGAAAATGAGGAAGATGTTATAGAGGCAATTATGGAGCAAAACCGTGAATCAGAGGTTGAAGAAATAATTGCCGACGACGAAGATGATGATATCGAAATTTCTGAGGAAAAATTTGAAACAGATACATCCGAAGCAGAAAATGCCGACATAGTTATGGAAGCTGACAAATCCATCGAAGAAAAAACAATTGAAGAAATAGTCCTCGAGGAAGCGGCATTGTGGAAAAATTCCGTTGATACGGAAGAATTAACCGAAACGGAAGCTGCAGCACTTATTCCGGAACAGCAGGAAGAACAAATCGAGGCCGAAGTTCCAGAAGAAGCAGAATCCGATGAACCCAAAGAAACAGAAGCAGTTGAAAATGAAACTGTTGATGATAGTCTGAAAGAGGAAGATACACAAGTGTCTGTTGAGGAACAGGAGGAAAACGATACGGAAGATGTTAATGACAAATTCCTTAAAAGATTTTTAAAGAGTCTTTTTCCCTGGAAAGGTGACAGCGTGGGAGAAATAATCAGAAAAATTATTTTTCTCGTAGCAGTCATAGTATTTATTGGTGCAGGTGTAATGCTTGTAAGCACCCTTATGCAGTCACAGCAGGCTGTTGAAGAAAAGGAAGCAAATCAGAGTATCATTACAACAACCGTTGCAACATCTATTGATGATGAGGGTAAGATAGTCACAATTGCACCAACTGAAGAGGAAATTGCTGAACATAATTTCAATGTTGCAGAGCACTTCAAGAGTATTAATGAGGATTATATAGGTTACCTTGAAGTTGATGGATGCGATATATATGAGCCGATAATGCAGGGCGATGACAATGACTATTATCTCGACCACAATTATTACGGCGGTACAAATAAGGCAGGAACAGTATTCCTGGATTATCGCTGTACAGTAAGTGAGGAGTATATCTCTCCGAATATTGTTTTCTACGGTCATAATCAGGAAGACGGAACAATGTTCGGTAACCTGAAGGAATATAAGCAGAATGTTGAATTCTATCAGGAAAATCCGCTTGTTAAATTCAGCCCTGAATTTGAAACAGGCGAGTATGTAATTTACGGATACTTTATTACACATGTAAGACCTGAACAGGATAGCAATGGTGAGGTTTTCCATTATCATGATTACATCGAAGCACTGAGGGATGAGGAAACTTTTAATTGGTACATAGATGAAGTGCAGAAGCGTAATCAGATTGTTTCTCCCGTTGATGTTCAGTACGGCGATAAGCTGCTTTGTCTTTCAACATGTTCAAACGAATTTTCAGATTCGCGTTTTGTAATTTTTGCAAGACGTCTCCGTGATGGTGAAAAAATAGATGACTTTGACTTTTCAGAAGCTTATCTCAACCCGTATGCAAAGGGAGTTGACTGGGAAGCTATTATGTCAAACGAAACAAGTCTTACTGAGGAAACTACGGAAACAGAATCCGAGTCAGAAACAGAAACTGAATCAGTTTCCGAAACAGAAGAAACAACAACTCCTGAAATAATTGAGGAAGAGTCTGAAACAACAAGTGATACAAGACGTAAATACAAGGACGTAATGCAGGGTAAATATACTACAACTAAAAAGACTGAAACAGAAAACACTTCAGAAATTTCTGTTTCCGATGGTGAAGAAGCTCCGGCCGAAACTGATGTACCGTCTGGAACTGATACTACTGAAGAAACAACGGTTCCGCCCGAAACAAGTGCGGAGTAAAATATGTGCTTAAGCCGAAAGGAATGGTTAATTAATGGCAATGTCGGACGAGGTCCGTGCAAATCCCCGCTATAAGCAGCCTCAGAAAAAGAAAAAAGAGAAAAAGGGATTTGTCGAAAGCTTTATTCCGCTCAAAGGTGATAGTTCAAGTGTAATTGTAAGTAAAGTAATAGTTCTTGCAGCTATAGCTATACTTATTGCTTGTGCAATAATTCTTGGAATATATTTCTATCATATTTTTGAAGCAAAGCAGAATCAGAAGGAATTAAGCAATACCTATAATATTTTCAACAACCTTAGTAATCAGGGACAGTCAGGAGAAGCTGTAGAAACAGTACCTCCTATTGAAATAACTGATGACGGAGAAATTATCAGAAATCCGCTTGTAGATATGCCTTTCGCAGTTGAAATGCTTAAAATCAACGGCGATTATGCAGGATATGTTTCTATCCCCGGCGTAATGAGTGAGGCGGTTGTTCAGGCTGATGATAATGAATACTACCTCAAGAAAAATATCTATGGTCAGAATCGTTCCTGCGGAACAGTCTATGCGGATTACAGAAATGTGGTGAATGATTATTCCGACAGACAGTCAGATAATATTATTCTTTATGGTCATAACCAGCGTGACGGAACAATGTTCGGACAGATGGACTTTTACAAATGGGATGCAAAATATTGGTTACAGAATCCGTATATTTATTTTGATAACAGATATGAGCAGAGTACATATGTTATCATTGCTTCGTTTGTAATTAATACAGAGCCTGAACACGATAACGGCAACGTTTTTGATTACCATAATTATATCAATTTTACAGAAGACCATCCGTTTGAAACCTTTATGAAAGAAATCAATGAGCGCAGTCATTTCCATACCGGTATTGATGTAAATGAAAATGATAAGTTTATAACTCTTTCTACATGCTCATATGAGTGGGAACCTGCACGTCATGTAATCATAGCAAGAAAACTCCGTGCAGATGAAACAACCGAAAATCTTGATACAACAGGATTTGCTGTAAATACCAACCCTAAGTGGCCTGCTGTATACTATAAATATAACGGCGGAACATATGTTGAATAATAAAGGAACGTGAAAAGGAGGGGGATAACAATGAAGCTGCATACCACACTCAGCGGTATCGCTGCGCTTCTTCTTGTGGGTATTTTCTATACATTTGCATTTATGGTCGAAGATGTAGATGAAAATGCAATTTCAATGGAATACTATTATTCTACTGAAACAGATGCTGTGACTGAAATGACAACTATTAATTCAGATTCTTTATCTGCTGAAGTGCTTGAAATCCCTGGGGCTAATGCTGAGATTGAAGTAATTCCTGCATTGCCTGAGGAAGTGATTCCTGACATCAATACTGATGAAAATATTCCTGACAGTGATAATACTCAGGAAGCAATTGTTACAACAGCTGCCCCGGAACGAGATGAAGATGAAGCAACCGTTTCTGCAGCACCTGAAACAGTGCCGAATGTGGAAGAAGAACCCGTAATCGAAGATGAAGATATTGAATATCCCGAGGATTTCGAGGTTGATGATTATGACAATGGAAGCTCTGAAGCTGAGGAGCAATCTGTTTTTGGTGAAGATACGAATGAAGATCTGACTCTTTCTGATGTAGAAGAGGAAACAGAGAAAATTCCCGATGTAACAACAGTTCCTGAAAAAGAACCGGAAGAAGAAACAATAACATTTGTTTTTGATGAAGAAAATATTTTTGATAATACTGTTCCTGACCCATCTGAAGATATTGTCATAACACTTTGGACAGATGATTTTGTTCAGAACACTGAAACTTCAGTTTCTGTAAGCGTTGGAAGTGGTGTTGATATTTCAACTGATGAAACCTTTACAGCAAGATTCAACGGTTCTGTTCAGACGGTCAATGCTTATGACCTTATCTGTCAGATTGTCAATAATGAAATCTCCACAAGTTTCAGCGATGAAGCAATTAAGGCACAGGCAGTTGCAGCGTATTCCTATGTGAAATATCATAACGTGAACGGCCTTACACCAACTGTCCTTGTCAAGGGTAATGTGCCGCAGCGTATCAAGGACCTCGTTTCAGAAGTATGGGGAGTGTGCTGCTATTATAACGGAAATGTTGCACAAACCGTTTATATGGCTTCATCTTCAGGCTACACAACCGATGCGAAAAACGTATGGGGCAGCAGTGTTCCGTATTTAAAGAGCGTTTATTGTCCTTTTGATGCAACAAGTGACCCGAATTATGGTTATCAGATGAAGGTAAGCGAAGAAAATATACGTACGCTTGTCGAAGGAGAACTTGGAATAACTCTTTCCGCTAATCCTTCAAATTGGTTTACCGTAACAGAAATTATTGACGGAAACTATGTTGCAAAGGTTAATGTTGACGGTCAGAAGGTTGTAAGCGGCAGAACAATGCGTGAAGGAATTCTCAATTATAAGTTGAAGAGCACCGCATTTGAGGTCGTTTACAGTGATGGTTACTTTATATTTACTACATATGGCTATGGACACGGTGTCGGAATGAGCCAGAATGGTGCGAATATTCTTGCAAAACAGGGTTATTCTTATGAACAGATACTCAAATATTATTTTACGGGAATTGAAGTATTATGACCATTTACGAAATAATTACAAAGAAAAAGCATAACGTCGAATTAAGTACAGAAGAAATCAATTGGGTTGTTGCCGGATATGTGTCCGGCAGCATACCTGATTATCAGATGTCTGCACTTTTGATGGCGATATGCTTTTGTTCATTATCGGACAGAGAAACAACCGACCTTACTATGGCAATGGCAAGGTCAGGTGATATGATTAAACCTGAAACAGGCGGATTCAACGTAGATAAGCACAGTACAGGCGGAGTAGGCGATAAAACAACCCTTATCGTTGCACCAATTGTTGCAGCCTGCGGTGTGTATGTGCCTAAAATGTCAGGCAGAGGTCTGGGACATACAGGAGGTACAATCGATAAGCTTGAGTCAATACCAGGTTTTAAGACAGAGATACCATTTGAAAAGTTTGTTGACAACGTTAAAAAATCAGGACTTTCAGTTGCAGGGCAAACAGGGTCACTTGTTCCTGCCGATAAAAAAATTTATGCTTTGCGTAACGCAACCGCTACTGTAGATAGTATACCCCTTATCTGCTCATCAATTATGAGCAAGAAGCTTGCAACCGGTGCAGACGGAATTGTCCTCGATGTCAAGGTAGGCGACGGTGCGTTTATGAAAAACTACGAGGATGCTGAAAAGCTTGCGGAAGCAATGGTGCGTGTCGGTAAGCTTGCAGGCAGAAAGTGCGTTGCGGTAATTACAGACATGGAAAAGCCATTGGGACGTGCCGTAGGTAATTCCCTTGAAGTAATTGAAGCAATTGAAGCACTCAAAGGCAAAGCGCCTTCAGATTTGATGGAAGTTTCTCTTGTTCTTGCTGCGGAAATGCTTTATGTTGCAGGAAAGGGTAATGCTGAGGAATGTAGAAAAATGGCTGAAGAAGCTGTTTCGAGCGGTAAGGCACTTGCAAAATTGCGTGAAATGATTGAGATTCAAGGGGGGAATCCCGAGGTTATCAATGACTATACTATTTTTGCACAGCCTGAACGTTCAAAGGATATTTATGCATTGGAAGATGGCTATATATCAAGTATTTCCTGCGAAAAAACAGGACTTATTTCCCTTAAACTTGGTGCAGGACGTGAAACAAAGGAATCTGATATTGATTTTACAGCTGGCATAATTTTTGAAAAAACTGTCGGAGATAAGGTTTCAAAGGGCGACAAGTTAGCAACGCTTTATACATCTACCAATTGTGATATCGAAGCAATATCAGATGAATTCTCAGCTGTCTTTACTTATAACAATGAAAAAAATTATTCTGAAAAAATTGTAAAAAAAGTTATAAAAGGGTATTGACATTTAATATTATATGTAGTATAATATTATTGTCAAGCAAAATAAAAGAATATCCACATACAATTTTGAATGGAGGAATTTATAATGAGCGATATCATCAAAAAAATTACTGACACAATCACAGAGACAGGTAAGAATGTAGGCGAGAAGACAAAGCAGGTTGGTAATACTGCAAAGCTCAACGCAAAGATTATTTCTTCTGAGCGTTCCATCAGCGAAAATTACACAGTTATCGGTAAGTACTACTATGATATGTACAAGGATAACCCTGACGCTGATATTGCGGAAGCAGTTAATTCTGTAACAGCTTCTCTTGAAACAATTACAGAAATGAAGAATCAGCTTCTTGCAATCAAGGGTCTTGTTAAGTGCACAAAGTGCGATGCAAGCTGTCCGATTGATGATTCCTTCTGCGGCAAGTGCGGTGCTGTTCTTGAAAAGCCTGAGCCTGTTGTTGAGGAAGAGATTGTTGAAGAATCTGCTGAAGAAAAGGCAGACATTGAAATTGTTGTTGCTGATGATACAGCAGAAGAAACAACAGAAGAATAAGAAAAATGAATGCCCTCACGGACTGAAGCCGTGGGGGCATTTTTCATATCACAGTGTATTCAAGATTTTCCCAAAGCAGGCGAGTGCCTTCGTCTGTTTCCTCAGGAAGCAACGCACGAGCCACCAGAACAGTGTCCTCGCTTGCAATGTCGGTACGTTTTAATACCGCATAATCTCCATCAATTCTGATAACAACATATTCAAAAGGACCCATTTCAATCCTCCACAACGATATAATTGTCAGCAGCGTTTTCCTTGGTAGCATATTCGGTAACGTTAGTAACCTTAACCTTCAAAGGTTTCATACCGAGATTGATTTCAATTATGTCATTAACCTTAACATCATATGAAGCCCTTGCAATCTTGCCATTTACTGAAATCTTACCTGCATCGCAGGCTTCATTGGCAATAGTACGTCTTTTGATAAGACGTGTAACCTTGAGATATTTGTCAAGGCGCATAAAATCACTCCTCAATAAAAAGAGCAGACGGAATAATCCTGTCTGCTCGTACATTTTATAGAATCTGTTAATTACTTAGCGTCAACAGCATCCTTGAGAGCCTTACCAGCCTTGAAAGCAGGAGCCTTCTTTGCAGGAACCTTAATCTTTTCCTTAGTTCTTGGGTTGATAGCTTCCTTAGCACTTCTCTCACGAACTTCAAATGTACCGAAACCAACAATCTGAACCTTGTCACCGTTAACGAGAGCATCAGTGATAGATGCAACTACAGCATTGAGAGACTTTTCAGCATCCTTCTTTGTAAGACCGCCCTTTTCTGCGATTGCATTGATAAGTTCTGCTTTTGTCATTTTAACTACCTCCATAAATTTGATGGGAAACCCCATTTTTTATTTTGTTTTAGCTTTACGCCAATAAACGTCAAGCTCATTTATGTTAAGGGACTTCATATCAATCCCGTCACATCTTACCAATTCCTCAGTATCCTTAAAACGCTTCATGAATTTTTCAGTGGAACGAGTAAGTGCTTCTTCCGCATCACATTTTGTATGACGAGCAAGATTTGTGCAGGAGAAAAGTACATCTCCGAGTTCTTCTTCAATGCAATCCTGCTTGCCATCAGCAATAGCTTCTTTAAGTTCTGCAATTTCACTTTCAAGACATTCAAGAACCTGAGTTATGTTTTCAAAATCCATTCCTGCACGCTCAGCACGCTTGCCAATTTTCTGCGCACGCATAAGTGCCGGAAGGGCAGTACAAACGCTTTCAAGCGTTTCGTAATAAGTTTCCTGACCTTTGGTCTGCTGCTTGATGTCGTTCCAGTTTTTCAGCACTTCATCGCTTGTTTCCGCAACAACATCAGCAAAAACATGCGGATGACGAACAACAAGCTTCTGACATACCTCATCAACAACATCACCGAAGCAAAAGCTGCCTTTTTCCTCTTCAATACGTGAATGGAAAATAACCTGTAAAAGTACATCACCAAGTTCTTCTCGAAGCAGCGCTGTATCCTCAAGGTCAATAGCTTCAACTGCCTCATAAACTTCCTCAAGAAAATCCTTTCTGATGGAAGCGTGAGTCTGTTCCTTATCCCATGGGCAACCATTTTCGGAACGGAGAATTTCCATAATCCGAAGCATATCATTTATATCATATCTCTTTTTGAGAACAAAATCCATAAACAACCTCCGAATCAAGCTATACTCATAAAAATGGTACATTTAATATATTAACCGATAAATCAAATAAATTCAAGGGTTTTTTCAAATTTTTTAAGAAATAAGTAATTTTAAGGTGTTTTTCGTAAATATGCCCAATAGCATGGTAGAAAATATGTAAATAATTACCCCAATGAAAATGGAAATAAATAACACGAATGACGTATCTATAGCTTTAGAGAGAGCTTTTTCGGTCAGTGAAGCAAAAACAGAACACATAACTGAGCTGTAACATAGCTTGCAGAACAGTATAAATATACGTTTATAATCAATTTTTGTAAGCTTTATCATCATTATTGTTGCAGGAATGAAAATAACAATGTAGCAAGCAAGCGTAGAAAGAGCCGCACCTGTAATATTAAGTTTTTCAATAGGAACAAGGATAATATTTCCGATAAACTTAACCGCAACCCCTGCAATCATTATTTTTACAGGAAGTTCAGGTTTACCAGCTGCCTGAATTATGGAAAAAGCTGTTGACGAAATGCAAAGAAAAATAACGGCAATACCCAGTACAGACAATGAAGATGTACATATTTCGGCTTCTGCCGGTTTTGACGAAAATAAAAATTGTAAGATGTTTTTTGAAAGAGCAGAAATCCCGAAACCTGCAGGGAACGCAATCAGGGCAGTAGATAAAATTGCTTTTTCCGTATTTTCCAAAATGCTTTTCCTGTCATTGGCGGCAAATGCTTCTGAAAGGGAGGGGAGTACCCCCTTTCCGAACATATTGCTGAAAGACGGAACAAGATTAAAAACCGTTACAGCAAGACCGGAAAAGCTTCCGAAAAGAAAGTTTGGAATAAGTGAAAGGTTGTCTGTGCCTGAAATTGATATAAAATAATCAGGATTTGCCGCAACAGACTTGCTGAGAGAATGAGTTATAGTGAAAAGGTCAATAAGTGATGTAAGATTTGTAACAAGTGCGCCGGCAGCAATCGGAAGTGCAGTTTTTAAAAGCTGTTTGATGATACAGAAACTGCTGTCAGATATCGTTGCAGCGTTTGAGAAATTCAATTGCTCGGTTGACAAACCATCACCTGATAGTTTGTCACGGATTATCAGAAACAATGTGCCTGCTGCCGAGGAAAGTGATATTCCGAGTATTGCAGCAGCAGATGCAACAGCTGTAATATGACAGTTACCGAAAAATCTGCATATTTCATCAAAACGTTCATTGTTTTGAATTACATACATGCATAAACTTAATCCTATGATTAATTTTACCGTACCTTCAACAATCTGTGATATTGCTGTCGGGAACATGTTTCTTAGTCCCTCATAGTAACCTCTGTAAACAGATGTAATGCAGCAGAAGAAAATTGACGGGGCAATCATAATAACTGACGGAACAGTTTCAATCCCTGATGTAAAATGACAGAATGGATATGCGCATGAAGCAAGAATAATTGCAAAGACTAGTCCCATAGTACCGAAAAATATTACAGATGATGATTTAATCTTTCTTATGTTTGAGTAACGTCCAAGTGCAGAGTTTTCTGCAACAAGCTTTGCAACAGCTGTCGGAAGCCCGGTTACTGAAAGTGCATATACAGCCATAAAAATTCCATATGCGGACGAAAAATACCCCATACCCGTCCCGCCAAGCATATTCGCAAGCGGAATACGGAACATCGCACCGATAAGTTTAGAAACAACAGCTGAAAGAATGAGTATTGCCGAACTGAAAATAAAGGTTTGTTTTTTCAATATTTCCGTCTCCTTTGATTTTTTTAAAATTTTATGTTGCCTATGGAAGAAATATGTGCTATAATATAAAAGCATTTGTGCTGTTGATTAAACAACAGATGTTTTATCCTATTAATATAGTATAGTGTTTGAAGGGAATTGATAATATGTCCGAACAAGTAAACAAAAAGAGAATATTCAGCGGTATTCAGCCAACAGGTACATTTACCCTTGGTAACTATATCGGTGCGGTTTCACACTGGGGTAAGCTTCAGGAAGATTATGACTGCATCTATTCTATAGTTGATATGCACGCAATTACCGTTCGTCAGGACCCTGCAAAGCTTCGCCAGAATACACTTGAAGCCTATGCACTTCTTCTTGCTTGCGGAGTTGACCCGAAGAAGTCTATTGCTTTTATCCAGAGCCACGTTAAATCTCATGCTGAAATGAACTGGATTCTTTCTTGTTCAACACAGTTTGGCGAGCTTTCAAGAATGACACAGTTTAAAGATAAGTCTCAGAAGCACCCTGATGATATCAATGCAGGTCTGTTCACTTATCCTGTGCTTATGGCTGCCGATATTCTTGCATATAAGGCTGACCTTGTTCCGATTGGAGCAGACCAGAAGCAGCACCTTGAGCTTGCAAGAAATATTGCACAGCGCTTTAATAATAAGTATGGCGAGTTGTTTACAGTTCCTGAGCCATATATTCCAAAGGTCGGTGCAAGAGTAATGTCTCTTCAGGACCCTGAGAAGAAAATGTCCAAGTCTGACGAGAATCCGAATGCTTGTATTTTTATCCTTGATGAGCCTGATGTAATAATCAGAAAGTTCAAGAGAGCAGTAACCGACAGCGAGGCTGTTGTAAGATACGCTGACGAAAAGCCCGGTATCAGCAACCTTATGTCAATTTATTCTGTTGTAACAGGCAAGGATTATGCTTCTATCGAACGTGAATTTGACGGTAAGGGATATGGTGACTTCAAGCTTGCTGTAGGTGAAGCTGTAGCAGACCATCTCAAACCTGTCCGCGATGAATTTGCAAGACTTATCGCTGATAAGGCATACCTTAAGGAATGTTATACAGCAGGAGCTCAGATGGCACTTAATGTAAGCAGAAAAACAGTTGCCAAGGCATACAGAAAAGTCGGATTTGTTGATGCAATGTAAAAAGTTGCAGTGTAAATGCTTTCTTTAAGGTAAATAAAGAGGTTAAACGTTTAATTGATTTTTTAAACAAAAAGGATAAACCAAAATAAAAATGGTTGTATCATTTAACTATACAATTGTAAATTTGTGTAAAAGAGTTCATTATGCGTTAATAATTAATTGGACAAAAGTTATAAAAAAGAATAGATATATTATGCAAAAAGACTATTTTTCACTCAGAATTCACAAAACCCATTGACAGAATCGGTTTTCAGTTGTATATTTATAAACGAAAACGGCGAAAACGTTTAAAGCTTTCATACAAAATTAGGCAGGGAGATGTGTTATGGTTTCGATAAAGGACATAGCTTCTGCCTGCGGTGTTTCGATTGCGACTGTCAGCAAGGCGCTGAACAATCATAAAGATGTCAGCGAAGCTACAAAGGCTATGATTCGTGAAACTGCCAAAAAGCTTGGATATCTTCCGAACTCACAGGCGAGAGCGCTTAAAACCAATCGTACATATAATCTTGGTGTTCTTTTTGCAGAACAAGCCAACAGTGGTCTTACACACAGCCATTTTGCAGCAGTGCTGAACAGTTTTAAAAATGAGGCTGAATCAAATGGCTATGACATCACATTCATCAGCCGCCAGATAGGCGACAACAAAATGACATTTTATGAGCATTGTATTTGCCGAAATGTTGATGGTGTGTTTGTAGCATGTGTTGATGACTTTGAGGATTCTGAAATAACAGAACTTCTTAACAGCTCAGTTCCGACAGTTTCTATTGATAATAAAAGTCCGAATTGCCCTGCAATTGTTTCAAACAATGAGTTCGGTATGAAATCACTTGTTGAATATGCTTATAAAATGGGGCACAGGAAAATAGCGTATATTTATGGTGATACTTCAGCGGTAACTTCTACACGAGTTAAAAGTTATGAGGATACCTTGAATAGCCTGAATATAAATGTCAGAAGCGATTATATGCTTCAAGGCAGATACCATGATCCGATTACTACGGAAAAGCTTGCGGCTCAGCTTGTAAAGCTTGATGATCCGCCGACTTGTATTATACTTCCTGATGATTTTTCAGCAGTTGGTGCAATAACGGCGTTTGAAAAGCTAAATATGAGTGTACCGGAAGATATTTCGATAATGGGTTATGATGGCATAATTCTATCTCAGTTTTTGAATCCGAAGCTTACAACCTTTAGACAAGATACTGAAAGAATTGGCAAGGAAGCCGCAAAGCAGCTGATTGCTCTGATAAGAAAAGAGATAACCGGAAATACTGTTCCTGTTGTGATTGACGGAAATCTCGAAGAAGGATCATCAGTTAAGAAATTAATCGATGATTAAACCATGTTATTATATTTTTATAATATAATATAATTTTAAGGAGGAAAAATCAAATGAAGAATTTTAAGAAGAACATTGCTCTTCTCGCAGCTCTTGCATGTGCTGGAACCATGCTCGCAGGCTGCTCAAGCGAAGGCGACACTGCAACAACAGATGCTGCAGGTAACGAAACAACAAAGGCTGCAGATGCAGGTAATAATGCAAACGCAGGTAATGCTGGTGCAGCAGATGCTGACAAGCTTACAATCCTTTGCTGGAACACAGACGATATCAACCCAATGATTAAGACATTCTGTGCTAACACAGATCACACTGATGCAGAATTCAACGTAGTAAGTATGGACTGCGGCGGTGGTGACGCTGCTAAGAAGTACAACCAGTACCTTTCTGATGCTTCCAACGATGCTGATATCATGTTCGTAGAAGCTGACTGGGCTCTCAAGTACATCAACGATGACTCCGCTGAAACAGGTACAAAGGCTCTCTCCGATATCGGTTTCTCAGATGCAGACTACGGCGATCTCTACGGCTATACAGTAGAAATCGGTAAGTCTTCCAGCGGCGTTCAGAAGGGTCTCTCCTGGCAGGCTGCTGCAGGTGGCTTCTGCTACAGAACAGACCTCGCTGAAACATACCTTGGCGTAACAACACCAGATGAAATGCAGGCTCTTATCGGTGACTGGGATTCCTTCGTTGCTACAGCTGCTAAGGTAAGCGAAGCTTCTGGCGGCCAGACAGCTCTCACAACAACTGCTGCAGGTGCATGGCAGGTATTCTCTGCTGGTAGAAATACTCCTTGGGTAGTTGATGGCAAGCTCACACTTGATGATTCCGCTAAGGCTTACATTGATCTCGCTAAGCAGATGTATGATAACGGTTATGTAATCCCTGGCCTTGGTCAGTGGAACAATGACTGGAAGGCTGCAGGTCAGACTGACTCCACAATGGGTTACTTTGTATCCACATGGGGCTTCGGTGATACAATCCTCACAGCTGCTGCTGGTGGTGAAGGCGGCGCTACATACGGTAAGTGGAATGTAGTAGTTGGTCCACAGCCATTCTACTGGGGCGGTACATGGGCTACAGTTGCTAGCAGATGTAACAACCCTGAACTCGCTAAGGAATTCATTTCCTTCTTCA
Source organism: Oscillospiraceae bacterium (assembly GCA_018110825.1). Lineage (GTDB taxonomy): Bacteria > Bacillota > Clostridia > Oscillospirales > Ruminococcaceae > RGIG8773. Next base: position 21,628 of record JAGBCL010000035.1, read on the forward strand.
CAACAAACGTTGAAGGTGCTACAGCTTACGCTAACGACAAGGGCGAATACGTTTCTAACAAGGCTGCAATGGCTAACGTAATTCCTAACTATGCTGGTCTCGGCGTACTCGGCGGTCAGAACCACTTCGAAGTTCTCAACGTAGTTGCTGACGGTATCGATATGGCTGGCGGTATCACACCATATGACTCTACAATCAAGACAGCATTCAACGATGCAGTTACAAAGTACTGCCAGGGTGAATATGACTCTGTTGATGCTACAATTGATGGTTGGGTAGACGACGTTGCTACAAAGCTCGGTGCAGATGTTGATTACTCTAACTTTGATTAATCAATAAACACTTATTAGCATAAAATTTTAAGTCTTGGGGCAGGCTTTATGTCTGCCCCATGGATTTAAAAAAATTACTTTAGATTTTGAGGAGAGAATTTTATGGCAAACAGATCCGGCGGAAGAATTCGCTCTATAAGCTATGCTAAATATGGTTATATATTTATTCTTCCATTCTTTTTAGTATATGTCGTTTTTCAGCTTTATCCATTATTCAATACATTTTATTTAAGCTTTTTTGGTAATGGTTCTACAAAAGAAGAATGGGTTGGCTTATCAAACTATCAACGTCTTTTGTTTGGCGGCGCAGATAGAGTTGCCAGTTCTGTTCATGAAACATTTTTAAGAGTACTTGGAAATACCTTTGTTCTTTGGGTAGGTAACTTTATTCCACAGATTATTCTTTCACTTGTTCTTGCTGCATGGTTTACAAATGCTCGCCTGAAAATCCCAGGTAAGGGTGCGTACAAGATTATTATGTACATGCCTAATATTATTACAGCTGCTTCGTCTGCTGCACTTTTTGTTACACTTTTTGGTGACTCAAAGTTTGGTGCTGTTAATGCTATGCTTATTAATAATGGTATTATTGATGCACTTCATCCTATCCAGTTTGTTTCTGGTCCGACACAGGCACGAATCATGATTATGATTATCCAGACATGGATGTGGTATGGTAATACAACTATTATGCTTATGTCCGGTATTATGGGTATCAATGGTTCACTTTTTGAAGCAGCAAGTATTGATGGTGCTTCACACACACAGCAGTTCTTCAAAATTACACTTCCACTTCTTAAGCCAATTCTTTTGTATACAGTTGTTACATCTATGATTGGTGGTTTGCAGATGTTCGATATTCCGGCTCTTTACAATAATGGTACAAGCCAGAACTCTGCTACAGAAACAATTGCAGTATATATTTACGATAACTTCCTTAACGCTAACTTAAGTAACTATGGTAATGCTGCATCTGCATCTGTTATTCTGTTTATGATTACTTCTATTCTTGGTTCTATATGTTTTGCTATTAATAGAGATAAAGATGTAAAACATAAGAAGAGTAAGAAAACAAGTAAGCTTCTCTAAGGAATAGGAGGATTAGTTTTATGAATATGGTTGAAGAGAAAAAAAATATAAGTAAACCTAAAGTATTGGATGTTGCAGTAACAGCATTTATGATCATCCTTTGCGTTATCAGTTTACTTCCTATTTATATTCTTATTGTAAATGCATCCAGAGATACACAGAATATTATTAATGAAGGTGTTTCTTTTATTCCAAGACTTAGCCTTATCGATAATATCAAAATTGTACTTGATTGGGCAAAGAATGGTGTTGTAAAATATGCACCATTAACAGGTTACAGAAACAGTGCAATTATTGCTTTCTCATGTACATTCTTAACAGTATTGTTCTCAGGTGCTACTGCATACGGTGTTGTAGTATATGATTTTAAACTTAAAGGTCCTGCATATACATTCATTCTTGCTGTTATGATGGTTCCTGTTCAGGTAACTTCTGTAGGTTTCTATCAGTTTATGTCCAGAATTGGTCTTACCGATAATTACCTCCCACTTATTATACCTGCAATTGCAGCTCCTCAGGTTATCTTCTTTATGCGTCAGTACATGAAGTCATCATTCCCACTTGAAATTGTTGAAGCTGCAAGAATCGACGGTTCTAACGAGTTCAGAACATTCTTTACAATTGCTATTCCAATGATGAAACCGGCATTTGCTGTTCAGGCTATTTTCGCATTTGTTGCAAGTTGGAACAATTACTATATGCCATCTATGATTCTTGTTTCTAACAAGCAGCACCAGATGACTCTTCCAATGATGGTTAACTCAATCCTTTCAAACGAAAAGTTGGATGAAATCGGTGCAAAGTATGCTGCAATCATGCTCTCGATTCTTCCTGTAGTTATTGTATACTTCATTTTCTCTAAATTCATTGTTGAAGGTGTTGCACTCGGTGGTGTAAAGGAATAATTGAACATTTTAAAGACTGTACAGCTTTGGTTGTACAGTCTTTTTTATTCTAAATTAAAGAATGTTAATACTATTTCTATTGACAAAAGTGTGTAAAATATGGTACAATTGTATTTATAGTGAATACACTTGTTTTTTTCACAAGGACTCTGCATATCGGAGGTTAGTATGGGTAATTCATCATTTGTGGTTATTAGTACCGATGTACTTCCTGAAATATTTCCCAAAGTTTTGGAAGTAAAGCGACTTCTTGCATGCGGTGAGGAGAAAAGTTCGGCTTCTGCGTGCAAAAGGATTGGCATATCAAGAAGTGCGTTTTATAAGTACAAAGAGTGTGTGTTTGCCTATGAAGAAAAGCTTACACAGAAAATAATTTCATACTATGCTGTTTTGAAAGATGAACCAGGAGTACTTTCTGCAATTCTTGCTGAATTTCATCGGCAGGGTGCAAACATAATAACTGTCAATCAAAATATGCCGATAGATGGAGTTGCAGCAGTAAATATAACAGTAAGACTGTTTGGTGACGAAACAGATGCATACAGTCTTAAAAATGATTTAGCGGCGTTAAATGGTGTCGTTGATGTTAAATTTATATCGGGTGAATAAACAAGTTATATAAAAGGAGTAGTAGTAATGTCAAAAATCGCAGTTTTAGGTTATGGTGTTGTAGGTTCAGGAACAGTTGAGTTGTTCTATAAAAATAAGGATAAGATTTGTGCAAAGTCAGGGAAAGATCTTGATATCAAATATATTTTAGATATCCGCGATTTTCCGGATAGCCCTTATGCAGATAAATTTACAAAGAATTTTGATGATATTCTTAACGACCCTGAAGTAACTATTGTTGCCGAAGTAATCGGTGGTATGAAGTTTTCATATGGTTATGTCAAGTCCTGCCTGGAAAAAGGTAAAAATGTTGTAACATCCAATAAGGAACTTGTTGCTGAAAAGGGTGCAGAACTTCTTAAAATTGCTGCTGAAAAGAATTGCAACTTTCTCTTCGAAGCATCAACAGGTGGTGCAATTCCAATTATCAGACCACTTCATGTTTGTCTTGCCGGTAATGATATCTCTGCTGTTGCAGGTATTCTTAATGGTACAACAAATTTTATTCTCACAAAGATGATTAACGAACAGATGGCATTCAGTGATGCACTTGAAATGGCACAGAAGCTCGGTTATGCTGAACAGGACCCAACAGCTGATGTTGAAGGTCATGATGCTTGCAGAAAAATATGTATCCTTTCCTCTCTCGTTTTCGGTAAGCACGTTTATCCAAAGTGGGTTCATTGCGAAGGTATCACAAAGCTTACTCTTGAAGATGTAATGTATGCTCAGAGCTGGGGCGGAGAAATCAAACTTATTGGTTCTGTTAAGAAGTGTGATGACGGCAAAATACTTCCAATGGTTCGTCCTGCTTTTGTTTGCAATAATAATCAGCTTTCTCATATTTCTGATGTATTCAATGGCGTAATGGTTTACGGTGATGGTTTTGACGAGGTTATGTTCTACGGAAGAGGTGCAGGTAAGCTTCCAACTGCAAGTGCGGTTGTAGGCGATATTGCAACAGTTGCAAAGATGACTTCAACATCTATCTCACAGTCATGGGAAGACAGTGCTGATAATAGCTTTATTGCTGATTATAAGGACGACGTTGTATCAATCTATGTTCGTACAAATGGTGTTGCTGCTGAGAAAATCTCTGAAGTATTCGGTACAGTTGAGTACCTCAGCCGTGAAAATCAGCCTGCTGGTGAACTTGCTTTTGTTGCTCCTGCAATGAAGGAAAAGCTGTTTGATGAAAAAATTGCACAGCTTGGCGGCGAAATACTTGGAACAATCCGTGTCCTTGAACTCGAATGATTTCTGAAAGGACTATCTTCAGATGATTAAAATACAAATTCCTGCAACAAGTGCAAATCTCGGTGCTGGTTTTGATGCACTTGGTCTTGCCTTGAATTACTATAACTATGTCAATATTGAAGAAGCTGACGGAATTTATATCGAAAGTCTTGATGGTACTGATGTACCGAAAGATGCATCAAATCTCGTGTATGATTCTGCAAAAACACTTTATGATATTTGTGGTAAGCCTTTGCACGGATTGAATATTCAGCAGATTAACAATATTCCTATGGCAAGAGGTCTTGGAAGCTCATCAGCGTGTATAATTGCAGGACTTGTCGGAGCAAATCAGCTTCTTGGTGAACCTATGGGTCTTGATGATTTGGTAAATCTTTCTGCACAAATTGAAGGACACCCTGATAATACAGCTCCTGCACTTCTTGGCGGCATTGTAACAGCTGTTTTTGACGGAAAATGTGTCCATTGGGTTAAGCAGGAAGTATATACAACGCTTAAATTTGTTGTTGTAATTCCAAATTTTGAACTTAAAACGGAAAAGGCAAGAGCTTGTTTGCCCCAGGAAATTTCCCATAAGGATGCTGTATATAACCTTTCAAGAGCGGCTCTTTTTTCAGCCTCTCTGCTTACAGGAAAATACGAAAACCTGCGTACAGCAGTGCACGACAGACTTCATCAGCCTTATAGAATGGAGCTTATTCCTCATGGCAGAGATGTGTTTGATACAGCATATAGCCTCGGTGCATATGCTGCATATCTCAGTGGTGCAGGTCCTGCACTCATGGCAATTGTTGATGCCGAGAATGAGTATTTTGAGGGGAAAATGAGGTTTGCCCTTGATAGAATGGGACTTTCCGATTGGGATGTTCATGAGATTCATATTGACAATATCGGAACAAGAATTATTAACTGATAAACAGGGGTGATTTTGGTGGAAATTGAATATTTCTCTGAAACACGTAATGACAGCGATATAATTGATTTGTACCGTGCCCTGAAATGGTACAGATTGCCGGGTTATACCGATGATGATATCGAAAAAGCAAATAAAAACAGCTTTTATTCGGTGTATGCCTATGATGGCTATAAGCTTGTAGGATTGGGCAGAGTAGCTTCTGATGGACATATTGCTGCAGTAATGAGCGGTATTTGTGTGCGTCCTGAATACCGGCGAAAGGGTATCGGCGAACAGATAGTTACACGTTTGGTGTATTATTGCCAGTCAGGCAGCAATAAGCTTAACGTACAGCTTTTCTGTGAAGACAGCTTGATTCCATGGTATCTGAAGCAAGGGTTTGAGCGACGCAACAGGGGAATGTGTAAGAAAATGATTCTTCCTGAGGATAATTGTCGTCTGCGCAGAAATTTCCGTGACATTTACGGCATTGAACAAATTACAGATATTGCCCCTGATTTTTATTGGTATAACTTCGATGCATTCGGTGATTTCAAATATTATAGTACACTTAATAGCAATGGTGAACTTGTTGCAAGCGTTTTTATGACGTTTTATTGTGACGAGCCGAAATCTTTTTGCGTTGATATAATTTTTGAAAATGTGCGAAGATTTGAGATAGGGTGTATGGGTATAAGAACTGTTCTTACAGGTTTTGATATAATGAAAGTACGCAATACGGATATGCTTAATGGAATGAATTATCGTATATGTTCTCTTGAGGATGACGATATCAATTTCTTCTGTGAAAGCTTCAGAATAGTCAATGTTCAGATTGAGGAAAAATAAATGATAAATATAAAAACCAAATCCCCTGAGGAAACAATTGAATTTGCCGAAAAAGTCGGAAAACTTCTTCAAGGAGGGGATGTTGTTGCATACAAAGGTGGACTGGGTGCAGGAAAAACAACTTTTACCCGTGGCCTTGCATTGGGAATAGGACTTCCTGATGAAGTATTTTCACCAACTTTTGCCCTTGTTAATGAATATAGGGGTAAAGGCGTAACCCTTTACCATTTCGATATGTACAGGATTATGAATGCGGAATCCCTGGAAACTACGGGGTTTTATGATTATTTAAGCGATGAAAGTGTTGTTGCTTGTGAATGGTCTGAAAATATTGAGGAATACTTGCCTGTAAAGCATATCACCATTACAATAAAACATTGCGGTGAAAATGAAAGAGAAATCACGGTTGAAGGAGATGAGCGCTTTGATGCTGCTTGGAATTGATACCTCCGGGAAAACTGCATCGGTTGCGTTATGTACTGAGGATAAGGTATTAGCACAGACAACGGTCTATACATCACTTACTCATTCGCAGGTTATTCTTCCAATCTGCAATGATGTACTGAAAAATGCGGGTGTAAAGCTTGATGACGTTGATGGAATCGCAGTTGCAATGGGTCCCGGCTCTTATACGGGATTGAGAATAGGAATATCTGCTGTAAAGGCAATCTGCTTTGCACAGGATAAGCCTTGCATTGGCATATCAACCCTCGAAGGTCTTGCTAACAATGTTTCTCTTCATAAAGGAATAGTCTGTGCAGTAATGGCTGCACGCCTCGATTTGGTATATTGTGCACTGTTTGAATCTGACGGCCGTAAAGTGAATCGCCTTACCAATGATGAAATCCTTTCCCTGAATGATTTGAAGACTAAGCTTGAACAATACAACGGTACAATTGCTGTTGTCGGTGATGCTGCGGATAAGCTTGAAGGCGAACGTTTTATAATTGCACCGCCTCATCTGAAGCTTCAGCTTGCAACAGGACTTTGTTCAGCTGCTTTTGGTAAAGAATTGGAGACTCCTGATAAACTTGACGCAGCATATTTGCAGATTACAAAGGCTGAAAAGGATTTGCAGGAAAAATAAAAAAAGCTTGCCTGAATAGCTTTTGTGTGGTATAATAAAAATGTAAATTCTCTTTTGGAGGTAACTATGATTGCAATTGGAAGCGACCATGGCGGATATGAGCTTAAAGGCGAAGTAATCGCATGGCTTAAGGAAAATAATTATGAGTATATGGAATTCGGTTGTATGGACGGTAACAGCATTGATTACCCCAACGTTGCCGAAGAGGTTTGTGCAAAAGTTCTGGACGGTACTGCAGAATATGCAATTCTTATCTGCGGAACAGGTATCGGAATTTCTATGGCTGCAAACAAAATCAACGGTATAAGAGCAGCTCTCTGTACAGATACCTATATGGCAAAGTATACCAGACTTCATAACAATGCAAATGTCCTTTGTATGGGCGGACGTGTCCTCGGTGCAGGTGCAGCACTTGAAATCGTTGATACATTCCTGCATACAGGTTTTGAGGGCGGCAGACATCAGCGCAGAATTGACCTTCTCACAGATATAGAAAACAAGATGAAAGGATAATCATTATGAATAAAGTTACTATAATTGAGCACCCTCTCGTTCAGCACAAAATCTCACTTCTCCGTGATATCAATACAGGTTCCAAGGAGTTCAGAGAGCTTGTTTCTGAAACAGCAATGCTTATGTGTTATGAAGCAACACGTGACCTTCCTCTTAAAACAGTTGAGGTTCAGACTCCTGTTGCAATCGCAAAAACAAAGGTTATCTCTGGCAGAAAGCTTGCTTTCGTTCCAATTCTCCGTGCAGGTCTCGGTATGGTTGACGGTGCAGTAAAGCTTGTTCCTGCAGCAAAAATCGGTCACGTTGGTATGTTCCGTGACCCCGATACAAAGGAAGCAGTTCAGTATTACTGCAAGCTGCCTTTTGATATCGCTGAGCGTGATGTAATTATCACTGATATTATGCTCGCAACAGGCGGTACAGCTGTAAAAACTATTGAAATTCTCAAGAATGCCAACGCAAAGAGCATCAAGATGATGTGCATCATCGCTTCTCCTGAGGGAATTGAAGCAGTTCACAGCGTATATCCTGATGTCGAAATCTATTGCGGTTCTGTTGACGAAAAGCTTGACGACAGACTTTATATTGTTCCTGGTCTTGGCGACGCAGGCGACAGAATTTTTGGTACAAAGTAAGCATAGAATTTAAGGGGATACGCTTGTTTTTAAGCGTATCCGTGTTTTATTTCTGAATAGATTGGAGATGTTGTTATGTGCGGAATAGTCGGATATGTCGGCAAGGAAGCTTGTGCAGATATCCTCGTTGATGCGCTCAGAAAGCTTGAATATCGTGGTTACGACTCGGCTGGTATTGCAGTTTTTGAAGATGATAAAATCAAAACTGTAAAAGCAAAGGGAAAAATCGATGAGGGTCTTGCCGTAAAGCTTGATGAGGGTGATGCTTTGCAGGCATCATGCGGTATCGGTCATACAAGATGGGCAACCCACGGTGAACCATCTGATGTAAATTCCCATCCAATCGGTAACGGCAGAATTTCCATTGTACACAACGGTATTATCGAAAATTATCGTGAACTTAAATCCTTCCTTATCAGTAAGGGATACGGCTTTGAAAGTGAAACAGACACCGAAACTGTTGCAAAGCTTCTTGATTATTACTATGAAGGTGACCCTATCGAAGCCATCGAAAAAGCACTCGGAGATATCGAAGGTGCATACGCTCTCGGCATTATTTTCAGAGAGCATAAGAATAAAATCTTTGCAGTACGTAAGGATAGTCCACTTATTGTAGGTAAGGGAGAAAATGAAAGCTATATCGCTTCCGACGTAACTGCAATCCTTGAGTATACCCGTGATTATTACTTCCTTGAAAGAGGAGAAATCGCTATTCTTAGTGAAAAGGGTATTTGCTTTACAGACATTCACGGTCTTGAAATTGAAAAAGAACTTCAGACTGCAACATGGGACGTTACCGCCGCACAGAAGGGCGGTTATGAGCACTTTATGCTCAAGGAAATCCATGAGCAGCCTGAAGCTGTACGAAATACAGTTTCCCCAAGAGTTAAGGACGGTCTCCCTAATTTTGAGGAATGTGGACTTACAGCTGAAAAAATTCGAAACTACAGAAATATCTACATCGTAGGATGCGGCTCAGCAATGCATTCAGGTATGGTTGGTAAGTATCTTATCGAGGATTTGGCACAGACTCCTGTTATTGTTGATATTGCTTCTGAATTCAGATACAGAAACCCTCTTGTTACTGAAAAAGACCTTGTTGTAATTATTTCCCAGTCAGGTGAAACTGCAGATACTCTTGAAGCACTCAAGCTTTCCCGTAAGAAGGGTGCAGACACTCTCGCTGTCGTAAATGTAGTAGGTTCATCAATTGCACGTGAAGCTGACATGGTTATCTATACCAACGCAGGTCCTGAAATTTCTGTTTGCTCAACAAAGGCATATGCCGTTCAGGTGGCATTTATGTATCTCTTTGCTTTTGCTGTTGCTTATGCGCACGGCAAAATTGATGAGACCGAGTGCAAGTGTCTTACAGCAGGGCTCCTCGAAATTCCTGAAAAAATTCAGCTTTGCCTCGATGATATGTCCAACTATCAGTATGTCGCATCAAAGCTTATCAATGCAGACAGCCTGCTCTATATCGGCAGAGGTCTCGATAATGCACTCAGTATGGAAGGTTCACTCAAGCTTAAGGAAATTTCCTATATCCATAGCGAAGCCTACGCAGCAGGTGAGCTTAAACACGGTACAATTTCTCTTATTGATGATGGTATGCCCGTAATTGTTGCCGCAACTCAGAGTAAGCTTTTCGATAAAACAATCTCCAATGTCCGTGAGGTAAAGAGCCGCGGAGCAAAGGTAGTTATCATTTGCCGTGAATCTGTGAATATTGATAAGGATTGTGCAGATTATAAGGTAGGACTCCCTGAAGCTGAAGATTTGTTCCTGCCGCTTCTTTCTGTTGTAACAATGCAGCTTATTGCATACTATACAGCAGTGCAGAGAGGCTGTGACGTAGATAAGCCGAGAAACCTTGCTAAATCCGTTACCGTAGAGTAAATGAAAGGAAAAGCTTAAATGGAAAAAAAGCTGATTACAGTTATAGTGCCATGTTACAATGAGCAGGAGGTACTTCCGCTATTCCGTGAGGAAATACTTCGTGTATCTGATGAAATGACAGCAAAATATCCGCAGCTTGAATTTGAATTTCTGTTTGTCAATGATGGCTCACGTGATAAAACTCTCGAAATTCTCCGTGAATATTCAGAGCAGGACAGCCGTTTCAGATATGTTTCGTTCAGTCGTAATTTCGGTAAGGAAGCAGGAATGCTTGCTGGACTTGAAAATTCCAAAGGCGATTACGTTGTAATAATGGACGCCGATTTACAGCATCCACCAAAGCTTATGCCTGAAATGTATGAATACGTTTCAAGCGGTGAGTATGACTGTGCGGGAACAAGACGTGTCTCCCGTAAAGGCGAACCTAAGCTGTTATCATTCTTTGCAAGAAGCTTTTATAAGGTTATCAATAAAATTTCTCAGACACAGATTGTGGACGGTGCTCAGGATTACCGTTTTATGACCCGTCAGATGGTTGATGCAATCCTCGATATGCATGAATACAACCGCTTTTCAAAGGGCATTTTCAGTTGGGTAGGTTTCCGTACAAAATATATCGAGGTTGAAAATACCGAAAGAGCTGCGGGTAAAACAACATGGAACTTCTGGAAACTGTTTATGTATTCGTTGGAAGGTATATTTGCATTTTCAACAGCACCGCTTGCTCTGTCAATTGTTGTTGCAATGCTTCTGTTTATCCTGGCAATTGTTTTTATTATAATAGCTGTGGTAAATTCCGCAGAATACCTTGCTATAATCGCGATGGTATGCCTCGTGGGCGGACTTAATCTGTTCTGTATGGGCGTGCAAAGTCAGTATATTGCGAAAACATATATGGAAGTAAAGAGCCGACCAAAGTATATAATCGGTGAAACCGAAGAATTGTACAAGAAAAGAAAGGAACGATAATTATGAATATCTGGCATGATATTTCCCCGAACCGTATCACAAAGGATAACTTCTTTGCCGTAATCGAAATTGAAAAGGGAAGCAAAATGAAGTATGAGCTCGATAAGAAAACAGGTTTTCTTATGCTTGATAGAGTTCTGTACACTTCCACTCACTATCCCGCAAACTACGGTTTTATTCCAAGAACCTATGCCGAGGACGGAGACCCGCTTGACGTTCTTGTGCTTTGTTCCGAGTCAATCTGCTCCCTTGCACTCGTAAAATGCTATCCAATCGGTGTAATATCAATGCTCGACAACGGAGCACGTGACGACAAAATTATCGCAATTCCTTTCAATGACCCTACATATAATACATATCGTGACATCAGCGAGCTTCCGAAGCATATTTTCGATGAAATGTCCCACTTTTTCAGCGTTTACAAATCCCTTGAAGAAAAGGAAACTGTAATCGACGAAATGAAGGGCAGGGAAGAAGCAATCGCAATTGTTGAACGTTGTATCGACAGATACATCGACAGCTTCTGTAAGGGAAGAATTGCTGAATAAAAATAAGGTCTTTAAGCAGTAAGCACTGTTTAAAGACCTTTTTGTTTAGTATTTAATTGCATTGCAAATTCTTTCTGCAATTTCGTCTGCCGAACCGACTCCATCAACTGTTACCGTAGAATGACTCTTGTAAACAGGAACTCTTCCGTTGTAAATTTCCTCAAGCTGTTCTTTGGTGTTATTAACAACAAGCGGACGGTTTGCATCGCCTGAAATACGATTGTAGCAAACATCAAAGGGAATTTCTATATAAACAACAATACCGTTTTCGGAAGCTATCTCTGCATTTTCTTTTTTCAGCATCGCACCTCCGCCGCATGCAATAACAGCGTTCTTTTTGGAAAGTTCACGAATAACAGCAGTTTCTGTGCTGCGGAAGTATTGTTCACCTTTTTCAGAAAAAATCTGTGGGATTGTCATTTCCTCGCGTTCAACAATATAATCATCCATATCGATAAATCCGCATCCGTTTTTACGAGCAAGAATTTTGCCTATAGTTGATTTTCCGCATCCCATAAAGCCGCATAAATAAATTGATTTCATATGGTTACTCCTCTATATCAGGCGTATCTGTTGTAAATTCTATAATTTTGTTGTGAAGTTCTTCCTCAAGGCAGGAATAAAACATTGCAAAGAGAACATCCACAAGTCCGAATAAAAACATATTTTTGTTTGTTATTTCAGCAAGGGAAGGTACATTAGTGTAAATGTAAGTCTTATACCAGTCTGCAGTGTAGTGGGGGATTTTTTTACCTTTTCTGACAAGATACTTGGTTTCAAGAAAGGTTTCAGGAATCAGGTCATTATAATTTTCCGCACCCTTTTCGATAACTGCAGTATACAAACGATAGAGCTGGTCATCGCTCATATAATCGTCGCCGTTTTTCACATTTTTGAGAGTAGGAATTCGTACAGCAAAAGAATAAACAATCAGCGGAAGTACACGATTGTATTCTTTGTTCTGCATCTCTGCACAGGTCTTATCATTGATACGAAGTCCTAAAGCCTGCAGACTGTCAGCATCTGTAACATTGTTAAGAACAACCTTGAAAGCGTCCTTTATGTTTACATTGTAAAAATCATTGTCGGCAATAGAGTAAATATATTTTATAGCATTGTAAAGGCTGACGCTGCCTTTCATGATAGTATCTGCAATACCGTTTATTGCAGCTGATTCATTAATAAAAAACATTCAGAAGCTCCTTTCTGTCACTTCTTTTTTCCGTAAGCATCCTCACGGGTAAGACGTTCCCATTGCGGCATTTTGATTTCAACATGTTTCTTTTCACGCTTTTCCGGAGCAACTTTTTCGCTTTCTCCCTCATCGCTGTAACCGGCCATAAATGCGTCAAAAACAGTATCGAATGCCTGTGGAACGAATGGTTTTACCGTTACTTTGTCAGAGGAAACGATTGTGGCAACCTGAGGTTCAGCAGGTGATTGAACAAGCTGGGAAATATCCAGACCTGAATTAGGAACAGGTGTAGTTCCGACAGGAGATGGAGAAGTAATTCTTTCGTAGGTTTTTTCAACCGGAGCATGTGGTATTTTGGCTTTGCTTGCAAGCTTGACTTCATCGCACAGCTTATCCGAGTAATCAAGAAATTCGTCAAGCTGAGCAAGCGTAGCTTCGCCGATTTTTAGATTGCGCTTCATATTGGAAAGATACTGTGACCATTCCTTGAACTCATTATCATCAATCCCCTTGCCTACACGTTTGTATAAGGCATTATATAGCTTCTGACAGCGTTTCTCGGTATCTGACGGAATAATGACTTCAACAGGTACATTTTCATGTGGCTCAGAAATAGACATTCCTGCTGATTGAGCAATACCCGCAAGAAGTACGTCATATTGTTTGCGGCAGGTTTTTCCTGAACTGTTGACTCTGTCGCAACGTGTGTTGTTGTCAACAGCCGTAAAATATCTTCCGCAGCTTTCACACTTGCGCAGGCGTATTTTACGCTGAATCATAAGTTCAAATTCCAGATCTATAACAGCTTTAAAGCTGTCAGGCAGATAAAGCTCATCAGGATTATCCTTCATTGCTTCAAGCGCAAAATTAATATCAACATTGCTTGGTCGGGTCATGTCTTTAATAAATGAGTATGCGTCCATAGCAATCTGGTCATGAATTTTTGAACAGTTCTTGTTTTCCAAAGAGGACATGTCAGGACCATCGGAAAGTGCGTCGGAAAAACGTCTGTATATAGCTTTCGATACCTTGCTTACAGCAAAAGCAGCATTTGGTAAAGTTGCAGGTGTGCATACACGCACAGCCGGCAGAGCATTTTCGGGACAACCAAGTTCGTTTGCCGCAACAGCAAAAGCGAGGTCAAAATATTCTTTTCTTGTTCGTATAATTTCATCTGTAAGCGGTGAATCTCCTTCAGAAGTTCCGAAGATAAAGTCAATTTTGTTCCGCGCATATTCCTGAAGCTTTACAATACTTGTCCAGCGATTTATTGCACGGTTTGCCTTGTATTCGGAAATACGGCGGAAAATAGCTGTTTCGTATAAATTTTTCGGAGTAATGCATCTTGTCCAGAGTTCTTCAAGACTTATTCTTTCGCTGTGGCAAATATATTCAATTATGCAGTCAGTAACAATTTCGGAATAAAGTGTGGAAAGGCAAGCTTCAATGAAAGGATGAGCATTGCTGATTATAGCTTTAGCATTGGAAATAATATTCTGAGGCAAGCGTCCGTCTTTGCGTGCAATTCTTCCAGCTTCGATGCATTGTTCCCAGAAATATGTAAAATCGAACTCGGTAAATTGCAGCAGAACCTTTGATAAATCAATTTTATAGAAGTTGTTGTTATCATAAACCGCAAATTTTACTGTGCTGTTATTCATTTCCGAACTCCTCTCCGAAATAGATAAATATATATAATCAATTATATCACATATTTATTTTTATTTCAATCGGTTTTCTAAAAAAACACAGTTTGAGCAATTTGAAAAAAATCTAAAAAATACTTGCAAAAGTAAAAAATGTGTGGTATAATATTAATACTTACGGAGTACATCCGATATATAGGTGTGCGGGCCCTGTGCAACGGAACACCGTGAACCATGTCAGGCGGGGAACCGAGCAGCATTAAGCGGAACGTTCTGTGTGCCGCAGTCAGCCTGCACACCTATGTATCGGATTATTTTATTTTAGGGTGGTAAACTCATTGAATTTTAAGGACATGATTGTCAGATTCCTGAAAAAGTTTCTTCCGGTATTTCTGGTGCATGCCATAATATGTGTGATTGTTGGTGCACTTATTATAACACATTCGTACGGAATTGACGAGGTGAAGCAGTATTATCAGCCGCTTTTGATTGCGGCATGTCTTTCATTATTTCCTGCTGTGCCTGCGTATTATTTCTTTTTCAGCACTGACGCAAAGTATGACTATTCAAAGCTGAATGAGTTTGACAGAAATATGCTCAGACAGTTCGGTGTAAGATATGAAAAACAGCTTAAGGAAGCAATCATTGATATGCATCTTTTTGATTTCAATACGGCTCTTGATAAATATGAGGAATTGTTTGAAAATAAGCTGGCAGATAATCAGAAAGCTGTTCTTTCATTCTATACAGCACGCTGCTATCAGATGATGGGATACCCCGCAAATGCAGTAAGACACTTTGAAAATTGCCTTGAACTCGGAATGAAGCTCAATGACGTGTATCTGCTTGCCGCAAGATGCCTTGCACAAAACGGAAGATTTGACGACGCAATTGAGTATTATAAAGTGCTTATTGAGCGTAAAAGTTATTTTGAATTTATTTACACAGATATAGCCCTTGCTTATCTTAAAAAAGGGGACGGCGAAAAGTCTTTTGAATACTTCAGAAAATCCGTTGACGAGGGAATGAATTATTCTTTCGCATTGGGCGGCTGTTCGCTTGCCTGCCTGCAAATGAAAGACCTTGAAAAAAGCAATGAATACTTCAAGGAAGCTGTCCGCTGCAGTATGGAGGACGTTAACGGCTTCAAGGTCTATTATTGCAATATTGCCGAGTCCGTGGGACTTCTTAATGAAATCGACGAAACAATGAAAATTAACACAGATACTATGAAGGAGCTTGTCAGATAAGGAGTGAGTGAAATGTATAAGGCACTTTACCGTAAATACCGTCCTATGACCTTTGACGACGTTGTTTCACAGCCGCATATCACTACAACACTGCGTAACCAGCTCATTAATAATAAAACTGCCCACGCCTACTTGTTCACAGGTTCAAGAGGTACAGGTAAAACAACTTGTGCACGTATTCTCGCCAAGGCACTCAATTGTCAGCACCTCGTTGACGGTAATCCATGCCTTGAATGTGAAATCTGCCATGACGCAGACGCAAGCGCTCTTGCAGATATCGTGGAAATCGACGCTGCTTCAAACAATGGCGTAAATGATATCCGTGACCTTCGTGACGGCGCAGTCTATACCGCCGAAAGATGTAAATACAGAGTTTATATCATCGACGAAGTCCATATGCTTACCAAGGAAGCGTTCAACGCTTTGCTTAAAATAATGGAGGAACCTCCTCCGCACGTTAAATTTATTCTTGCAACAACAGAAGTCCATAAGGTTTTGCCTACTATTCTTTCACGTTGTCAGCGCTATGACTTCAGAAGAATTCTTCCTGCAGATATAACCGAAAGACTGATGTATGTTGCAGAAAAGGAACAAATTAATCTTGACCGTGAGGCTGCCGAGCTTATCGCAAAAACAGCCGATGGCGGTATGCGTGACGCACTGTCACTTCTCGACCAGTGTGTTGCTTTTTCCGATAATATCACACTCAATATCGTTTCCAGTGCCGCAGGCATTGCTGGACGTGAACCTGTGTTTGACATTATCGAAGCAATTTCAGATAACAATGCCGCAAAAGCTATTGAAGTTATTGATAGGCTTTATAATATGTCAAAGGATATGCAGAAGCTCTGTGAGGAGCTTATTGCACAGTTCCGTAACGTTATGCTTGCCAAGGCGGTTCCCGAAAATGTTGACCTGCTTGTGTGTATGCCAAATGAGCTGGAGCGTATCAAATCACTTGCGGATAAGCTTACACTTGATGAAATTATGGCAAAGCTTGATATTCTCCAGTCCTGCAATGAGCGTGTCGCAAGAGTCAGCGCAAAACGTGTTGAGATGGAAATGAGTCTGCTAAAGCTTTGTACAGTTAAGCCGGCACAGCCAACTGCCGCAGTAAGTCCCGAGCTTGTTGCAAAAATTGAACAGCTTGAACAGCGTCTTGCAAATCAGCCGATGCAGCAAACAACTCAGCAGCCTTCACGTCCACAGTATGTTTCTCAACAGAATAATGAGGCAGCTGACCTTTCAAGCGTAAAATCAATTGAATTTACAGATGAAACAAGATGGCAGGATATACTGGAAAAATTTGCAGAAATTTGCCCATCAGTCAATGGTGCACTTACAGGTTCTTCCGCTAAGAAGGGCGGAGGATATATGCTTATTACAACCGAAAATGCTTTTTTTATTCAGCTTTTGCGAAATAAGGAAAATGCCGCTAAGCTTAAAGAAGCAATTTACCTTGTAACAGGCGAGAATTTTGCTATCAGGGCAAAATGTACATCTGACGAAAAAAAAACGCAGAATGATAAATTGATGGGTGTACTCAGCAGAGCACAGGAAAATAATATTCCTGTGGAACATCAGTAACAAGGATTTACGGTTTCATATGAAACGTAATCATAAATTTTGTAAAATCACGGAATGTCTTCCGCCGATAGACATTTCGTTTAATCTAACAATTTTTCACGGCGGAGAAACGGAGTAAAAAATGAAAGCAAGATTACCACAGGGAATGGGCGGCGGTGCTCAGAATATGAACAGCATGATCAAGCAGGCTCAGAAGATGCAGGAGAAGATTACTGAAGTTCAGGAAGATATCGAAAACAGAGAGTTCTCCACAACAGTTGGCGGCGGTGCTGTAGAAGTAACAATGACAGGCAGAAAGTCCATCAAGAACCTCGTTATCAAGCCTGAGGTTGTTGACCCTGAAGATATCGAGATGCTTCAGGACCTCATCATCAGTGCATTCAACGATACAGTAAGCAAGATTGAAGAAACAACAGAGAAGGAAATGGGCGCAATCACAGGCGGTGTTTCTTTCCCAGGTCTTTTCTAATTGACAAATTTATCGGCATACACGTCAAATCGTGTATGCCGTTGAAACTATATGGAGGTCTATATGGGTAATAACAGTACCGCACTTCCTCTCGTGCTTCTTGCAGAACAGTTCGCTCGACTTCCTGGTATCGGAATGAAAAGTGCACAGCGACTTGCTTACCACGTCATGAGTATGACCGATAAGGAAGCACAGGATTTTGCTGATGCAATAATTCGTGCCCACAGTACAGTAAAATGCTGTGCTGAGTGTCAGAACCTGACGGAGAATGAATATTGTCCAATATGTTCAAATGATTTGCGCGACCATAGTACCATCTGTGTTGTGGAAACACCAAAGGACATTTCCGCTTTTGAACGTACCAATGAATATAAAGGCGTTTATCATGTTCTGCACGGTCTTATATCACCGCTTGACGGAATAACCCCCGATAAAATACGTGTCAAGGAGTTACTTGCACGAGTGCAACAGGGAAGCGTTGAAGAGGTTATTATGGCAACTAACCCAACCGTAGAGGGTGAGGCAACGGCAATGTATATCTCAAAGCTTCTGAAACCGTTGGGAGTAAAAGTTACACGTCTTGCATTTGGTTTGCCGGTTGGAGGCACTTTGGAGTATGCCGATGAAGTAACACTCTTCAAAGCGCTGGAAAATAGAAATGAAATATGATGTAACTTGTGCAAAATGACGAAAATAAAAATAAGTATTGACAATGCAAGAAAAATATGATAATATATATGAGTCGCTTGAAGAGATTCGCTGATATATCCAATATTGGGATATAGCCAAGCGGTAAGGCAGCGGACTTTGACTCCGTCATTTCGGTGGTTCGAATCCACCTATCCCAGCCAGTCAAAAAGTTCGTTGTAAGGAACTTTTTCAGCGAACTTATATACTGGGGTGTCGCCAAGCGGTAAGGCACCTGACTCTGACTCAGGCACTTCCGGGGTTCGAATCCCTGCACCCCAGCCAAAGACCCGATACATTATGTATCGGGTCATTTTTTTACATAGGAGAATAATAATGCTTGATGATATAATTGAATTAATAATCGAACTTGTTGTAACGATTTTTTTCGATACATATGAATTTGAAACAGGTTCAAAACGTTTCCGTATAGGATGGGTAATCTTTCTGTCTATAGTAATGACAATATGTTTTGCAGCCTGTTTGTACTTATTTATGAATCCACCGTTGTTACAAAAAGATACGTGGCTCTATGGCGTTGGTGCAGCTGTACTTTTTGTTATGGAAATAGTGCTTTGGTATAAATATATTAAAACAAAATAAGTTATGAAAAAACCTGCAGTTACAAAAACTGCAGGTTTTAAATCTGAAAAATTAAATTATTCAAGTCCCTTCATAAAGCCGTCAATAATTTTTGGGAATTTCCATGTGCAGTTAACACGTTCAAGCAGACCAAAATTTTCTCCGTTTCCGTTGAATGCACCATTATCCCAGATAAAACATGGAATTCCGATTTCCTTGGCTTTGCTTATGTAATATGTTGCCCATTCTGCACGTTCGTCCTCATTAGCCTTGTTTCTAGCACCTGTTTCACCGATTATAACCGGAATTCCCTTGGAAATGAAACTTTCGTTAAGACTTGCCATAAGATTAACAATTTCGCTTGCATAACCTTCATCTGAATTGAAAATTCGCTGGTCCAGGTCACCACCGAGAGCAAATGAATAGGGGAGATAAGCGTGAATGGAAACAATAAGCTTGTCGTCACCCTCAGGAAGAACGAAATCATTGATTGCAGAAGCTGTGCAGCTTGCCGCATATGTAGGAAGCATAAGATGACGTTTTGCATTGTTGCCGCCAAGACCACGGATAGTTTCAACAAAAGCCGCATTCATCTGATTAACAACGTCATGACCTTCCTTGTCACCGCCGTTCCATTCAAGACCTGTATTTCTTTTTCTTGGTTCATTCATACCTTCAAAAATGAGTCTTTCATCGTAATCAGCAAAGCGTGTTCCAATCTGTGTCCAGAGAGCCTGAAGCTTTGCAATAGAAGCATCAGCGGAATCATAGTAAGGGTCATGCCAGTCCTCATGATGAATATTGAGAATTACAAACATATCCTGAGAATAAGCATAGTCCACAACTTCCTGAATACGGTTCATCCATTCTTCGTCAACGTTGTTTTCCGCATCCATATGAGTTCCCCATGTTACAGGAACCCTTATTCCATTGAAGCCTGCATCTTTAACAGCTGTAATCATTTCTTTTGTGGTTTTTATATTGCCCCAAGCTGTTTCAGCTGTAATTCCGTCTGCAGTTGAATCAAGTGTGTTGCCCAGACTCCAACCGATTTTTATTTCCTTGACCAGCTCTGTAGATGGGATATCACGTATTTCATCATGAACAATACCTGCCTCGACTTGTTCGGTCTGAGTTGCAGAGGAATCGTCCTTGTTGCAGCCTGCAAAGGAAGATAGCATCAACACAGCTGTAAAAACAGCTCCAAGCTTCTTTATTATTTTTTTATTCATACGAAATAACCTCCGAAAAAATATATAATTTATTTTAGCATATTTCTTTCACTTATTCAACAACAAATAGTAAATAAAAATAGCAGTACAGAAAAAAGTTCAAAATTAGTCAGTTTTGCATAAAAATTATGTAAACGATTGCACAAATGCTTTTTCTGTGTTATAATGGGTAGGAAATCTTATAATAGGTGGTAAAAAATATGATTAAAATGCTTAAAAAAACTGCATCAGCATTAATTGCTTTTATTATGGCAGTTTCAGTAACAGCCTGCAGTTCTGATGATGAAACAAAAGGTACAGCTTCTTCAGCTGCAGCAACAATCTCAGTAGCAGAAGCTTCTGCTGAAGAAAGTGATTGGGACGAACTTGACCAGACAGAAATTACAGCAGCGATGGGTATGGGCTGGAATCTTGGAAATCAGCTTGAAGCAAATTCCAATGGTGTTCCTTCTGAAACAGCATGGGGTAACCCAACTATAACGGAAGATATTTTTAAGGTAGTTAAGGACGCAGGCTTCTCCAGTGTAAGAATTCCTGTTTCTTATCTTTCCAAAATCGGTGAGGGACCTGATTACAAGATTGATGAAGCATGGCTTGACAGAATCCAGGAAGTTGTTGATTATGCAATCAAAAACGACCTTTACGTAATTATAAATATCCACGGCGACGGATATTATTCGGTTAACGGCGGTTGGATTCTCTGTGTTGACGAAAATCAGGATGAAATCAAAGCGAAGTATGAAGCTGTATGGACTCAGATTGCTGAACGCTTCAAGGATTATGATGAACACCTTATTTTTGAGTCAATGAACGAAGTTTTTGATGGTACATACGGTAATCCAAACCCAACAGGTTATGAAAATATCAATGCCTACAATCAGATTTTTGTTGATTCCGTAAGAGAAACCGGCTCCAACAATACAAAGAGATGGCTTCTTATTCCTGGATGGAATACAAATATCCAGCATACAGCAAGCGCAAGTTTTGTAATTCCTCAGGATACAAAATGCGAGTCAGATGGAAAGCGAATAATGATTTCCGTTCACTATTACGACCCATATAACTTCACACTTGATGAAAATATGTCCACCGCAACAACACAGTGGGGTCAGTATGCAGTTGAAAACTTTGATAACTGGGGTCAGCAGGATTATGTTGACAGCCAGATGAAGATTCTTAATGATAAGTTCGTAAGTCAGGGTTATCCGGTAATTATCGGTGAAATGGGAGTTCAGAATAAGTCCCATGTATATGATAAGCATAACGAGTTCAGAAGATACTGGAATGAATACGTTGTAAAGGCTGCAAAGACAAACGGTTGTATTCCTGTTTATTGGGATAACGGCTGGAACGGTGAAAAGGGCTTAGGACTTTTTGACAGAGTTAATTGCGAAGTAACCCAGCCTGAAATTATTGAAGGCATAATGAGAGCAATTACATCAGAAGGTGACTACGAAATTCCTGCACCTATGGTTTAAAAATACAAACAAAAACGCTTCACATTGATTTTTCAAAGTGAAGCGTTTTATTTTCTTGCAATCAATGTTATGCTGTCAAAGCAGACAGGAACATCTTTCCCGTAACCCTCTTTTGGTATTCCCGAAAAATCGGGAAGTGTAATATCAAGCTTTGCATACACACCGAGCATATCGTTCATTATCGGAATTCTGCTGCCATCAAAAAATTCACCGGCAGTTTCGTCTGTAAGTGAAAGTGTATCATAAATAACCCGAAGCAGATTTATGTCAGCACTCATAAACAAGTCATAATATTCTTTATATTTGCCTACTGAATATTGATTTTTATCAGGACGATTATACCGATAATGATTTTTTACATATTCGCAATTCTTGAAATTAAGACAAAACCTGTATTCCGTATACAGCCAATCAGCTTTATTGCATGCGTCATCACAGGGATAGAACCTTTTTCCATTGTTATCGGGCATACATATAGGTACAAGTATTTCTCCGGGACATAAATCCGATGTGTTCCAGTGATTCAGAAATCGTCCCTTGGTATTAAGACAAAAATCTATCAATGTGTAATCCGAGAGACGAGTTAAGTAATCCTGCCATTTGATGTAATCATAGTGAAAATGATCAATTAAGCCAATGATTAATTTTAAACCATAACAAAACATACCCTTGATATTTAAGCTTGAAATATCATTTTTCATTATGTCCTCCATATGCTGTATGATAGAATAAGCACGAAAATCAGTATTACATATTGATAAGTGTTCTGTTGAATTTCTTTTCTTCAAGAAGCTCAGTAATAACAATGTTGAGACAATTCAAATCCCAAGACAAGTCATAAGTTTTGTCGTTACCTATAACAGCAACCATCGGACGAAGCGGCTGGTCAGGATAATTTTTCATAACATAAGCTGTTTCGCCGTTAGAAAGCTTAACCTTTGAGCCCGTGGGGTAAGGAGCAACCTTGCGCAGAAAAGCGTGAACAACTCTTTCGTCGAAATGAGTTCCCATACCGCCCATAACGTATTCGATTGCTTCATTCGGCGGACTTGGAATTCGGTAAGGTCTGTTTGAAGTAAGAGCATCATAAACATCAGCAACCATAAGTATACGTGCATACGGATGAATATCTGTACCGCTTAATTTACATGGATAACCTGAACCGTCCAGTTTTTCATGATGACCTACAATTCCGAAGTAAACATTTTCGTTAACAAGACTGCGTTCACGAAGATGATTGGCAGCGTGGACAGGATGCATTTTAACTATATCAAATTCCTCAGGAGTAAGCTTCCCTGGCTTGTTGATAATTTCAATAGGTATAGCAACCTTACCTATATCATGAAGCAAACCTGCGAGACCAAGCTCCTTCAGCATCTGATTTGTAAGTCCGAGTTCAATTCCGATAGCAA
This sequence comes from Oscillospiraceae bacterium, assembly GCA_018110825.1. Classification (GTDB taxonomy): domain Bacteria; phylum Bacillota; class Clostridia; order Oscillospirales; family Ruminococcaceae; genus RGIG8773. Next base: position 44,753 of record JAGBCL010000035.1, read on the forward strand.
TGGACATTATTGCTACACTGAGGCTGTGATGATATGTGTAATCATCATACATCTTGATATCAGCAATATTGATAAGAATGTCTTTTTTGGCAGAAAGACTGTCAATCAAATCCTGAGCCGTAGAACCGATAGCTTCAATGTCACTTTTTTGTACACCTTTGCTGCTGTCGATAAAATTATCAGCAAGGCTGTGGATATTGGAAATGGCTTCACGGCGTATTTCCTGATTAATTGAAGAAACAATGCGGACTTCGCTTGTTGCTGTATCGACATATGCACCGTCAAGCTTTGCGTTAAGCAGTTGTGTGACCTGAACATCAGTAAGCTTCTGACCTTTTTTCATTATAACAGCAGAGCCGAGAGACATATCGTAAAAATGAATATCTCTTGCAAGGCACATACCAGACAGCAGTTCCTCAGTTCTTACAAATACCAAACTCCCGACCCTCCTTTTAAAAGAAAATGCAGAGCCCTCATTTTAATAAATGGGGCTCGTAAAGTCATATTATGAAGCCATACAGAATATTATGTACAGATAAGCAATTACTTCTTAAGCTGAGTGATGCAGTCAGCACATACATATTTTGTTTTGAACTCAACGATATTTTCATCGCTTCCGCAGAAAGCGCATGCCTGCTTATACTTCTTGAGGATAATCTTTTCATCTTCAACATAAATTTCGAGAGCATCTTTCTCACCGATATCGAGACTTCTTCTGAGCTCGATAGGGAGAACAATTCGTCCGAGTTCATCAATTTTTCTTGTAATACCAGTAGCTTTCATACTGAAAGACCTCCTTGAAATTCTTTAAAAAATATTATAGCATATTTGTATATATTTGTCAAAAAACATTATATGAACAATAATAACCATTTTATGAATTAATTTGACACGCATTTGTAAAGGGAGTAACTACATGATAAAATGGATTTTCGGAGTAATGATTATTATTTCTGCAATTCTCGGAGCGGTAAACGGAAATATGTCTGAGGTAAGTTCAGCATCACTTAATTCTTGTGTTGAAGCAGTTGAATTGTGTATATATCTTGCAGGCGGAATGTGTATGTGGGGAGGGGTAATGCGTGTTGCCGAAAAATCAGGAATAACCGACGCATTGGCAAAGCTGTTCAAACCATTCCTAAAACATCTTTTTAAAGGACTTGACACAAGCGGAAAGGCATTTCACGCAATCTGTATGAATATAACCGCAAATCTGCTTGGACTCGGCAATGCCGCAACACCCTTAGGACTTGAAGCAATGAAGCGTCTTGAAGAGGAGGAAGGGGAGAACGAAATAACAAGCAGGAATATGGTGTTGTTTGTTGTGCTGAATACCGCTTCAATAACTCTTATACCAACAACAGCCGCATCGCTTCGCCTTAAGCACGGCTCGGTTGCTCCAATGGAAATTTTGCCGTGTGTGCTGATAACCTCAGCCTGCGCATTGTTGGCAGGACTTGTCACAGCAGTGGTTTTTGATAAAGGTGAGAGAAAATGAGTAATTATATAATTCCTTTTTTTATAGCATTGATAATGATAATCGGACTTGTAAAAAAGGTGGACGTATTCAGCGAATTTACCGATGGGGCGAAGGAAAACCTCAAAGCCGCCGTTTCCGTCCTGCCTGCACTTGTAGCACTTATGACAGCAATCGGAATGTTCAAAGCCTCGGGTGCACTTGAATTTATTTCATTGGCAATTTCACCCTTGACAAGTTTTCTTGGCTTTCCCGAAGAATGTATCCCCTTGGCAATAATCCGTCCTGTTTCCGGAAGCGGAGCTCTAGCCGTATTTGAAAGTATCCTTACCGACGTTTCACCCGACAGCTTTGCAGGACGTGTTGCAAGTGTAATAATCGGTTCAACCGAAACAACCTTTTACACAATAGCTGTCTATTACGGAATAACTAAAGTGAAAAAGACACGTCAGGCACTTCCTGCATCACTTGCCGCCGATTTTACAGGATTTGTTATAAGTGCCCTTACTGTAAGAATTATTTTAGGGTAATTGTGTATAATAAATAATGTTGAGCCGAATGGTTTGTGTACAAAATGACGAATATTTCCTATTCACTTGACATTTGAAGGTGATTTTGGTATAATAATTAAGCGTTGTGTAGCCAACACAATGAGCCATTAGCTCAGTCGGCAGAGCATTTGACTTTTAATCAAAGGGTCTGGGGTTCAAATCCCCAATGGCTCACCATTCAACGAATCAGGAAACAACGTAGATACGTGGTTTCCTGATTTTCTTTTATACGGATTTCGGGCTTTGTCCGCTACTTGTCCGCTATACGCAAATCCGTCCAGGCAGGAGTGAATTATCATTCCTGCTTTTTATTTTTTGGAAGGAAATTCAGTATTCCGTCCATTGCCTTTGCAAAATTATAAGAAAAACACATTTCTATATTGACAAATGCATATTCTTCTGATATACTAAAACAAATGTTACGCAACAAATGTTACGAAAGGAGAATGATAATGCCCCCGAAAGCAAAATATACAAGAGAAGAAATAATCAATGCCGCCGTTGACCTTGCCGCAGAGCGTGGTATCAAGGCGCTTACCGCCCGTGAGCTCGGTGCCGCACTCGGTACGTCATCACGTCCGATTTTTACAGCCTTCAAAAATATGGAGGAGGTGCTTACCGAGGTACGCAAGGCTGCACTTGAAAGATTTGAGGTTTACGCAAGACGGGCAATGAATTTCACCCCTGTATACAAGGAGCTTGGCGTGCAGATGGTTTTGTTTGCGGTAGAACAGCCGAAGCTTTACCGCCTGCTGTTTATGACAGAGAAGCCTGAGTCACAGAATTTTGATGATGTGTTTGTAAATCTCGGTGATATGGCAACCATCAGCGTTGAGGTTATACAGCGTGATTATGATTTGAGCTATGAAAACGCAAAGCTGCTGTTCAAGCATAACTGGATTAACACCTATGCAATAGGCGCACTTATTGCAACTGGTGTGTGCAGGTTTGCACCTAACGAAATTCAGGATATGCTGAGCCGTGAATTTGTGGCAATGCTTATGCTGATTAAGTCAGGCAGGGCAGAGAGCTGTACTACAATTCCTGAGAAAAAATAAGGAGCGTCTTATGGAGGAAAAATGGGTAATATGCCCCGTCTGCAAAAGCAAGACAAGGGTAAAATTGAGAGATGACACGATACTGAAAAACTTTCCGCTGTTTTGTCCTAAGTGCAAACAGGAAAGCGTTATCAGTGCGGAGAAAATGCAGGTCAGCGTGCATAAAAAAGCTGAATAAATACATATCAAGAGCCGGACGCTTAGACGCAGAGCCATTCATTTTTCACACAATGAACGGCTCTGTTTTTTTGTCCGAAAAATGTTAGGGAGGAAAAATTATGGAGCTTTTAAAAGAAAACGAACGCAGTGCAAACAAGGCAGCGGCAAAGGTTATGCGTATAACCATACTGGTTTTTGCGGCTGTTGTAATTCTTGACATCGTTGGGATTTTTATAATTCCGCTGGGGGTTATGTTTACTTCATTTGCAATAGGTGCGGTGCTGCTGTTTATACCGACAATTATCGTAAATTTCTGTAAGCAGAACAGCCCGTGGGTGAAATATGTCATTGTGGTATGTGCGGCAATTTTTACTGTTGACGTGGCAATAACAATGTCATATCACGCAATACTTTTATACGTTTATCCCATTGCTATTGCAAGCCTGTATTTTTCGGGCAGACTTAATATTTTCGGTACGCTGATTACCGTAATCGGCGTATCCTTCGGTCAGCTTGCGGCTTTCAGAGCAAACTATGTTCCCGATGATAATTTTGTTGAAACAAGTGATGTTGTGATGTTCGGAATACTTCCCCGTGCAATGATTTTGTTTGCAATATCCGCAATTTTCACTATGCTTTGCAAGCGTACCACGGCAATGCTGGGCAGCCTTATGGGTGCGGAGCAGCAGAGAATAATGCGTGAGAAATCCCTTGAAGTGTCACGCAAGCTTCTTGAAACTGTTACGGAGCTTGATAAGATTTCCGCGGCTGCAACGGAAGCAAACCGCAGTATTGCTGACGAGTCGGAAAATGTAATGCGTGACAGCGAGGCGAATTTCGAGCACATAAAATCCGTTGAGGAAAATATGAATATGATTTCCGACAATCTGAAAAATCTTTCCGAGATGAGCAGCAGTATTGCTGAGCTTACAAAACGTGCTGATGAAATTACGGCTGACAACGACAAGAAAATGTCCGCCGCTTCTGCAAGTATGGATGAAATCTGCAAGGGCACGGACGAAAGCAAGGTGATTATCGCAAGGCTTTCCGAGCAGTCAAAGCAGATTGTTGAGATTGCCGAGGTTATCACTGATATTTCTATGCAGACAAATATTCTTGCGCTGAACGCTACTATTGAAGCCGCACGTGCGGGTGAATTCGGAAGCGGTTTTTCCATAGTTGCGGAGGAAATAAAGCTTTTGTCCGAGCAGACAAGCAGTGCCGCTGCTGAAATTGCTGTCATAATCGGACAGGTTACAGATAATATTTCGGGTACTGTTGAAGCTATGGAGAAAAATGCTGTACTGACTCGTGAGGGTATGGAAAGTATGGAGCAGATGAAGCTTTCCACAAGGCAGTTAAGCCGTTCAAACAGCGAAATTTCACGTCACATTGCGGATATGAACAATATCATCGGCAGCGTTGCGGAAAACGGCGGAAGTGTTTCCCGAAAGCTTGTCAGCGTAAGCGGAAACATCGAGAACAACTGCGGTGCTGTTCAGCACGTTGCGGCGGCAATTGAAGAAAACAGCGCAGGTACGGAAAATCTCGGATATATGGTCAAGAACATAAAGCTTATGTCCGAGGAGCTGGAAAGGCTGACGAAATAATATGGAACATTTCAAGCTTCAGATTGGCTGTCTTGCTGTGCTTATGTATATTGCGTTCATTTATATGCGTGAGTGCAGAAGTTATAAAGTCAAAGTAAAATTGTTTGATAAACTGCTGGTGCTTGGGATTTTCAGCGTTGCACTTGACGGTGCAACAGCATTTACGGTAAACTGTAATGAGATAATAAACACACCTCTTAACACCGTACTGCACGCACTGTTTCTTATCAGTCTTGATTCGGTAATTTTTGTGCTGTTTCTTTATATGCTTCATATTACAGGTGCATTTCCAAAAAAGAAGTCGGGCAAAGCTATGATTTTTCTGCCATTTGCGGCGAATGTGATTGTAGTTCTGTGCAACATTGGTTCTCTTGAATACATAAGAGGAAGCGTTACCAACTACTCAATGGGAATTTCAGCTTACACCTGCTTTATAATGGCGGCAGTGTATATAATTATGTCGGCAGTCGCATTTTTTCAAAGATGGCATTATATTGAAAGTCACAAGCGTGCAAGCATTTTTACATATCTTCTTGTGCTTGCGGCGGTAACTGCTGTGCAGATGATTTTCCCCGAAACTCTTATTTCAAGCATTGCAGTAACAATTTTTATCCTCGGTATTTATCTCAACCTTGAAAATCCTGCAATAAAGGAGTTATCTCATTTCCACACGGAAACTGTAATGAGCTTTGCGAACCTTATTGAAAACCGTGACAACAGCACAGGCGGTCACATCAAACGCACAAGCCGATATGTGGAGCTTATTGCTGACGAACTGCGAAACAGGGGTTACTACAATGAAGTGCTTACGAAGGATTACATCACAAACCTGCTTAAAGCCGCACCTATGCACGATATCGGAAAGATTTCCGTCCCCGACGCTATATTGCAGAAGCCGGGCAGGCTTACCGACGATGAGTTTGCCGAAATGAAAAACCACGCCGCAAACGGTGGTGACATAATCCGTGAAACCTTCCGGAATCTCGGCGATGAGGATTTCAGAAAAATGGCTTTTGAGGTTGCACGCTATCACCACGAAAAATGGAACGGCAGAGGCTATCCTGACGGACTTAAACGAAAGAATATTCCTCTTTGTGCAAGAATTATGGCGGTTGCGGACGTGTTTGACGCTGTTTCGGAAAAACGCTGTTACCGTGAAGCAATGCCGATGGATAAATGTTTTGAAATAATCGAACAGGGCAGCGGGCAGGATTTTGACCCGCTTATTGCGGAAATTTTTCTTGATATACGGGATAGGGTTGAGGCTGTACATAGGGAGTTTGCAGAGAGTGCAGAAAAATAATTTTACAGGTATTTAGCTTGAACATAAGATGAAAGAAATTTACAGAACCCATAAAGGAGAATGATTATGAAGCTTATTATGCAGCCTACCCCTGAAACCTGCGGTCAGGCGTGTATTGCAATGATATCAGAGAAAACAATTGAAGAAGTTATCAAGGATATGAAAACAAGCGGTCCCACAAGTATCGGACAGCTGATTGAAGCGCTTGATTTTTACGGAATAAAGCACGCAGAAAGGAACACCCGTATTTCCAAGAAGAATCCTGTTCCCCACGAATTTTCGATTTTAACGGTACATACAAACAATGGCTATACCCACTGGACTTTGCTGTATGACGGCAAGTATTACGACCCCGAATTCGGACTTGTTGATGGTGAGTATACATACGGGAAAATCACATCATTTTTGGAAATTTACATTTAGTTAACTTATAATATGTATAACAGTTAGAAAAATTTGAATTTGATGCATTTAGGAGAGAAAGGAGCTTTTTAAGTATGAAAGAACAAGTAAATATTTTATTGCCCAAAGAAGCCTTATTTGTGTGGAACAAATTAACAGATGCAATAGATTCGTTATATGATGTAGATAGAATATGGAATAAGGGATTTGGTGCATGGAAGATAGAATACAAGTATCGCAGAGGCGGAAAAACGCTTTGCACATTTTACGCAAAGGAAAATGTTGCGAATCTTTTGATAACTTATGGTAAAGCAGAAAGAGAAAAGTTTGAGAAAATAAAAGAATCTGTTTCGAAGCAATTACAGGATATATATGAAAGAACAGAAACTTTGCATGATGGAAAGTGGTTGTGGATTCCGCTCGATAATGAAATGAGTGTTGAAGATATTATTGAAATGCTAAAGATTAAAAGAAGACCTAATCGAAAATAACAATATTATTAATTAAAAAGTTAGATGAGTACAAATTCCAATTTATGAGGTACATACAATGAACGAACAGATAAAAATACACCTTGAAAAATATCCGCAGGAAATTGTCGATATGTTTACAGAACTTCGTCAGCTGATATATGACAGCGTATCTGTTGATGTGGAGGAAACAATGTGGGCAAAGCTGCCCAGCTATTATAACGGCGACAAGTTTGTGCGGTTGATACCTTTCAAAGACCACATCAACGTTGAAGCAAGTGCGGTAATACAGCACAAGGACGAGCTTGCTGATTACAAAATCACTCCAAAGGGAATGCTTCAGATTTATGTAAAGCAGAGTATCCCAAGTGGTGTTTTGAAGCAGATATTTGCAGAAACACTAAATTGAGTTTGCAATGAGGTATAAACATGATATACGAACTTGAAAACAAAATGTGGCAGTCCGCAAGGGACAAAAATAAATCTGAATTTGCAAAGCTTGTTTCCGCTGATGCGGTTATGGTCTGCGGCGGTTATCGCTGTACGGGTGCGGAGTATGCTGAATTTGTCAGTAATTTCGGCATTTCCGATTTTGAAATTACAGGCTTTGAAATTGTGCACGAAACAGACAAAACCGTGCAGGTGCATTATATTGTAAAGACAACTGCTGACGTACCCGAAAATGAAGATTTGGCAGGAACTTTTCACGTTACTTCTACTTGGGAAAAGCTTAATGGTGAATGGGTGCTTGTGTTCAATATGGACTCACGGGTTGTGGGGTGAAAATTATGATAGAAATTCTGAAAAACTTCCTTGACGAAAACGGCAGGCTTATGGCTTACCCGTCAAAAAGAAAAATGAAGCTTTACGCTTTGATTTATCTTTCACAGAAATTTGAAAAAGATGTTATTTATACTGAAAAGCAAATAAACGAAATTCTCAATCGCTGGCACACTTTCGGTGATTCTGCAACATTGCGTCGCGAACTTTAT
>JAGBCL010000036.1 GCA_018110825.1 Oscillospiraceae bacterium
GTAATGATAAGAATTACGGTTTTAATGTGTGGAATGAGGAAAGCACGGAGATTGAAGTTTTTGAGGGTGCGATAGACCTTATGAGTTATGCAGACATTTATAGTGATTTTCATAGTAACAAGCTGGCGTTAGGTATGTTATCTGATGCACCGCTTGTTACTTTTTTGAAGGAACATCCACAGATTACAACTATTAAATTCTGCCTTGACAATGACAAGCCGGGCAGAACGGCAACAGAACAGCTCATGCAGAAGTATTATGAGCTTGGATATGAGGTTGAGGATTGTCCTCCACCAAAGAATTATAAAGATTACAACCAATGGTTGAAGGAGGCGAGGAAAGAAAATTTGCAGATAGGAAGGTGTGCTGAAGTGGCAAGATAGGAATAATTGAAAACTTCAATTAGCGATGCGGATAGTAATTGAAATTGTCAGTTACATTTCCAAAAGTTAATTGAAAAAGTCAATTAGTGTTTGGAAAGAAAATTTTTGACCTGAAATTGGTGGAGCCCTCGTAATTGAAAAAGTCAATTAACAATGCAAAAAGTAACTGAAAAAGTTAATTAACTATCGTATTTATAATTGAAATATTCAATTACCCATATAAAATAAGCGGGGTTTTAGGGGCAGCCCCCTAACCAGAGGCACTTGTATTACAAAGTGCGTATCTGGCAAATTCCCATAGGGAATTTGGGTGGGAGGGAAGATTTGGAATGAAACTAAGAACAGTTAAGAGGAAGGTGGTAGAGTTGGATGTAATTGATGTGAACAGCGGACAGTTGCAGGAAGTGGAAATTAAGGGACATTACGGAGTTTTTACCGAGCTGCGTGTGGATAAAAGTACCCTTCCTAAAGGCGTGAACTGCTATGAGCTTAGGCATGGTGAGGATGACAGTTATCCGGCTGCAATGGAGCAGAATGTAAGGGTAAACTATTTTGGTGCAGTCCTTATGACAGATAAGATGGAATTAGGAGAGGATGGCTATGTGGAGCTTACCTTTGACGATTTTGGATTTACAGGGGAAGATTTAACCATGCTTGAGTATCGGGCAAATTATGTGGAGGAACCGGAGTGCTTTGCAGGTGCAGAAGAATTGGTCAAGTTTATGGGTGCGTGTGATACACCATTTGAGCTGACAGAAGCCGAAGCAGATAAACTGTTAGGATATATGAGTGGGCATGATTTTCTGCTTGGGGAAAAGGAAGGCAAGCTGTTTCGTGGAGATTTGAGTTATCAGACAGATAAAATCAGATGGAGTGAGGATTCCATTGACGATGTTATAAATGAAGTGACGGAATGGAATTATGAAATGTTGAAGCAGGCACAGGCTGAGATGGAAAATCCGAGAGACTTTATTGATTTTGCAAACAAGAAAGCGAGTGCAGATACGCTTGTAGAGGACTATGAAATATTGGATAAGCTGTTTGACCGTACAAAGTATGGAGTGGAGATTGAGGCACTTGCTGTAACGCTGGCAGATGAGTTTATTCAAAATCTGCAATCCAAAGGTGGCATAGACGGTGCAATCCAAAAGATGACGGAAGCCATCGCAGAGGGGCAGGATCTGTTGCCGGAGGTATCGCCTGAGTTAAAGCAAAGGTCAGGGAAGGTGAGGTAAATGGCAGGAGATAAAAAAACGGTTGTTAAGCCTTTTCGTATGACGGAAAAGGAAGCCGAAAAGCTCCGTCTGGATGCCGAGCAGAGAGGTATAAAGGAATCAGAATATATCCGACTGCTATTATCGCAGAAGCCGAATGATTACCCTGAGATACGCATTATGCTTCGTGAGCTGATAAATGAAGTCAATGCCATTGGCAACAATATCAATCAGATTACTAGAAATCATAATTCAAAGCTGTACCGTGAGGAGGACAGACAACTTCTGTCAGCCTACATGAAAAAGCTGAATCTGTTGGTAAAGGAGGCAGTAGAAACGATTGGCAATCAGTAAGATACTCTATATCGGTGACTGTGGTTCCGGTTATGCGGGGAAGCATTTAAAGCAGGCTCTTGACTATATTGTGGAGGAACACAAGACGGGCGAAGGTAAATGGGTATCTTCCCTAAACTGTCAGGTGGACAGTGCCTATGAGCAGATGCGGCAGACAAAGGTGCAGTTTGGCAAGACGGACCAGAGGCAGGGGTATCACATGATTATATCCTTTGCGGAAGGAGAGGTTGATGCCGAGACTGCATTTGAAGTCATAGGTAAGTTTGTGAAGGAGTATCTGGGACAGGAGTACGAAGCCATCTATTCCGTCCATGACAATACGGATCATGTTCACGGACATATCATTTTCAACAGCGTGAGTTTTCGTACCGGGAAGAAATACCGGTATGAAAAAGGTGATTGGGCAAGGAAGATACAGCCCATAACGAACCGGCTTTGTGAGGAATATGGACTGTCCACCATTGAAATATCCGATGACCGTGCAAGACCGTCAGAAAATTATAAGGAATGGAATGATTTTCGGGATGGTAAATTTGTATGGGCAGATATGATAAAGAGGGATATTGATGCCTGTATCATGCAGGCGGCAACCTACGAGTCATTTTTATCCATGCTTTCGGAAATGGGATATGAGATTAAAAATGCTTACCGGAGCGAGGGAAAATATCTTGCCATTAAGCCGATGGGACTGACGAGGTTCAGACGGTGTAAGAGTCTTGGAGAAGATTATACAGAGGAGCGCATCCGTGAGAGGATTGAGACGGAAAATCTGTCCACCTATCGGAAACTTAGTAAAGAGCAGGAACCTAAGATTGTCCGTTGCAGAGTAAAACGGTACAAGAGGGCGAAGCTGTCCGGTGTGCAGAAAAAATACTTTGCAAGGCTGTACCGATTGGGACTGTTAAAGAAGCGTCCGTACAGTCAGGCATGGAAGTACCGTGATGATATTCGCAAAATGCAGAAGTTGCAGGAGGATTATCTGCTTCTTGTAAGACACGATGTGCAGACGGCGGCAGGTGTTGCGGTTGTTGCAGAGAGTATGACAGATAAGAAAAAGGATACTTCCAGAGAAAAAAGCCGGATATTTAAGGAGAGGGCAAGAATGAAGCCACTCTTTGATATGGTGTCGGAATTAGCGGAGCTTCAGGAATTGGAGAATTGTTACCGGAATGGTGAGGAGCTGTTTGAAAAGGAGCATAAGCGGTATGAGGAGTTATCGCAGAGACTTTCAAAGGAAGGCTATACAGTGGAGCAGGTAGAAGCACTAAAGCTGCATTATAAAAATGAGATTGCGATGGTTCGGGATAAGGAAAAAGCAGTGTCCAAAGAAGAACGCATTGCAAAGCGTATTTTAGCAGACCTTTTAAGTACGGATACCGGAAAGGAGCAGTCAAGAGAAAAAGAAGAAAACAAAAAAGTGGAGAAAAGCAGACAGCCAATTTTATAAGGCTGTATTTTTTATGCCAATGGAAGGAGGGAGCAGATGCAGGACAGAACCAGAGTGAGCAGTATGGATTTAAAGGCACACATGAATAACCTGCGTAAGAATCCTAAGTTTACCGAGGAAATATTAAAACTTGTGGAATCGGACCTACAGTATGGTCTTACCATTGAGGAAACGGAGATGTATACCTCAAAGCGGTTTGATTATGCACAGATGAAGGTATATTCGACTTGTTTAAGAAACGGATACCCGGAGGATGTAAGGGATTGTATCACAAGAGATGGGCTTACAGGAGAGCAGATGGCAGTTGCACTTGAGTTTTATGAAAAGGGTGTACCGTTAAAAACCGTAGCAGAGGTTACGGAAAACAGCTCTCATACAGCCTTTATGATGAAAAAGCTCTTTCAGAGCATTGTAAGTAAGGTGCAGGCGGCAGGAGAGGCAGTACAGGCACAGGATGACTATGCAAAAGACCTGTTAGAGCAGATTAAGTCGGTGGTGGAAAAAATAGAGTTTCAGGAGAAACGCTATGATGCCTTAAATGAGAAGCTGAAGGAATTGCAGACAGCCGGGCAGGATGCAAAGATACAGAACAATCTTTTGAGTCAGCTTGCGGAAAAGGACAGTATGCTTGAAAAACAGCAGAATGAGTTAAATGAGGCAAGAGGAACGATTGCAAGGCTTAGAAATGAAATGGATGTTATCAGGAAGGAGAGAGACAGATTGGAGAAGCGAACTGAGGAAATGGAAAAGGAAGCTGTCGTAAATAGCAATGAAGCGAAGCAGCCGGAGATTACCATGACGGATAAAAAGGAAGAAACAACGCATACGGTGCAGGCAGAGATAAAGCAGGAAGCACCTGTATTTCCTACTTTTCCGGGCGTTGGTTATAATGTGGCGGTTTTGGATGGAAACGGTAAGGTTGTGTCATTTATGCCCGTAGAACGCATGGAGCGAAAAAGGGAGAGGAGTACCATGTCGGCGATATTTTCCAGACTTGCTTTCAAGAAGAAAATTGATATTGTGAAGCTGGTTGCGGAAAAAGACCTTGAACCCAAACAGCTTGTGCAGATACGAAGTGCCATTGAAAAGGGATTAAGTGAGGACCAGCTCTTGGTGCTTATCAATAATCAGATTCCGGCAGAGCAGATGGAGGAGATTATCAATATCGCAGTCTATGAGAACAAACAGAAGCAGGAGGTTTAGTGCATGGGTTTGGTTGCAGTAGCGGAAACAGCAGAGCTAATCAGTGCGAAGCAGGTGACATTATCGGAAACTGACAAGGAATTTGTGGTTCAGTTTGCTTTTGCGACAGGTGATAAGGAACTGACAAATAAGCTGATTGATGAGCTTGTCTGTGAGGGTGCTGATAAAGGTGCTGTCCTTCTAAAATACAGTACCATGACAGGTTTTCAGCCGGATTGGATCAGAAGAATAGAAAATCTGCTGGTAGCGTTGGAGATGTACCGTATTCAGGAAGAAAAGGCAATGCAGACATTGTCGGAGCTTCTTACTGCTTACGGAGCAGATTTGACGGTGGAAGAAATTAAGGAAATGCCAACCGATAAGGTCAGGGAGCATTTTGAAAAGAAAGAAACAATGATGAGATAGGAAGGAGGAGGCAGATGTCAGAAGAAATACAACAGGCGGTGCAGATTATCCGTGTTGCTTATGACGGGATTGAGATTGCAATGAAAATCGGAA
>JAGBCL010000037.1 GCA_018110825.1 Oscillospiraceae bacterium
ACACATCATTAAAGAACAGCATCAATGCGTCTTATTATGTGACAGTACCGAGCTTTTCAGCCACAAGACAGAGTAAGGCTCCGACTTATGAGCTGAAATGGAATGAAGCAAATCAGAGATTTGAAACAACCTTAACAGACAATAACGGAGTGCTTGGAAACTTCTCGATTTCCCTTAGCGGATATTCTGTTGAAAAGAGTGGCAACAGCGTTACAATTTCCAGCACATCAGTAAATACAAATGCAACCACAGCAACAATGGATTCCACAATCGGGGCGGTTGAGACTACAACAAGCTGTGTGTTCTGGCTTACTGACAAGTCCGGTTATCAGGAATTTGTTTCTGAAAGACCGCAGGCTGACCCGGTTCATGCGTATTTTAAGGTTAAAACCGAGAATATCGGTTATGGACAGATTACAAAGCAGGATGAGGAAAGCGGTGTGAAGTTATCCGGTGCAGTTTACGGTATCTATTCCGACAGTAGCTGCACAAATCTTGTAGATAAGCTGACAACAGGCTCAGATGGTAAGGCGAAATCAAAGGCTCTTGTAGCAGGCACTTACTATGTGAAGGAGATTACTGCTCCAAAGGGTTATGTGCTTAGTGACAAGGTTCATACCTTAACTGTAAAGGCGGGACAGACTACTTCCTTTACTGCTACGGACAAGGAGCAGCTTGGAGCCATTACCATTTACAAAGAGGGAGATGTGCTTTCCGGTTGGAACGGTACGAACTTCACTTATGAAATGAGAAAGCTGCCGGGAGCAACTTTCATGGTAACAGCAGGTGCAGATATTTATAAGGCAGACGGTACTAAAGTGTATAACAAGGGCGATGTGATTGCAGAAAACCTTGTGACAGGAACTGACGGACAGGTGGTGCTTACAGACCTTCACTTAGGAACTTATGTGGTTACAGAGACAAAGAGTATTGACGGTTATACTATCAACACTACGCCTCAGACCGTAAAGATTGAGTACAAGGATCAGACTGTAAATGTGCAGTATGAAGCAACTACCATTCAGAATGCAAGACAGAAAGCGGAAGTATCCGTTGTAAAGAAGGATTCTGAGACAGAAAATCCTCTTGATGGAGGTAAATACACTCTTTATGCCGGAAATGACATTAAGAATTATGCAGGACAGGTCATCGTGACAAAGGGTACTGCATTACAGACCGTAACAACAGGAGAAGATGGAAAAGCAGCTTACACATTGGATTTACCGATTGCAAACAGCTACTATATTTCCGAAACACAGGCTCCTTACGGATATATCAGAAACAGTAGTGATGTTTACAGTTTCAACTTCAATTACCTTTCTGAAACAACTGCAAAGACAACCTTCACTCATACTTTTGAGAATGACCGTACTACAGCAAAAATCCATATTTTCAAGATGGATAAGGAAACCTGTGTAGCTATTCCACAGGGCGATGCGTCTTTAGAGGGTGCTGTATATGGCTTATATGCCCGCAATGACATTGTTCATCCTGACGGAGCAACAGGCGTGGTATTTAAGGCAGGGGATTTGATTGCCACACTTACCACAGACAAGTATGGTGAGGCAGAGGTAGATAACCTTTATCTCGGTAATTACTATGTGAAAGAAATTACTCCTTCTGAGGGTTATCTCTTAGATGAGGAGGAGCATGACCTGGTATGTGATTATGAGGGAGACATGGTTGCAGAGGTTTCCAGAAGCACAACTTCTATGGAGCAGGTAATCAAGCAGCCTTTCCAGTTAATCAAGGTTTCTGACAATGGAGGGGATACCGAAGCACCTTTGCTTTCAGGGGCAGGATTTACAGCCTACCTCAAATCTTCATTATCCGTAAAGGAAGATGGAAGCTATGATTTTGCGTCTGCAACACCTGTTATTATTGGTGCAGACGGAAAGACAGAGATTTTCTCTGATGAAAAAGGTCATGTTGTATCCATTGCAATTCCTTATGGAACTTATGTGGTGATTGAATCTACAACACCTCATAACATGGAAACAATCAAGCCTTTTGAGGTAAAGATTACA
>JAGBCL010000038.1 GCA_018110825.1 Oscillospiraceae bacterium
GTTTATGGCATTCGTGACGGAAAAAGTATTGATGTAGACGGAATGAAAACTATCCAAATTCCATACCCCAAAATCGAGGAGCAGCAAGCTATCGGCAACTATTTCAAGTCCCTCGACAACCTTATCACCCTTCATCAGCGTAAGTATTCACTTTTATTCATACGGACTTTTGAAATCTTGAAAGAAGCGTGTTTTTTTCTTAATGTAAACGCTTGGGAACAGCGTGAGTTCAATTCTGTATTCACAATGCTTCAAAATAACACTTTATCAAGAGCCGAACTTGCAGCTGATAATGGTGCTGCTATGAATGTGCATTATGGTGATATTCTTGTAAAATTCAGTGAGGTTCTTGACTTAGAAATTGAAGCACTTCCGTACATTGAGTCAGAACAAGTGGTATCTAAATTCAAGTCCTCATATCTTCAAAATGGTGATGTCATAGTTGCTGATACTGCGGAAGATGAAGCGGTCGGAAAATGCACTGAAATAGCTAATTTAAGCGATGTTACTGTTATCTCTGGACTTCATACAATACCTTTAAGACCTCAACAGAAATTTGCTTCTGGATATCTCGGATATTATCTGAATTCCAACTCTTATCACGATACTTTAATACCACTTATGCAAGGAACAAAGGTGACATCTATTTCTAAATCCGCCTTGCAAGGAACAAGCATTTGTTATCCCACTTCATACGATGAACAACAACAAATCGGCTCCTATTTCCGCAACCTCGACAACCTTATCACCCTTCATCAGCGTAAGCCGTTTCAGCGAAAAAACGGAGGTAAAAACTATGTTAGACGATGTTAAACGCACAGATTTATTCTGTGATTATTACGAAAAATGGGTGAAGGTGTATAAGGAGGGAGCTATCAGAAAGGTTACGCTTGACAAATATAAGATGACCTTGGCGTGGGTGAAAAAGCTTGTCCCTACACTTACGCTGGGCAGTCTTAACCGTATTGCTTATCAGCAGTTGCTTAACGATTATGCTCTCTATCACGAAAGACAGACGACAATGGATTTTCATCATCAACTTAAAGGAGCGATACTTGATGCCGTTGACGAGGGCTTAATTGAACGTGACCCCACAAGAAAAGCGATAATCAAGGGAAAAACACCTTCTGCCAAGAAGATTAAGTACCTTAACCAGTTTGAATTGCACACGCTTCTTACCTCGCTTGACTTGAAGTCGGAAGTCAACTGGGATTGGTTTATACTCTTGGTGGCAAAGACAGGTATGCGTTTTTCAGAAGCACTTGCCCTCACTCCGAAGGACTTTGACTTTGCTCATCAAATGCTCTCAATCAGTAAGACTTGGGATTATAAAGGTGATGGCGGTTTTCTTCCCACTAAGAACAAGTCATCGGTTAGAAAGATACAGATTGATTGGCAGACGGTAATTCAGTTTTCTGAACTTGTTAAAGGTTTGCCCGAAGATGAGCCTATATTTGTAAAGGGTAAGGTATATAATTCTACGGTAAATGACATACTGAGCCGTCATTGTAAAGATTTGAAGCTTTCCGAAATCTCTATTCACGGATTAAGGCACACTCACGCTTCTTTGCTGCTGTTTGCTGGTGTATCAATAGCGAGCGTAGCTCGTAGATTGGGACACGCCAGTATGACAACCACGCAGAAAACTTACTTACATATCATTCAGGAACTCGAAAATCAGGACGTAGATTTAGTTATGCGTTCTCTGTCAGGTTTAAGCTAATTTAATCATTAACGGAACGGCTTGCGTTGATGAAAGGTGATAAGGCAATATCTCATTATTTTAGCACTTTTCTTACATCTCTTGACCGAAAATCAAGGCAAAAAAAAGACCCTCCCGACAGCTACACCGAAGTGTAACTGCCGAGAGGGTTTCTTTACATTGTGAGTTCCGTAGAAGGTTTGCTGAACTGTCTTACTATTTTTTCTATCTTCGCAATACTGCCGTTTTCATCCTTGACAATATCCGCAATATCGTCCTTAGTGCCTGATATAAAGTAGTCAAGCAGGCTTTCGATATAGTCAGTTTCCGTCAAAGCCTTTACAAATAACGGATTAGGCTGTTCTTCTGCCGACTTCGGAGCGTATTCTGTACGCCAGTCTTTAAGCAGATGAAGATAATTACAAAGAACTCTGAA
>JAGBCL010000039.1 GCA_018110825.1 Oscillospiraceae bacterium
ATACGGTGAAATAACCTATACCGAACAGACACAGGAGCAGTTTATGGAAGCTGTTTCGGAGTGTTACAAGAAAAAAGCTTTCATTGATATGAGCTTTGACGGAATTTATGAAATTCTTGTTCTGAAAGATAACGGTTATGGTACGGCTTATTCTGTCAGCAGTAACTCTCACGAGAAAATGTATGTATATGGTGACAGCTTCAAGGACGAGATTTTTTTCGGTGAATACGACAGAAAGCTTTATCATCTCAAGGACAAGGACGGCAGGGAATTTTACTTTGTTGCGGCATTCAGGCATGACAGGAATTACCCCGTAAGGTTTTATACTATTGAGTATACAGGGTACAATCTGAGATGTATTGACATAGGCGGTCAGCAGCTTGAAATTTATGACGAAAAGGACGGAAAGCTATATTTTCAGACTGTACAGACGATTGGTGATAGGTACACGATTGAATATGACAGCTGTACCGAGGATAAGCTTTACGAAAAGCTGAAAACTTACGCAGACGCTGTTGCAAAGGAGTATATAAGCGGCTTTGAGCTTGTTGCTGAATATAATCTGGAGCCGTTCTTTGATGAAGAAAATCCGCCTGAGTCCCTTTATCTCGGCAAGGATAAAATTGAGGTTAAGGAGTACGAAGGTGATGAAAGCGACTATATTGAGATAAATGGCGAATTATATTATTCTACTGAAAATGCCGTTTCTGTTACACTTGTATCGGACGGCGATGTGGTTGACTTTGAAGAACTGGAAAAGCTTAATGACCTTACAAGTCTTGAAATATATACAAATCAAAACACCTCTCTTGCAGGAATAGAAAAGCTTGAAAAGCTTTGTGAACTGCAGCTCCACACCTGCTATGAGGGTAGCTTTACAGATACGGAAAGCGTTGCAACGCT
Source organism: Oscillospiraceae bacterium (assembly GCA_018110825.1). Classification (GTDB taxonomy): domain Bacteria; phylum Bacillota; class Clostridia; order Oscillospirales; family Ruminococcaceae; genus RGIG8773. Next base: position 904 of record JAGBCL010000039.1, read on the forward strand.
TAAAAATTTAAGCGTTGTGACCCTTGACGGTGATTTTGAAAATATTGATTTTCTCAGCAAGTGCAGCAATCTCAGCTGTATCAGGCTTTTCCCTGAAGCGGAGCAGGACAACAGCTATTATGAATTTCTTGGCAAGCTGAAAAATTTAAAACTTGTTGTGCTTGGAAGAAGCAGCCTTGACGGTACGGTTAATTTTTCCGATGAGAATGTAAAGTTTATTTCGGAAGAAACAGAAGCGTTCATACAGAAGCACAAGTGGGAGCAGGCTGTTGAAAAGACAGAGTCAAAGCCTGTAAAATCAAACGGTTATGAGGTTGAGCTGCCTTGGGAAAGCAACAAGGTTCAGTACCCTGAGGGTATTGCGATAACTGTATGCGGTCAGGACATTCTTTACGGCGAGCCTGTTGAAGGCATAACTTTTGAGGATGATATTATCACTATTGACAACGTTTCCTTAGGAGATGGAAAGGATGCTGTGGGTATTGACATCAAAGGGATAACCCCCGTAAAGATAAAGCTGATAGGAGAAAGTAAAATCAATATAAATGCTACTGCTGTAAGAACTGACAACAGTTCTATAACATTTTTCGGTGACGGCAGTCTTTACAGCACAGGAAAGCTTTGCACCGTGTCGGAAACTATTCAAAATCTGGCTTTAGTTCTTGAAGATAGTGTTAAGGTAACGGAATCAAAAGAATCCTCATACGGAATGGTAACTGTTTGTGACAATGCTTCAATGAACAGTACAACCATTAAACCACATTCGCTTTCACTTCAAGGAAATGGCACGTTAACAGCAGAGCATTGTGCGGCAAGAAATATAGAGCTTAATGATAACAGTGTTCTTACTGCAACGGGAAATCCTTATGATAATGGCAACTATTTAGGTGCTGCGATAAGGAATGTAAATACGTTTCATATAAATGACAACGCACGGGCTGTTGTTTCAAATTATCGCGGCTCAACGTTTGATTTCTACGATCACAATCCGGAGATAATTGTATCTGATAATGGTGTTCTTGAAATAAAGGGTAATGCAAATTCCAAGGCAATTCCCGGCGAAAAGGTTGTAATGAATGACAATGCTGTGGTGAAGATAACAGGTGCACTTGTAGGATATTACGGTTACAGCCTCATTATCAATGGCGGTAGTTTCAGCTGTGAGGCGGCAGAAGGCGGTGTTCCGCTTTTGCTTATAAATAACAGTTTGAAAATAACAGGAGAAATAATTTCACGCAGTCAGGATGGATATTCATTTATGAAGTATGGAGACACCAACTGCTACAGCATTTATGCCGACGGTGAATTTGTTGAAAGTTTCAGTATATCTGTTAAGCAAAAAGAAGCAGAATAATGAATTACGGCGTACATTTTAAGATGTACGCCGTATTTATCTAATATTAACTTATACAAGCTTATGACAATTCTTTTGGAATAACAACGCCAAGATCCTTGTCATATTCCGTCAAAACGTATTCCAAATTCAGCTCCTCCGATACAAAGAAGGGGACATCGTCAAAGCCTGTGAAGCCGATACTTTTCCAGCTGTCATCGGCAATATAAATGCGTGCGGAAACCTTGTAGCAATCCTTGTTTCCCCCTGCGATAAAGCTGCTCTGTCCGTCATCATGAGTAAAAGACATATCTATTGTTCCATCATAGCTTAAAAGTAATTCCAAAACAATGAAGTTTAATCCGTTTTCATTTTCAAGATAAACATCATTGATTGTGACGCTTTTAATATCAATATCACGGCCGTTGATTTGTATGTTACTGCTCTCGTATGCTTTTTTCCCTCCGTACACATTGATAAGATATTTTGAGTATGAAAGATAATCTACGGTGTGAAGTCCTTCTTCATCAGGCATAAGGCAACCATACCTAGTTGAACAATATATATCACAGTCCTTAAATCTGAAGTGGTGGTGTGCAATTGGAACAGAGCTTGCTGTATCAGCAGAAACAACAGTTGAATTGAGCGGGTTTGTACAGAGAATTGCACAGGCTGTAAGAACTGCAATCACTGAAACAACAGAAATTATCAGCTTTGGCTTTTTAAATTTAATCACGTTTTTCACCCTTTCCTTAACGCTTGTTTCACCAAATGCAAGAGGGACAGGCAATCCGCTTCTGCGCATTGACGTATGCAGTAAGGCTTCCGAGTAGCTTGCTTTTTCGCCGCACATTTTCAGCACAGCTTCATCGCAGGACATTTCCATATCCTTGTTATAAAATACATATGCAAGCCAGATAATCGGGTTAAACCAATGAAGACACAGAGCAATAAATGCAAGCAGCTTTGTTATGTGGTCAAACCTGCGTATATGTATGTGTTCATGAAGAATAATCAGTTTTCGCTCACTGTCAGGAAGACCCTGCGGAACATAAATTTTAGGTAATATACCCAGTGTAAAAGCGGTAAAAATGCGATCGGATTCGTATATGCGGTCTTCTGATTTTATTGCCGTTTCAAGCTTTTTTGACAGCGACATATATGAGATTATTCCATACAAGCTGAGAACTGCAAAGCCTGTCAGCCAGATTGCAAACAATATTATGTCTGCATCAATTCTGCGGCTTTCCGCAGAGGATTCCGTTATCGATGGTGCTTCGCTTGTATAAACAGGTTCAGCAACGGTGTTGTAATTAACCTGATGTGCAATGATTTCTTTGGGTGGTTCATATAAATCAGGCTTGTCAAACACATTGTACAAGCTTAATCCACTTTCTATTCCAAAGGGACACAGACACCGAAACAGAACAACCAACCACAGGATATAGCTCCATTTTTTCGGAGCACCCTTCAGCAGAAATCTTATCAGTATGACCGCAATAGCGGCAATGCTTGCCATAATCGTCATTTTTTCAAGAGTAACGATAAATGTATTCATAATTATTCCTTTGCTTTGTCAATCATCTTTTTTAATTCTTCCGCTTCTTCAGCAGTTATTTTCTTTCCGTCAAGAAATGCAGAAATAAACGCAGGCAGAGAACCGCCGAAATTCTTTTCTATTACTGTTTCGCTTTCATATTTTGCGACCTGTTCACGGCGAACAAGTGCCGTAACAACAGCATTTTCATTTTTTACAAAGCCACGTTCTGCAAGCTTTCTTATCATATTGAATACCGTAGATTTTTTCCAGCCAAGCTTCTCAAGGCAAAGCTTTGAAAGTGCTGTCGAGTTTACAGGCTCATTTTCCCAGATAATCGACAACAGACGGTATTCAGCGTCAAAGAGCTTATATTCGTCCATAAAATATCTCCTTTCTCGCTGGTTTGTTTTGACAAACCTTTGTAATAAGTTTATCACGACAAACCTCAGATGTCAATGTAATATATATACAAAAATATCTTTACAAATTTGGTTTGTTGATACAAACCAGTTTGCCTTTTTTATAAAATGAATATAAAAATAAGGGTACCGAGATGGTACCCTTTTGCTATAAATTGAATATGCAGCTTCAAAATCCAACCCAAACCAGATTATCCTCATTAACTATATCATTATAGGATAATCCTAACTCTACGGAAAGTAATCCAAAACAATCACCGATAATTGTAAAGTCCTCACTTCCTGTAGACAGCTTAATAGTTTTGTTGTCTTTGTTCAGAAGCATAACATTGTTAAACCCGTCAGTGAGAATTACAAACCGTTCGTCAGGCTTTTCGGACAGCCTTTTTAGTAAAGCAGAACGGGTGCCATTGTTTATGGAATAGCTTGTAATCAGCTTGCTTCCATCCATATTGAAGTGCAGTGTGCCGACTTCCTCAAGGTCTTGTGTAAATATGAAGCATTGCATTGTGTTTTCAACCTTGTTTGTATTTACATTATACATTTCCGCACCGCAAACTGAAAAGTAACAGCCGCTCATATTGCTTGCTGACGGCTCAGATGAAAAGTAATCTCTGACCTGCTGTTGAAAGGTATTGTCAATAAGCAGTTCGTCCAAATCAACAATCGGTTCGTGTTCAGTATTAAGCACAGATATGTCACAGGTGTTGTGCGTAACGACGTTACCTATTATTTCATATGATAATATATTGTCTTCAAGATTGTATGCATTATATAAGTTCTGAATGTTACTGATATGAGGAGAATAGCCTGATGTGGTGTATACTGTATTATCTTCAAGTATGGCATACTCTGATACTCCTGCATAAACCATAGCAAATTCCTTTTGTGGATTAGCTTCAAGAAGCTCACAAAGCTTGTCTTCATTGTCAGAAAACGCAATCTTAGCAACCTCTGCTGCACCATCCTTTTTTCGTTGCAATGCCATTTCTCCGCACAATTTTCCGTTTTGGAGCATAGGCAGCGTTAAAAAATTATAGTCAAGACAATTCGTTTCTGCATTAACGTGATAATAACCATTAGTGCTGATTTGGCAATCTTCAGGTATTATGCCCATTTTCATTTCGGAAGTTACTTGTTGTAAAATTTCCTCTTCCGTAAAAGGTACACCTGATGTATAGACCTGAGCATTTCCGTCAAGGTAAGGTTCTTCTGTATTTCCTGCTATTGTTGTTTCAAGTGATAAATTATTATTTGATTTGCTTACTTCTTTTACAGTTGCTCCCGAATTTTTGTCAATTTTTTTACAAGCTGCCAAGGAAACAACAATAAAAAATAAACATACAATAAGTTTAATATATTGCATACTGTAATGGTCAAGCATTTTTGTAACACCCCTAATTATTTCACACCTAACATTTTCTCATAAGGCGTTAAGTATCCATCATAAGAATGAGGACGAATCTGATTATACCAACCCTGATCGGAATGAAGTATTAGTTCTTCAGATTTGCAGTATGTTGCTTTCAAAACAGAAAAATATAGCAATAATTATTCTTTTAAGCATATAAATACATATCTTCCATTGAAATGCTAAAATAACAACTATCCGAATAGCCAAGATGCTTATCATTTAATACTTCAATTAATACCGACGAACATAGTATATATGCACCGTCTTGAATTATATCATTTGAATCAACTTTGATATGTGATGTTAAAATTATGGTTTCGTATGGTTGGAAAACATATGTATATATATCACCTGTTGCAACAGGATTTACATTGGAATAGCTCGCCAAATCCGCTGCTTGTTCATAGGAATCATGTCCTGACATAATATTTACCTCTAATTCCTGTTCTGTCATATTGGTTAGCTTATATTGAATAGTAAATTCATCACCAATTTGTACATTTGTGTAATTTGATGCATCAAAATCAGTTGTCAGGGAAAACCACGCAAGTTTGGAATATTTCATCTGTTCAATCTCTGTTTCTGTGAAAGCATCGTATATGCTGTTATTTGTTTTATTATATATAGAATTTTTATTGAAATATAGTGTGGATAGAATTATTGCTAAAAGAATTATTATACTTGCTTCAATTATTATAATAACCTTATATTTCTTCATATTATTTCCTTTCAAATACAAATTCTAACATAATCTATATATACAAAAAAACTACTAACAACCCCATACATTAACAGGCGAATTCTGCCATAATCTGCCCCAACACTTCCACAATTTCAGGATTTGCATATCCACCTGAAAGCAATCTGTTTTCATACACCTTTTCCAGCTTTTCGATATAATCAGCTGTAACGCTCATATCAAGCTGATTTTCACGAGCGATTGTCGGGTCGTTCTTAATGCCATAATCCCTGTAAGCAAACGGATTTCCAATAGGGTTAAGCATCGCACGCAGACCTCCGTCCACACCGCAAAGGCTCATTTCGTTTGCCGCCTTGAAAAGATTACGCTGAGTGATTTTTCCGTTTTCGGAGTAGCTTTCCATAATTTCCGCACGGATTTCAACATCGATCATATCGCCGTAAAGTGCTTCTCTGCGTGCCTTTTTAGCTTCTGCCGCACTTCCGCAGGCTTCGTTCACTTCATCGTTGAATTGACGTATTATGGACATATACTTATCGTAAGGAAGCGGAGGAGAAACATAATCAATCGCCGCCGCGTCAAGGAAGCCTTCACCGTAGCAATACTGATATTTTTCGTAGATAGCCTTGTACTTGTCCGCATTGCTCATTCCCTCAAAGCCGCTTGCCTCCTGTTCGGCAGTAAGACTTGCAAAATGACCTGCGTTGCGGAAATCAAAACAGCTTGCCTTGTAGTCCATTCCCATTCGGATATACATATCCTGTGTAGGGTCGCCTGTTTTGTAATACTCCTCCTCGCCAATAGTACGCTTTGAAAGGTCAGCAACACCAATATTCTGTACACTTGCCGAAATGCTCAGCGTGTCCTTGAAGCTTTTGTTGTCAAATGCGGTTTCTTCAAGCTTGCGGAAGTTATTGCGATAACCGATAATGTTTCCGCTGCTGTCGAGTGAGCCGACATAACCGTATGTATTAGTTCCTGTAATCATAATACACCTCCTAAGAATTTCGCCGTAACCTGACTTAAAACAGCACCAAACTCAGGATTAACCAAGCCGCCCGAATAAATTCTGCCGTAGTAGTTGTTCTGCATAAAATTCAGATGTTCAGAGGTTACCGTGCTGTCAAGCATTTCATCACGGCGTTCCTGATAAAAGCCGCTTCCGTCATTCAAATAATATCCGTAGCCGTCAAAAATTTCACTTATCCAGTAATGAACATCTCCGCCGACTCCGCACAGCTCCATATCATATGTCATACTGTAAAAATCACGGAATGTCATTTCCCCGTCAAAATAATGCTCCTCAATAATGCTGTTTCTTACGTCATAATCGCTCATATCGCCGTACAGCATTTCCCTGCGAGCCTGCATACCTGCTTCACGGCTGCCGCAAAGCTGTTCAATTTCCGAATAGAAATTATCAACAATCTGACGATAGGGGTCTTCCTGTGCAGGGGACGGATAACTGAGCATAAAGGCGTCGAGAAAATTTTCTCCGTAGCAATGCGTGTACCTGTTATAAACCGTTTCATATTTTTCTGCCGCAGTCATATTTTCATACCCGACAGTTTCTTCATCAGCCTTCATCTGTGCGAAATCCTTTGAAAAGGTAAAATCAAAACGGCTTTTCTTGTATTCCATTCCAATGTTAATCTGCTTGTTCATTTTTTCAATGTTGGGATGATTTGGATTTCCATCAAGAGCTGTGATACAGGTTGTATATTCAGGCTCTGTACGCTTTGAAGGGTCGGCAACACCGATATTCTGTACACTTGCCGAAATGCTCAGCGTGTCCTTGAAGCTTTTGTTGTCAAAAGCTTCCATAACCTGACTCAAAGCAGCACCAAACTCAGGATGAATTGCTATTCCATTAGAAATACGCTTGCTGTAATTGTTCTCCAAATACTGCAAATGATTTAATGTTACAGCACTATCCAGCTTTTCTTCACGCAGGAATTCAGTATCAACCAAACCGTTTGAGTAATAGCCAAAGCTGCCGAAAAGCTCACCAATCCAATTGTTCACATCACCGCCTACACCTGCAAGCTTCATTTCAAAAGTCATTTTATACAAATCTCTGAATGTCATTTCGCCTGCACACGGATACTTGTCAATAATGCTTTGACGGATTTCATAATCACTTCCGCCGCCATATAAAGCTTCTTGTCTTGCTTCGATTGCTTCTGCCTCACCACCGCAGACGGTATTTACTTCGTTGAAAAAGTTTTGCATAACCTCACGGAAACGGTCTTCTGATGGGTGTGGTTGAGAAACGTAGCTTATCGCAAATGCATCAAGAAAATTATCTCCATAGCAATGCTGATACTTTTCGTAAATAGCTTTATATTTTTCAGCGTTTGACATTCCTGTAAAATCCTCAGCAGCTGTCAATTCATCAAAATCACTTGCATTGGTAAAATCGAAACAGGATTTTTTATACTGTATACCCATTTCGATTTTGCGGTCTTGAACATAATCTCCGGTTTTATAATAATCTGTGTTGCGTTCTGAAAGGTCGGCAACACCGATATTCTGTACACTTGCCGAAATGCTCAGCGTGTCCTTGAAGCTTTTGTTGTCAAAAGCGGTTTCTTCAAGCTTGCGGAAGTTATTGCGATAACCGATAATGTTTCCGCTGCTGTCGAGTGAGCCGACATAGCCATAGGTATTAGTTCCTGTAATCATAATGCACCTCCTAAGAATTTCGCCGTAACCTGATTTAAAACAGCTCCGTACTCAGGGTGATAATAACAGTTTGTTGCAACTCTGCTTTCGTAAATTCTCTGCATATTTCCAAGATACTCAGCAGAAACCTCATCATCAAGTATAGCTTCACGAAGTGCAAATTTGTCGTACTTCATTTCAGTGAAGATATTAAATCCGTAAAAAACTCCAGGGACTTCTCTGCAAGGGTCAGCACAATTTATTAATTCTGCACCTACACCGCAGCGTCCCATTTCGTCAGCCATTTTTATAAAATCACGAATAGTCATACCTTCATAGTAATACTTATCAATAATTTTTTCACGGATTTGATAATTACTCAGATTTTCACCATAAAGTGCTTCCGCTCTAATTTTACAAAAGTCAGCTTCACTTCCGCAAGCCGCTTTAACCTCGTTCACAAACTCTCTGGTTATAAGACGATATGGGTCGTCCCAGCTCATTGGATTTTCGTAGCATACCGAAAACGCAAAAATGAAATTTTCACCGTAGCAATGCTGATACTTTTCATAGATTGCTTTGTATTTTTCAACATCTGTCATTCCTGTGAAGTCCTCATTTGCTGTCAATTCATCAAAATCACCTGCATTGGTAAAATCAAAACAACTTGCCTTATAGTCCATACCCATCTTTTGATTGGGAGGGTACTCTATAGGGTCACTAAATTCAGCAACCGGCAGCTTGTCGATTTCCAAATTATAATTTTGGGCTTTCTCCGCCTGTGCCGCCTCAACTGTTTCAACCAAATCACGAAAGCTCATGTTGGCGCAGGAGCGTTCGCTGTGAGTAGGCAAGGAAGCATTTTTATTGATAACATTTCCGTTGTTATCAAGTGTTCTTACATATGGATTATAGCTAATATTATTTATCATATAAATCCTCCTGATAAATTAAATTTGGCGTTTAGTATAATCCCTTTTCCCCTCAGATATATTAAACCATAAAATCACAGAAAATGCAACATTTTACGGTTTAAAACTAATTGTTTTCGCTGTACAGCTTTGCAAGCAAAATTTCTGTCATTGAAAAATCGTCAGACATTGCTTCATTACTTAGCTTCTGCACCTTGCAATATTGCTCAACCGTATCACGCAGTCCTCTTGAATGTGACTCGATGTATTCAATTCTTTCCGTTGCCTTTTGAACAAAGTTCTCCTCCGTTCTTCCCGAACGGTCAAACAGCAGACTGCTTTCGTCAGCCTCATTCAGATATGCCGAGCGTATTCCCGTTATTGATGAAAGTGCGTCAGCGTATTGGTTGTAAACCTTGCACATTATGTCCTCGAAAAAAGCAGAACGGTTTTCGCTCACCTCATAAGGCTCATCTGTAACAAGCTTATCAATAAGCTTCTGTACGTCAGCAAGTGCATTTTCCACAGCTTCACGGGATACGGTTTCACCCGCTTCAAAGTGTCCGAAATCGTACTTGCCCTCAGGAATAATTATTTCTCCGTCGCTTTTCAGCAGATTTTCATAGTACGCTATTTCATCGCAGTAGCTGTTGAAACGTTCAATGTCCTGCTTTTCGCCATTGATTTGCAAGCTGAGAATTTTCTGCATTTCGGAATGAAGGTCAGCAACGTATTTGTTGTTGTCCTCTGTCTTGTTTGCTTCTGCAAGCATCTGCGTAATTTCAGCTTTTGTCTTGTCATCAGCCTTTGCGTACTTCTCGAAAATCGTGCTCAAATCAAGAGAGTCAGACCTGCCGCAAAGCTTTTCAAAGACAGCATTTCCTATCTGCTTTTTCTGCAACGGTGAAGCAGACGGAGAGTTGATATTTATGTTGTTGGTGTTGATAATCATTGCTTACCTCCGTAACGTAAATTGTTAATCATATCTTTGATTGCATTTCTGTCCATAAGGCAGTTATCCTTGTAATTCGGGTCAAGGTATTGGTTCTTCATTTCCTTCATAACATCTCTGGATGTTTTGCCGATGTAATCGCTTCGGTTTGCGGCAAAATCGTTCCTTGCAAGATAATTAGCCATTGTTCTTTCACTTGCTGAAATAAGCTTTTCGCAGTATGCTTCAAGTTCCTTGTTGAGTGCAGTGTAATCCTCCTCAATAAGTCCGCCGACGGCATAGGCTTCGTCAAATTCCTTGCCAATATCGGCAACTCTTTTGGCAATCTGTTCAGAAGAAAAGCCTTTGAGCCCTCCGAACATATTATTGAACTGAATACGGTTATCACGATTCAAGGCATCCGTAACGCAATGACGAGCAACTCCGCTTGTGGAAAATTCACCTTTTGCAACTTCAAGAGCGTCAACATACAATGACTGCTTTGACTTTTCGCTTACAATAACCGTGTCACGCTTTCTTTCAGTGGAAATTTTCACATCACAGTTTTTCGGCTGTATTTTTGCAGGGTCAAGCTCGATATTGTTTTCCGTTTTAAGCTCACGCATACCACGAGGATTTTCGCCGCAAAGTCTTACATTAACCAGCTGTGCAAGATTTGTGCTGTTTGTTATTGTCATAAAACCAATCCTTTCGCAAAATGAACGTTAAATTTCAGTTACTCCATAGCGTATTCCCATAATCATTTTCATAAGATTATCACGGTCAACCTGCCACAGCTGGGAAGCTTCCCGTGATTTTTTCATCATTTCAAGCACCTGATGACGTGTGTCGGTGAGAGTTCCCTTGGAGTAAATTCCGATAACGTTAAGTGGATTATCCTGACGTGCAATTTTCGCACAACGTTTGTATTCCACGTTGTAAACAGCCTCGTCGGTATAGTTTTCAAGCTCAGTGCAAAGCTGTTTGTAATCATCTTCCGAAAGAGTACCGTCCTTGTATGCTGAGTCAATACGCTTACCCATTTCACCCAAATGTCGTGCAAGGTCGCTATCGGAAATCGTGAAGTTGTCCATATTGCTTACGCCGCTTTTTACAAGAGTTCCTATGCTTGCCGTGTCAATGGATTTCTGCGACATTTCAAGCAGTTCCTGCTCGGTGTATTCCTTTGCTTTGGTGACATCTCCATGTATCCACGCAAATTTATTTCCTGTTACAATGCTGTAAAGCTGTTGATTTGATACGCTTGTTATGTTCATAAAAACACTCCTATCCGATAATCTCCGAAATAACCTTACCCGTTGCCTTTGCAGAATAACCACTGAACGTGAAATACCCCGTACCGAGAGAGTTGAAGCCCATATCAACGGAAAGATTTTTCCTGCCAAGCTCACCGCTGAAAATCAGTGCGTCGCACTCAATTTTCTTTGAGGTGTTTTCGCTTTTGTCAAGTGTTGAATACATATTCAGCCAGAATTGCTGATTGTTTTCATTGTAGCGTAATTGCTTGTCATGGCTTGCGGAATTCAGTTTATCCATATGGTTTGTGTAACCCTCTGCAATGCCCTTGAAAAGCGATTTCATCAGGCTTGCGGTGTTCTCATATTCGATAAGCATTTTGTCGGCAACACTCATTACTGCTTTGTCGTCAAGCGGGTCATAACCCTCTCTTTCACGGGCGTTCATTGCCTGCTCACGTCTGCGTTCCATAACGGTGTTGATAAGGTCAATGTAATTCTGCTGATAGGTTGAAACCGCAGATTTTACCGTGTTCAGAGCATTGTTTCCAACACCCATCTGCTTGCCCAGTTCAAGTGTTTTCACCATAACCGTACCAAGTGCAAAGCCTATGGTTTCTTCATCGGCAACGGAAGCAACCGTGCTTAAATCTGCGGGAAGTGACGAAGCGATCTTGCCAATGTAAAGCAAATCATTTTCGGAGTATGTACCTGTCCCGTCAGCGGATTTTCCCGAAGCGGAATAAGCCTTCTGAAGCTCGCTTGTCATAAAGCGGTGACTTCCTGTAAGCCACTCATTTTCTGTGCCGTCAAGACCTGCAAAATCAGGATTTTCAGCAATAAAATCACGGTAGGAATTTACCTTGTCATTCATAAGCTCGGTAACACTTGAACGTATCTTTTCCTTTTCTCCCGTCTGTCCAAGCTGTTCAAGAAAGCCGCCTGCATACTCAGAATAAGCACCTGCAACATCGCTCATTGCCTTGCCAACAGTTGCGGAAAGAATACTCAGCTGCTCGTCCTTTTCTGCACCTGTAAAGTTCAGGTTGATGTGATTTTCAAGCTGGCAATAATATGCCGCAAGGTAATCCGTCTGCTGTGACAAGGTTGTATAATCGGATGAATTTGTGCCGTACATATCCGCACGGATTGCAGAAGCATTTAACCCTGCATCAAGACCGTTGGTTTTCACATAGCTTAAAAAGTCAGTGAAGCCCATATTTTCCGTAGGGTGATTTTCGGTATATGATGAACGGTAGTCCTCAGAGAAGGTGTTCACTGTCCATTCGTAAGCGTAAGCGTCATATTTGCTGTAGGTTTTGGTGTAGGGGTCATTGTTGAGAAACCATCTGCCGTCGTTTGAATCAACACGGACATTTGCCGATAAGCCTGTGAACTCGGCTTCGGGTATAAGCTCCTTGATTTTCGCCGCATTTGCACGTTCATTTTGCGGTATGCTGATATTTATATTGGTTGATACGGGGGTGATGTTCATATAACCATTCCTTTCAAAAGCTTACAATACTTCTTATCATATATATCGTCAGAAAATTTAACATCTTTAAAAACCATTTACATAGCTTTCTTTTACTCTTTGCCAAGCTGAAAACAAGCAAAAGAACAGACAGAATTATTCCCACAGTGACATTGAAAATCTGACCGCAAATTATTGCTGAAAACATGTTTTCCATAGGTGCGGCAGGGTCTAAAATCGTAAGCTGAAGCAGAATGTAAAGCACTGAAAAAGCCAGTCCTGAAACAGCAGGGATTACTGCCAATGAGAAATTTGCGGGTTTGTTTTGCAGTACCGCAGTTATGCCTGACAGCATCAAAAGCGCAGGCAGGATTACGGCAGTGCTGTTTACACGCATATCGTAGATATAAAACAGAGCGATAACCGTTGTGGCATAAATAAGTGCATAAGCAATTATAAATTTGTTATTCAGAAGTTTCTTCATATTTTTCCTCCTTACGCAATGATTTTGCAATTTCGTATACCGTTTCCTTATCAAGATTTGAGCCGATAGAAAAAATATAATAACCGCCGTCCCAGATATAGTGATGATAGTTATGATTGTCGCAGAAATAAAACGCTTCACATTCGTATATATTTGTTTTCTCTATCTCAGCCCCCTCGGTATTGAGAAGAATATCATACTCTGCCTTTGTCCACTGCTCAAAATTAATAATCTTATCGCCTTTGCGATACTCGGCACATCTGGAAATATCATTTTCAAGCCATAAATTATACTCGTAATCGCTTAAATCGTAGCTTATAGTGTAAATTTCCTCAATTGTTTCGGGTATAAGATTTTCCACAACCTTTACAGACTCCGCAAGACGTATCATTCTGTCACGTCCGAGGTTTCCTATAATCTCCAGAATATAATCACCGTTATCCCAGCTTATAAGATATTCGTTATCCCATAAATCAATGATATAGCCATCGTGACCGTTAATAGCTATATACTCCATAACACGGTCTTCTGTATTTACATTGACATTATATTTGTTTTTTACTGTCTGCATAAAATTCAAATATTTATTTTCAGCTTCATTTTGATAAAAATGATTAATGAATGGCATCCATTCAGCAGGTTCTTCGGTGTAACTGCACTCAAACCCCTCGGGAACATCAAACATATAGAGATCCTCTATCACTCTCGGTGCACCTTCAGTGTCAGTCGATTTTACAACGGTATGGGTTTCGTGATGTTCAAAGGAAAACTGCTTGAACAGGCTTTCAAAAGCACCTGTACCAACAGCGGCAAGGACGGCAACAATCGCTGCTGTTGCAATGAATATGCCCAGCTTTTTGAAGGACAGGGCAGGTTTTCCGTGCTTCAAAAGCCGCTTCATTTTCTTTTCAAAGCCTGCGGAAAATTCGTGATATGGAATTTCAGCAGGGATAAGAGCTTCACATTCGGTTATCATTGCTTCACGCAATGCAAGCTTAAAATTACTTTCCATTCTGCACCTCCCCAAGAATATCAGCAAGAATTTTTTTCCCTCGTTCCAGGCGTTTGTACACCGTGCCTTTGGACAGGTTCAGCATTTCCGCAGTTTCCTTAACAGAGAAGTCCTCCGCATAATGCAGAAAAAGTACGTCCCTGTATATCTGCGGAAGCTGTCTGATAGCTTCTGCAAGCTCATTATAGCCGTAATTGTCAAAGAACTCAATTTCTGTATTATCCCTTGCTGACAGCTCCCGAACAACGCTTTTCTGCCGCTTGTTGCTGCGGTGAATGTTTATTGCCGCATTACGCACAACTACTACAAGATAGGGCTTGATGTCCTGACGGGAAATGTTATTCACTTTATCAAACTGTCTCGCAATGTTCAGAAATGACTGATGAACAGCATCTTCTGCATCCTCATTGTTTTTCAGTATCCTGAACGCAACCGCATACATCAGCTGGCTGTATTTTATGTAAAGCTCTTCAAACCTGCTTTTCAGGTCATCGGTTTCAATTACCGAAAGATATACTCCGAGCAAAATAGTTCCTCCGTTTTCGTTATAAATGTGTTCCTATATATAATAACATCTTTTTGAGCGATTTTTGGACAAAAAGCTTTAACTTGCAGATTATTTTTCTGAATGGCATAAAAATCTGTATCTGATTATGGTTGATATGACGAAAAACACCATTGCTTCCTATAGGGAAACAATGGTGCAGATAATTATTTAAGCATTAGCCTTTCTGTTAGTGTTGATTTTTCTTTCAGGCATAAGGTCTTTTCGGCGGTATACCGAGGCAAAAATTCCAACAAGTGCACCGCTTGTGACAGCATTGAATATTCCGTTACTCATAAAAGGTGCAGTAACAAAGCTTTCCATTGCTGTTGTGTAACCCAAATTTGATGCAATAAAAGCGACCGACATAAATAGGAATACAATTCCGATTGAAAAAGCTGTAAGTTTTCCGAAGCGGTTTTGTATGCGGCTTGATATAATGAGCATTATCAAAGGCAGAAGCACAAGAATAACAGCAACAGTTATTCCTGCAAACAAACCGAATTGAGCAATTATTGCTGTTAAAATATGTGAGTTGTTAGCTTCCGTAAGACTTGTACTTATAACTCTGCTACTGCCGAAAAGTGTTGCTTCGGAAATGATTTCCCGTATCATATTCTGTTCCCAATCAGCGGTTGAGCTGTTGTATCGGATATTACGCAAAATCTTGACCACAGTTAAGCCGATTGCCGCAAGCGACGCAGGTATGTACATAAAAAGATATGCCGTTGTTTTATTTACTTTGAAATAATCGTCTTTGACAGCAATTGTCATAATTGCAAGTGCGGCAATACCCACAAGAATTGCTCCCGAAAGACAAGGTGCGTAAAGCGAAATGAGTGCAGGCGGAACAACAAGCACAAAACAGCTTAATACAAACCATTTGAAATTTTTTCCGTGCATTGAAAAAACAAATCCGCACATCAGCGGCACGAGAAGCGCTGACCCATAAATGGCAAAATGTCCTGAAAGTGTATTTCGGAAAGCAATTGTTACCCATTCAGCGCCGCTTACATTTGCAATATTAGCTCTACCTACATTCCAGATTACTATAACTGCGAGTAACAGCGTAAAAGCAGCATAAGCAGTTTTAGGCTTGCGAACAAGAATTGTATAATCGGCAAAATAAAACATCAATGCAACTGCTATGCAGATAATTGCATTGGGAATATCACTGCTTATGAAAATATTATAAGCAGGCGGAAATGCAAAAAAGCCTTCTCCCAAATACCGTGCAATAATACCTGTAAACAGAAGAATTAAAGAGGGGAGAAAAACGGCTAAAGGAAAGCTTGGACGGTGTGCAGAGTCAAGTCCCACACCTGTTTCAACAGGGTCGCCCATTGTTTTTACAGCTTCTTCCTCAGCATTTTCTTCGGGAAGTCCGACGGCAATAAAGGCTTCTGTCTGCTCGTCAATGTGGGATACAAGTTCAGCCTTCAATGGTTCGTGAACAGCTTTGCACCGAACCTGTTCAAGCACAGTATTGATATATTCATCCTTCTTCATACAGCCGCACCTCCATCAAGAACCTTGTTTACCGCACCGCTGAATAAACTCCATTCATTCTTTTTGTCTGCAAGGAAACCGTTGCCTTTATCAGTAATTGAATAGTATTTTCTCATTCTGCCGTTTTCAGCTTCCGCTTCCCGTGAAGAAACATAACCAGCTTTTTCAAGAGAATGTAGAAGGGGATAGAGCGTTCCCGCTTTTAGAGAAAAAGTGCTGTCAGAACGTTTTTCCAGCGTTTCAATCATTTCATAGCCGTACATTTCTTTTTCAGCGAGCAGATGAAGGATAAGCATTCCTGTTGACCCTGCCATAAGACCTTTATCGATTTTCATTGCACGTTGCCTCCTATATATAGATTATCTACATATATTATATATCGACCATCTATATATGTCAAGAGGAAAATATAATTTGCAAAAAAATTCTCCCCGTATTCAAACGGAGAGAAATTTTTTATTCCGCAACAGCACTGACAAACATATACCCCTTATCAGTATTAAGCAAAGTAAACACCAGCGTTTTTTCAAGATAGAGACAGCAGGTGCCTCTGTACTTTTCCACGGTTACATAAACGTAATCGCCGTCAAGTCTTGTTTCGGTGAAAAGATATTTTTCAGGCAGCGGTATTCCCATACCCTGCGAATAATATCTGCCTGTTTCGCTGTTGTAGTAGCGGCTTTCCTCAGATGGCTGTATCGCTGTACCAAAGCGTGCGAGAGAAGCTTCTTTGAGCCTTTCGGGGGTAACTCCGTCATATTTTCCGCCTGTGCTGTCAAGGTATCTCCACGGCTCGCCGCTGTAAAGAAGATAGAACAGCATTGTTTCGTCGGGAATATCCTCGGTTGTTTCAAACTCGTTGGCAACGGATGCAAACATCAGATAATCATATATCGCATATTCGGGACTGTTATTGCGTGAAAGTACATTTTTATGGTGCATATAATCATCATAATCCGCAAGCTTAACAATTCTTGTTGCACCGCTTTCGAACGGCTCGCCGATTACAAGTGCAAGGCGGTTATGTCCGTTTTTGAATGGCGCAGGATTAAGGCTGTTCACCTCAAATTCAAGGCGATAGATTGCCTGATGATTTACGTTGGGATACTCATCAGCAAGAGTAATATCAACATCTGAAATTACGCTGACATTTTTGAAAATTTCCCAGCTTGACGGCGGGTCAGCGTAATGCTCCTCGCCGTTTATGGTGTAGTATGCCTCGTTGCTCACAAGTGCGTCCATAAGGCTCATACTTCTGTCATTGTTGTCAAGCTGATTTGCAAAGGTCTGGGCAATATAATCGACAGCACCGCCTCGTGTTATTTCGATTGCCGAAAGATACGCTTCACGCTCCTTGTCGGTGAGAAGGTAATATTCGTCGGTATTATCCGTGCGGAAATGCAGAACGTTATTGCTGTACAGCTTAAAGAAGTAATGCTCGCCGCTGCAATAGAAGGTTGTTTCAACCGCATCTGCATTTGCAGGTGATGTATCCATATTGCTTTGCGAGAAACGTACAGCCTTCTGAATGTTGGCGAAAATCCGCGTTACATCATAATAGCTGCCGTCAACGTGTGGATAATAGGACATCTCATTGCCTTGCTGTTCAGTTGTGTAAACAAAATCACCCTGCTTAGCCGCGGCAAATGTAAGCTGGTCAAGCACACGTTCAGTTGTCAGCTCAACAACGCTCACAACCATTGTGCTTCCGTCATAAGCATAAGGATAACGGCGGATAATTTCAACACCGTTTTGTTTTACATAGCTATCGTAGAAATATTGTCCGCCCGTTGCATCGGTGAAATTCTCGCTCGCCTGAATAGTCTGAGTGTAGCTGCCGTCCTCGTATCTGAATTTCACGGGATAAAGCTCCTCGTCGCCGTCTGCCATATAGGCGGAAACAGTATAAAGCCCGTCATCATTTTTCTGTCGGAAGAATACAAGTCCCGGGTGAGTGCCTGTATTATCAGTGTTGTGGATAAACATATCGTCCATCAGTTCAGGTCTGAATGAAAACACAGCGTGATTTTCAAAGGGGCACCAGGAAACAAAGCTTTCGTATTTCATAAGACGCAACGCAAAGCTGCCCATTACCTCATCGGGGTTATCAGACTCAAGCTCCTCAACACGAACAAGCTGGAGGGTATACGGCTCGTTGTATCCTGAAATCCGATAAGTCCACACAATATCGTCTGTATGCCGTGCACGATAGCTGTAATCTGTATTGCCTGTAAAAAGCACATATTCTGTCGGCACGAAAATATCACCATCAAGCTCATATTTAATTCTGGCATTGCAGATAACCTGTATACTTGACGGACCATATTTTTCGTCACGGATTGTTATAGAACGGTTACCGTACAGCACTCCGTTTTCCACGGTGTACATTGTTCCGCCGCCGAATTTAACTGTGCCGTCATCATTGGTTTCAGCGTTATTTTCAAGCTGATATGAGGAGATAAAATCGTGCTCCTTGCCATTGTAGGAAACGGTAAATTTACTGCCGCTGATTTGCGTTACTTGAAAGCTTTCCGCAAGCTTGTCCTCGGCGGCAGTGTCAATTTTGATTTCGTCAAGGGTTGCACCGTCAATTACAATAATGCTGTTATCAAGCACCATTGTTCCCGAATAATATTTTTCGAGTGCTGCATCATTTACACCGTCACCATTGAAGTCATAAAAATAGAATTCAGTGCGGAATGGGTCAATTCCTCCGAAATCGGTGTCAAAGCCTTTTTCTTTGTCACCCTTGCGGACGGTAAAGGTTCTCCAATCTTGGTCATTAAAATGAAAACTCAAATCCGTTTTGCCGTCTGTGTTTCGTATTTCATAGCCCTCATCTGTCAGAAACATTACCATAGTTTCCATTCTTTGATTAAAGCTGTCAATGGTGTCATAAAAGCTTTGATAATTACTTTTATATTGCACCTGCATTGTGTATTCGCCCACAGTAAACAAGCCCTTTTTCAGCTCGTATGTAACCGTCACATCAAGACTTGTTTCCTGCTGATAATCAAAATACAATGCAAGCTCAATATCACGATTTTCCTTGTCAAAGTCAGCTTCAATAATTGCCTCGGACTGATTTTCCACAGGCTCATCGGGAATAAGCCTGTATTTGGTCAATCCCTTGATGTCAAAGGTTGCGTGTGCATCACCGAGGGTGTACTCCTCGCTGTCAAAATCAAGTATGAAGTGATAGTAGTTTGATGGAGTTGTATCGCCGTAATCATTATCAAGAGTAAGATTTATGGTAGCTGTTTCATCGTTGCTGCCATTGACAATCTGGCTGTACACCTGATTTTCTCCCGCGGGAATAAAATCCGAATGGGTGATTTCAGCGGAAAGGCTTTTGCCCGTGCCGAAAATTGCCGCTGAAATTATTATCAGCATAACAAGCACAATTACCGTGCCCGTCCGAACTTTCTTCATACTCATTACAGCTTTTATTCTGCTTTTTATATCGCTTTCACCAAAGCCTGAAACAAACATAAGCATACGGCTTCTTTCCGACGCACATTTAAGCAGGCTTTCCGCATATGCTTTTTTGTTGTCCGTGCCGATTGTTTCCACAACCGTTTCGTCACAGTAACGTTCCGTGTCCTTGAGGAAAAGTACACGGCTTACCCATACGAAAGGGTTGTACCAGTTTACAGCACAGACAAGAAGTGTAAGCACATTCCACAGCGGGTCACGATGTCGGATATGTGTTGTTTCGTGAAGAAGAATGTGCCGGAGAGATACTTCATCTGTAAAATCTGTGCTGTAGGGAAGCAGAATTCTCGGGCGGATTATTCCGAATACAGCAGGTGTGCCGATATTGCCTTTTCGTAAATCAGTGTTGCACTGCAGCAAGTTGCTCTGTATCTTTTCAAACCGTGAAAATCTTACTGCACAGAATATGTAAGCAATTGTGATTGCCGAGCATAGAATTGCTGTTATAGAAATGTACACCGTTTTCAGCACAGTTTCTGCGTCGGGCAGCGGTTTTTCCTGCACCGTTTCGACAGGGGATGGTAATATTGTTTCGCTTGGGGGAGGAGTAACATCTACCTGCGGTCTTTCTATGTCAATGTGATATGTAACGTCAGGCTGAGCTACAGGAGCAGTGACAATCGGCTCGCTGTAATCTTCGCTTGGCAGGTCGGTTACAGTCTGAGTCTGCGTGAAAAAATTCATCACGGAAACTGCCGACGGAATATTTATCGGCAGGGCGAATTTCAGAAATACCACTGCCCACATAAGCATAAGAATTCTGCCGTTCATTTTCTTTCCCAGCACCGCACGGAGAATTATTGCCGCAAGGGCAAGCAGTGCCGAGGTTATAACTGTTGCAAGCATAAAATCACCGCCTTAATTGTCGCTCATCTTATCTATAAGCTCACGAAGCTCCTTCAGCTCATCTTCGCTAAGACGCTTATCCTTGATAAAGCCCGAAACAAGAAGCTTTGCCGAGCCATTGTAAAGTCTCGAAAGCAGCCCCTCGGTTTCGTCAGTGCGGACGTCCTCCTTTTTCACAAGAGCCGTGCAGATGTAGTCAGGGTCGGTGCGTTTGATTGCACCTTTCTTGATAAGACGGTCAAGAAGTGTGTAAACAGTAGGCTTTTTCCAGCCTTTTTCCTTGGCAAGCTGTTCTGCAATTTCAATTGCGGGGATTTCACCCGCTTCCCATATAAGGTTCATTACTGCAAAGTCGTTATCACTGAATTTCATAATATTGCTCCATTCTACAGTTGTGTAATATTTTCTTTATTATACAACTGTAGAATGAACTTGTCAATAGGTATTTAAAGATATTTCTGTTTGTTATTGGCTATATTTATAAATATACGCAAAAATGCGAATGGTCGTTTTAGAGCGATGAATGGTATTGTAATGACAAAAGAAATATGATAAACTAAATGTATCAATTAATGAGGTGAAATTTTTCCTTTTATCACTTTCATTCGGAATTTTTTCGACAAAGGCGGACAGAAAACCACAAAACATCGAAAGGAGTGCATTTTCCCTATCGGGAAAATGAATAACCTATGTTATACAAAATAGCAATTTGCGACGATGAGCTGAATCAAATTAAAATAGTATCAGATTATCTTACCAGATTTTCAATAAAAACCGACACAGAATTTCAGATAGAACGTTTTACAAGCGGCAATGAACTTTTAAAAAA
>JAGBCL010000040.1 GCA_018110825.1 Oscillospiraceae bacterium
GCGGATGATAGGAGTTTCATCGCCATCGAATTCGTATGCAGAAAGCAATTCACGCATTTCCATTTCTACCAATTCCAACATTTCTTCATCGTCAACCATATCACACTTGTTCAAGAAAACAACCAAGCGAGGTACGTTTACCTGACGAGCCAAAAGGATGTGTTCACGAGTCTGAGGCATCGGACCGTCTGTTGCAGCACAAACGATGATAGCACCGTCCATCTGAGCAGCACCAGTAACCATGTTCTTAACGTAGTCGGCGTGACCCGGACAGTCTACGTGAGCATAGTGACGATTAGCAGTTTCATATTCAACGTGAGCAGTGTTGATAGTGATACCACGTTCCTTTTCTTCCGGAGCGTTGTCGATAGAATCGAAAGAACGCAATTCAGAGAGACCCTTCTTTGCCAACACAGTTGTGATAGCAGCAGTCAAGGTAGTCTTACCGTGGTCAACGTGACCGATAGTACCAATGTTAACGTGCGGTTTCGAACGTTCGAATTTTTCTTTAGCCATAGCTTTAAAATTTATTTGTTTATTTGATTAATAATCAGCTTTTCGTATCAAGAGCTGTTAACGAGATTTGAACTCGTGACCTCTTCCTTACCAAGGAAGTGCTCTACCACTGAGCTATAACAGCAAGAACTGTGGGCAAAGATGGATTCGAACCACCGAAGGCGTAAGCCAGCAGATTTACAGTCTGCCCCATTTGGCCACTCTGGTATTTGCCCAACATTTTATCAAAGAGCTTTCTTCTTTCGAGCCTCTTGTCGGATTCGAACCAACGACCCCGAGATTACAAATCACGTGCTCTGGCCAACTGAGCTAAAGAGGCTTGTTCAACTTTACAGCCGCACTCTTATCGAGCTAAGCGGCTGCAAAGTTAGACATTTATTTTTAATCACAAAAACTTTTCGGCCTTTTTTTATTTTCCGCGAAGTTTTTCTTTTGCTTTGGTCAATTGTTTGGACAATGCGTCTACGCAAACATCCACGGATTCTTCAAATGTATCAGTCACCTTCTCCGCAAAAAACTCACCGTTCAAAGCCAAAACCTTGATACCGGCTTCCTTATTCATTGCAGTCTCAGGCTTTATTACCTTCAATGACACCTCCACTTTCTTTATATCGTCGCAGAACTTCTCTAATTTGGCAGCTTTCTTCTGAATAAAATCCTGAAGTCTGTCAGATGCATCAAAATGAATCGCTTGAATTCTTACTTCCATAAATACCTCCTTTTTTTACGCTCTTGGATGAGCTTGTTCATAAACTTTTTTAAGTTCCTCAAAGGTCGTATGCGTATAGACTTCCGTCGTCGCCAAACTCTCATGCCCCAGCAGCGCTTGTACAGCCCGCAATTCCGCATTGTCATTCAGCATGGCCGTTGCAAAAGTATGCCTCAGCACATGTGGACTTTTTTTCTTCAGCGTCACAACCTTGGAGAGGTTCCGTTTCACTATTCTATAAACCTGCATCGGATACATCCGCTTCCCATTCTTTCGAATGAAAAAAGCCTCCACCCCATCAGGAAATGCATCGCCCCTTACCTTTATATATATAAGCAAGTCTTCCGCCAATTCGTCTCCGAAAGGAATCAGTCTTTGCTTATTCCGCTTCCCTGTTACCTTAATCAACCTGGCCGAGAGATCCACATCCACATCATCCAGTCCTATCAATTCCGAGAGTCGCATACCTGTGGCATAAAACATCTCCAAAATCGTCCGGTCCCTACACCCTTCAAAACCCTCGTCGAACGAAAGTCCGTCGAGCAACCGGTTCATATCCTTCTCCCTGACAAAGGAAGGCAACGGCTTTTTCTTTTTAAGCCCGACGATTTTCAGCATCGGATTTACCGTTATTTCTTTCCTTCTCAGCAAAAAACGATAGAAAGAGCGCAATGAGCTTAGTTTCCTGTTCACGGAAGTTGCTGTCCTACCCTCGTCCATCAATTCAGAAATCCAATTCCGGACGACATCGGCATGCACCTTCGTAAAATCCAACTCCGCTTCCGTTTTTTCAAGGTATCCTTCGAACTCTCTCAAATCCATCCCGTAAGAGACAATTGTCCTTTCCGAGTAGTTCCGTTCAAGCCGAAGGTAGTCCAAGAAAGCTTCTTTCAACATAAGAAACGTTACATTATAGAATTATGCAACGAATATATGAAAAAGAATTCAAACTTTCAAGAAGTTTGCGTAAAAAAAATTATTCTTCTACTTGTTGGAGCTTCTGTACATAGACAGCACGTTCTCTTTTCAGTCTGTTCAATACAGACGGCTTGTCAAACTGTTGTCTAGCTCTCAATTCCTTTACAACACCTGTCTTTTCGAATTTTCTCTTAAACTTCTTCAAGGCCTTTTCAATGTTTTCGCCTTCTTTTACTGGTACTACAATCATTTTTTATGAATTAATTATGTTGTTATTA
>JAGBCL010000041.1 GCA_018110825.1 Oscillospiraceae bacterium
CAAGAGCAGCTTGCCGATATTCTCGGCGTTTCCCGTCAATCAATCAGCAAATGGGAGTCGGATATAGCCTACCCGGAAACCGATAAGCTGATCAAAATGGGAAAGCTCTTTGAATGCTCGATGGATTATCTGCTCAACGATGATATTACCGAAAAGCAAGGTATCGAACCTAAAGAAACCGAAACGTTTTGGGATAAATTCAAAAAACAATTTCACGAACGCAAAAGTGAGAAAATGATTTTCGGTATGCCGCTTTACCATATCGGCAAAAATGCGCACGGATTTTTTGCGGTAGGACTTAAGGCGCGTGGAGTGTTTTCCATTGGTCTTATGTCACGGGGCATCGTATCCCTTGGTATGCTTTCACTTGGAGTAATATCTATTGGACTTTTGTCACTTGGCTTGATCTCCGCAGGCGTGTTCTCAGCCGGACTACTTGCGGTTGGCTCTATTGCTCTCGGATTGTTTGCAGCAGGGGCTATCAGCGTAGGTCTTATATCCTTTGGCGCACTATCGATCGGTTGTTTCTCAACGGGAGCGCTTGCTGTCGGTAAATATGCCGCTGTTGGTGATCACGCCTACGGTATGATTGCCATAGGCAAATCGGTAGCTGAAGGAAGCGTTTACAGCCATATCGGAGATCTAACTACGGCAGATATACCAACCGTTGTAGAATGGCTCGATGCAAACGTTCCTGCTTGGCTCGGTTGGGCAAAAGAGATTTTCAAATTCTTTATACAGTAAAAATAGCCCTCGTTCAAGTTGAGCGAGGGCGTTGTATACCGACATTTACGAGGATGGTATGGTAGAGCGTGTAAAATCTTCTGATGAAGCAGCAGGGGCGTACTACGATGAACAAGATGCTGAAAAGATGAAAGAAAAATATGACGGAGGCAAATAAAATGAGAAAATGTATTCGATGCGGAAACGAAATGAAAGAAGGATGCGCCATTAAAATTGAAGGTGGCGGAAACGGAATAGTATTGTCTGCCGATGAAAATAAATTATTTGGTGGAAGAATAGGAAAACCCAAGGTAGCGATTTGCCCGAACTGCGGAGAGGTTTCCATCTATATTGAAGATCTTGAAAAATTAAAATCCAAATAAACAAATATTATCCCCTCGTTCCATAACGGAGCGAGGGGATTTTTTGCACTTATTTTGCAAAACCTATTGACAAAAGCGTTCAAACTGTGTATAATGTAAATATACAGTTTTAACAGAGGTGATGACGTGAATATTTTAATCGACAACAAAAGCGGCGAACCGATTTATAATCAGATCTATTCTCAAATAAAAAATCAGATCATCAGCGGTGAGTTGAAAGAGGACGAAATGCTGCCGTCTATACGAGGGCTTGCAAAAGATCTGCGCATCAGCTTTATTACCACCAAACGCGCGTATGAAGAACTTGAAAAGGAAGGCTTTATTTACACACTTCCGGCAAAGGGATGTTACGTTGCGCCGAAGAACGTAGAGCTTTTACGAGAAGAAAATTTGAAAAAGATCGAGGAACATATCGAGCAGATATCAAAGCTTGCTGCCTCGTGCAATTTGAGCCGTAACGATATTATTGAAATGATTACGTTCGGTATGGAGGAACAAGAATGAACGCACTTGAATTAAAAAATGTAAGTAAATCCTTTTCGGGATTTTGTTTGGATA
>JAGBCL010000042.1 GCA_018110825.1 Oscillospiraceae bacterium
AGATGGGAACGGTTAGTAAATTTGGAGCAAAACTTGATACTGTTGCTGACTTTGTATTTATGTTCGTATGCTCAATAAAGATACTACCCCTAATACACATACCTGTATGGTTATGGGTGTGGATTATCGTTGTTGCGTTGATTAAGATATTTAATATTGCGTTAGTCTTTATTCACAAGAAAAAACTAATGTCAATACATAGCGTGTTAAACAAAATTACGGGATTCGCTTTGTTCTTTTTTCCGTTGTCGCTGACTTTGGTTGAACCCATTTATAGCGTTGCTACAATATGTTTACTCGCAACCATTGCGGCAATGCAAGAAGTTTATTTTATTGCAAAAGGGCAAGAGGTCTTATAGCCAATTCCCAATTTCTCGAATAGAACCACGTCGAATGTTGGTGTGATTTTGCTACAAGCGATTCGTCGAAATTTTCAGAAAGTGCATTTATTATGGAATTTAACGAAAAATTACAGGAATTAAGAAAGCAAAAAGGGCTTACGCAAGAGGAGCTTGCCGAGAAGCTTTACGTTTCCCGAACTGCTATTTCAAAATGGGAGTCAGGCAGAGGATATCCGAATATAGAGTCACTAAAAGCGATCGCGAAATTCTTTTCGGTGACGGTTGACGAGCTACTCTCTACCGACGAGGTATTGACGATAGCCGAGGAAGACAACAAACGAAAAGAAAAGCGTTTTCGTGATTTAATATACGGATTACTTGACTTGAGTATCGCAATGCTCCTTTTTCTGCCGTTCTTTGCTGAAAAAGCGGACGGAACTATTCAAAGTGTTTCGCTCATCACACTTGGCTGCGTTCAGCCATACTTAAAAATAACGTACCTTGTCGCTGTTATCGCAATGACAGTAATGGGTATTTTGACACTCGCATTACAGAACTGTCAAGCGATGGCGTGGGTGAAAAGTAAAACGACGGTTTCACTCACACTCGGAGCAATCTTGGTACTGCTCTTTATGATAAGCTCACAGCCGTATGCCGCCGTGTTTGCGTTCGTATTGTTAACCATCAAGGCTTTGATGTTGATAAAACGGCAATGATACGAAACGTATCACGCTTGTGACAAGCCGTTTCTTGATTATTCTTATGCCTTCTGCTAAAATGTATTCAGGCGAGAGCCAATATACAAAAGGAAGGTTAAAAAATAATGGAAAAGAAAAACAGCAGATTGTTTTGGGTAGGAGTGGGCTTGCTTGCGGTATTTGTGTTGTGGACTGTGTTAATTCGCTTCGTTGACGTTGAGGCAATCGGTCCCCGACAATCGAGCGTGGGCTTTGCTACGCTGAACGGCTACATTCACAATCTCACGGGTGTGAATATGTCCTTGTACATAATTACGGATTGGCTTGGTCTTGTTCCGGTTGGTGTTGCATTCGGTTTTGCCGTTCTCGGTATTGTGCAATGTATCAAAAGAAAGAGTCTATTAAAAGTTGACCGAAGCATCCTTACACTCGGTGGATTTTACATCGTTGTAATGGCGGTATATATCCTCTTTGAAATAGTTGTTATCAATTACAGACCGACACTCATTGACGGATATTTAGAAGCATCCTATCCGTCATCAACAACTATACTTGTGATGTGTGTGATGCCTACGGCAATGATGCAGCTTCGTACCCGTATTAAAAACGACTTATTCAGACGATGTGTAATGCTTACGATTACCGTGTTTATTACCTTTATGGTTATAGGCAGACTTGTGTCAGGCGTACATTGGATTACCGATATCATCGGCGGTGCTTTGTTGAGC
>JAGBCL010000043.1 GCA_018110825.1 Oscillospiraceae bacterium
GATTGGTACAGATGACCGTATTTATGCGATTGCGCAGCTATTACGTCTGGAATGTGAGGTTTCCTGCATTGCAGAAGCAACGAAGATAGACCGCTTTTTTCTGGAGAAAATGAAACATATTATTGAATTGGAGAAAGAACTGGAACAGGGTGTGGATAACATGGAACTTCTGTATCAGGCAAAAAGAACCGGATTTTCTGATAAGGCAATCGCATGGCTGTGGAAGAAAAGTGAATCGGATATTTTTGAACTCAGAAAAAAGAATGCAGTTTTTCCTGTGTACAAAATGATTGACACCTGTGCTTCGGAATTTGCAAGCTATGTTCCGTATTTTTATTCTACCTATGAGGAAGAAAATGAGTCTGTTGTAGAGGACAGAAAGAAGGTAGTGGTTTTGGGCTCCGGACCGATTCGAATCGGACAAGGCGTGGAATTTGATTATTCTACGGTACATGCTGTGAAAACAATTAAAGAAGCCGGCTATGAAGCTATTATTATCAATAACAATCCAGAAACGGTATCCACAGATTATACCACCTCCGATAAGCTGTATTTCGAACCTCTTTGCGTGGAAGATGTTATGAATGTAATTGAACTGGAGCAGCCGGAGGGTATCATTGCTTCTTTAGGCGGGCAGACGGCAATTAATCTGGCAAAACCGCTGGAGGAGCGGGGAGTAAAGCTGATTGGTACGGATACGGCAGCCATTGAACGGGCAGAAAACAGGGAGGCTTTTGAAGAACTGTTATTGGAACTGGAGATTCCGCAGCCAAAGGGACAGGCAGTTACCAACATAGAAGACGGGGTAAAGGCGGCAACGAACATCGGTTATCCGGTACTGGTACGCCCAAGCTTTGTTCTGGGCGGAAGAGCCATGCAGATTGTGGCAAAGGAAGAACAGCTGAGGCATTATCTGAAAACAGCAGTGGAAATTGATGAAGATAAGCCGGTGTTAGTGGATAAATACATTTGCGGTAAAGAAGTAGAAGTGGATGCAATTTGTGACGGCATGGATGTGTTTGTTCCGGGAATTATGGAACTGGTAGAACGGACAGGGGTTCATTCCGGTGATTCTATCAGCGTGTATCCGAGCTTCAGTATTTCGAAACAGGTGAAGGAGACTATACTTGACTATACAAAAAAACTTGGCCTTGGAGTAGGGATTAAGGGTTTGTTCAATATTCAATTTATTGTAGATAAAGAAGAGCAGGTATACATTATTGAAGTAAATCCCCGGTCTTCCAGAACGGTTCCGTTTTTATCAAAAGCAACCGGTTATCCGTTAGCTGATATTGCAACGAAGGTTATTTTGGGAAAGAACCTGAGGGAACAGGGATTTGATAAAATCTATCCGGAGGAAAAGAAACGATGGTACGTAAAAGCGCCGGCATTTTCCTTTGCGAAATTAAATGGTATGGATGCTTATTTGTCACCGGAGATGAAGTCTACAGGTGAGGCTATCGGATATGATGAAAAGCTGCCGCGGGCGATGTATAAAGCATTGATTGCCTCCGGCGTCAAGATGCAGAATTACGGAACGATAGTGGTAACACTGGCAGATGAGGATAAGGAAGAAGCGTTGCCACTTATTAAGAGATTTTATGACATGGGCTTTAATATTGAAGCTACGGTAGGAACCGGTGAGTTTTTGAAGGCAAAAGGAATTCGTACACGTATTCGAAAGAAACTCAGCGAAAACAGCACAGAGATTTTGGAGTCAATTCGTGCCGGATATGTAAGCTATGTGATTAATACCCGTGCAATTTTATCAGGAATTCATTATGAAGATGGTCTCGCTATCCGGAGGACAGCCATTGAGAATAACGTGACAATGTTTACGTCGCTGGATACCGTAAGAGTTCTTCTGGATGTACTGGAAGAAATTACTATTGGCATTTCGACGATTGATTCGTAGACGGTATGGAGCAGAAAAGGAAAAGAGGAGAATTAGTATGATACCAAACACAAATTATAGTAATTTAAAGGATTCGTATTTATTTTATAATATTGCACAGAAAACAAAGGAATATCTGTCAGAGCATCCGAATACTCATTTATATCGCATGGGAATCGGGGATGTTTCTCTGCCCCTTTGTGATACAGTCATTCAGGCTCTTCATAAAGCAGTGGATGACCAGGCAGAAAAACATACCTTTCATGGGTATATGCCGGAGTGCGGAGACCCTGATTTAAGAAAAAGGATTGCGGAATATTATAAAAACAGAGGAGTGGAGCTTTCAGAGGAAGAGGTTTTTGTATCCAGTGGCGCCAGCGATGAACTGGGGGATATTCTGGATTTGTTCGGAAGAGGAAAAACGGTTTTGATTATGGAACCGGCATATCCGGCTTATGTGGATGCAAATATCATGGCCGGCAATAAAATCATTCATATGCCAGCAGGAAAAGAAAACGGTTTTTTGCCGATGCCGGATGAAAGCATTACCGCAGATATTATTTACATTTGTTCGCCAAATAATCCAACCGGTGCAGTGTTTAATTATAAGCAATTACAGGCCTGGGTGGATTATGCGGACAGAATAAATGCAATTATTTTGTTCGATGCGGCTTATGAAGCATTTATTGAAGAGGAAGAAATTCCACATAGTATTTTTGAGGTAAATGGAGCAAAGAGTTGTGCTATTGAGATTTGTTCTCTTTCCAAGACAGCCGGATTTACCGGAACGCGATGTGGCTATACGGTAATTCCGAAGAACTTAGTAAGAGAAGGAATGAATCTGAATCAGATGTGGGTAAGAAACCGTACAACGAAGACCAATGGAGTATCCTATATTATCCAGAAGGGTGCGGCTGCAATTTTTACCGAGGAAGGACAGAAACAGATTCAAGAAAATATCAGAGTTTATAAGCAGAATGCAGCTTGCCTGATGGAAGCATTAGATAAGCTTGGAATATGGTATTGCGGAGGAAAAAATGCACCCTATATCTGGATGCGGTGTCCGGATGGTATGGGAAGCTGGGAGTTCTTTGATTATCTCTTAAAAAAAATTCAGGTAGTGGGGACACCGGGAGCAGGTTTTGGCGCTTGTGGAGAAGGATATTTTCGTTTTTCTACGTTTGGTTCACCGGAGGATACCAAAGAGGCGGCGAAGAGACTGGTTGAGTTACTATAGTGGATAAGTTTATTTGTTTGATTTGCAAGAGTATCTTTCTTAGAAATACATATACTACTGAAAAAACAGTCGCATGTACGACTAAATTTTCAATAGACGTTGACGAATGTTTTATAAAAGGTGTATAATGTCATTGAAAAAATAGTCGCAAATGCGACTAAATTTTCAATAGAGGAGGGTGCTTATGAATAGAAATATGTATTTGGATAAATTAATCCGAAGAAAAGGAAACGGAATGATTAAGGTGATTACCGGAATCAGAAGATGTGGTAAAACATATCTCCTTTTCGAGTTGTTTCATCAACATCTCTTAGCGTCAGGTGTTGATAAGGAACATATTATTAAAATTGCCTTAGACGACAGAATAAATAAAAAATACCGTGACCCGGATGTGCTTTGTGAATATGTGCATAATGAAATCAAAGATGAACAGATGTATTATATACTTTTGGATGAAGTGCAGATGGTAGAAGAGTTCGAGGATGTATTGAACAGCTTTTTGTATATTAAAAATGCAGATGTTTATGTAACAGGAAGTAATGCAAAATTTTTATCAAAGGACATTATTACTGAATTCAGAGGCAGGGGTGACCAGGTGCATTTATATCCGTTATCGTTTGCTGAATTTGTGACCGGAAAAGGGATAGAGGGATATCAGGCCTGGTATGAATTTACTATGTATGGCGGTTTGCCAAAGATGTTGGAAATAGAAAATAATGAAGATAAGTCGAATTATTTAAGAGATATTTTTAAGGAAACATATATCAAGGATATTTTAGAGAGAAATGAAGTCC
>JAGBCL010000044.1 GCA_018110825.1 Oscillospiraceae bacterium
CGGAGAAGATCCTCATAATGGTAGTTGGAGGTGCTTCTGCCTGCGTAGTCAATGTATCCGCGAAGAATCGCGTGGGCATACGGATTGCCGTCTGTGGAAACCTCCCAACCACGGTAAATGAAGGTGTGTCCGGACTGTGCGGCAACGATCGAGTTCATCATAACGCCGAGATCACCGCCCGTGGGGTTCTTCATTCCAACAGGAATGCCGACGCCGCTTGCGGTCAGTCTGTGCTGCTGATTCTCAACAGAACGCGCTCCAACCGCAACGTAGGAAAGAAGGTCCGAAAGGTAGCGGTGATTCTCGGGGTACAGCATTTCGTCCGCACAGGAAAAATCGTAGTCGCGCAAAGCAGCCATATGAAGCTCACGGATGGCAACGATGCCCTTGTACATATCCGGCTTTTCCTCGGGATCGGGCTGATGAAGCATTCCCTTGTAGCCCTGACCGGTGGTTCTCGGCTTGTTGGTGTAGATACGGGGGATGATAATGATCTTATCTGCTACCTGCTCCTGCACTCTGCGAAGGCGGGAAATGTATTCAAGAACAGGCTCGCGGTGATCAGCGGAGCACGGTCCG
This sequence comes from Oscillospiraceae bacterium, assembly GCA_018110825.1. GTDB lineage: Bacteria > Bacillota > Clostridia > Oscillospirales > Ruminococcaceae > RGIG8773. Next base: position 580 of record JAGBCL010000044.1, read on the forward strand.
ATCACGAGAAGGAATTTGTCGGAGCTACCGTCAAATACGGCGCGGATTGCTTCGTCTCGTGCGGCTTTTACCTGCTCCATACGCTCGGTGAGTGGATATTCTTTCTTAACCTCCTGGGGAATCGGAAGCTTTCTGTGGAAATTCATTTGCATTTTTATTTACCTCTTTTCATAATTTTCAATTTAAAATAATAAGTCCGCCCTCGGTATGCTGAAAAGCACGACGAATGCGGACTGTCCGTATTTTGTCATTCAAGGATATCTATCATCTCTTGAATTCAATCATCGGGCAGCCCTTGCTGTAATAATAAAAGTAATAAAAGAACTTGTTTGCAGACATGACTTTTCTCCTTCTCTTTGTCGGTTTGGTCTTGGTTTATCTATGAAAAAAATAAAAATCCGCAATTCTGTTATGCCCCAACGGCACGACGAATGCGGACTGACCGTATTTTTGTTCTTCCGAAAACCTGATCTTACTTTTCGGATTTCACAAAAGTCGGGCAGCCCATGGCAAAGTAATAGTAATAAAACTTGTTCATAAACATGGCTACTCCTCCTTTGTGATTTGTTGTCATACATTTTACACCTATTTTGAAAATCTGCCAATAGCTTTTGTGAAAGTTTTCTATGAAAATGCGGCAGAAATTTTGCTTCCTGCCGCACATGTTTATTTTGCTTCAAATAGCACGCTTTATTTTGTTTTTGTATAGCGTTCATTATTGGCCGAAAAGAAGAACAACTCAACAAACACCTTCCATTTCCATTCTTTATCGTGGGGTGTGCTCGGTCTGAACAAATCCATAAGCTCTTGCTCAAAATAAATGTCTTCGGCGTGATGCTTCGCTTCCAAGTAGGAAAGAAAATCTTGTGTATTGAACGCCTCCTCGTATGTATGTTCCGGATAGCGACGCATAAATATTTGGGTTTGTATCTTACCTATTTCATCAAAAATCTCTCTGTTGTCGTTCGATTCAAGCACGTCTGGATTGGCTTTAAGGTATACCCATATTTTCCAAGTCAAACGGCGGTATGCTTGATGTAAGTCATACCGCAGTTGTTTTGGATTCATGTCAATCTTCTTTGGTTTTTTCCGCAAGATTTATCACCTCTTTCCTTATTTTTCTTGCATACTGAACAGCTTTGTATGCTCCACCGCTTTCGCGCTCAATATAACAGAGTATAAGATCGGCTTGCTCTGCCATCCATTCATTTCTTTTCGTGATCGCAAGTTTCGGGTGTGCGCTGATTGGAATATCAACGCGGTCGTAATACTTTTCAAAGTCCTCCATATCCTTTTTGGGGTATGGCAGAACAAGGTTAAACTCTATGGTGTGATAGTCGTCGTAGTCTTTCTGAACGCGCTTCACAAGCGTAGCGGCATAGGTGTCAAATTCACCGTCTCGTCCCATATAGATTTCAATAAATTTCTTCTTGCGAATCAGATCTCGGAGAATCGGTATCAATTTCTCCTCCAACTGCCTATGACCATTAAAATCCCTATGTCCAAACATAGAAATCCTATAAATATCATCGTAATTTAACATACTCACACCGAAAAATAAATGTATTTTCTACCTCTAATTTGTTCATCTATCGTTATAATAGATGAACATCATTCGACGAAAAAATCATCTATGCCCCATAAAAAGAAAAAAGCCATTGACTTTTTCCAATCAATGATCCTCAACCTATTGAATTTATGGGGCATTTATGATATAATAAATCAGTTAGTCAATCGTCTATTATAACGATACACGCAATAGACGAACAAAAAATTAGAGTAGTTGAGACCCCGAAAAATTTTGTGTAAAAGAGAATAAATACTTCCAATCAGACGAAACTCAAAGTATGAGAAAAAATCTGAAAGGAAGTATTTTTTATGGAAAAAGCATCGAAAGAAATGTTGAGAGCGTTTGTGAACAGCCA
>JAGBCL010000045.1 GCA_018110825.1 Oscillospiraceae bacterium
ACCCACTCTGCATTTCCCTTTAAATCTTTGAGTTTCTTGACTTGGTGTATTACCAGATTTCTACAGTCTTTTTGGCATAATTCACAAGTATGACGTTCCACTCTCTGTTTGAGGGTGTTAGTCTTGGCATATTTTGAGAACTGCGGAAGCTCGTTTACATTATCAAACTTTGTAGCACATTCCTTCCGTTTGTATCCATCCTTGTAGAATGTTGTTGTTTTCGTTCCCTGTCTTGTTTCATACGCAACCGTAAATAAATCATTTCTACAATATCTACGCTTAATCTCATGAACATTCGTCTTGTACTTGCACGCAAATGTTTTATACATGCTGTATTTCATTACATTAGCAAATCTCCCGATTTTAAAGGAATCATTCGCTATGGAGTAATAATTATATAGTCCACGAACTTCTGCGTTGTATCTTGCTAAAATTTCAATGTCACTCTGGTTTACCAGCTTGCCCCTGTGAAGGGCTACAAATCTCTCTTTTCCGTTTTCGTTGATTTTGATTTTTATTGCTTTGTACTCAATTAACTTACCCACCCACTTTTCGCGTGGAACATATAGTTTTACTACTCCTGTCTGACATCTCTGAACTTTTCCGTTAGAAGTCTTTTTGAGTGTTTGTACTCTTGATACGGTGATATCGTACCCTAAAAATCTTGCTCTATCTCCAGTATGCGTAACCTTTGTCTTTGTGTCTGACATTTCTAATTTCAATGCTTTTTGCAGGAATATTTTCACGTCCTTCTTGATAGCTTCTGCGTCTGCTTTACTACCAATAACTCCGATGATAAAGTCATCAGCATATCTCGTATACTGAACCCTTTTATAATTACTGTCGTTATAGACATAAGGTGTTGTAGATTTTTCAATCATTTCCAGTTTCTTGAGATTTTTACATCTGATTTTCTTTTCCTCCTCGGACAGACTATCCCATATTTCTCTGCCCTTTTTTCTATATCTGTATGTCTTACTGACACTGGACTTATATGCAGTAGAAAAATGTTTCCTCTTAGCTTCTGTATTGAAGTTTTCTGCATAGTTTTCCATGAATTTATCCAATTCATGAAGATAAATGTTTGCCAGCACTGGACTGACTCCCGAACCCTGCGGAACTCCGCTGTAAGTTCTATTGAATGTCCATTGTTCCATATATCCTGCCTTTAGGAATTTCCATATAAGCTGAATAAACGCTTCGTCATCAATCCTCTTTCTCAAGAGGTCAATAACTACATGGTGGTCAAAACTGTCAAAACATGCGTGTATATCTCCCTCTACAAACCAGTTCGCACCAGTAAAGGTGTTCTGTATTTGTTTCAGTGCTGTCTGACAGCTTCTGTTTGGTCTGAACCCATGTGATTTATTACTAAACACAGGCTCATAAATACTCTCCAAAATCATCTTAACGACTTCCTGCACAAGTTTATCATCCCCCGACTGAATACCTAGAGGACGCTTTTTACTGCTGTTTTTCTTTGCAATATATTCTCTTCTTGCAGGTTTTGGTTGGTAACTGCGCTCTTTTAAGGATAAAATAATCCTCTCAATTCTCTCGTTACCCATGCCATCAATCGTTGTTCCATCAGCTCCGGCAGTCATACTGCCATCATTTGCATAAATGTTTTTATACGCAAGCCAATAAAACTCCGGATTGTACAGATTTCTGTATAACCTCTGAAATCTGTAAGTTTCATTCTTTGATTTTTCCATCAAATTTTTCAATACCTCAGTTGGATTTCTCAATGCCTCTCGCACCTTCCTTCATTTTAGTATTTTCTGATAAGCTGCTCCCCTTCGCCATGTGAACGTCATTAACGTCTCGGACTACTATGGGAGCTGTGTGACCGTGCCTGTTACCAGGTTTAGGTCATCCCCAGTTAGTAGATACAGGATTAGCATTCAGTGTTGTCGGCACCGACTTTCGCCATTTGCCCGCTGTCTTGCGGTTGTTCTCTCATGAGTATCTCTTGCTTTCATAACTGCGAAATGAAACCAACATGAAAGGCATACGTTTCAATCCTTTTCGTATGCAGGGCACGGATTCCCCCACTCTGGCTATCGTTTAGGCAGTTTAGCTTTGTACCTCATACACTGATTTTTATTCTTAAATATTTTGACGCACAGGATTAGCGTCTTTCCTATTTACGTTCCAACAGGAACAACAACATGCTACACTCCCCTTCGGGTTTCCCCTCTCGGATAAGTTGTAGAATAATAGGCTGTGATTTTTCATCACTTGATACTTTTACCTACTGCTTGCTAAAGGCAGTATCCTGTAAGTACCGCGTCGCCAATTTATATTGCGCTGGCGACTTCTGGGCGCACGCAGTTGCCGGG
>JAGBCL010000046.1 GCA_018110825.1 Oscillospiraceae bacterium
GGATGCTAAATCTTCAATAAATAGTCGGTGTCAATGGCTATGAGGTTCCACCTGTTCCCATTCCGAACACAGAAGTTAAGCTCATACACGTCGAAAATACTTGGCTGGTGACGGCCCGGGAAAATAGATCGATGCCGACACTTAAAACAGCAGTCAGGTCAGTTTCTTGACTGCTGTTTCTCAATTGAGATGTGGGCCATTAGCTCAGTTGGTTAGAGCAACCGGCTCATAACCGGTCGGTCCTGGGTTCGAGTCCCCGATGGCCCACCAAAATTAAATATAGGGGTATAGCTCAGTCGGTAGAGCAGCGGTCTCCAAAACCGCGTGTCGTGAGTTCGAATCTTACTGCCCCTGCCACAGAAAAGTCCGTAGATACGTCATCTACGGACTTTTTCTTTTCATATTTTTATCTTAAAAATGCTGTGTGTGGTACGAATATGGTACGAGTGAAAATAATCTTTGCAGTTCTTTTTAAGATTTGTGGTACAAAAGTCGTACCACACAAAAAATATGGTACGAAAATAATTCAGTATAATATGCTCCTCCATAAGGTTACTACAAGGTTTGTGTAAAGCCACGGGATACTATTTTTATTAAGTATCCCGTGGCTTTTTTGTTTTTACCAGGAGGTAATATTATGAAAAATACGAATAAATATGATGTGACAGCTCTCACCGAGCTTCTTAACCCAAGTAATACCATTTCGGCAAATCGTTATCTGGCTCATTCTATCGGTATGACAGAAACAATAATTTATTCTGCACTTATCTCAAAACATATCTTTTATAGCAAGAATGATATGCTTCTTGATGGTTATTTTTATTCGACAATTAGTGATCTGGAGGAAAGTACGACATTTGGTGTTAAGGCACAGAAATCAGCTATAAATAAACTTATGCAGTTTGGTCTTATAGAATGTGTTGTGAAAGGACTTCCTGCAAAAAGATATTTCCGTATATGTATTGATATGGAGATTATCAAGAAGCTTATAGATAAAGGCAAGGAAATAGTCGAGAAGTTCTCAAAAGCAGATAATACTATTGTCAAAAAACCAAAAAGTTCTGAAAAAATCCAGTTTGTCCATAAGGACGAAACTTGTATTACCCCGAAGGCAGAAACTTGTAATGTCCTTACGGACAATAAAACTAAAGATAATAAACCAAAGACAAAAAATTATTCTTATAATTCTGTCAGTCGTTCTGCTCCGCTGATGACTGACAGACAGAATCAAAGCAGAAGAAAGAAAATAAAATTTTCTGATGTGTTAAAACATCTTGGTCTGGAATGGAGTTCAATTATTTCTGCGGAGCCTGCATCCGAAAAGGCGTTTATGGAATATGATGAGGATATTCGTCATACACAGAAATGTATTATACCATACACTTTAAGAAATGACAAGGATTCAATAAAGGCTGCACTTGAATATCTTTCAGCGAAAAGTTATTACACAAGTAATGACAATGTGCCAAGAGCTGATTTTTTCAACGTTGTCATTACATCAATTGCAGAAATGGTGAGTAGCGAAAAAGTTATTCTTCAGGGTAATGTCGTGATGTATTATGAAATCATTGATCGTCTGAATGAGATAATCAGTACGGACTATCTTTGTGATTGGCTTATAAGTTTTGAAGAACACTGGAAAACCGTGCTGAAGAACAATAAGATTTCTAACAGACGAGCCTATATGAAAACCTGCATTTGGAACTGGCTTCTTGATTATAACTTTGATAGTTATAGTGATGAACTGCTCCTTGATACAAATGTATGGAGGTGATTTGAGTATGTACATTATTCACATACGTTCACCTTGTTAATCAGCACGTCAATCCGCCCGAAACTTGAAAGGAAGGTTAATCATATGAATTACTATGAAAACCAGCAGAAGGAAATTGCCACTATAAAGCCGAGAACATTTAAGCTTAAACTTTCTGATGCAGACGTTATTCGTATATTTGAGTTTGCAGCCAAGTCCGGTATTACGCCGGAGGAACTTCTTGAAAATTTTATCGGTGACCTGGTATATGGTACATACACTAATGGTTCTGATGAAAGAATAGCGGCAAATGAATGGTACGACAGATGTGGCTTCTGTGTTGGCAGCAATTCTTCATTTCTGAAATATATTATTGAGTTTGATTACATTGAACAGGTAATTGAGCTGCTTAATGATATTGATAATGCTAATGACGAAATGAAGCTCCTTAATGATAACGATAAAGATTATGATGAGGACAGGAAGTATTATTGTCTGCTTATAAGTGAGAGCAGAAATGAGCTTATGGCACTTTTCAATGAATATGCCGAGGGTAGCAAAGAACACGAAAGATTCATTGATGCAATAAATGCAGTTAAGAATTATAGACAGAATATCGTAGACAAGCTTAACGAAGAAAATTAAATCTGAAAGGAAAGTGTAAAAATGAAAAATGTTGATTATACACGCAAGGCTGATATTTACAGAAATAAGATGAGTGAGGATAATTGTAATTTCCTCAATGAAGATTATTTCGCAGACGATGAAGTATATGAAAATTATTTTTTCGGATCTCCGTCTGACGGCACAAGTTATGTTTTTCTTGAAGAAATGCGTAAGGCGTTAAAAAGAAAAAAAGCAAAACGTGCAGCAATAGCAATCAGCACTGTTGTTGCAATTATCGGAACAGTATTTTTTATAGTTTTGCATTGTCGTAAGAAAGGAGGATAACAGATAATGAAGAAGAAAAGAATCTCTGTTGAAGATATTGAGAATATGGAAAAGGAGTTCCTGTCTGTTGAAGATGTATGCAATGTACTGGGAATGAACCATCATACGTTATATCGAAACATTAACGACTTACCGTTTGCTATTACAAAAATCGGCAGGGTGTATAAAATTCCAAGACGTCCTTTTCTGAATTATCTGAAAACAGGGAAGAAAGAATAAGTGATTTCAGGGTGGGAGGTAGGAAAATATGGATATATGGAAGGGTTTGTGCTTATGTCATAGCAAGCATAGAAAAAGTATCCACTTTTTCATTTCAGTGCCATAGCAGCACCGATTAGGGGAGCTTCCCCTAACACCCCATATATCGGAAAGGATAGGTTATGAGCAAGAGGACAATAGAAAAGCATATCAAATTCAATGCAGATGAATATGCTGTTGTTTGCAAGAAAGCCAAAGCATTGAATAAACGTGCTGGTACATATATCCGTGAAATTGCAGTTCGTGGTGAAATCAAACATTACGATATGGTCCAGCTTAACAATCTTCGCTTATCGTTCAATCGAATAAGTTATGAGCTTAATCAGATTGCAAAGGTTGCAAACAGTACCCATTCGATTTTTCAGAAAGATATTGAAGATATGCAGAAGCAGATGGAGTATTTTTCAAGGGTTATGGATAATTACCTTTCAGAACTCAAACCGGATTATGTAATATGAGGTGGTTGTTATGCCTTATGTAAAACAAATCTCCGTGCATAAACATCCGTTGAAGATGATCCGATATATTCTGAATGGTGATAAAAACTCTGAGATGAAATATTCGTCAGGTTTGAACTGTACGCCTGATATTAAGCTTAGCTGTCAGGAACTTTCAGAAGTTTTTGAGAAATTTACCGGTGAGCGTTTTTATAAAAGCTCATTAAATGATGCAGATAAGCAAGCACTTAAAAAACAAAAGGTCAGACTTCATCATTATATCCAATCGTTTGCTCCGGGAGAGGCAACACCCGAAGAAGCTCATAGGATTGGTGTTAAGTGGGCAAAAAAAGTTTTTGGTGACAAACACCAGGTAATCATATCAACGCACATTGATAAGGGACATTTACATAATCATTTTGCGGTTGCTGCGTATAATCTTGAAGGAAAAGCCTGGCACAGTAACATAAGGACACTGAAACTATGCCGAGAGATTTCTGACAAACTTGCTTTGGAACACGGGTTAAGTATAATCAAAAATCCAAAACGTAACGCTTCATATAAATACGGGGAGTGGCTTGCCCGTAAGAACGGGACATCGTGGAAAGTAAAATTGTGCGAAGATATTGATCACTTGATTTTGCAGGACAATGTAAAAAGTGTAGATGACCTTGTTGGAGAATTACGCAAAAATGGATATGAGGTAAAGCAGGGCAAATACATTTCAGTGAAAGCTCCGAAACAGAAACACGCTATTAGAACGTTCAGGCTTGGTGATGGATATGATATACAAGATTTGCAATATCGTATCAGTAACAAGAATGAAGAAATGCCGCTTTCTGAAGCAATTAAATATGAAGGCATACAGCGTGAATATGCGTTATGCCTGCGTCAGCTCCAGATTACCGTTTATCGAAACATTGAAAATCCAGTACACGTTGGATATTCAGATTTAAGAAACAGTGCAGAGCTTCTTTCATTTCTTTGCAATAATAACATACACAGTGTTGAAGATTTTGAAAGCCTTGTAAATAGTGCGGCTGATACAGCTGCTGAACTAAGACAAAAGAAAAAATCTATTGAAGATGAGATTACTCAAATTCAACAGATTTGCGGTCCAGCAGAAAAGTTTGTAGAGCTTAATTCAAAGGCAACGTTAAGTCCACAGGAAATCAAAACACTGCTTGAACTGAAAAAAACATTACCTTCTGATATTTCAAGTTTGGATGATGTTATGAAATACAGAGTACGGCTTGAAGCACTAAAAAGCCAACTCGGTGAAACATCGGAACAGCTTGAAGCAGTGAATATACAAAAGCGTGAATATGGCAGATACTATTCGTATTTCATACAGCAGGCTCAAAGCGATTATGATTTTATCCGTGAGCAGATTAAGAGAGAGCAGGAAGAAATCAAAAGGGCAGAGCAGCTTAAATTGTTACAGGAACAAGGAGAGCAGAGCCGTCATATAAACAAATGGGTAAAATAAATGATGAAACGGATCACTCCGTTTCATCAGAAATGGGGGTATCAGAAAATGTAGAAGTTTTATCAGAATTATCGTTATGGATTTTGTCCTGTTCTTCACAATATTTGTCAATCAGTTCAGTTACATATTTTTTGATTACGGCTCCAGGTGTTGTATTGTGTGATTTGCAGTATTCTTTAAATATGTCAGCATCATATGTACGCAGACGGCAGGAAAAAGTTTTCATATTTTCCTTATCCCATTTGCGTATTGTTCTTTTTCGGTTTTCAGTCATCATAAAATTCAACTCCTGACAAATAGTATATCACAAACTACGAATACTGTCAACAGTACAGAACAAACAAATGTTTTCGGTGAAGTTTGGTAATATTTAATCTTGAAAAGTACTGTTGACAGTACTATAATGTGATTGTAAGGAAAAATCCCAAAAAACTGAAAGGAGCAGATTTGATATGAAAACAGACAGAATTGATGAAATGTCAAAGGAGCTTGATGTGTCATTAGCCTTTATCAAGGCGGCACAGGAAGCCAAAGCTGAAAAGCAGGAGCGTGACAAGCGTAACAAGGAACAGGTGGTTAAGGCTGCTCAACAGCGTCGCAGACAGAAATATGAGCGTGAAGCCTATGAAAAGTGGCGTATGGAAAATCCTCTGACCGATGAGGAAAGGAAAGAAAATAAGCATAAGCTTAACATATTGCTTGGTAAGGAGGACAAATCTGATGAATAAGGCAGAGCTGAAACAGATTGAGAAGCTGAAAAGGGAATACCTTAAACACAAGCAGATCGCAGACGAGATTTTCAATCGCAGTAAATATGAATATGAAGCGTTGGACGTCTGCGAGAAGCGTAAGGGTGACCAGGCTTACGGCTATGCACAGGGAATATACCAGGCATTATCAATTTTGGGACAAGCGGCAGAATTGCCGATTATGTCATAAATTATTATATTATAGGAGGAACTATTATGTATATTGAAATCAGTGAAGCATCTTATGAGAGAGTTATGAAGGCAGTAGAAGATATAAATATGTGTTGTGTCACAGAGGATGATTATAACGATTGGGAAGATATAGCTTCATCTTCTATTGCTGCATTTATTGACGACCTTAATGACGAACAGCTTGAAATGACCTGCGGAGCGTTTATCGAGTACATCGAAGATACAGCCGAAAGCGACAGAAATATGGCAATGGGTGTTAAGACAGCTCTTGAACGTGCATTAAAGGAAATGCTTGATAACGCAGGAGTTATTTCTGAAGATGATGATGAAGAACGAGTTTTCTTAATCAACGCTATGAAGAACAGTCTGAAGGCTGTTGAAAAAGCAGAGGTAGGTGAATAATAGATGGGAAAGATTATTGCTATTGCAAATCAAAAGGGCGGTGTGGGAAAAACAACTACTGCCGTACATCTTGGAGCAGCTTTGCAGATGAGCGAGAAAAAGGTGCTTCTTGTTGACTTTGATCCACAGGGCGATACATCCGCATATATGGGATTTGACGATGAGGACGGCAGAACAATAAGCCAGGTGATTGAGGAGTATGTTAGGGGTGGCAATGCGAATATTCGTGAGGTTATCCGCATAAGCGAACAGAATGATAACATTGCATATATACCGTCTGATATTTCTCTTGCAGGTGCAGAGATGTATCTCATATCGGTAATGTCGAGAGAAACAGTGCTTAAAAGGCTTCTTGAAGAAATCCGTGACGATTATGACTATATCATAATTGACTGTCAGCCTTCGCTCGGTGTCCTTGTTCTGAACGCTCTTGTGGCGGCAGACGGTGTTGTAATACCGGCACAGACGCAGGAATTTTCCAAAAAGGCACTGAAAGCTATAACCGATATTGTGGGACAAGTTCAGCACAGCATTAACCCGGAACTGAAATTCCTCGGAATACTTCCGACAATGGCTGATAACACAGCTATGACAAAGGATACCCGACAGGAATACGACAATAGTTTTGGACAGCTCATCTTCCCGATGAACATATCAAAGTCGGTAACTGCGGCGTACTCCAGCAGGGATAAGAAAGCGTTATGTTTCAAAGCAAATTCCAAAATCGGCTGTGAATACCGTATGTTTGCCGCAGAGGTCGAAAGGAGAATAGGCAATGAGCAAGTTTGATATATCTTCAATGGTTGAAGTACCTGACAGCGTGAAAAAGGGAGTAAGGCTCATTGACATAAAGAGCCTTGTTCCATACAAACAGCATTGCTTCACTCTGTACAGTGGCGAAAGACTTGACGATATGGTAAGGAGCATACAGAACAACGGTGTAATTGTTCCTATAATCGTGAGGAACATCCCCAACAGCGATAAGTTTGAAATACTGTCGGGACATAACCGAGTGTATGCGGCAGGTATGGCGGGTAAGAAGAATGTACCTGCCATTGTAAAGGAAAATCTTTCAGATGAAGAAGCTTCTGTTTATGTAATAGAAACTAACCTTATCCAACGTGGATTTAAGGACCTAAAGATTTCCGAACAGGCTTTTGCTATTGCTTTAAGATACAAGAAGCTGTTTGACAGCAAGAAAATAAGAGCTATCAATGATGAGTTACAAGCACTTGAAAATGGTGCCCCAGTGGGGCACGAAAAGAGTGATACTCCGGTGGAGCACGATAATAAGACAAGGTTAAGGGATATTACAGCTGAGGAATATGGTATAGGACACTCAACTGTTGCACGACTTTTGCGTATCAATGAGCTTACAGATGATTTAAAGAAAATGGTTGACGAGGGCAGTATTAAAATACGCACAGCGGTTGAGCTGTCTTTTATCCCTCACGAACTGCAAGCGTACATTTACACGGTAATTCAGAAGCACAGTATCGAAACTGTTGATATGAAAACGGCAAAGCAGCTCCGTGACATTGTTTCATCGTACAGCAATCCCTCAAAGAAACTTATAGAGGAAACTCTGATAGGTGAGCAGAAAGAGCCGACACCTAAAGAGAAAGCATATAAGGTTACTGTCCCGACGGAAACATATACAAGGTATTTTGAGAATGTACCAAAGAAGGAGATTTCGGGTATCATTGAGAAGGCTTTGAAGATGTATTTTGACAGTGTGGCAATAACAGAATAGTATGGAAAAGGCAGCATAAAAGTTTGGTATAAGCAAGCTTTTGTGTTGCCTTTGTTTTATAAATATGATATAATTAAACATAGTATAAATCCATATTTTTCAATTATGAGAGGTATTGTTATGGCAGATACATATATAAAATACATAGATCGTTCAATTGCTTCAGCCTTTACAGATTTATATATAGTTCCAGACTATCAGAGAGAATATGTATGGACTGATACGCAGGTAGAGCAACTTCTATCCGACTTAATGGAAGCTTATGCAGCAGACAGCAAAAAAGCATATTTTCTTGGTACAATCGTTACTTTTGATGAGGGAACACGTTTTGAACTGATTGACGGACAGCAGAGATTGACCACCTTTTTTATTCTCTTGTGTGCAATAAAACATATATATGCACAGAATAATGAAAAAGCAGGAGCAATAGAAAAGCTTATATACAGTGAGGTGATGAATGACTACGGTGATACCGTAAGTCAGTATCATTTGCAGCTTCAGTATGAGGACGCCGGAAACTGTCTTGAACTTATAGAAAAAGGTGAGGATAAGCCTAAAAATATAACACAATCAGGTGAACGGCTCTTTAATGCGTATAATATAATTCTCAATACAATGGAGGATAAATTTTCGGATTTTGCTGAGTTAAAGAAATTTGTGGTGTTCCTGCTTAATAAGACAAGCTTTATCAGAATTGAAACATATGATATAACAGACGCATTAAAGATATTTGAAACCATTAACCAGCGAGGAAAAGGACTGGATCCTATGGACCTGCTTAAAAATATGGTTTTCAGACAAGTTGATAGAAGTAAGTTCAAAGAACTTAATATGAATTGGAAAGCTATTACCACAGCTCTTGAACAGATTGATGAAAAGCCATTGCGTTTTCTCCGTTATTTTATAATGGCTAATTATGATACGTCAGAAAGCAAAGATGGTATCATTCGTGAAGAACAGATTTACTCCTGGCTAAGTGCAAACAAGGCACAGTGCAGATATGAGGAAGAACCATTCAAGTTTGTTCAGAAGATGAAGGATAACGTTGATGTATATGTAAAGTGTAGACAGCCTGAAAATAATCTGAACGGCAATATACACCTTAAAAATATACCAATGCTTGCAGGTAAATCATATAAACTTCATCTTATGCTTATGCTTGCTGCGTCAAATATGGATGAAGAAGCTAACGAATTATTTAAAAAAACTATTGAATCAGTAGTATATTATACTGTAATTGATAAGGTTGCTACAAATGTTACAGAGCGTACATTTGTATTATGGTGCCGTAGGATAAGACAGATAAAAACTATTGAAGAATTGCAGAGCTTCATAAATGAAATCATTGTTCCGACAGTTAATGAATGGAAACAGGATAATGAAATTAATTTCCTGCGTCTTGGTTTAAATAGTATGCAGCAATACAGAATAAAATTTATTCTTGGTAAGATTACTGCGTATGTTGACTCATTAAGGTTAGGAAAAGATACTGTTGACAGCCTTGAAGCATATATACCATCTGCTGTTGAAATTGAACACATTATGCCACAGACCTGCCCTGATATGTCAGCGTATGATATTACAGAAGAAGAATTTAATGTATATATAAACAGGCTTGGAAATCTTACTCTCCTTGAAAATACACTTAATAAATCTATCCATAATGATAAGTATGACGAGAAGTTAAATGCGTACAAACAGTCAAGGTTTTATCTTACGTCAGCAATATCAGAGCTTGTTAATCAGGGACAGAATACTGCTATAACAAGAACAAATAATATTCTTTTATCTTGGAGTGTCTGGACAAAGCAGTCCATAGAAGAACGTCAAAGGATGTTGTATGATTTAAGTGAAAGAATATGGGCTTTCAATGATAACAAGACTGATTAAAGGAATGGATATGAAGGAACAACTCATAAAAGACACATTGAACGGTATGCGTGAAAGATACAGAAATGACAGTGATGTACTGTCGGCAATAGAACGAGAGGAACAAGATTTAAAGTATATTCTTGATAAAGAAGATGATAGTGAATACAAGGGACAAACAGCGTTACAGCATTTAAGAATGTTTCAGGCACATATTGAATACTGGAATTGAAAATGGGCAGGTTGAGTAATCATCGTGCCTATATAAACTGACGTATATATTGAAATAATAATGTAAAGAGGTAATTGAATGGAAAACAAGTTTTTACTTGACAGGGCATTATATAAACGAATAAAAGGGTTTGACAAAAATCGTATGCAGCAGTTTATAGAAGAAATATATAATTGTGCTGCAAAAGAAGTTCAAGGAGGTGAATCGGTTACACTTGATATGCAAGAACTTCGTAGTGAGTTAGGTCAGATTAAAGGAATAGGGGAAAATCGTCTTAATGAGATTATGTTAGTAATAGAAAAGCATTTGGAGAATAAATAGTATAATACATCTCTGCTGGAGTCTTCGAGAAATCGAAGGCTCTTTTTTATTTCGTTGGGTTTACAAATAGTTTACAAAAAGTTCAGGCACATTTAATCTATGACTGAACTGTTAAAAAGCACGTCTTTTAGTGTATTAAAATTAAGTTTATTCTACTCTCTTTACAAATGAGTGAATTGTAGTGTACTCTAATGAACTCTACCGAATATGCTATAATAATATCAGAGGAAAGGAGAGAAATGAAATGAAAAAGATAATGATAGTAATTTTCTCTTGTATTGCAGTTATTATGACAGGCTGTACCGTTCAGAACAGTGCCGACAGTGATATTCCGCAGGAAGAACAGGAAATCAGGGCTGTAACGGAATGGTTTTCTGAAAGTATGACCGATGAGGACGAGTTCCCCGACGTAAAGGATTATCAGTATTATGCAAGAAGCCTTGGTCTTGAAAAGGACGCTTTTCTTAACGCTGATATGTGGGAAGTGTTCTATAATGATAGTATAAACATCAATCGTGAGATTGACGGCATCGCATACTACCTCATAAGGCTTAATCCCGAAAAGCTGATTGAAATATACGCAAAGAATAATAACTGTACAACAGATGAAATCTGTAAAAAGCTGTCCCTTACTTATGACCAGCTTTATTACAATTTCGGCTGTACAGCTTCATCGGTTGATTATACGAAAAATCATAAGGATAACAAATCAGCGTATTCACAGCTTGAAGCAGATATTTTTGGCAGGGATAACGGAGAGAACAGACATATAGTGTTGAGTACACATATTCTTGCTGTTGATGTTGAGGACGGAAATTCCGTTACATATTCAGAGGGCACGGAGCAGCTTACAATCCTCCGAAGAGATTTACTTAAAAGCACTACAAAGCTCACCCATAATTACAGCGAATACACAGAAGATGAGAAAAATCCAGCTTTTTATGTAAATGGAGTTGGTATAAGACGAGTTCTTCCGCTGTCAATCCCAAACGCATACAGAGAAGCTGTTGACACGGATATTACGGTAATGCTTAATCTGTCACCTTTTTCATACGGCTGTACAGAAGAAGATAAAATAACACTTCCTGTTGAAAGCGAGGTTGAGGAATAATGTTAGGCGATGACGCAAGTATGGTATTTATGGAGCTTATTAAAAGACTCCTTGAAATCATAAAAACAGTATCAGACGGACATTACAGAAACAGCGGAGCAAAGACTAAACAGCCGAAGAAACCTAAAATCAAAATGGGCAAGCTCTCTAAAGCCGATTTCAATAAGCTCCGTGACAGTGGTACAAATTTCAGTTATGTTACATTACCGAAGGAAAAACTTGCAGACCTTGAAATAGATGTAAAAAGGCTTGGCGGCTCATTCTTTGCAACAAAGCTTGAAAACGGCAATAATGCTGTTGTTGCTGTTCCCCAGCAGTATATGGAAATGGTAAGCACAGCAATGAAGCATATTGTTGCTGATGAAATGTGCAGTGCAGCTGATAAGCTTAAAATCAAGGACGGAGAGGGCAAGGTTGACGAAGCTGATATGAAGCTTACTGCGGATATTCTCCGAGGATATGACATTCCCGTGTATTCCTTTAAGAGTTCAGACGGAAGATATATGAATGTTGTTCCCGATGAATTTGACGGACAGTATGAAGCTGCTATGAAAGAGGTGCGGACTGTATCCGAACAGCTTAAAAAGGTACAGATTACAAAGTATGAGCAAACCTCACCGCTTGACAGCCTTGACGTATTTGCTGTAAAGCTTTCTCACGAAGCGGCAAAGGCTTTATATATGCAGGCAAAAGAAAAAGGACTTGATATTAAGTTTGCAAAGGATGGCGAACAGGATATAGCGGTTTATCCTTCCGAGCTTAAAGACGAAATTGACAGCTTACAGCAGAATGTTTCTGACGGCGTGGAGGAAAGCGAACAATATCTGATTGATGTTAAGGATAATACCGTCACAATGGATATTGGCAAGCTTCTTATGGGAGAGGACGAAGCAACATATTTTGTGAGAGTTCCAAACACAGCAGGTAGAGATTATATGTATATCAATAAGTCTGATGTGGAGCTTATAAATGACAACAAGACCATTTCAATGAAGCTTGATATGAAGAAATCATATCGCATTTTTGACGCAGAGGGTAATCTGAAAACAGGAAGAACAGGAGCACAGCTTTCCCGTTCATACAATACAAAGAGTATGTATGCGGATAAAAATACCGAGGTTGTAAAATACGGCGTAGGTATGGAGCGTGTGGAGTTGTATAACAAGGAGCAGAACAAGCTCATTAGTCTTGGTATTGACAGTGCAGATAAGATCCGTTCGGAACTGCTCGAACAGGGAATATCGGCAAGAGCCGCAGAACGTCTGCTTGACGATATTGATAAACAGATTCCTGACAACTACAAGAGTATTTTCAATTATACAGCAGAAAAGACAGAAATCGTGTATGATGATATTCCAAACATCGGACAGCTCCTTGCACAGTGTCAGCTTGCCCATCAAGTTATCGGCAAGGCTGAATGTGTAGGCGAACTTCCGCAGGGTGTAGGTGAAATGTGCTGTGTTTTCGATGAGAGCAGTAATAAATATGCGGTGTTGACGGACTTTTCAAAGGATAGCGTCCTTGAAATCCTTGATACAATGGGATTTGAAAAGCTCACAGCGGAAAGAATTGCAGACAGAGTAGCGGAAACCGAGGATATTCATATTGAGGATAAGCAGACAGAGCTTGCACCAAAGACCTTTGAAGCAAGCAATCCCGAACTTGCAAATATGATGTATCATAATTCAGAGTACGGTATGCTCATAGTTCAGGAGTCGGGAGAGCAGTACAGATATATGGATATTGACAAAGGTACTCCGAGAGAAGATGTTGAAAAAGCTTTGCTAAAAAATTTTGATATTAAAGATGAAATGTCGGCGGCAGATATTATGAAACAGCTTGTAAAGGACGGTGTTATCGAAGCACCTGACGTAACAAAATATGCTGACGTAAGCATTGAGAAAATATCCACGAATCTTGTTGAAATCTCACACGGCGGACAATCGGCAGTAATGCCAAAGGATAAGCTTGACAGAAGCAGGCTTGAGGATATAGGTTTGGATAAAAAGACAGCCGACGGAGTTATAAAAACAATCGGCAGCTCAAACAGACAGACCTTACAGCAGCTTAAAAGATATGCCGCTAATGCTATCGGAACTGTTAAGGATAACGGCGGAAAGCTCCTTAATTCTATCGGAGATAAGCTTTCCAAAGGACAGGACAGGTAGGTGAGATAATGGCAAGTAATATGGGTGTTAAGGAAAAGAAAACAGATTATACTATGCTTGCCATTTACGGTATAGCGGTTGTAGCTGTTATCGTAATATGCACTTGGGGCGGTTATGTTCTTGAAATGACCGCTTCACCGAAAAAGGGTGTACAGTGGCTTAAAGCATTAAATGAAATAGGTGAGTATGCAAATCCTGTTGCTTTTTTCAATGCCTTCGGACAGATTTTTGTGGGAAACGGTATCACGAAAAAAGGCTTTATCATAGGAATGATGGGAGCAGCTCTCATTGTACTGTATAAGCTGTCAAGCGGCGGTAAGCGTTACCACAGAAAAGGCTCGGAGCACGGCTCGGCAAGGTGGGGAAATGCACAGGAAAAGAAAATCATTGCTGATACCACCGATTTCTATAACAATGTAATCTGTGCTTCTGATGTATTTTTAGTTCTTGACCGTAAAAAGCGTGAGGAAAACGAAAATGCAGGCAAGAAGCAGAAAAAGAAGAAGCAGACAAAAAAGTCTGCTCCCGAAAATGTAGAATATGTTTATGATGAAGAAGCTCCCACAGAGCAGAAATTTGACAATGAAAAGCTGACACTTACAAAAATAGCGGAAATGAGAAAAGCGGCGGCAAAGATAAAACCTATGCTTAACCTCAATATGATAGTGCTGGGCGGCTCAGGTACAGGTAAATCTCGTTTCCTTGTAAAACCAAATCTGCTTATGTGCAATACATCTTTTGTTGTTACAGACCCGTCAGGTGAGCTTGTGCAGTCCTGCGGAATGATGCTGCTGCGTAGGGGATATAAGATAAAGGTGTTTAATATTAACGATATGAAGCACTCGTCAAACTATAACCCTTTCCATTATCTCCGTGACAGCAACGGCGAAATCAACAGCAACAATGTCATAAAAATGATTAACGTTTTTATGGAAAACACAAAGGAAGAAGGAGCTTCATCGGGTGACCAATTTTGGACGGACGCAACAAGACTTCTGCTTTCATCGCTTTGTTTCCTGTTAATCGAAACGGGAACGGAGGAAGAACAGAACTTTGCAAATGTCCTTGACCTTATTCATAAGGCAAAAGTAATCGAGGGCAAGGAAGAAGAAAAATCCGAGCTTGACCTGATGTTTGATAAGCGTAAGGAAGTTGCTCCAAAAGCCTTGTCAGTACAGTATTATGAGGAATTTAAACAGGCTGCGGGCAAAACAATGCAGTCAATCCTCATTTCAACCACAACAAAGCTTCAGCATTTTAAGCTGGAGGATGTGCGGAATCTGACATATACCGACAACATTCACCTTGAAACAATGGGAGATGAAAAGACAGCGTTATTTATCATAATTCCGTCAACAGATACAACGTACAATTTTCTTGCGGCGATGATGTACACACAGCTTTTTGATACGCTGTATGACAGAGCGATAACGCATTTTCACGGAAGATTGCCTGTTCACGTCCGTTTCCTCCTTGATGAGTTTGCGAACGTAGGTAAAATCCCTGAATTTGAAAAGATACTTGCAACCTGCCGTAAGTTTGAAATATCAGCGGTTGTAATTCTGCAAAACCTGTCCCAGCTCAAGCGAATGTATGAAAAATCGTGGGAGGAATTGCCCGGTAACTGCGATACTATGATTTATCTCGGCGGTAAAGACCAATTCACTAATGAATATCTTTCAAAGGAGCTTGGCAAGGAAACCATCGACCAGCAAAGCATAAATCAGACAAAGGGCAAGCAGGGCAGCTCATCGTACAATAACGCAATCCTCGGACGTGAGCTTGCAACTATCGACGAGCTTTCCACAATGGATAACAATGATTGTATTGTAATGGTGCGAGGTCTGCACCCATTCCTTACGGCAAAATTTGATGTAACAAATCACCCACGCTACAATATGCTTGATGAAGCCGACAAGGAGCATAACACATATTATCTTGAAGAAAAGATATTCACACAGGAAGAAACTGAAATTATTGAGTTTTCCGAATTTTACGATGATGAATATGAGGAAACGGAAACTCTTGAAATCGGCTATGTAACAAGCAATAACGAGATTATTATTCCACCGCCTGACCTGATGGAAGATATTCCTGACGAGATATGCGACAGGCTGAAGGATTTTGTAGGTGTGTATGCAATGTGAAATTACATACACATATTAACAGTATCAATATTTCTTTTATTTTTTTCTTCCCATATATTTTGAGGATTCATATTGTTTTAATGAAGAAAAGTCACATTTTGCCTTGTTAATATCAAATAAAGCCAAGCAAGCTCCCTTTTTATATACTGTACTTCTATATATTACCCCATCAAAGCCATTTCTTTCAAAGTAATCACAGAGAACGTGAAAAGGTCTATATTGATTTTGCAAAGTTATTGACGACGATTTATCAATGGGTTCAAACATTTTTGAGTGCTCCCAAATTGATAAAGAAATCTGTATTAACCATTTTGCTACTATGTTTTCTGATAAACTATTTCCAAATGGGTCAAAACATTTTTCTTTTAAGAAACTATAGACTCTTTTTTCATTTGTAGGAATTTTTTCAATAGTTCTCAAATCAATAAACTTCAACTCACCAACATCATTTGGAATATTGAAATAGCATCCGTAGAAATCATCATCGTTTTCAAGTCTTAATTCATGTGCAGCGGTATATATTAATTCTTCTCCGTAGCATTCTTTGTAGGAAATGGTGAAATAATTATATAATCTATCCGAACCATTCATACGACTTGGATTGTCATCACTGACAAATTTCCAATCTGGAATAAATCGTGATTCTATTACTTTTGAAGGATCATTTTCTCGTACACCTCTAAAGTAACTTGAAATTGCTGGTGATGTGACTGTGAATTCGTCCTTATATTGAAGTAATTGATTTATTACATTTATGAAGGTACTGTCATCTATTAAGTTTTCAAATTTAGGAAGGGGATTGTGATTATCAATAAGGTAGTTGCATATGTTATCCCATTGCTTATTCCATGTGACAATACATTTTTCATAATTGATGTTTAAATTTTCAAGCATTAACAATTTTCTCCTTTAAATATAATCTTATTATGTTAAGTATATTATATCATAAACCCATAGACAAAACAACAAGGAGCTGAAAACTTATGTTAAATACAAAAGAAGTCAACATCATAAACAAAACTCTTGCCAAAGGGTATGATGTAGAAATACAGCATCGTAAAAACGGTCTTGTTATAATAAAATCCGATAAGGAAGTCTGTTATCGGCAGGAAAAGAAAGAGCCGAAAGCAGAAAATACAACTTAATATATTTGCCGTACCTAAAGAGTGGTACGGAACAGCTAAAGAGAGCTAATAAACGTGTTAATTCACGTTTGTTGGCTCTCTTTTTTTATTTCCCCAAGTTATCAACACTTACGCTGTCAGCCTCGGCAGATGAGTAATAACTGTTTTTGAACAAAGAGTGCGTGTAAGAGCAGGGAGCGTAAAGTGATGATATAAAAAAAATATTTTAAGGAGGTTCATTCAAAATGAACAAGATTACAGCAGCAGTAAACAAGGCACAGGACGCAGTTACGGAGTTCGGTGCAAGAACAATGGTTAAGGCAACAAACGCAACGGGCAAGCTTATGACAACAAAGGTCGGCAAGGCTATGTTCGCAGTTCCTATGGCGGTATCGGCTTGTTCCCTGACCGTACACGCAGAGGATGCAACCGCACAGGGTATGATTGACGGAATTATGGGTATCCTCGGACCCGGCGTAATCGGTCTTGGCTCGCTCGTTGCAGTTGTCGGCGGTATTCAGACAGGCGTAGGCTTCAAGGACGATAATGCCGACGGTAAGACAAGAGGATTCCAGACACTTATCGGCGGTGCGATTATTGCCGCAGTAGGAGCACTTGTTCCTTCCACAATTTCTCTCGGTGGTTAATAAACGATAGGTAGGGGCGGTTTTATACAGAATCGCCCTTGTCGTGAGAAAAGGAGAGTGATTAAAATGGCTGAACCAAGCGGTGCACAGAAATTCTTTGAAGCAGCAGTATCGGTAATCGAAAGTGAAGCGGAAGGATTTGCGGGTGTGCTTGACGCAATGGTGTCCTTTGACGTAGTAAGTCAGTGCGGAAGTGCCCTTGATATTTTCACAGCGGCAGGCTCGGCATTGCTCACTTTGTTTTTCTGTATGGAAGCTTTCACATATTGTGCGTCCATTGATTTCAACGGCGGTATCGAGGGAGCACTCCGAATAGCGATGAAGCTTATCGTGAGCCAGCTTATAGTATCAAACACAGGAAACATTGTAGGTGCAGTATCAGAGCTGTTCAGAAGCGTAACCTGCGACTCGTATTCAACAGCATTTTCGGGAATATCAACAGCCTTTACAACAGCGGCAACAGCCGGAGAAATGGACGGCGGCGTGCTTGACATCAACTATATCTGTATGGGTGTCCTGTTGTTCCTCGTGGTAGCGGTACTGTTTATCCTGTTTTCACTCATCGTCATTACAATGCTGGGTGTGGTATTTGAAACAGGCGTACTTATTGCAATTTCTCCCGTAGCACTGTCAACACTTGTAAACTCACAGGCTCGTTCAACAGGTATTACTTTCATCAAGAATTTTGCGGCAGTATCAATGCAGTGGGGAGTTCTTTCAGTATGTTTCCTTGTATATACGCAGGTGAGCAACGGACTTGTACTCTCATTTGCAGACGTATCAGACAGTATGCTGGGACAGATAATGCGTTTTGCTACTCCGCTTTTAAGCGTAATAATGCTTGCGGTTATGGTATCAAAGGCAAGTGAAATGACCAAGAGAGCGTTAGGAGGTTAAGCAGATGATAAGAGCAGATATTCCGCAGGATGTAACAGAGTATAAGGAGCAGTTCTTTCTCGGAATGACAGGCAGACAGATACTTTGCGTAATTCTTATGCTTGTGCTTGCGGTAGGAACATTCCTTATCGGAAAGAATTTTGTAACAACGGATATTCTTGTTTATCTCATAGTGCTTGAGGTTGCACCTCTTGCAGCAGTGGGATTTCTGAAATACAACGGTATGGGATTTGAGAAAATCATAGTGCAGGTTGCAGATTTTTATGTAGGCAATCAGCACCGAAAAATCGCATATCTTCCCGAAGAAACGGAAATACACGATAAGGTGCGTGAAATTGCACTTTCTGCCGCTGAAAAAGAGCGTAAGGCAGAGCTTAAACAGCGTAAAAAAGACAACAAGGCTTTAAAGAAAGCCGAGAAAATCGAAAGGAGGAAAAGAAATGCCCGAAGGAACAAACGAGGTAACAACGGCGGTAACTGCTGAATCAGTTACAACGGTTATCCCGTCAAATGAAGAAGTCATTTCACAGATAGCATCCGAAGCGGTATCGGAAGCTATGGAAAATGCGGGAGTAAGCTTTTCCGAAACAGCAGAAACAAATGCTGAAACCACAGCTTTTTCAACAGCTACACAGATGACGGTTGAAACGGAAACTGTAACCGAGGTTACAGAAGCAGAGGTTACGGAAAGCGTAACTGTATTACCGCCCGAAACTGCGGCAGTAGTAACAGAGCCGACAGCGGAAGTAACAACCGTAACCGCTGTTAATGAGGAAACACCACAGCAGAACAGTATCCCTCCGCAGTATATTTTTATCCCCCTGCTTATCATCATACTTGCATTTGCTGCAATTTTTGTAAAGAAAAATAGCGTAAAAAGCAAGTCGGCGGAGGGTAAATCTTCCGCAAAGGCAAGGGATATTGCAAGACTTGAAGCGGCAAAGTCAGGCAAGTCCAAGAAAAAGGATAAGGCAGATAAGTCCGAAAAAGAAAAGAAAAACCTTTCCAAAAAGGTGCTTGACACTATTCCGTATAAAAAGGTACTTGCGGATAATATATGGTTTTTGGGTAAGAAAATGTATTCAAAAGCCTACACATTCGATGATATAAACTTTAATCTTGCTGATGAAGAACAGCAGTATATGTATCTTGAACGCTACATTGAATTTATGAATGTGCTTGATGATACAGTTGACTGTCAGATTTGTCTTTGGAACAGCAAGATAAATATGGAGGAGTTCAGACACAGAACGCTTATGAAGCAGAGAGCCGATGACTATTTCAATCTCCGCTTTGAGTACAACAACCGTGTGCTTGAAGAAAACATTAAGAAAGGTCAGAACGCTATTCAGAAGCATATGTACATAACCCTCACTATCAAAGCTCCCGATGAGGAAACGGCGGCAAGAAAATTCAAGTCGCTGGATATAGCGGCAGTGAACAGTTTTAACCGTATCGGAAACACTAATATGCGTGTGCTTACATCACAGGAAAGGGTTGAAATGCTCAAGGATTTCTTTATCGGTACAAATGAAGAAGCTGTTCCGAAGCTCACCGAGGAAGATTATGCAAAGGGCAGGGATAAGCTGTATTGCTGTCCTGACTATTTCGATTTCAAGAAAGACTACTTTATGTTCAACGATACCTATGCAAAGACAGTGTTTATCCGTGACTATCCCGCAACAGGAACATCGGAAATTTTCACTGATTTGCTTGCAACAGGTATTGAGATTATGATTACCACCAATATCGAAACCTATGATACTGCTGCCGCACGAAAGCTTGTACAGCACCAAATCACAGCGATTGATACGGATATGGCAAAGAGAGAGGTAGCCGCAGCTCAGCACGGTAATTTCAGCTCACAAATGCCACAGCGTATTAAAAATCAGCGTGACAGTATGGTAAGCGTGTATGACAAAATCACAATGAAAGACCAGAAGCTTTTCCTTACGAATATTCAGATACTCATTAAGGCAAAGTCTTATGAAGAACTTGTCAACAACACGGAAATCATCGAAAGTACGCTGAAACGCTCAGGCTGTGTAAAGGGTGAAATGGCTTGGCAGCAGGAGGACGGAATGGTTGACTGTCTGCCTTGCGGTTATCAGCGTAAGTTCAACTGGCAGAGAACAATGCCTTCGGAGTCGGTAGCAATTTTTATGCCGTTCAATGTAAAGGAAATGCAGATGAACAATGCAACATACTATGGTCTGAACGTTCTGTCGCATAATATCATTACATTTGACCGTATGACAGGACTTATAAACCCGTCAGGCTTCATTTTAGCCTGCCCCGGCTCAGGTAAGAGCTTTGCGGCAAAGCGAGAAATGATTGATGTGTTCCTGCGTGATCCGAACGCAGATATTCTTGTAATTGATCCGGAAAGAGAATACTGGAAGCTTGCAGAAGCTTTTGACGGTACTGTTGTAAAGTTTTCCAACGGCTCAAAGTCATATATCAATCCATTTGATTTTGACCTTGCACTCCTTGACGATGATGAAATTGATATTATCGCTGACAAGTGCCAGCTTATCACATCATTTATCAGTTGTATGGACAGCAAGCACCCATTGAACGCACAGGAGAAATCCTTTGTTGACCGTTGCGTAAGAAAGGCATATATCAAGTCAGGTGTACTTGACAGCCTTGATCCAAAGGATATGCCTACATTGGGGACTTTTTATGAGTGTATGAAGGCTGAAACGGAGAATATCAGCAAGGAAATGAAAGATAAACTTGTCGTAACCATTGAGATGTATGTAAACGGTTCGGCAAAATATTTCAACAATCAGACCAATATCGACACCGACAACCGTTTCATTTCATACGATATTCGTGACCTAAGCGGCAATCTTAAAACGCAGTCAATGCTCCTTATTCTCGATTATGTATGGAACAGGCTTTCACGAAATCGTGATTTGGGACGTGCTACATACATTTATTTCGACGAAGCACACCTGCTGTTTGCAGACGAATACGCACTTGACTATCTCCGTATGTTGTGGAAACGAGCAAGAAAGTACGGCGGTGTTCTCACAGGAATCACACAGAACGTTGAAGATCTGCTGAAAGATGATAAGTCCCGTTCAATGCTCAGTAACTCAGAATTTCTTGTTCTTCTCAAACAGAATCCCACAGATGCGGCAAAGCTGCAGGATATTCTTCACTTTACCGACAGTGAAATTCAGTATGTAAATGATACACCTGCGGGACACGGTATCCTTGTCCTCGGCGGTAAGGATAAAATCCCGTTCTATGACGAATTCCCGAAGGATACAGAGCTGTATAGCAAGATGACCACAAACTTCTCTGAAACAGCAAAAATGCTTGAAGCAAAATCAGGATAAAAATTCATTCCGCTTAACAGCGGAAAGTGTTAGGAGGTCCGTATGGAAAATACGAAAAGCGAAAGAAATATTGTCCTGCGTGACCGTAAAACTTCCGTGTTTGCAAGGAAGAAATTTACCGTAAAGAAGAACGTCCGCAGTGTTCGTGATACGGATACTGCGAATGTTCCCGACGGTATCAAATTCACGGAGCGGGGCAAGAGCGAAAACCCAAAGGCAAAAACCAAATCTGTATTGCAGAAAAACAATGCGGATAAGAAAAGAGCTAAAAGGGCGGCATATCTCAAGGAAAGTATGGAATGGGACATTGCCGCTTCTTATGCTGAAAATTATGAAGAAATCCCACAGGAAACGGATAATCATACAGCAGATGAAAATGCTGACAATCCGATTGAGGATAAAGAGCAGTTCAAAAGCCATTTCCTCGGCAACACGTCTTTTGTAAGTGAAAACGTCCACAAGAACAGCCTTGACGATGAAAATGTGCGTAAGGCATACAAAGCGAAATTGGCTGAAAAGATTTTAGGCAGACGAAAAGAAACCGCCGAAATCAGAGCACAGGTTCAGACCAACGCTGTAATGTTGTCAGCTGAAAGGGCGAAAGCAGCGG
This sequence comes from Oscillospiraceae bacterium, assembly GCA_018110825.1. Taxonomy (GTDB): domain Bacteria; phylum Bacillota; class Clostridia; order Oscillospirales; family Ruminococcaceae; genus RGIG8773. Next base: position 22,461 of record JAGBCL010000046.1, read on the forward strand.
CAGAATTAAGTGCAAAGGCTGATATTGCCGTAAGGGATAATGTTATCCCCGGAGCTGAAATTGCGGCAGAATATGTTTCCGCAGTAAAAAGCGGTGACGCAGCAGCTATGATTACACAGCCTGCTGTAAGCATTGTAAAAAAGCACCTCGGCGGTTCGGGGAAAGTTTTTGACAATATTTCAAATGCAGCAGGTACAGTAAATTCAGCTGACTCCGTAGGCGGTGCGGCGGCAAGCGTAGGTGTAAATCTTGCGGCAGACAAAATAAAGTCTGAATTGTTTGAAAGTGCCTTTAAGCCTTCTGATGAAAGGATACGGGAGCGTATGGAGAAGAAATTTTACCATATTGACCGTAAGGCTGAAAAGAAAATTCAGAAAATTGAAAAAAGGAAAGAGAAAATTTCTGATGGCAATGTTTCTGAAAAGGAGCTTAAAAAAATTGAACAAAGCAAGGAGAAATATCAGAAGAAGCTGGCAAGTCAGCAGAAGGAATTACAGCGTAATCAGCAGAAGAAAATATTTATCAAACACAATAAAAACAATCCCTCTTTTGTGGGAAATAAGCTTGCAAAGAAAACAGTACAAAAGGTAGGAAAGGGAAAACTTATGTTAATACTCGGATCAGGCTCAGGCTTTTTTATGGTTATTCTCATTATAATCATACTGCTAATGATAGTAGCTTCATTATTTTCCTGGATGACACCTTATGACTACTCACTTGCAGGTGATGAAAGTGAAGAACCTACCGTAGAAGCCAAAACCAATGCTGAAATCATAGACGGATATGCTCTTATGATACAGAACTATATGGATGTAACTCAGGCTTATTATTATCTTGTTTACGGTGATTGGTACGGTGGTGTTTATGCTTATCCTCCCCCGGAGGAAATGCTGTCCTTTGCAGAATATTTTGCGGAATTTCAGGAAAAGATCATTCGTGATATTCAGGCAAAGTATGAGCCTTTATTTGCAGCAGCTACTACTCCCGAACAGGCACAGGCAATAGCAAGAGCAATGTCACAGGAAATTTCAGCAGCTCTATCTGTTGCGGCAGAACAGGCAAGAGCTGAATACGAAGCACTTATGGAGGAACTGGATGATACAATGACCTCTGATGAGAGAAGATTGCATTATGAAGTGTTTAATAACGGCGGTACAAATGGTGTAAGAGATTCAGGTGAGTTCACAAACAGACCTATAATCGGGACAAACCATTTTGATGATTATGAAATTGACAGTGAGATGTCAGCTGAAGAAATGCTTGCACTTACTGCTTTGTATAAGGCACTTAAAAATATGCAGGAACCCGAAGAAGATGCAGAAGTTGTATATAACATAACCCCGCAGGACATTATGGACCTTATCAATGATACAGAGTTTATAACAATAAGTGCTGAAATCACTGAGGGAAACAGTTGCAGCGGTAATTGCAAACGTATGATTATGGGTGATATTGAATCAGGCTATTACTGGGTATATTACTGTGATAACGACCACAAAAATTTAAACGGAGCTGTTGAACCCTGCAAAACAAAGGAAGAAATGATAGAGAAAATTCTGTCACTGACAAATGCAGAGGAAAATGGATTTGATAAGGATAAATGCACTGAAATGTATGACGAGTATATTGAAGTTATCAAAAAAGAGCTTGATGTAACCGAATCTGATTACCGAAAGTTCGGTGCAGACGATAATGAGAGAGCAATGAAGTTTTATGAAATGCTCATTGATCCAAACAAGGGAGAGATACCGAACAATTATTGGACGGTAAACACTCCTTTACCAGATGATGAAAGTGAGGAAACCGAAGATGAACAAACTTAAAAAGTGGCTGTCGGAGAACAAAGATAATCCCACGTTCAAGCATACAGTTTTAATCGTAGTGCTTATTATTCTTGCAATAGCAGCACAGCTTTTTGATAACTGGCGTGATACCTGGGACACAACGGAAACTGCATCTGAAATTGTTGCAGAAGAAACAGAGGACGAAAAAAATACTGTTGCCGAGATTATCGACAACAGTAAGGGACATATCATTATGCTTTGTATAACGGGCACGGCACTTGCTGTTGTTCAGTACAAGAAAAAACACAAGATTAAGGAAAGCAGGTAAATGTATATGAAACTTATCATAAGCGAAAAGCCGTCAACGGCTAAAATCATAGCTCACGCAGTAGGAGCGAGAGAAAAGATTTACGGTGAAGGCAAGGAGTTCTGCTATAAAGGCAACGGTTTTTATGTTGTAGGTGCAAGGGGACATATTTACGGTGTAGGTATGCCGCAGGATTACGGTTACAGCAAGTCATACAAAATGGACGAACTGCCTATGTTCCCGGAATTTGAACTTTACCCCGCAGGAGAGGATACCGAAAATCTGCGTATCCTCATTACACACCTTATCAATCTCCCCGAAGTCGATGAGCTTATCTGTGCAACAGACGCAGGACGTGAGGGTGAGCTTATCTTCCGTCACATTTATAACGCAAATAACTGCACGAAGCCTGTAAAACGGCTCTGGACTAACTCTATGACCGATGAAGCCATTACAAAATGTATGGCAAATCTTCCTCCCGACAGCGATTTTGACGGTGAGTATAAGGCGGCAATTGCGAGAGAGCAGTCGGATTGGATAATCGGAATGAATTTATCCCGTCTTTACGGTCTGAAGGATAATTACACACATCGTATCGGACGTGTGAAAACTCCTGTGCTTGCAATAATTGTTGACCGTGATAATGAAATTTCAGCGTTCAGCAAAAATACCACATACCGCCTTGAAATGCCAAACGGAGCTGTTTCCGAAACAGAGTATTCCACAAAGGATGAAGCGGAATATGCAAGGGTGAAATGCACAGGCAAGAGTGTAAATGTCCTTTCTGCCATAGCAGAGGAAAAGTATACAAACAGACCGCTTCTCCATAGTCTGACTACGCTCCAGCAGGAAGCTAACAGGGTGTACGGATTTACTGCCAAGCAAACACTTGAAGCTGCACAGAATTTGTACGAACAGAAGCTTATAACTTACCCCCGTACCGATTGCAACTATGTTTCCGAAGATATGCGAGGACAGATTGAACGTGCTGTAAGTGTGATGAGAGAACAGACAGAATATTCTGAAAGAGCACACAAATTACTTAACGCAGGTCTTAATCTTGACAAACGAGTTATCAATGATAACGCTATGAACGGGCACGACCACCACGCAATTATCCCCGAAGCAACAATGACGGCTCTTGACGGCTTAAATGATACGGAGCATAAAATTTACGGACTTGTGGTAAACAGGCTGCTTTGTGCGGTAGATAAGGAATGCAGATATACCGAAACCAATTACGAGTTTTGGTGCGAGGATATAACCTTTTCCCTCAAGCGTGAAAAGACCGTTGAAATCGGCTGGAAGAAGTATGACACAGAACGTGCCCCAGTGGGGCACGAAACAGAAAGCTATACAGAGGGTACTACCTTTACAATGGAAAACCTTACTGTCAAGGAGTGCGTAACAAAGCCGCCAAAACATTTTACAGACGCAACCCTTCTTTCTGTTATGAATAATATCGACAACCGTATTGACGATAAGGAGCTGAAAACAGCGGTAAACGGCAAGGGTATCGGCACAGAAGCCACAAGAGCAGATATTATCGAACAGCTTGTTGCCGCAAAGTATGTTGAAAGAAGCGGAAAGAGCATTATTGCAACAGAGTTTGGTAAGTCTTTTATCGCTTCAATTCCTGATACGGTAAAGTCCGTAGAGCGTACAGCGGAATGGGAACAGGTTTTCACAAATATCAAGGAAAAGGGTATTAGTGCAGAGCCTTTTATGAAGGAGGTTAAGGAATTTGTAAAGGGTGTTATCGAATATGAGAACAATCCCGCACGTCACAGACCTTCCGTTCAGATACCCGAAGGCAGTGGACCGCAGAGAAATTCAGTAGGTGTTTGTCCACGTTGCGGTAGGCAGGTTTATGAGGGTAAAACAAACTATTACTGTGAAAGCGGTAAGGACGGTTGTGGCTTCACAATTTGGAAAGAGCCTATGTTTTTCAATGACGTTATCACTCCCGAAAAGGCTGAAAAACTCATCAAGGGTGAAGTTGTTCCGCTTAAAGCAACAAGCAAGGAAGGTAAGCTTTACACAGCAGATTATAAGCTCAACTATTCAGGCGAATATGTAAATCTTGAACGTGTTAAGGAAGAAAAGGTTGCAGTAGGCAAGTGCCCAAGGTGCGGTAAGCAGGTATTTGAGGGCAAGAGTAATTTTTACTGCGAGTCGGGAAAAGACGGCTGCGGTTTTACCCTCTGGAAGAATGATAAATTCAACGGCATTACCGTTACTGTTGAAAATGCAAGAGATTTGCTTGATGGAAAGGTAATAACCAAGACCAAGAAGAAAATCTCAGGTGAGAAATTAAAGGTAAATTACAGAATGGTTGATACAGGCAAGTATATCAATCTTAAATCAGAGGGTGATTAAATGAGCATTTATACTCAAATCGGCAATGATGTAACCGTTATAACGAATCTGACACGATATGCAATTATTGCAAAGATTTTCGGTATAGAACTAAAGCTTGATGATGTAAAGGTGCTTACAGATAAGATGAGAACCGATATTCGCATTGATGAATTCAATGAGGGTATCAACAGACTTGTGGTTTTGTATGGAGCAGGTTTTATAAACGAGGACACGTTTTGTGTTATGGCGAAAAATGCAATGCTTCACATTGATGACCTTACCGCAGCAGAAAATCTTGTCATTTCACAGGCTAAAGACGAACCGGAAGATAGAATAACACCTGAACTTCTTACAAATGCACTTCGTTCAGCTGCATATTCAAAAAAGTATCAGGAATTTGAAAATATAAGCTTTGATGAAGCCTTGCAGATGACAGAGCTTGCACACGTTGAAATAGTTGACGGATGTATGAGAGCAAGGGATAAGGAGTTTCTTGAATTTCTGATGAACATTGGTGAGCCAATGGGAAATATAAACGATGACAAGTGTGAAGCTGTTAAAGAAGAAAAGACCAATATCGAACAGCTTATTCTTGATGAAAACAGTACCACAGATGAGTTTCCTGTCATATTCGATATGAAATCGGCAGCAATATATTCAAAGCTTTTTGATAAAGCGTATGGCAGGGACTTCATTCTGTACGCAAGGAAAAAGAAGATGAAGCTTGATTTCAACTGTAATGATGAATATGAGAAATTCGTCAGAATGGTAAAGCTTCATTTTGAAATCCGTCACTATGAGCGTATCCGTCAGATTTGCGGAAGAAAAGTTAATTGGTTTGATTATGCTCCATCGGTTGACGGGAATATATCAGACAATTTAAGCAGCCTTACAGAAATGAAGCCTGTTGACCTTGATGTTGATGAAGAATACGCAGATGATGAACTTCTTGAAAAAGCGGTTGCTAAATATGCCCGAAATCTTCCCTTTAGTGAGGATACTGTTTTTGAGGTGTTCCACAACGGCAAGGTAATTGTGGGTGTGTTAAGGAACAAGAAGTTTGCGGAGATTGACAGCAAAGCTTTTCACTCCCAGCTTTTCGATTTTAATAAGATTTGGGGCGTTATTCAGATGTGTTCCCGTGATGGACAGCTTAAAAAGCAGGGTGAGTGTATTGTAATTCCCGAAAGTGTGTGGAAGGAAATCGCACCCGAACAGCGTGAATATGCAGACAGGCTTATTAAGGAGCAGTATCACAGGCTTGTGGAACATAGAAAGGCAAATAAGCTGCTGCAATCTTTAAGTGATCTTAAAGCTTCGGCAGAAAGTGCAAAGAAAATCAAAGAAGCAGGGGATGCAGAAAAAAAGGCAGCAGAGCAAAAACATATACAGGATAAGGAAAACCGACCTGCAGGTGTTGAAACGTAGAAAGAAGGTGAGTGAATGAAAGTTTTTATTAAAGAATACTGCCGTGATGTTACAATCAGGATTTTCGGTATGGATAATGAAGAACGCACAAAAGAATTTTTTGATAAATATTTTTACGATGTGGATGGCGTTGAAATAATGACCGATGATGAACGCAGTGAGTATTTATCCGAAGCAGAATATTCCATTGAAAAAGCGGCACAGTTTGAATATTTTGCACAGCATATCGGTGCTATTCAGACTGCTATTGACCTTGTTGCCGTAGCTCATATTTACGGCAGAGATAATTACCTTAATGAAGAAAACTATATTGTGTAACGGAGGTATAACAAGATGGCAGATATATCTATTGAAGAACTGCTTAAAAGAATAGAAGAACTTGAAAAGCATAGTTCATCACTTGAAAGCAAGTTTGAGAACCTTGAAGAACAGGTGCAGACCATTAACCGTTTCATTTCTGCTATTACCGAAGCACAGGACTTTGAGCAGACTATGACGGAAATTGAAAGCGTTACAAAGCAGCTTACTGATTGCGAAAAGGCTACATTTTATTGCTATGACAACAGCAATGATAAATTCTTTTCTCACGGAGATTACCGTAACTGGCAGGAAGAACAGATCGCTGATGAACTGCGTGGTGCGTTTGAAAGCGGAGAAATTATGTCAGACAGTAAAGAAGCAGTTATTCCTCTTGTTTCCGCAAACGGTAATTCTCTCGGTGTTATAGTTGCAGAAAAAGAAAGCGGCTTCACTCCTGATGACTATAACAATTTTATAAAAGGCGGACAGGTTGTAAATACTGTTGAGCTGGCACTCAAAAAGGAATTTGAACACCAGGGCAGAATTACAGATGAGCTTACTCACCTTAAAAACAGGCAGGGACTTAACGAATATCTTGCAAATACCCTTGTAGGCAATATTAACAGCGGACGAAGCGTAAACATTTTGATGATTGATATTGATCATTTCAAGAGCGTGAACGATAACTACGGACACGACGCAGGTGACGTTATCCTTAAAGGCGTAGCGGAAGTATTGCAGGAAGCTACAAGAACAGGTGCGGACTGTGCGTTCAGAATGGGCGGTGAGGAACTTGTATGTATTCTTAACTGCACACCTGAAGAAGCGGTTGACGTTTCGGAACGTCTGCGTGTGAAGATTGAAAACACTATACATAATATCACACACAATAATGAGCCGCTTGAAGTAAAGGTAACCGTTTCAATGGGACTTCATAATATGTCACCCGAAGCGGAAATGACCGCTGAAAATGCAAGAGCCGTATTTGACAGTGAGTTCAAGTATGCCGATGAAGCAGTGTACAAGGCAAAGGAAACAGGCAGAAACAAGCTTATCTGTTCTGATGAAAAAATGTTTATGTCATACCTTGCATTAAAGTCGGCAGAGCTTTTATGCGGAGAGGACCGCAGTAATATTGATGAAATCAAGCAGGCAACGGTAAAACTGCTTGTAGATGACAAGGATATTGGTACAGTTGTTGAAGCATTACAGACTTATGCAGAAGAAAAGCCTGAACTTGCAGAGATGATAACAGAGCTTATATCCAAGATAAATGAAACAGCATATAAAATTGATGAAAAACAAACGGAGGAAACAGAAATGAGTTACGAAAGCAGAGCACCTAAATATTATAACAAGGAAGCATTTAAGGGAATTGAGAATAAGACATATCTTAATACGGATGCTTCAACAGCATTTCAGATCGCACAGAGAGCAACGGCAGCTAACATTGAATTTTCTGCAAAGTATGACGGTGAAAAGTCGGCGGTTACACTTGATGGTGTAAAGGACAGATGGTTTATCGAAGCTGTGAAGTCTGAATTTAATGTTACGGAACAGTCAAGTATTACCCCTGAGCGTGGCAGAGCAGCCTATACACAGGAAAATACACATTACGGACGTGAACAGACACAGCAGAGAGGTCCGGCATATTTCGGACACCAGGCTGAACAGCCGAAGCAGGACAAGGGAGCCACATATTTCAACCGTGAAGGCTTTAAGGATATTCAGAACAAGGAATACATCCGCACGGACGCAAAGACCGCATACACCATTTCGCAGGAAGCACAGAAGTATGGTATTGAACACTCCGTAAAGTATGACGGCGAAAAGTCGGCTGTTACTATTGACAGCGTAAAGGATAAAGCTTTTGTTGAAGCGGTAAGAAGGGAATTTAATATTCCTGAAACTACACGTCAGGAAAGACCTGCACAGAGAGAAACTGCATATTTCGGACGTGAACAGGAACAGCCACAGCAGGAGGAAAATGCTCCTACATATTTCAATCGTGAAGCTTTTAAGAACATTCAGAACAAGGAATATATCCGTACTGATTCAACCACAGCATATATGATTTCTCTTGAAGCACAGAAGTATGGTATTGAGCACTCTGTAAAGTATGACGGCGAAAAGTCAGCGGTTACAGTTGATGGTGTAAAGGATAAGGGATTTGTTGATTCCGTAAGAGCAAGATTTAATATTCCCGAATATTCACGTCCTGCACAGTATCGCAGTGAAGCACCGAACCAGAGAGAAAGTGCATATTTTGGACGTGAGCAGGTTCAGCCGCAGCAGAGCAAAGAAGTAACATATTTCAACCGTGACGGATTTAAGGATATTCAGAATAAGACTTTTATCCAGACAGATGCCAAAACAGCATATATCATTTCAAAAGAAGCTTCAAAGCACGGTATTGAACACTCTGCAAAGTATGCAGGAGAAAGGTCGGCTGTAACGCTTGACGGTGTAAAGAACAAAAGCTTTGTGCAGGCTGTAAAAAGTATGGCAGAGTGGGCAGATAAGGTTCAGATTAAAGAAGCACAGAATCAGAACAGGGGCAGAAATAACGGAGCGAGATAATTATGTTTTATTCCGATGAGCAGATAGAAAGAGCAAATGCACAAGGGATAACGGAATATTTCAGAATGAAAGGCTATTCCTGTGAGCGTGAGGGCAGAGAAACCCATATTCACGGATTCGGCGGTTTAAAAGTCAAGGACAGCACACAGGAATATTACATACATTCCCGTCACGTCGGCGGCATAGGACTTGTGCATTGCCTGATGAACGCTTTTGATATGACATTTCCCGAAGCCGTAAATGAAGCTCTCAACGGAGAAAATCCAAGCAAAGATTATGCTGTCGGAAGAAAAAATATTTACGCTCCCAAGCCTGTCGAGGAAAAGAAACCTCTTGTCATTCCGACAAAGGTTGAAGATAACAGACGGATATATGCGTATCTGATGAAGGAACGAAATATATCACCTGCTGTTATTGACGAGCTTGTTAAGACGGGACTTCTGTATCAGGACGATAAGGGTAATGCTGTATTTCTTCATCGCAGGGACAATGCTCCCTGCGGTGCGGAGGTACACGGAACGGGAAGAAAAAAGTATGCTGTCGGCAATACAAAATATACGGATATTGAGGAAAAGCGGATTTTATCAGTAGAGCCATACGAAGCGGAAATGCTGGAAAGGGTATTTTCAGATACAAGTCTGAACTTTGCGGGATATGTGTATCCCAATGAAGCCAACATTATTTCCGATAGTGAGAATTTCAGAATAATATTAGACCTCATATCCCTTGTATCTGATAACAGGTATGAAACACCCGAAATACAGCAGACCGTAAGAAAAAAGCTGAAAAACTATAAAGGAGTGTCGCAGGGTACAACCGACTCATATTTTCAATATGACAGAGGGATACCCGATAAAGCGTATGTGTTTGAAAGCTCCATAGACCTTATGAGCTTTATGCAGCTGTATCCTAAAGAAAATAACTGTAAATTCGTTGCAATGGCAGGATTGAAACCTACTGTTGTAGAAGATTTGCTGAATAAAAATCTGACCGTTATTCTTTGCGTTGACAATGACAGTGCAGGATATGACTTTCGTAAAAGATTTGGCAACAGATGTTTGGTTGTAACAGATTGTATAAAGAACGGAGTTAAGGATTTTAATGAGCTGTTGCAAATGCGTTTCCCGAAACGTGAATTTTACACAGCCGTCGGAGATATGGTGCAGTGGAGCAGAAAGGTTATGTCAAATGAAAGAGAGGTGCGGAATGGAACGCACAGGAATAAACCCGTTAAAGCGGAACATTTCCGCCGTTAAGCAGATAAGTGAGCTTGGCGAAAGAAAAGCAAAGTTTGTGAAGCTAAGGCAGGAAAAGCAGCTTGAACTTGATGTTATAAACTCAGATATTTCAAGCATTGAAGCACAGATCGCAAATATTCTAATGATAAAAAGGAGCAAAGGAAAATGAACGCTGAATATATAAAAAATGAAACAGCGGTAGTTCAGCAGACGGAAGAAAAGAAACCTATCAGCAAGAGTGATAAGGTTGCCGAAAAGCTGAACGCTCTCCGTGAAAAGCTGGGTAAGGCTGTTGAAACCCAGACTGCAGCAGAAAAGAAAGCGAAAGACCTGAAAAATGAGATAGCCAAATGTGAGAAGATTTTACACGATGAGGAAGTAAGACGGCTTGATAATGTGTGTTCCGAAAGAAAGCTTACTTATGATGAAATTATAGCTTTTATTACGGCGGTTACAGGCAAGATGACAATTTACGAAGCGGCAGAGCTTCTTGATTTAAGAATAAGAAAGGATGATATAAATGACCGATAAAATACATATTCAGGGCAGAGTAAGCGAAGCTCCTGTTACTGAACGCAATAACGAATATACTTTTTTCGTAATGCCGCATAATTCAGATGAGCCTGTTAAGGTAATTGTCAATAACGGCACAGGACTTGAAAAGAGGTACAGAAGCGGTGATAAGGTTATCGTTTCGGGTACAAGAGCAACAGCCAAAATCATTGAAAACGGATTTGTAAGATGCAGAATAATTGTCCGTGCTGAAACTATCATCCTTATGTCATAAAGGGAGGAAATACAAATGACCGAATATATCAATAAAGATTTTTACAAGGCTATTCCGCCCCAGGAACGCCATTATATAAACCTCAGCGGAAATAATATCAATGACGTAATTGACAGACTCAACAGCGAGGGTATTGTTTTTTCTGCTACAATAAGCAATTACAAGAATGTTGTTACCGTTCATATTGCAGACCGTGAGAGAGCTTCAGCTATTGCAGCAGAGTTCACACAGAAAAAGTCTGCCGAGCTTAAAATTATCGGTAATACGGAATACAAATATATTTCCGATAAAAGATATATCAATATGGACAGTGAAACCGCATTAAAAGTTGCAGCAGTGCTGTCAGGTGACAACAATAGTCGCTTTTCGGGACGTATTGTAGGTGATAAGGCTACCATTACCGTAAGCGGAGATAAGAACGCTGTTGCAGTAAGAAGAATTGCAGAGAATATAAAGAATATGGATCTGCTCACAGAACTTGAAGCGGCAGGCTTTGAGCGTGTAAATATTAACGGTTTTGATGACTTTGTTCATTTTAAAAACAAAGCAACAGGTGCTATCGAAGGATTTGACGGTCTGGATATGGTGCGTGATATGTTCTATGATACAGAATCGGAGTTCTTTCACCCAACAGCATACAAAATTGACCTTGCTTCTGACGCATACAATGATGTGTATTTCATTTCCGCTTATGACCTTACAACAGGTAATGTAAAAGTTCCGTATTTAAAGGAAGATGGTGAAATTGTTACCTTCTCCAGCGTTACCGATGCAGTAAACTACGGTTACAAGAATGAAATCCCATTTACAAACCCTCCCGAAGAAATTGCTGAGTGGAGAACCATTGACGAGAACAGGGAAAACAAGAGTATTTCAGAAGAAAATGCAGAGCGTATTTCATATTTCCCTATGCAGAACGGACTTTACCCCGACCATATTCGTTATAACGAAAAGGACAACAGCTTCTATTGGGTATATTTCAACCCTGACGCAGATAATGGTGACGGTGCTTTTATAGAAAAGTACATCTCTGAAAGTGATATTTACGCTGCATATAAGGCAAGGGAAGAATCTGAAAATGAAGCCGAGGGTAACACAGCATTTATAAACTATATCTTTGAAAACTGTCGTGAAAACGCAATTGATACAAGTACAGCATACTTTGAAGATTACGCCAATGACTACATCAATCGCCCCGAAAACACAGCAGAATTTTACGGTATCGGTGCAGAAAGCATTTATGTGGAGGAAGTAACTGCTTTTATTACTCTCCTGGAAGAAAACTGTCCTTCTGTTGTAAAGGATAAGCAGACAAATAAATCAAAAGACGTGCTTGATCTTAACAGCGATAATATTGAGATTGAGGGATATACAGGCACCTGGTATGTTATCGAAGCGGAGCATATCAAGGGTAAGGATTTATTCCTGCTTGAAAGTGAATATTACGGCGATGAAGCTGCTTGCCTTATTGTTGACGGCGAAAGAAATCTTGTAATGGACGATGTTCATAACGGTTTTTCCGATTACCTTGAAAGAATTTCCGTACCCGAAAATCAGATGATAATTCCCGATGAAGATGCACAAGAAATGTGGACTTATGACTTTGATGTGTATATGAACGGGGAGAAGCTTCCTCCGTTTATTGAGGGAGAATATGAGCGTAACCGTCAGATATATGCTGCAATGGTAGAGAAGGAGAATATTGTATCCGCAGTAAAGGAAGATGTTTCAACCTATCATAATGCGGACAGTATTGCAACAACAGTTTTTGAGATTAGCGAAAGCTATAACGGAACACCCGTAGCAGGAGAGCCGTATTATCTTTATCTTGACGAAAACTATGAGGATTATGAGTGGCAGAATTGGAAAAAGGAATACAACAGCTATCAGAATACTATGTATTCCCTTACACACGGTCTGGCACAGAATGTTGAGGATTATCTCCTTAATGTGGTGAGCGATACACTTGTTGTTGCCCAGCGTGAAAGAGCACTTGCAAATGTTAAGCTTGTTTCTCTTTTCAAGACAGAGGAACAGAAAGAAGTAACTGAAGAAGCTCCTGTCACACAGCCTGATGAGGAATTAAGCTATCAGGAACAGCTTTTTGAAAGAGTAAATGAAGAATACAACACCTTTATATCCGAAATCAGACAGGAAAGTGCAGATGTGCTTATTCAGTCAGCTGCTGCAATTGTTGATAAGGACAGGATAAGGCTTTACCTTAAAGAATTCACACCTGAGCTGACCGATGAGCAGTATGAAGCTTTACTGTCAAGAAAATATCCGCTTGATGAAATTTATGAGCAGTGGGTAAAAAACGGCGAGCTTAACGGACTTGAAGATGTAGGAATTGCACTTGAAGAAACAGCAGACCGTATCCTTATTTCGCTTGGACGTGAACAGCCTGCCGCACCTGTTATTGAAGAAGCACCCGTTAATAACGTTGAATACGGTTATATTAACTGGAACGGTTTTGATAAGCAGAAATATGACGAACTGGTATCCAATGTGAAAAATCATATCAGCGGCACTGACTATGCTTTCCTTTTTGTTGACAAGGAACTGTATAACTATCAGCTTGAACTTAATATCCGTGAGCTTGGTGATGAGTGGGCATTGGATTATGATATTTATGACAATGAAGCCGAGGAATATATCCACTGCGGCGGATATTATGAAAGTGCAGAATTCCCTTCATTTGAGATTTTTATTTCAGATATTGAAGCAAATGTAAGAACTGCGTTTGAAACAAGGGAACACGAAAGCAAGCAGCAGGAAGAACAGAAGCAGCAGTTTGTGTTTATGGTTGAACAGTACGGCGAAACAGCGTTTTTCCGTAACGATGAAATGACAGTTGAACGTCTGAAAAGAGAATGTGTATCAGCTGAAAAGCCGTTTCTGTACTGCATTGAACACGGCAGCAGAATAAGCGGTATAACCTTTGCTGAAATCTCACAGTCAGATAACGGACTTGCAGTTGAGGTAAATGTTGATAATCAGGAAATGAGGGTATATAACAACGACATTGCCGAAACCTATTCCTTTGATGAAATCCGCAAAGAAAACAGACGTGCAGAAATTGCTGAACGGCTTGACCTTGAAAACAATAAACTCACTTTTTCTGTTGTTTCCATTGACGGTGAAGAAGAATTTGTAATGGGCGGTTTTGCCGACAGTGACAGGGTAACTGAAACTGACGAATACATCAATTTCATTGACAGCCACGATGTAGATAATGTTACTGTAAGAGTTGACTTCTATATCGTGGGCAATGGTGATATTGAAAGTCAGGATATGTCTGAAGAACAGGCAGCGTATGTACAGCAGCACCTTGACGATGTTCTTGAAATTGCTGATTCCCTTGATGTGCAGAGTTATGATATTGAGCCTGAAATTGACTATGATATTGAAGAAGATGAGCCGTCAGAGCTTGACAAGGCAATCGCTTACATAAACGATTATGTATCAAAGGAATTTGATATTGAAGCGTCCGTTGTGTCTGATGAAAATCTTGAACACGTCAGCCTTGGTTATACGGAGCTGGGCGATAACGCAGAATATCCATTCCAGGTTGAAGCAGACCTCAAAAACTTTGCAATCAATTATTATATCAGTGGAAATCTTATGCGTACAGACAAATACGATTTCCTTGATGAGCTTATTGAAAGGGAGCTTGAAAACCTCGAATTTGACTATTTTGTCAGTGAGGGTAATTCTCTCCTTGAAGAAATGCTTGAAAAAGAAGCCGAGCTTTCACCTGTTGAACAGGCAAAGAAATATATCAGCGAGTATGTCGGTAAAATTTATGATAAGAACGAAGATTTTGAGGATATGAAGAATATCCCAATCGATCATTTCGTTATTGATGTACTTGAGGAAAATGTTTTTAATATGGACGTTGACCTTGAAGCCTTTGCTGTTACATATAAAATCAATGGTGATGTAACGCTGACAGAGCAGTACAATTCCGTTGAGGAAATGAATGAAGAATTACTGTCACAGCTTAATTACACAACGAACAGAGCAACAGCAGGACGTTTGCTCAAAGAATACAAGCATAAGCAGTATGAGGAACAGAGCAAGAATGTTGAAGCCGCAGTAAAGGCAGATATTAAGCCTGATACCTTTATCGAGCCTGAAAAAATGCCCCTTTATACAAAGGATTACAACGCAGCAAAAGCGGCGAACGAAATGGACGTATATATTGCCAATCTCAAAGAAAACCGTGCTTGCAGGGAAGCAATCGACAAGGCTATAAACGAACATTACAGTGATAACAGACTTAACAGCAGTGCTGCACTTGAAAGCGTAATGCAGAATTATACTTTTGAGCGTATCGCACACGTTGTAGCGGCAAGAGTTTATCATAACGAATGGGATATACGAATTACCAAAGACAATGTGGAATGGGGCAAGGAACTGTTTGCAGAGCTGTCCTCCGACGCACGTCAGATGGCTAATCAGTATCAGCTCACTTCTCACCCCGGACTTATTGACCTTTTTGCAAACACTGTAAGAAAAGAAATCGACAGAGTAAGAGAGCAGGAACAAAGCATACCCGAAAACACTGTTACAGCAGAATCCGAAACAGTAAAGGATAATTACGCTGACGCTCCCGTAAGAAAAGGCTTTACATCAAATACCGCACCGACAATGAATATGATTGACCATATTCTTCGTTGTGGCAGTAACGAGCCGTACAGCCTTGAACGCATTGTCCGTCAGTTCCAGAAGAATAAGTCTGTTGAAGAAAATGCTGAATTTCTTAAAAAGGAGTTCGGTGAGGACGGCAGAGGATATATCATCAACGAGTATTCAGAGTTCAATGTGTCTGCGTGGTTTAACGAAAAGGGCATTACTGTTGCAGTAGGCGAAACAGCTTACCCAAGCGGAAGTAAAGCACATATTTCTTGGGAAGAAGCTGCCAATCGTATTAAGGTAATGCTTGAAAAGGGTAATTACTGTTCACAGGAAATCATCGACAACGCAAGAAATAATGATATAAAGGATATTGCCAATAAGCTTGGTTATCTCCGACAGGACAGCAATATCAGACCGTTCTTTATTCCCGACTACTTTTTTGACGGTGGCTATTACGAAGCTACTGACAAAATTGCAGAAGCACTGCACGAAATCGCACCGCTTGATGAAATCGCAGAGGGACTTTCAAGCTTTATTGAAATGTACGAAAAAAATCCCGAAGTTATGCGTTTTCATTACCATAAGCCTGCCGAACTGCTTGAAAGAATAAACGATTTGAGAGCAGAGTATAACCGAGGCAAGGTAAAGTTTGAGTATCCCGAATTTAAAACGAATGTTGATTTTGCATTTGAGCCAAAGCATTTTATTACAGAAGATGAAAAGGACTGGCTTCTTTTAAGCGGAAGCGGAGTTGTCGGCGGCAAATTCAGAATACAGGGATTTTTCAATCAGGACCATAACGCAAAAGAAAAAGCAGATTTCCTTAAAAACGAGTATGGCACAGGCGGAGTAGGCAGAAGCTGGTATTCTTCCAATCACGACAGCAAGGGCATAGACCTTACAAAAGGCAGAGAGGCTAATAAATGCAAAGCTGAAATGAAGTGGGGAGAGGTTGTAAAGCGTATTGACAGACTTGTTGAAGCAGACGTATATATTTCCCCAAAGGACATTGAAAACCGTATCAGAGATGCCAAAAGAGATATTTCCCGTGGAAATTACGCTGACAGCTATGACAAGCACGTTATGGATAACGCTATGAAAATCCTTGACGAATACGGCATTGAGTACGAAATGCCGCAGGCAGTAATCGAAGCAAAGAAAAATACTTATGAAATCTATCAGATTCCCCGTGGTGAACAGTATCACGATTTGCGATTTCTGCGTTATGCACAGCTTGAAAAAGCAGGACAGAAGCCTGATCCGAAGAATTACGAAAAGGTGTACAGCGGTAATCTTGATGATATTCCTTATGCAAATAAGCTGGAGGGAATATTCACAGTGTTCAATATTGAGCAGCCAAAGGATTTTGAGGGACACTCATTAAGCGTTTCTGATGTTGTGGTTATTGATGATGAAAACGGTAAACACGCATATTATTGCGACAGCGTAGGCTACAAGGATATTACAGATATGTTCCTTAACCGTTCAACGCAGACTATTGAACAGCCTGCCGAGGAAGAAACGGAAAAGGTTAATGCCGAGCCTGCCGTTACAATAGGTGTAATCGAAAAGTATGGTCTTGAAATTGATTTTAACAGCATTGTGGGAGTCGATATTGAAAGCGAGGAGCTTACATACATCGGCGGTATAGACAGCGACGGACACGAACGCAAAGACAATTACGGTGTTAATTATGTAACCACAAGTTATGATTATGCAGATGTCCTTTATAAAACGATATATATAAACGGAGAGTTGGAGAGATATGCAGATGTAACGCTTTCCGATGTACTCGCAAGCGTTGAAGAAGCTCTTGACGAGCGTAACAAGGTATATATCAATCATAAGGACGGCACAAGAGAGCTTATCTACACCAAGAAACTCCTTGAAGCAAAAGAAAAGGCTGAACAGGAACAGCAGAACGAAACTGCACCACAGAGAAAGTCAGGCGATGAGGTTGAGGTAGGGGATAAGTTCCTTTACAAAGACCGTGAGTACACTGTAACATCTATGCTTGGTGTATATCCGAATGACGTTGGTGTTTCATATTTTGAGCAATCCTCATTCCGTACATATCAGGTGACAAGCAATATTGACAGATATGAGCTTGCGAACAATGGTGTTTATCTCGGTAATCCTGAAAAGGAAGAACGTCTTGCACAGCAGACAGAAATTTATGAGCCGAGAATAAATGATGTTATTGAGTACGAGGAACAGCTTTTTAACGTAATTGATGTTAGTAACGGCAGAGTAACCTTGCAGGAAGCAGATTCATTCTTTGGCAGAACGATTACAGTTCCCGAAACTGACCTTATTACAAGTGACAGCCTGGTTGTAGTGCAGGGAAATGTAAAGAATGTAGAAAAACAGAATGTTCCCGAAGTTCCGACAGGTACGAATTATGTTATTACAGATGATAATTTCGGTGTTCCGGGCGGAGCAAAGGCAAGATACGCTGATAATGTTGAAGCAATAAAAACGCTGAAACAGATTGAAGCGGAAAACCGTACAGCCACAGCTGAAGAACAGCAGATTTTATCCAAGTACACAGGCTGGGGAGCTATTCCACAGGCTTTTGATATGAGCAATGAAAAGTGGAAGGAAGAATATGCGGAGTTAAAGGAACTGCTTTCTCCCGAAGAATATTCAGCCGCAAGACATTCGACAATGAACGCACATTTCACATCTCCCGTCATAACCTCCGCAATCTATGAGGGACTTAAAAATCTCGGATTTGAAAGTGGAAAAATCCTTGAGCCTGCAATAGGTATCGGTAACTTTTTCGGAACACTCCCCGAAGAAATGCGAAACAGCAAGATTTACGGCGTAGAGCTTGACAGCCTTACGGGACGTATCGCACAGCAGCTTTATCAGACAGCGGATATTCAGATTAAAGGCTTTGAGCAGACAACATTTGCAGACAACAGCTTTGACATAGCTGTTGGTAATGTTCCGTTCGGTGACTATAAAGTAAATGACAGAAAATATAACGATATGCACTTACTTATTCACGATTATTTTGCAGTGAAAATGCTTGATAAAGTACGTCCGGGCGGTATTGTTGCATTTGTAACCTCAAAGGGTACTTTGGATAAGGAAAATCCCGAAATCAGAAAATATCTTGCACAGAGAGCAGAGCTGTTAGGAGCAATCAGACTTCCGAATAATGCTTTCAAGGCTAACGCAGGTACAGAGGTTACTTCCGACATCATTTTCTTACAGAAGCGTGACCGTCCTATTGAAATCAATCCCGATGAGGTGGAATGGCTGAATAAGTCAGAAACAGCAGACGGATTTTCCGTAAATAACTATTTCGTTCAGCATCCAGAAATGGTGCTGGGTAAAATTGCAGAAGCAAAGCATATTTACGGACCGACAGAAAACACACAGGTGTTACCTGTCGAGGGAGCAGACCTTAAACAGCAGCTTGCAGAAGCGGTAAAAAATATTAAGGGTAATTATGTTGTAGGGGAACTTGAAGAAAACAAGGATATTGACGAAATTCCCGCACCTGCAAATTCCCGAAAGTACAGCTTTTATGCAGTTGACGGCAATCTTTATTACAGAGAAGCCGAGGATACTATGCGTAAGGTTGAAGTGCCAAAGGATACACTTAACCGTGCAGTAGGTTTGATTGAACTCCGTGACAATGTTCGTGAGCTGCTTGATTTACAGCTTGAAAATTCAGATGGTACGCTTGACGGAGATATTGCCGAGAGCAGAAAAAAACTGAATGAGCGTTATGACAGCTTTGTTGCAAAATACGGTAATGTGAGTGATCGTAAAAACGCAAAGGCTATGCAGGGCGATGATGGTTACAACATTGTATCCGCACTTGAAATCAAAGACGAAAAGGGACAGGTAACAGGAAAGTCAGAGATTTTCACACAAAACACAGTAAAGCCAAAACTTCTTGCAACACACGTTGAAACAGCACAGGAAGCCTTGATTTTATCCGTTGCAGAAAAAGCAAAGGTTGATTTTGAATATATGACCGAGCTTTGCGGTATGAGCAAGGAAACCCTTGTTTCAGAACTGAAAGGACAGATTTACAGACTTCCGCAGGAGAAGGAAAAGTATGTGACAGCGGATGAATATCTGACAGGAAATATCCGCAAAAAGCTTCACGAACTTGAAAATGCCCCTGAAGATATGGACATTTCCGAAAACAGAACAGCTCTTGAGAACGCTATGCCGCCAAGAGTGGAAGCGAAGGACATTTCCGTTAAGCTGGGTGCTCATTGGGTAGATCCGAAATATATCGCAGACTTTATTATCGAGAAATTCAAACCTGATTATGATACAAAATATAAAATGAGTGTTCAGTATAGTGCAGTTGCTGGTACTTGGAAGATTGAAAATGTAAAGGGCAGAGCAAAAACTAACTATTATGCTTCTCAGACATACGGAACAAGCCGTAAGAACGCATACGAAATCCTTGAAGCAATTCTGAATAATGGAGATTTGCAGGTTAAGGACAGAGTTAAGGACGAGTACGGCAATGATGTTCGTGACGCTAACGGTAAGTACGTTCTTGTGGTAAATGATGAGGAAACAAAGGCTGTACGCAGATGTGCAAATATCATTAAATCAGAGTTTGAGGACTGGATATTCCAGGATCCCGAACGCCGTGAAGCACTGGTGCAGAAATACAACGAGGTATATAACTCAATCAGACACAGAGAGTATGATGGTTCACATCTTCATTTTACGGGTATGAACACCGAAATTACTCTTAAAGATCACCAAAAGAACGCAGTCGCAAGAGGTTTGTACGGCGGTAACTGTCTGCTTGCACACGCCGTTGGTGCGGGCAAGACCTTTGAAATGATTGCTATTGCAATGGAAGGCAAACGCTTGGGATTACATAATAAGTGCCTGTTCGCAGTACCAAATTCTCTTACGGAGCAGATGGGTAATGACTTCCGAAAACTTTATCCTAACGCTAAAATTCTTGTTGCAACACTGAAAGACTTTGAAAAGCCAAACAGATTACAGCTTTTCGGTAAAATCGCTGCAAATGATTGGGATGCAGTTATCGTAGGACACAGCCAGTTTGACCGTATGGGACTTTCTCCCGAACGTGAAAAGTCATATCTTATGGCAGAAGTTGAAAAACTCCGTTATGAACTTGAAATGGCTGCTGCCGAAAATGACGGCAAAAAGAGCTTTACTGTAAAGCAGATTGAAAAATCCATTGCAAACTATGAGGATAAGCTGGAGAAGCTTAATGACGCACAGGTTAAGGACGGTTTTATTGACTTTGAACAGCTTGGCTTTGACAAGGTTTTCGTGGACGAAAGCCATATGTACAAGAACCTTGCAACAGCAACAAAAATGCACAATGTTTCAGGACTTGGAACAGGCGGTTCGGCAAGAGCATTTAATCTGCTGATGAAATCTAAATACCTTGATGAGCTTACGGGCGGACGTGGTTTGACATTTGCCAGTGGCACACCTGTTAGTAACTCAATGACAGAGCTGTACACCCTTATGCGTTATCTTCAGGCAGGTATGCTCAAGGACCTGGGTATTAACCATTTTGATGAATGGGCAGCCGATTTCGGTGAGGTAAAGACAGATTATGATTACAATTTATTGTGCACCACATAAATTACAGCAGATTATGACGAACCATTCAAAATTTCGTACTGTGAAATGTTATCGGTATATTGTCAGGAGGATGCTTTACTCTTCATATGATGAATATGCTTTGATAATATTCGGATGAGGACAAATAATTATAAGAGCGAGTTGTCAGTTCATAAAATGGCAGCTCGCTCTTTTTATAATCATCCTATCTCATTTTTTAACAATGCTATGTCCTGACGGTTATCAATGGGTTTGATTCTTCCAAGTATCTTCTGTTCAACGGATTTCGACCAATATATTTTTAATCTTTTCTTAGCACGAGTAATTGCTGTATAAAAAATACTGTGAGTGATCATTTCATCTATCTCATCAGTTATAACAATTTTAACAGAATCATATTCCAATCCTTGTGCTTTATGAATTGAAACAGCATAAGCAATCTGAAAAGGAATGGTTGTTTTGGAAGTTTCATCGTCATCTTCATCAGTACTTTGGTTTTTGTATACTTCAAATCGAATAATAGAATTTCCTTCACTATTTGTTCCAATGATTATAAAGTTACGCTTCTCCATATTTAATTCAATGAGGGGTTTATCAAGTTCTATATCAAATTGGATTGATTCATTTGCTTGTCCATCATTTAAAACTCTGAAATCTACTATCTTGGCTTTCATATTATTATGGATAATCGGAACTTCATCTGAATTATTGCTGAAGAATAAATCTGCTGAATCATTAAACAATATAGGGTCACCAACTTTATACCTTTGTATACCACGGTATATTTCTTTGCCACTATTGTTTTCTTGCATGAAATGATTAATGTTATTTATTCCATATAAACCGCCATAATTCAGACAGAGAATAATTTCGTTATCGGCAGCAGGCGTAAAAATTGAAGTATCCAGATTTGCTGAGAATTCACCTGCTTGTAATCTATCAAGAACATCACTATCATTTAAATCCCCTTTCATTTTTCTGACGTTCTCCCATAGGCCTAACAGTTGTTTACTTTCCGTTCTAAATGGCACAGTCAACTCACATACAGATGTTTCGGGAATAAAGAATCGTACAGCGTTAAACCAATTACCAAATTCAATAGCCTCTATTTGATATATATCGCCTACCAATACCAAAAGTTTGTATTTTGCAAGACGCAATAATTCTCTCATGTCCTGATTATTAACTGTACTACACTCATCAATTATAAGAATGTCATAATCTCTTTTTATATCTTTAGCATATGGATTATTGAATTTGGTGATAGTCATAAAATCGCATTTTGATGATGCAGATATTTTTCTTTTAAGATTATTTACTGCTGGATTCGTATGAGCTAAATATAACCGTGAGTAATCCTTAAAAAACGTTGATATATAATTAATCAAAGTTGTCTTTCCAGTTCCTGCTGCACCGTAGATTAGTGCAACCTTGGAGTTATCAAACATTTTTATCAAAGCAATTTTTTTCTCGTCAGAAACATCCGTATGATCTTGAGTCTCTACCCAGTGCTTCACTGTGTTTGAATAATTTTCTATTCCACTAACAGTCAAATTCTTTATAATTTCAATTATAGAGACAGTGTCATCTTTATAGCTTTCTATAAAGATATAATCATTTTTGATTATCAGCTTGCGTGCCTGCTGTGTTTCGTTGCCATATAGTTTGCTATTATAGATTCTTACAAGCTCTTCGATATCATCAAAGTATTTATATTTATGGACGACACTATCTTCATTTCTCTCCAAAGGTGTAAACAAGATTCCTTTTTGTTCAGTATTATTTCTGATAATCCAAGCTAAAACCTCATGTTCACGTCTGGATACGTCGAAACAATCAAATATATCAGAAATGCTTGGCACATGTTTTTTTAGAGAAGAACAAAACGGCATTTCATCAAAAGGAATGCATTTATAATCTAAATAAAGATCAGAGAGCTTAAAATTGCCACCTATATATTCTTTACAATTTCTTTGATAATCCCATTTCCAATGTTCCTTGTATTGTGCCTTAATTATTCTATTTGTCATGTGGAATAATAAATATCTAAGTACATTAGCACCAGGACGTTCATTCTTTACAAGATCTCTACAAAAATTAAGAATATCAAAGAAAAAATTTGATTTTGAATTTGGGACAATCTGACTGCGCAAACTAATAAAGTCATCATCTGATATATCAAGTATTTCAGATAAGTTCCCACCTGTTTTGGTCAAGTATTGAGATAAGTTTTGCTGTTCAGTTCTTGAAAGTTTTGGCGCATTCTTGTATATAATCTTTGCAAAATTATCATATTCACATGGACGAATGTTTACTTCCCAATTAACAATAACTCTTATAGGCATTGTCTTGTCAAAGATTTCGATAAAATTATTAGCTATGGCAAGTTTAACAGCATAATAATCTGATAATTCAATATCGGTGAATGCAATTATTCGATCTGTTTTGCTTGCTTTATCATTTGCTGGTATGAATGCAACCTCATAGTACACTTTGTTATTTACAAAAAATGGTTTGATTGATTGAATATAAAATCGGTCTAACCTAAAGCCATCTTTTATTGGAGCACAGTAAGAATCTACTTTGCTTGCAATCTTTTCGTAGTATTCTTTATAATTATCGTCTACTTCAATTGGAAATTTTTCGAGATTGTGAAGAACCTCCATTGAATAATTATCATGAAGGTAATTCTTTATTCTTAAAAGATACTCATAGTATTTGAGCATTAAGCGAGTTGAATTTTCTTCTGCTAAAGTTCGATGAGATATTGATACCTGTAAGTAACTATGAAATCGTGCTATATGTTTTAATTTCATCTGACTTTTAACGTACTTCACTGCTTTTTTAACATTTTCATGAGAATCTTCAATGTCATTTCCGTCAGCATAAATTTTTAAAATAATATGTTCAACAAAATGACGAAGCTGAGAAAGAATATCCTGAGATATTTCTCCTACAGAAGTTTTTTCTACACTATCAATATGACGACAGATGACTTTATCGCTATTCATGATCTGCTCGTCAATACGTGAAGGTATATTCATATTTATCTATTCTCCTTTCAAGATTTAGAATCTGTTTTTTAAAGAGCTACAAGTATTTTTTTACATACAGCTCTTAATTATAATGAATCTTTGCTTAGCAATTCATACGGTTGCTCGTAATGACATCCTGTACTTTTGATAGAACTCGGAATTAGGTTCCTAAAAGGAGCGAACCTGAGGATTTATTCTATCTACTATATGTTATTATAAAGGTAATTCAACATCAGCTATTACCCAACCATTATCTTCATATAAATCAAAAATTCCATTAACTTTTTCAATCTCACTCAAAACATTTTTAAGCCCGATACCATGATATTTTTCATCTGATTTTGATGTTTTTGGTAAATTATCAGAAGGCAATACTTTTATAGCGACCTTATTTTGGATAGTTAATCGGATATTTTTTTCATCACTGATAATCGACAAGCGAATTTCTTTTGTGTCCTCTTTCAGTTCTGCTTCAATCGCATTATCAATAAGATTTCCGAATATTATGCATAAAAGAAAATCATCAATTTCCGGCAAATCAGTCTGCAGATAACACTTTAGATCAATACCTTCCTTCTTACAAACTGTTTTCTTTACATTCAACATTGCATCAAGTGCAGGATTGCTTGTTTGTGTTATATCAATAACATTATCAATGCTTTTCTGCATTTTTTCAATGTATTGTTGTATCGATAAATAATCGTTGTTATCAGCATATTGTTTTATTATCAAAAGATGATTATTCATATCATGGCGCAGAGATCGTATAGAATCATTCCATTCAAGCATTTCTTTCAGCTTTTTCTCATCATCACGAAGACGTGTTTCCAACATTATACGATTTTGTTCTGAAATATTCTTTTTTGAAATTTCTGCTGCAATATAAATAAACAAAACTATTATTGCGGATAAACAAAAAATTATTATAGTAGCATATGTTCTTGTCACCGCATCATCAAGAAGCATTTTTTCTATAATTACTCCTATAATTATCGCAAGAAGGAACACTGTGATTGCACTGATACTTTGCCCGATATGTAGTGAATAATTATTTTTAGTTATTATTTTGCTCATAGTCATAAGCAGTGCAGCCAAAGCAAACTTTGATAGAAATAGTAAAAAAATTCTGGCTGGATTGCGCATAAGCAGAACTTCCGAGTAGCTGTTATCCAAAACCGTACTTGAACATGAAAGAATAATTATATTAATCAAAAAAACTGTAATTATTGACACAAGGGATAATATTGCTTGTGTCCACCATTTACCTTTCAGCATAGCTCTGGAAAAGATGAATAGAAGCAGAGTATATGATACTGAAAATATATGTTCATGGCTAAAAAGAACATTAATTTTATCCCAAAACAAAGCATTGGTAATTATAAGAATAATAAAACCAATAGTTCCGATAATTCTTTCTATTTTTGACATTGATTTATATTGCAAAGAAGCAATAAGAAATACACATAAAATGATACTTTCTATTCCGGTAGCAATATATTCACTGACTGTATATATCAAATCAATAACCTCCTTCTTGCTTTAGCATATGCTTCTCGTACCGATTGCATTTTTCTTCTGCTGACGTAAAGCACTGTTTCATTCGGAAGTATAATTTTGTCATTATCTATTTTAATAATAGTTGTATTGACTATTGTACCTGAATTTATATAAATGAAATCTTTGAATTGAGACTGATCCATAAAGAATGAAAGAGTGTTTCGTGTAGTAATAATACTTCCGTCTTTCATATGTATAAGAATGTTATGGTTATTGCTCTCCAAATATTGTATGTCATGAACAAGTACCAAATATTCTTTTCCACCGTTTTTTCGCAGTTCAGTTACTAATACTGTTGCTGTCTCCTTCTCTATTTCTTTTTTTAAGGTTTCATATGCAAATTTCAACTCATTTTCGAGATTTCTTTTACGAACAAATCCTACAGCGTGGTAACGAAAAGCATGAAATACAAGATCATCCTTTCCTGTAACAAAAACTATACGTACATTGCTGTTGCAATCATATAATAAATTACTAAGCTCAAATCCATTCATTGCAGGCATATCTATATCAAGAAAACATGCATCATACTTTTGATCAGAAAAGTTTGATAATAACACAGAAGGGTCGCTGAAAGCTTCAATAACGGCACTGTTATCTGAAATTTCTTCTAAAGTACTAACAACTTTTTTGAGTACCGGTAATTCGTCATCCAAAACAGCGAAAATCATTTAATCACCCCATTTGTACTAATTACATTATAACAGAATTATATTAATAAAACAATAGCACTTACAAAGTATTATAAACATTTTTACCAATTACGACATATAATTACCAGTTACGACACAAATATTGATTTAACTGATTTTGAATGCTATAATTTCAAAAAACAAAAGGTGAAAAGATTATGATTGCTGAGTTATCATCGCAAATTGTTGCAACCCTTTTAAACAATAAAATTATAACATATAAACAGAAGGATGTATACCAGTACGGGTTTGAGATATTGATTTCATCCGTTATAACCTTTCTTATTGTATTGGTTTGTGGATGTATTTTTAATTGTATTATTCCTTCTTTTATATTTTTTGTATTATTTGTAATTCTCCGCTCTATATGCGGAGGATATCATGCGTCAAATTATTTAAGCTGTAATTTAATTTTTGGATTTGTTACTATAGGTGTACTAATGTCGTACAAATATATAAATATTGAAGTGTTCTCTGATTTACATTATTTTATATGTATGCTTTCATTTATTTGTGCAATAATTTATTCTCCTATTGAAAACGAAAATAAACATTTAACAACAGCTCAAAAGAAGAAATTTCGTATTCTTGGAACGGTTTTGGTATTGATGTTTTCATTAGTATCTACTGTTATTAAGATAAAACTACAATCATCGTATACCATATTAATGGATATGACTCTTTTGGTTGTGTCAATTTTTATGGTTGTTGTGAAACTAAAGAAGGGAGGGAACAAAACAGAGATGTCAGGTTTGTGACGATGTTATAGATTCTTCCACGTTTAATGTTGAGGATCACAGTGCTTGGAACTAGAACTAATCATCAAATTTAATATAATTTAAATTCAGCAGTAACAGGAAAGATTTTCTGTTACTGCCGAATATTATAGGTGAAGTTATGAAGAAAAGTATTTTAATCAGTATGGTATTATCTGTTTTTATTTTATCTTCCTGTGAAGTGGGAGAAGAGACTTTATCTGAAAATCAAAATAAGCAAAACGAGATTATTCTTACAAGAATAACTGAATCTCACGATTTTCTCTATACTTTAATTGATAATTACAACAGCGAAAGTGATGTTCAAATCACCTTAAAAGAATATCCTTCGTCTGAGCAGCTTACAATGGCTATTCTTGGAGGAGAACCAATAGATATTGTTTATTCTGGAAAAACGTTAGATGTTTCACCTTTAGTAAGCAAAGGCTTTTTTATAGATTTTTCTCAATACATAAATGAAGATGAATATGTAAACTCAGTCATTGATGCGATGAAGCAGGATGGTAAGCTATATGAGCTGCCTTATGATTTTGATGTTGAATCAGCTATTGCAAAATCCGATTTATGGGGTGAAGATACAGACACTACCTTCTCTCATATTACCGAAAAATCTACAAATTTGGGTTGCTGGATTCCGTTCGATTTTACAATGGATTCCTATGGGTTTGTAAGTTTTATTAAATCAGAGTTTATTGATCTGGAAAACCGCACCTGTAATTTTAACAGCAAAGAGTTTGAAGAATTTATCCTGTTTATGAAGGAGTATTATTCTTCGGTTAAGAACTTATCAAATGAACAACTTTATAATGAATTCAAAAATGATAATATGCTTATGCTTGCAACAGGATTTTCAAGTTTTGATCAATTGGATTATCTGGAAAGAGATATTGGTGCAAAAGTCAAATTTGTGGGTTTCCCTTCTGAACAGAATAATTATCACATAGCAGTTCCACGTTCGACGTTCTCAGTTGCCCAAAACTCATTAAATAAAGATACTGCTGTTGATTTTGTTAAGTATTGCGTATCTTACGATGCATATATTACAACAAATCCTGATGGTTCTGAAATGATTGCCCATAGTTTTAGTTTGCCGATAAACGTAAAAGCACTTGAATTTTGTTATAACCTCTCAATACAAAGTAATATCTATGATATTGATGAAACAATGCTTGTTTCCAACAGGGAACAGCTTTTATCTCAGATAAATTCAGTTTCGGCAGCAGCACGTTTATCTGATGATAATATCAAGGATATTCTTAATGATGAACTTTCAGCGTTTTTTGCCGGTGATAAGGATGTAGGAACAGTTAGTGAGAATATTCAGAGCAGATGTATGCTTTTGTTGTGGGAGCAGTATGAGTAAAAAAAGATATAAATTCTAAAGATTGTGTGTTATCATACTAATGAAAATATATTATATGCCAAAAATACTGAGGAGGAATCAAGCTTATGTCAAATACAAAAGAAAACAAGTTGATGAAATTATGTGCTACACTTATCATATGTCTACTATGTATTGTAAATATATATAGTTTGCCTGTTTCTGCAGTTGCAAGTGATCTTCCTGTCATTCGCAGCGTTAATGGATGGAGCGTTCCAGCTGGTTCTACAAAGCAAAGCAGTACAGGAGTATATCTATATCCTGGAGATATTGTATATTTTGATTTTACATATACTCCATCACATACAAGCATGTCATTTGGATTGTTGACACCTTCGAATACCTTTAAATTGTTTAATACTGCAGGAAGCGGAATTGCTAAGAGTACCATTACAATTACAGAAGAAGGGGTGTATAAGTTCAGAGTTAGAAATAATTCATCATCTTATGATGCAACTATAAACGGAAAATATTATACAGGTTGTTCATATCCTTTTAGAAGTCCTTATGTGGCAAAAAAAATATCTACTTCTTATACCTCATCTCATTATGGGTTAGATATTGTTGCAACTACTCCTGGTGCTATTGAAGGTTATCCTATTTATTCTATTCAGAAAGGAACTGTTGAAGTTGCTGAATTTTCAGCATCAGCAGGATATTATGTAGTTATAATTGGGGATAATGGTTATACAGCCCGATATTTACATATGCAAGACACTCTAGAAGTGAATGCAGGAGATAACGTTACATATACAACATTATTAGGCTATGTTGGAAATAGCGGAATTTCAACAGGACCTCATTTACATATTGATGTAAATACAGTTAATGGAACTGCAGGAGAATCTTCAGGTGGTACAATTAATTACAATACAACTATTGATCCCGAATCTTTATTTCCACAAATCAGCTTTACTTATTAATTAAAACAGGAGGGAATTAACATGGAAAAAAGAATAAAAACAGTTATAGCCATCGCTATGGCATTAATTGCAATGTCTTCACTTACAGCTTGCAACAGTATGGAGGAAGTTACTACACATTTAACAACGTCAAATATTGCAGATAACACTCAAAAGTCAACCGAAATAAAAAACACAATAGATGTCAATATGGAAATGCCTCAGCCCTTTGAGATGGGAATTGATGCAGGTGGGGACGAAAATGATGGCTTTTATTTACCGTTTAATTCAATTATAAATGGTATTCCTGTGGAACTTATAAAGCTGAGGGATAAAGCTGAAGTAGATAATTGGATTAATTCGTTCCCCTCAGTATCTTATGCTCCGTCAAATATTAGCGAGTATGCAAATATCTATTCATTTATAACAGATTTTTCTATTACAAAAGATGAAGCAGAAACAGCTCTCAACTACTATCTTGATAATAATTTAATATCATATGAACAATTGAATCTTATTTATTCCGGAGACAAAGAATTGATAACCAAAACATTTGCCTCTAAATATTCTATTGTGATTGGAGAAAGTATTTATTGTCCTAACTGGATTTATACACATTCTATTGATGATTATTCAGATGCAGGGATAACAACTGATAAAATCGACATGATGGCATCTATCTACTCTGATTTTACTTTTACTGAAGAAGCACGAAAAGCATTTGAAGGAAAATTGTCATTGTATTCAAATAAAACAATTAACATAAAATCAAAAGCATCTAAAACAAAATATGTTGATAAAGATGATTCTTTATGTGAGGTAATTGAGGATGAAATGGAAGATGTCGCTGACGAAGATACAGTTGTTGATGATGTAGTGGAGGTAGTACAAGAATAATGGCTTTCTTTTGATTTAAATAAATCAAATAGAGCATTTACCGTCATGCAATTTATATTCAATATATATTAGATTGCCGTAGTCCGATTTTGTCCCCACAAAATCAATGCTTGCTATAATCAACCCACATTCTTCCGAAATGAATACGCCGCCTATTCTCATATTTAGAAAAATCTTCTCATAAGTTGAAACCCACACAAATACGTTATTACAACCGAATATACAAGAAAGAAGCTTCAAAGGCTGTTAAAACCTTTGAAGCTTCTTTAATTTTGCCTATAAATATATAAAAAAGACATCGTAATTTACATTTTGATGTCAAAATCAAAGTCAATCA
Organism: Oscillospiraceae bacterium; assembly: GCA_018110825.1. GTDB lineage: Bacteria > Bacillota > Clostridia > Oscillospirales > Ruminococcaceae > RGIG8773. The sequence goes on from JAGBCL010000046.1 coordinate 53,056, forward strand.
GTCTGCAATGCAGTAAAATGACGTCATAATCCGAAAAATGACGCATATCAGACGTCAATTTCCTGTCAAAAAGACGTCAAACCGAGAAATTTCAGCTGTGATAGAATAGAAATCAAGATAAGGAACGTCAAATCAATCGGATACGATGTCACTTATCAAAAAGTACATTTCCGGCCGGACTTGTAACTTTCAAATAATACAGGAGGCAGAAAATGAATGAAAGAACATACAATCCACTCGGAACTGAACACAGCATAACTATCGGTAAAACAACATTTACGGTAAATTCTTTTGCTGATACAAATTCAACTGTTACAGCAGAAGAGCTTATCATCAGAATGTTAAAATCAAAGGTTAAAGATACGTCAAAGGAGGAAAAAACAGCATGATTCCATATAATAATTCTATCATTATTCCCGTTGATACAGGATACGGAAATATCAAAAACTCTCTGCATTCTTTTCCGACAGGAATTACGGAATACAGCACAAAGCCTGCTTTTGAGGGCAGGATTCTTCATATCGGAGATAAGTATTACCGCATCGGCGAAGGTCATAAGGAATATATCCCCGATAAAACCATCGACGAGGAGTTTCGTCTGTTGACCATTGCTGCAATCTGTGACGAGTGCCGCAGCTGCGGATATTATGAAGGCAATATCTACCTTGCGGTAGGTTGCCCTACTGCAATGCTTGCGGCTCAGCGTGAAAGCACAAGAGGGTATTTTCTCAGTAATCCTCATATCGACTGCGAGTATAATAACAAGCATTTTGTGCTTGAAATTGTCGGCTGTTTTGTTTATCCGCAGGGATATGCGGCGGTCACGGAGCACCTTCATAATATGACAGGTGTTAATATGATTATCGACATCGGAAACGGTACTGCGAATATTCTTCAGATCAATAACAAGCGTGTAATTGAAGATAAATGCGTAACAGAAAAGCTGGGTGTAAATCAGTATATGATTGCTGTGCAGAAAGCGGTTATGGCTCGGTTCGGCAAGAAAATTGATACTGAAATTGTTGAGCAGTTTATCAGAAACGGGAATACAGACGCTCCCGATGAATACAGAAAGATTTTCATTGATGAAGCAAAGAAATATTGCAAAAAGCTCTTTGATGCGCTTTCCCGTTGCGAGTATGATCCCGACTTTATGAAGCTGTATATATGCGGCGGTGGCGGTCGGCTTATCAGACAGTTCAGCAGATATAATTCCGACAAAACTGTTTTCATTGATGATATTTGCGCTGCTGCAAAGGGTTATCAGAAGTTTACATTAAAGACGCTTAAATCCCTTGAAAAGAGGTCTGAATAATGAAGCAAATCAAAAGAATCACACTCAGACTGTCACTGGATAAACAGAAGGATAAAGCAGTTGCGGACTTTCTTTCGCAACTTGATAAGTCTGAATATCGTACAGTAAATAGTGCAATAAAAACAATCCTGTATTCATTTATTAAAAACGGTATTTCAGAAAAATCCGATACAAGTGAAATAATTTCGGTAATCAGATCAACCATTGAAACGGAATTGACACGACTATTTTCAGAATTCGTATCGCATAATACACATAATGTTATTTCAAAAGATAAACCTAAAATATCCTCCGACGACGATATTGATATGAGCTTTATAGGAGAATAAAAATGATGACAGTCAAGGAGCTTTGCAGGAAATATAATCTGAAATATCAGACAGTTTACAGGAAAATTTCCGCTCATAAAAAAAACGAGCTTGCAGGACACATCATAAAAGAAAATGGCGAAAGCCTTGCCCTTGATGATTATGCAGTGGATTTTCTTACGCCTTTTAATGTCAAGGTCATTCAGGCGGTTGAGGAATGTGAAGCAGTTATCAGAGAAAACAGCGATTTGAAGGATAAGCTGTATGCTGCTGAATGTAATCTCCGACGGGCAGAAAAAAGAGTATCTGATATTACTGCCGAAAATGAAAAGCTGAACGCCGAAATTAATGTGCTTACAGATGAATTATCAGATAAAGGCAAAATAATCAAAGAGCTTGAATTTCAGTGCAATAATTACCGTCAGAAAATATCCGAACTTGAACAGGGTGCGGATAATTCTGAGTGCCGTATCTCTGAACTTGAAAAAATAATTTCAACCTTGGCAGAAGAAAACAGACTTCTTACCGAAAAGTATGAAGCTGTCCCCAAAATATTCAGAAAAAGTCAGTAGAAAAAGCTATTCTCTGCGGTAGAAAAATATTCGCATTATGAGAAATGCAGAGTATTTTCATCGCAGAGAATATAGCATGATTTTAGCAAGCATTGATTTTGTTGCCACAAAATCGGTAACGGAAAGGAGCATTATGAACAGAGATAATTTCATAAAAATAAGAGTCACGGCAGATGAAATGTCTGTTATAAAAAAGAGGGCGGAAAATGCAGGAATGAATGTTAGCAAGTTTATCAGAACGCTTGTTCTCAACGGTAAAATAATTCTGTATGACACAGAAAATATTTACCGTTTTAATCAGCTTATGCGTTCTGTGGGAACAAATATAAATCAGATTGCGGCAGTTGCAAATTCGGAGAAAAGTGTGTATAAAAATGATATTGATTCACTCCGCAGAGAAATAGAGAAAATATCGGCTGATTTTAAAAGCTGTATTTCTCCGCTTAAAAGCAACGAAATATAAATGGCATACATAAAGCATACCGCAATTCACACAACACCAAAAGCACATCTGAAATATATCCTGAATCCTTCCAAAAATGAGGATCTGAAGTACACTACCGCAATTTGCTGTACAAACGAATTAAACGCTGCCTATGAGGATTTCAAGGAAATTTATGAAGCATATGCAGGTCATAAATTCGATATTCGCCATAAGCGAAAAAATGAAAGCGTCCGTATTCATTCATATATACAGTCATTTGATGAATCTGTTTCGGCTGAGACAGCACATAAAATAGGCGTTGAATGGGCGAAAGCTATGTTTGGTGAAGATCGCCCTATTATAATTTCAACACATACAAACACAGGACATTGTCACAATCATATAGCCGTTTGCGCTTATGATGTCAGAGGCAACAGATGGCTTGCCGACAGAAAAACATATCAGCTTGCAAGGGATATTTCCGATAAAATCTGTCTTGAACACGGTCTTGAAATCATAAAAAATCCCAAGAAAAAAAGTAATCTGAATTACAAGGAATGGGACGCACGTAAAAAGGGGTGTTCGTGGAAAATAAAAATGGCTGATACTATTGACAAGCTGATTATCTCGCCCGATGTTACCGATATAGATTCTCTTATTGAAAAAATGCGTGAGCAGGGATATGTTTTCACAAACGAAAAGCGACTGATCGCAAAGCCTGCAAACGTTAAATATGGCTGTTCATTTGCCAAGCTTGGTTACGGTTATTCTTCCGAAATGCTTATGCAGAGAATTATAAACAAGCAGAACGAATTTGCAGGATTAAAGATAAGTGCATTACTCGGTATTCAGGTTGAGCTTGCGGTCACGCTCCGTGAAAAGCAAATTGAAATTTATCGTTCCAAAACACATTATAACAGCTATGCAGAAGTGAAAAGAAGTGCTGATCTTCTGCAATTTATTCATCGTAACCATATTCACTTGCTTGATGATATGAAAACGTTGGTAGCTAAGGCAGAAGTTACTGTAAATAAGTTGAATAACAGGTATTCTCAGATTGAACGAGATGAAAAATTGTTTGAACTTCTTAATCAATACGGTGATGAATATGCTGAACTGCTGAATACTTCCAACCGTAGTGAACATCAGCAGAAACGGCTTGAAATTCTTTACGGTAAGCTTTTACATGGTGGAATTATTATGCGTGATACTCATTCTCCCGATTGGCTTTCAAAGCTGAAAAGTGAGCTTAAGGACAGCATTTCTGAAAAGAAAAAAATATTTACTGAAATGAATAAGGCAGTAAGCGAATGCAATAAAATGAGAAATTATCTGCATAAAACAGAGGATATTTTAGAATCCGATTATGAGAGAATATATCGTCAGGAACACTTGAAAAAGCAGATAGAAATGTATCATCAGGGTTATGAGCCGCAGGAAAACGGTACATATATCCGTGAGCCGGAGCCTGCTTTCGCAAGAAATTCCGAGCTTGAATATCTTGAAAAAAGACGTATTGCAGAGCTTGAAAAACTCAGGACTGCCGAGATAAACAACCGTAGAATCAGCACTTATTCAAGATAGTTATTTTCCCATTCCTTCGGATATTGTACACCGAATTTGTTGAGTAGTGCAGCCGCAAGAACTTTTCTTGCCTGCACCTCATCGGTACTGCCGAGTGCGGTTAATTCTTCAAAAGCTTTGTTGTAATATTTTACTCCAAGAGCAGTTTTTCCTGTTCTGATATAAATTCCCGCAATGTCATAAAAAATATTTGCGTGGTTATTTGAACGGCAGCCATCTGTAATTTCTGCACATTCAAGGAGTATTTCAAGTGCTTTATGAGGGTCGGAATTTTCCGTTAATGCTGCCGCATAATTTCTTGAAATTGTTATAAAATCGTCGTTATATGAACGGCTTGATCGGATAAAACACCAAGCCTTTTCCATAAATCCAAGACCACGTTCTGTTTCCTTATTTTCGATGTACAGAACACCTAAATTCATGTTGATATTCGCAAACAAAACTATATTTTCCGATTTATCACAGAGAGAAAGTGCTTTGTTCATCAGGCTTATTGAATATGTAAGTTTTTCGTTTCTGTTCATAGGCAGCATAGCCTTGTTGTTCAGAAGTAACGCACGGTTATTCTGTGTTCCGATGTATTCATCATCAAGCAGCTTTTCTGTTTCGGAAATTATTATTTCCATAAAAGCATATTCATGATAATTATCGAGAAAAACGTATGCGCTTTCAAGAATATTCAGATAGGAATTTTTGTCCGTTTCACCGATAAATTTCATTATATTTTTTACCGTAGAAATTATTACAGCTGAATCGGGCAGTTCATATCCGATTATTTTCAGTTTGGTGTTTACCGCATTTATCAGCGTATTGCAGTTTCTGAAATCAGGCTTTAAATCAAGCAGAACAATGTCCTTTATCATAGGGTGGAGTGTGATAATATCGGCGTGAGTGTTGTTGATAAATCCAAGCTCGCACAGTTCATTTATTCCGTTTGTATCGTTCAGTTCAAGCATTTTTGCAAAATATCTGATACGCATCTCATCAAAGAAAATCATATTTCTCATTACATTCTGATAATCTTCACTGAGCAGATATAACGAAAAAAGAGTACGGATATGATTATAGTATGTAGCCCTTGTGTTTTCACCGTCCTTATTGATTTTTATTTTATCCGATGATTCGGGATCGGCACTGTTTATTATAAGATGTTCAAGAATTTCATCGGGCGTATGAATTCCTTTTTCAAGAAGCTTTCCTATCATTTCAACGGATAAAGTATGACTATGGACAGCTTCGATAAGCTTAATTATTGTAGACTTATTTTCATCGGCATAGGTAAAATACTTGCTTACAAGCAGATACAATTCATCGGGATTTTTTATAGCATCAAGTTCAAAAATATGCCCGTATTCAACATTACAGCGTGTTGTAAAAATCATCTTACAGCTGTAATTCAAAAGTGTGCTGAGAAAGCTGTCATTCGGAGAATTGAAGTTATCGATTATAATAAGCGAATCTGTTTTCAGGCTTTTCAGAAAGCGAATATGCTTTGTGAATTTTGTATGTTCATCATCAGAAATACTATCGCCTGCAAATTCAATATCAGCTATCATTTCTTTCAGATCTCCGCTGTAATTGAAGTAGAGAATATTTTTATATTCTTTCTTGTATTTCTTTGCATAAGCTTTTGCAAATTCGCTTTTTCCAATTCCGGCAAAGCCTGTTACATATATTTCATTGTGATTTTGCAGTGCGGTATGAAGTTCTGTTGTTTCGTTGTCACGTCCGCAGAAATATTTACAGGGAGCAGGAACATCTGCACCAAAAATGTATTCGGAAGCTGTTATTGCAGAGGTTGGGAGCATAGCTTTATCAGCAGGGATAAAAGGGCGATCAATAGCCGTAAAAATAACGTTTCCGATAAATGAGCATATTTCATAATCTGTGTACTCAGATATATTCTGCGGTAATATTTCAGCTTTCTTTTCTTCTGAAAGAGTGTAATCATTTCTCACAAGATTTACAAGCTCATTATATAGATTGTGTTTATCAAAAACCAATTTAAGACAGTTTTCCTGAAAGCTGTCACCGATAATATCGGAACCTTCTTTACGATAATAATTTACAACGATTGCAGGTATGGGTCGATTGCCCTTTATCCATCGGCTGACTGCTGAATTATCAAATCTGACATCGTCATTTTCGGTATAGAAATCATAGAAAATATCGCACAGAAGGTCAAACTGAGAATATGCAGTTTCTCTGTTTTTTGTTGTGTGCATATTCTCACGGCAGTTCTCAATTATTATGTTTATCACTGTACTGAAATCTACTCTTTGCATAATTTTCCCTTTCCCGATTTTTTATTTCAGTATAGCATAAATTTACACAAATTACAACAGAAAATATTGTGCGAAAACGTTTTCGCAAATCTATTGAATTCTTGCGGATTATGATGTATAATGTATATAGTCATAATCTGCTGTTTGGAAAGGTAGGATAATATGAAATTAAAACAGCAGGATAAAATAACGGCTCTCTATTGCAGACTCAGCCGTGATGATGAGTATAACGGTGACAGTATGAGTATTCAGAATCAGAAGGAGCTTCTTCTGAATTATGCTAATGAAAACGGATATTTCAATACCGAATTTTTTATTGATGACGGTTATACAGGCACAAATTTCAATCGTCCCGATTTCAAGCGACTTATTGATGCAGTTGAAGACGGAAGAGTAGGTACAGTTATCGTAAAGGATTTGTCACGTTTCGGCAGAGAGTATCTGCAGACAGGCTTTTACACCGAAATGTTTCTTCCTGATAACGATGTGCGTTTTATTGCTATCAATGACTCGGTTGACAGCGATGAGGGAGACAATGATTTTGCTCCGTTCAAGAATATCATTAATGAGTGGTATGCTAAGGATTGCAGCAAGAAAATCCGTGCGGTTATGAAAATGAAAGCTCAGCGCGGTGATTGTCTTACGGGAATGGCTCCTTACGGATATATGAAAGATCCAAATGACAAGACAAAGCTTATCCCAAGCGAACGTGCTGAATATGTTAAGATGATGTATCGTATGGCTATTGAAGGATGCAGCTGCGGTGAAATCGCAGCAAAAATGAGGAGTCTTAAACTTCCCATTCCAAAGGCTGACAACTACATCAGAAATGGTCTTGAAAATTGTGCGTCATATCCCAAATATCCTTATTATTGGCTTAAGGCTACAGTAAAAAGCATTCTGCTTAATCCGGTTTATACAGGAAAAACCGTTGCCCTGAGATATACCAACAAGTCATATAAGAACAAGAAAAGAATTACCCGTCCCGAAGAAGATTGGATAGTTACAGAGAACACACACGAAGCTCTTGTAAGTCAGGAGGATTACGATACTGTTTATAAGCGACTTTCGGTAAAAACGAGGGACAAGGTTACAAATCCCGATAATATTTTCAGAGGACTTGTATTATGTCCCGACTGCGGAAAGGTTCACGGATTTGCAAAGAGATCTAGTGACAGAAATTCCAAGGGAATGTATCGCTGCCAGACCGCAATAAAGTATGGAAAAAAATATTGTTCCTCACACTACATAACTTTTGAACAGCTTTATGATGTTGTGCTTTCCGATATTCAGCGTCATGCATCACTGTTTGAGGAAAATGCGGATAAATATGTTGATATTCTCTCCAAGACTGCCGAAACCGATAAGGTGAAGGAGAAAAACTCCCTTACCCGTGAAATGGACAAAGCAAAAAAGAGAATCGGTGAACTCGATACTCTTTTGCAGAAAATATATGAAGATATGGTTTTCGGTATTATTTCAAAGGAAAGATACACATCAATGTCGGAAAATATGGAAAACGAGCTTGCAACACTTAAAGCAAGGGTAAACGAAATCTCCGCCGCCTTGCAGGAGAACGAAAGCAACAGAAGCAATGCAGAAAAGTTTGCCAAGCTGATTGAAAACTATATTGGCATTACAGAGCTTGATTACGAACTTGTTCACACCCTTATCGAAAAAATCTACGTTCATGAAAGAGTAAACATTGACGGCAAGGCTGTTGTTAAAGTGGATATTTATTACAGATTCATAGGTAATAATGAGGATTCGGATAATCCCACCGAGATTTGCAGACGCCGCTCATAAAAAAATGAACACATATCATTTTGGAGCACTATGATATGTGTTCATACGAACTTAAACCTGAAAGTGACGGTAAATATCAGCTTAAAACAAGGTTTGCGAAGTTTACTAATCTCCCCGAACTTATGGGCATTTTTAAAGAAGCGGCGGATATTCGCACAGCTGATACTCTTGACCTTGATAAGCCTGACGCAGTAGTAACGGAAGTAGTGGCGAAACCGTCGAAAATACAGAGGCGAGCCATTAAGAGCCTCGGCAAGAGAGCTGCCGAAATCCGCACAGGTACGGTTGACCCTCGTGAAGATAATATGCTTAAAATCACATCGGACGGAAGAAAGATAGGACTTGACCAGCGTTTGCTCAATCCTGCACTCCCTGATGACCCTAACAGCAAGGTGAATTTGTGCGTAAAGAATGTCTTTGATATTTATACGCAGACAGCAGACAAACGCAGTACGCAGTGTATTTTCTGTGACCTTTCCACACCGAAGGCTGAAACACGTCAGGATAAATTTATAATTTTCCGTCCTGATAGTAGAAAACCACTCGGTTATGACGTTATCCGTAAAAAGACAGGTATAAAAAAGGATATGGATTTGGAGAAAATCCGTAAATATGTTGACAGCAAGGCGACAGAAGATGATGACAAGCTTAAAATCGGTGATATTGCTGTAATCCGCAGACCTTCAGAGGATATGACTAAAATCATTTCCGAAGCGGGTATTTATGAAAACGGCAAGTTTGTAACTGATGAGTCAGAAAAGCTGCTTGAACAGCTTGGAATGTCACCTATTGAGGATATGCCGCCAAAGGAGTTTAACGTTTATGACGATATAAAGAAAAAGCTTATGGTAATGGGTGTTCCCGAAGATGAAATTGCTTTTATCCACGATTATGACACTCCCGAACAGAAGCAGGCACTTTTTAATCAGATGAACGCAGGTGAAGTTCGTGTTCTTCTCGGCTCTACCGCAAAATGCGGTGCGGGTATGAACGCACAGCAGAAAATGATAGCACTCCACCATCTCGACGCTCCAATGCGACCATCTGATGTTGAACACCTTTCAGGGAACATCAAAATCAAACCCAGCCGTGATATATCAAACAAAACAACGCCCATTCTCAAGGTTGTAATTGCCTTTGAGAATGGGCGTAGTATTTTTTATATATCCTTATTATTTTCCTGCTGTAAATAAAACATAGCCTTCTGTGTTTCGATTTCAGCACGGAGTTCTTCTTCAGTCGGAAGATAAAGCTTATACTTACTTGCAAAAAGCTGTTCATTGCCGTGCAGAACAGAGTACCGTGCAATATCTTCGTCTGTATCTGAGCAAAGCACGATGCCGATGGTAGGATTATCTCCCTCACTTCGTTTAAGCTCGTCATACATACGGATGTACATATCCATTTGACCTACATCCTGATGTGTAATTTTCTCTGTTTTAAGGTCAATAAGAACAAAGCATTTCAGAATGTAGTTGTAAAAAACAAGGTCAATAAAATAATCCTGCTTTTCGGTCTGAATACGCTGCTGACGTGCCACAAAAGCATAACCCTTGCCAAGTTCCATAAGGAATTTCTGTAAATTCGTTATAATACTCTTTTCAAGCTCCGATTCTGTAAACGCTGTATCGTTTCCAAAACCGAGAAACTCTGCGACAACAGGATTTTTGATAAATTCAAGCTTGTCTGTAAGTGAATTTGTAAGCTGTTTCATTTCATTTTCAACAGATTCTTTTTGCTGTGATTTCAGCAGGCGATAGTAATACTGCGATGAAATATTACGCTGTAATGTACGAACACTCCAGCTTTGTTCTGCTGCTTCATTGGTGTACCATTCTCTCGCAGTGATGTCCTCGACTTGCAAAAGCGTTCTGTAATGTGTCCACGATAGTAGTGAGGATTTTCCACTCAATGAGTGGAAAATTTGCGGAAAGCATTTATAAAAGGAATAAAAGCTGTAAAGATTTGATTTTGTGAAGCCTTTTCCGTAAATCTCAGTAAGTGATTTTGACAGACGCTTAATTACCTCAGCACCATATTCAGCACGTTCTTCACCGCCTAAAATTTCTTCTGAAATACGATAGCCAAGAAGCCAGTTCCGCTGAACAAGTGCGGCATTTACAGCCTGATATGCTGTTTTCTGTGATACATCAATAATGTTCTGCATATCACCAAGCAAATCGTCGGATTTTTTATAGTTTATCATAAGATTATTGTTTTCGGCAGCTGATAGATTATTCATTAAGTTCACCGCTTTCGTTTTGGTATAATAGCATTTCTTTACATTATAACATATAAATCGGCAGAAAACAATATTGCAATGGCTTTTAAGCAATTTTTAGTCGTTTAGTCTGAATTTATTGACTTTTGTATGGATTTGAAATATTATTATAATATGCTATTTTTAAGGACGTGACATTTATGTTAGGATTTTATCTTACCTTGCTTGATTCCGCTGAGGAAAAAAGCAAGTTTGAACAGTTGTATATAACCTATCGGCAGGATATGTTTAAAATTGCGTATTCTATCCTCAAAGATAATTACGAAGCAGAAGATGCTGTACACGAAGCTTTTTTGATTGTCATAAAGAAATTTGATAAAATTTCAGAAGTGAACTGTCCCCAAACCCACGCTTATTTGATTATTATAGTGAAGAACCTCGCTTTAAAAATTTATAACAAGCGTAAAAAAGTTAAAACAGAAGATATTGAAAATATTGATATTGTTGATGAAACAAATGTTGAAGATACCGTTATTGATGAAATGACCATTGAACAGGTTGAAGAAATTTTAATGAAGCTTCCTGAAAACTATTATCATATTTTGTATTTGGAGCAATATATGGGCTTTAATATTACAGATATATCTGAATGTCTTGATATTACATATGAAAACGCTAAAAAGAGGTTACAGCGAGCTAAAAATAAATTCAAGCAAATGGTTAAGGAGTGTTTGGAAGATGCAACCTAAATTGCCGTCAGCTTTTGAAGCAACATTGTCGGAGCGTATTATAAATACTGTTCCTGATATGCCAGACCACGTTTTTTCAAAGCGGTTTGAAAAGAAAATGAAACAGCTTATACAACAAAGTAAAACTGCTTCAAAATCTAAAATTACAGTAAAAAGAATGTTTATATGTATTACAGCAGCGGTATTGGCTGCTACAATTATGGCATTGTCCGTAGGTGCTGTTCGTGATTTTTTCAAAAACTTTTTTATGCAGATTTTTGATACTCACACAACTGTTCAATCAAATGATATTGAAAATACACCGACATCAATAAAAGATGTGTATACAATTATTGTTCCTGATGGATATGAACTTGTGTATGAAGATGAAATTTTCGAATGGTCACCGTATGTATGCTATGATTATTATAAAGACGATATATATATTTTCTTTGCTCAATATGTAAAAGAACAATATGATGTCGATGTTAATACCGAAAATCGTTTGTTAGAATACATTTCTATAAATGACAATGATGGGTATATAGTTGATTTGGGTAATAATGAATATTATATTTCATGGGATAATGGAGAGTATATTTTTGATATTACAAGTAATATTGGGCAAAAGCAACTAATTGAATTAGCTGAATCTGTACATAAAGTAGAATAATGAAAATTTGTGTATAATTCTGTCCCCTAAAGCCTCCTCTAAAGATTATTCAAATAGATGGTTGTATTACCATTAAATAATCTGAAAGGAGGTTTTCTTATGAAAAAAGAATTAATATTTTACTGGTATCAGATTAAGAAAATATACATTAAGGAGGCTTCATATGAACCGAATTAGGCAAAATAACATAATAAAATTTATGAGTATAATAATTTTAATTATGATACCAATAATCATTATAATTTATTATTCTAATCAAGGTAAACCAAACACAGAACAACAAATTGATAATGTGTCAGATGATAAAAACATATGCAGTGCAGAAAAAATCAGAACATCAAATTTGGTATATATTCCGATTGTTGATTTAAAAAGTAAACTTCAAGAAAAAGAATTTCGTAAAATTGTTATTGAATATTTCAAAAATGAGCCTTCTCGCTTGGAATCTAATGCTGTGCTTTATAACGAGAAGGGATGCTACTTTTCTGCCTGTGGTGCGGCAATATACAATGTGAATACAAATACATTTGAAAAAACTTTACAATGTTTTATTTTTACTCATGATCTTGAAGAGGTGGGTACAATATATTTTTATTTGGATGGTAAAAAAACAATTTCACAAATTTCCATAAATAGTGCTGAGAATGGAACAAAATCAGCATTATTAAAAAAGCTATCTAAAAATAAAGATAAAGAATATATTATTGTTTCCGATGGTTATTATAGTACAGCGTTATTGGATTCAGATAATACACTGATACCACTTTCAACCGGTTCAGATGTATTTGTTGTAAATGGCGATTGCTTTTCTGAACTTAATAATACAGGTGTGAGTTTATCTTATAATAAAATAATAAATGAGGAGAATTTAATTTGGATTGAATTTGATTAGATTTAGGAGGAATTTTATGAAAAAAATAGTAAGTTTTATATCTGTATTTTTATGCTGTTCATTTATAGTTTGTTCAACAACAGTCTTTGCTCAAACAAACAGTAATACGTCAAATATTTCTGCCCAAAAAGAAGCATCACATAAATATGTATTAAGTTGTTTTGAAGATATTATTGCTTCACAAATGGATAATGATGTGTTTCTTTCAAGAATTAATGATATAAATATGTTGGTACTGGGTGATCCATACATTGTATATCACAATGAACATACAATTCAAAACAATGTTATGTATTATCCTATTATTGATAGTTCGACGAATCAAGTGGTATACCTTATTGAAACGATCGGTATTGATGGACGATACATATGTAATCCATTAGACCATATGGTAGATGTTTTGAACGAAATAGATTATATCAATACTGACAGCGTAGCATATTACTTGAATAACAGTATTTATTTTGAAACAGAATCAGTTAAAATAGATTCGACATATTTTTATAATAACGATTATAATATGAAAAATTATCCCATAATGTTATCAGAAAGCGAAAGTGAGTTTATCAATTCTACATTTGAAGAGAAAAAGTCTATAATATCTAAAAACACAACCACATTAATGGATTTTTCCAATTTTATAACAGATGCAGATAGTGTTTTATCTATGAAGTGTTATGGGTATTTGAACCTTAACAATCCACAAGGACAGTATAACTATGATATGTGTTGGGCAAGTGCAGTTGCAACTGTAAATAATTATTTGAATTCCACTGTTACTAATGGTTTTGAAGTATGCACTCGAATGGGAAAAGGTTATAATGATGGGGGAAATGCATATGAGATTCAAGATGCACTTTGGAAATATGGAATAGATTATGGATATATTAGAGCAGATGCATTAACATGGCAACAACTCAAAAATAATATTGATTCGGATTATCCGCCAATTGCAAATGGAAGCAACACAGCATATACAAATGGACATACTGTAACTATTTCTGGATATAAGCCCAATTCACAATCCAGCACATCATTTAATGTACGAACATGGAATAGTGCATTAAATGGTGGTACTGGAGGCTATGCAGATATTTCGTATGGTGATCCGTTTTATACAGAAGGTGGCGGAATTCCATATTATTGGTCAGCAACAATATCTTATCAGTAAGTATTAGATTATAACTATTTAATCTAAACTCTTTTGTAATAATGCACAATGAGAATAGTTAAATAGTATTAATTTGATTAATTGAATTTGTGCATAAAGTAGAATAATGAAATTTTTTATATAATTCTGTCCCCTAAAACCTCCTCTAAAGATTATTTAAGTAGATGGTTATATTACCATTAAATAATCTGAAAGGAGGTTTTCTTATGAAGAAGCGTTTGTCAGCACTGTTGCTTGTTGTTATAGTTTTATCATTGATTTGCGGAATTACTGCTTATGCTGTAGAACCAAGATATATTTATACCACTTCTGCAACAAGTACAATCAATATTTCCTCAAGTACAGCGTATTGTAAAGGTACAGCAAGAGGAAATAGCTCCGTAACCAAAATAGAAGCTACACAATACCTTGAAAAGAAGAGTGGTACAACTTGGTCAACCGTTAGCGGCTGCACTTGGAGCGATTCTGCAAGTAGTAATTCTTTGACTATCAGCAATAGTAAAAGCAATCTCACCAGCGGAACTTATCGTGTAAGAACAGTTTTTAAAGTTTATAGCGGAAATAACTATGAAACTGTAGAAAAGATAAGTTCAGAAGCAACAGTTTAAATCAGAAAGGACGATTGTATGAAATTCAAAAAGATTTTTAGTGTTGTAGCAAGTATCGCACTGAGTTTGTCACTTTTGGCAAGTAATGTTACAGCAATGGAAACAAATGCAGAGCTTACTCTTATGAGTGAGTCGGTTACACAGGCTATTGATTTATCACAGCTTACAGCTAATGCATCAGATGTGCTATACGAGGCTGACTATGCAAGTATTTCTTTTAATAATGAAGGAAATAGCGAAATATTACATGGAGAATTTGTTGTTTCAGATAATTCATCTGAAACAAGTGAAGAAAATACTTTAGCTGTAAGTCCACGAGCATCTGCTATTCCATTGTCTTCTGTTAGTATAACGGGAATTTGGTTAGGAAATACGGGTTATGATATGCAGAGTTATGAACTTGATAACACATGGCATGATGTGCTGGATGATGGTTCTGCTTATTCTTCGATCAATGCATCCATAGATGCTACAGAATATAGTCATATTCGTTTTAGAGTACTTCAATGGGGACAATCAACTGCTTCGTATAACAAGCTAGACAATCAATCTCCAACAGGTATTTTTAGTATGCGAAGCTTAAATTCATCTGGACAACCAGTGAGTGCAGGTGATATTGTTTATGCTGAATATACTGACTATATTTTTTCCATTCCAACAGACAAAACAACAAGTGTTGCAAAATTTATCGGATATTATGACCAAGTATCTCCAATGATTACAAAACAAGCGACAGTCAATATAACTTGGACAACACCAACAGGAGCTGCACCAACAACACCTAATATCGCTTACAATATGCACTCTGACTACGCATATGTTTCCGGTGTTGATACAACAATGGAATATAGAGCAAAATTCGATAACGGTGACGGTACATATTCTTATTCAAATTGGACTGCGTTTACTGGAACGGCACTTTATTTCCCAATTTATGATTATGAGTATACACTCCAAATAAGATATCAGACGTCGACCAATGGAAATCCGTCATTAAATTGTGAAATTCCTGTACTTACACGTTCGGCAGGACCAAGTTCATATGTTGAATATGATAGCATAAGCGAAATATTAGCAATTTACACAAGTGAAAAGCAAATTGAGGTTGCACTTGGTGATGGTGCATCATATGTTGCAATTTCTCCAGCATATTATTTAGTTGATACGTTTATTGATGCAATCCCAGAAGGTGGATTTAATCGTATTTATATTCGCTATGCAGCAACTGCAACAGAGCCTGCAAGCAACTCATTAGTGCTTACACTTTACGGAAGAAATCCCAATACTCCTGATGCTGTTTATTATGAAAACGGAGCATTATACAATCTTACTCCTGACATGGTATTCAGATTTAATGGAGGAGCTTGGTATAGTACAGAATATTCTGCTGTAAATGTAACTTCCTTTATGAGTTCGACTGAAACTACATTGTTAGAAATACGTTATATGCCTACAGATTCTGCTTCTTGTTCAGCAATTCGTGAAATAACACTTCCAATTTTGGCATAATTGTGCGGAGGCAATATGTTTACAAAAATTAATAACTGTATTTCTCAAGGTTACGTCGGCTCACTCGACAGCAATGGAAACATTATCGGTTATCGTAATAACTTTCGCAAGATTGAAGAAACCGCCTTTGATAACAAAAGTTTCAAGGACACGTTGAGCATTTCGGCAAGTGTACAGAATATCGGTGTTGCTGACCTTTCAAAGCGTACAGAGCCTGAATATACAACCTGTATCACAGCTCTTGATGGAAATCCAAATCACCCCAACATTGAAAAAATGAATAGGCAGATTAACATTGGAATGGAATACAAGAAAAGCTGTTTTGATTTTACTTTTTCAAAGGATTTTGCACAGATGAAGGCTGATGAAGAAGCTGGCGGGTATGAGAATATGACTGCGGCAGAAAAATATGAAACTGTTTATAACAGGTATACGCATTGTTACGGCGAAAATTTTCTCAACGCCTTTATGCTCAGTTATCCGTCCCCTGCACAGGAAGACCCTTATCGTCAGATTGTTGATAATTTCTATTCGGAAATTGAACAGCTTTGCGGCAGCCGTGAAGCAGGTATGCAAGCTCGCAGGGAAATGCTGTACGGCGATATGAGCGATTATGACGTAAGAAACAGCATTATTGAGGAGCATTGTTTTGACGGAGAAATGTCATTCCGTGATTTTTACAGTACAACATATGATATGGAGCTGTGCGGGGTCGGCGGAGATGTTCATTACTGGATAAGTGAAATTTTTGACGGCAATGGATATTATTTGAATGATGGAAGCGGCTTTTATCAGGAACGCCGTGATGAAATGCTTGACAGTACGGTAACCTTTGAACACCTAAATTTTATGCAGAACAACTACTACGGCAGAATTTATTCGGGCGGCTCGGTTAATCCTGAGTTTGGTGCTGCTTTAAGTCAGATTATGGCAACTTTTAGAGTGTAATCCACAAAATGCAATGCATCAGTAATTATTAACATTATTTTATAAGACAATTTTAGTGTGTAGGCACAGATAGTCTCTGTGCCTACTTTGACAGAAAAATTTGTATATCATTAATATTAAATATGAAAGGATAAATTATCTATGAAAAAAATCTCACGAAAAATTGCAGCAATTGTGATGTCTGCATTTGTTGCAGTTTTAAATTTCCCATTGAATATTCATGCTCAATATATTAATACACAAAGCAGCGAATCAAATATTGTGTTACCTCGAGCAGCACTTCCGTCAGGAGCGTATTACAGCACAGTTAATCAACAATCGTTTATATATATCTACTCTGGAACAGATACTAAATGTTTGTTTTATATTGTTACTGTTGATGAGGATGGTAACGAAGTTGAAATAAGCGGTACAGGCTATCATACATATAGACTTGATTCAAGTTTCAATTTTATAATTGATTCGTGGTATTATTCAGATACCAATGTCACTGGAAGCGGTACTTTATACATTGATGCAACATATAGTGGTGGAGATATAATATTGGATGAAACAGGTGAACGCTTTTCCTTATAAATTTCTATATTATCGCAATTTGATTTGAGAATTTAAGTTTCAGGGAGAATTTGTATGAAATTCATTGATAGACATAATATATTCTTGAGTGTTATTTGTGTTTTATTAGTTATAATTGTTGCGTCAGGTGTCTATTACTTCAGTTGTAATTATGATCCATATGAAACAGACCTTTATTTAAATCAATCTTATGGTGGCATTTGTTCACATGATGAAACATATACTGAACCCATTCTACCAAATGGAAGATACTATCCTAATGGTGATATATATGCAGAGTATTATATGGAAATCACAGAAAACAAGTATATTCAATTAGTTGCTGCAAATGGAAAACAAGAAACAATTTTAAAAAAAGTGTATGACCATATTATTTATATTAATACTTTGGATGGCGATCAAAGCAACATTAATTATGACTTTTTTCAAATACTTGAAAAAAGAGAATTCAAAATAATAACGGATCATTTTAAGGATAATGTTTTTCTATGTTATCAATGGAGTAATTTTAAGCCTAAACATAAAGGAGCATATAAATGTCAAAAGTATACTATTGAAGGAAATGCTCATGAAGTGTTGTTTGAAGATGATGGTAGCATACTGCTTTTTAATCCTTTAGAACAAGGAGGATGGTTGATCTTGGTGGATGATTTTAATATTTAAACTGATTTAGTATAATTAATTATAAAGGGTAATCGCACCCAATCAATCATTCCATAAAACACAGCCTTTGTCGAAACTAATCGATAAAGGCTGTGTTTATGGGATACTGGTGGATTTGATCGTTACCTTGCCGTGAGGTTAATCTCAGCCATTGCATAAAAAGCTCTCTTAATTTACAATAATCAGGAGAGTTTTTATTGATTGCGGCAATTTCAACTTGCATTTTTTACAAGATATGCTTAAAAGAAAAAATCTTATAATTGAGCATTTTATTTTTTGGAAGATATGTATTTATACACTTAAAAGAATAATTGTTGCTATATTTTTCTGTTTTGAAGGAGAGTCTTAAAATATAAATTTCAGCAATTTTTCAACTCCCTCGCCAACTCCCGTAAATCCTCACAAGCATCAAAGCACATCTGCGTGTAGCGGTCAATATCCTTAACACTGCTCTTTGAAGTAAGCCCACGCTTGACAGCACGGATTTTCTCACGCTGTTCATTAAAGGCAAGGTTGTATTTCTCTAAAAGTTCGGGATAATCCGAAAGCTTCTTGCGGTAGCTTCTGCACTTGTTGTCAAAATTGAGATATGCTTCTTTGATAGGATCGCTCATAGCACGTTTCTTGTAATCATCATTAGCTTTGTAAAGTCGCTCTTTCTTGCAGGTGGTTCTGCCACAAGTAAGCGAAGCATTCGCACGGCTTGTAATCATAAGCTGACCGCAGTTTTCGCAGTTGGAGATAATTCTGCCCGAAGCGGAAATAATGTCAGCGTAAATTTCAAGCAGAGTGGTAAATGAATTATTGGCAACATAAAGCGTAGTAGCATTATGTTTGTATGTGCTGCTATCAAAAACCTCCGTTTGACTTTACACAGCGGAAGTCAAATTAAATGATTTATCGGCTCTTGCAGACAAGAACGGGCGGAGAATTTTCTCGCTGTCAGCTTTAAACAATTCAATATATTTTTCAGCACGGTCGTGGTTGCCCTTTACGGACAACCCGATTTTTTTATTGAACTCCCTCTGTCGCATTTTGAACTTGCTGTACAAAAAGTAAATAATATAGTTTTTCACAATGTTGGCATACTCGGAATAATCGTAAAACTGTGAGAGCTCATCAAGAACAGAATTGCAAGAACCGTCACAAAGCATATCTGCATTGCAGAGCGTATCACGAAAATCAACAATTTCATCAAGTTCGTATTTCACCTTCATAAGCCGATTTATGTCTTTTATCAAATTTCCAGCCTTGTTCTTATGCAGAATAACTCCGTCAGTAGCTTTTGGGGGGCAACCGCAATACGCCCAATTTTTAATATCGTCAGGCGTACCCACAACATAAGTTTCAATGTCTGCCGAAAAATCAACGATAATGCCCACAGAAGCTATGTCAGCACAGGACGCAAACAGATTTATCATAACAAATACGCTCCTTTCGTACAAAATAAAATGTTTTCAGCTCAAAAATATTTATATATTTTATTCTATCATTTTCAGTGTGATTTGTAAAGATAACACACGGAATTATCTTAAATTATACATTTTTGCACGCAACGGTCTACTGCGATATATGGTGCAAAATATATACGGTCAAAATCAAGTTTTCTGAAAATTTAGTGCTATACTGTGAGCAGTTCAAGGGCAACCGAGAACAATATTGCTGCACAGGAGGTGAACAAAATGAACAGCAAAGATACTCTGCCAATGATGTTGTCAGCAAACGAAATTCAGGCAATGGGATTTACGAGAACAATGGCGTACAGTATCCTTAACCGTGATGATGTGCCTGTTGTGAAAATCGGCAATCGCAAATTTATTCAGCGTGAAAAATTTTTTGAATGGCTGGACAAGAGGGAGCGTGACAATGATGAATGATAATGTAATTTCCATAAAAGCATTTGCAGAGAAAAACAACATATCACAGCAAGCAGTCTACAAGAAAATCCGCAGGAACTCCGATAGGCTGAACGGACACATTTCCAAACAGAACGGCAAGATGATGTTGGACAGCTTTGCACAGGAACTGTTAAAGCCTGTTGATGTGAATTTTACTCTTTCAGAGAAAAACAAAAAGCTTGAAAATCTGCTTACAGACAAATCGGTAGAAAACGAAAAATTAACCGTGGAGCATAGACAGCTTGGTGATATCATTTCAGAAAATGAAGTTTTAATTGAAACGCTGAAAAGTGAGATTTCAGAAAAGAACACAGAGATAGAAAATCTGAAAAATCGTGTAATCGAGCTTACGGATAAAGCGTTGGAAATTGCAGAATTGAAAAATATGCTCGAAGAACTTTTGACGGTTTTATCAGAAAATGCAAATTCAAGTATGAGTAAAAAGTTAGGTAATTTGTTTGCTGGAAAGCGTTAAACAAGGTTGAATTAAATGGGTTGAAAAGCAATTGAGAAACAAAAGAAAAGCAGTTGCTTTTATCATAGCAAGCGCAGAAAAGTTGCCCCACTTTTCCCAACAACTGACAACGTCAGCTGTTGGAAGGGGAAATCCCCTTTGACCCCGTACATTAACTTAGAAAGGATAGGATATTTATGCCGAAGAGAAAAGATACCAAAGAGAAAAAAGTATATTTCCGTCCCCGCGAATGGGCGGTGGTTTGCAAAAAAGCAGAATATGTGCATATGAAAACGGGAGCGTTTATCAGAGAAATGGCTGTTCGTGGAGAAATTAAGCACTACGATATGGTGCAGCTCAACAATCTGCGAATGTCTTTTAACCGCATAAGCTATGAACTTAATCAGATTGCGAAAGTTGCAAACAGTACACAGTCGATTTATCAGAAGGACATCAAGGATATGCAGAAGCAGATGAAGTATTTTTCAGATGTTATGGAAAATTATTTATCGGAGCTTTATCCCGACCTTACGATTACAGACAACATTGATTTTTAAGGGCAGGTGAGATGTATGGCAAAAGAAAGGACAGCAAAGCGTGACAAAAGAAGAGCGAGAATTATTGTAACTCCTCATTATGTAGGAACAGAGAAAAATACAAAGGTTATGAAAAATATTATTCTTATGCAGCTTCAGAAAAAGATAAAAGAGCCTGCACAGGATACAGATAAATTAGCATAATTATCGTCATAATTGCTTGACTGGTTTCGGACAGCTGTGGTATACTTGATACAGATATATCACGGCTGTTTCGGACAAGGAGGAAATTTTTAAAATGAAACAGTCGAATGGAAATACAATTTATACAGCAGCACTTTATCTGCGACTTTCAAAGGACGATGGATTTACAGACCGTGACAGCGGAAGTATTGATACACAGCGTGAAATGCTGACAAGGTTCTGTCGAGAGAATAATATCATAGTTTACGATTATTACATTGATGATGGGTTCAGCGGGACAAATTTTGAGCGACCTTCATTCAAACGTATGATTGAAGATATTGAAAACAAGAACGTGAACTGTGTTATTACAAAAGACCAATCACGTCTTGGCAGAAATCATCTTGAAAGCGGCTTCTATATGGAAGTTTACTTTCCCGAACATAACGTCAGGTACATAGCTGTAACGGATAATGTTGATACGCTTAATTCGTCAACTCTTGATATTGCACCGTTCCGTAATCTGCTGAATGATATGTACGCACAGGACGTATCGAAAAAGATAAAATCTGCATTTGTCACCCGTCAGAAGCAGGGCAAATTTATCGGAACAAAAGCTCCATACGGATATATGAAAGATCCCAATGACAAAAATCATCTTATCATTGACGAGCGTTATGCACCGATTGTCAGAGTGATTTTTCAGATGTCTGCTGATGGATACGGTGTTCGCAGGATAAGGAATTATCTTATTGAACAGAAAATACCACGTCCTGCATATATCGCAATGGAAACAGCAAGCGGTTACGGACAATATATTTCTGATGATGAAAGTATTTATCAATGGACAGACGGCAGTATTCGTGATATTTTGCGAAATCCTGTTTATGCGGGGCATATAAGGGGGCAGAAGCGTCCGAAAATATCGCACAAGAGCAATAAACGTAAAAGTGTTTCATCAGCAGGTACATTTGTTGTAAAGAATATGCACGAGCCGATAATTGAACCTGAAAAGTGGGAGATTGTGCAGCGATTAATCGACAGCAGACGTCGGGAAAGAAAGCGTGAAAAGTTTGATAATATTTTCTGCGGACTTTTAAGATGTGCAGACTGCGGATATTCGATAAATTTAAGCAGTGCCCACAGGAAAAATCGAGAAAATGTAATTGATATGCTTGGTTACCAATGCAGCTATTACCGCAATCACGGAAAGAAAAAATGCACACAGCATTGGGTTGAAGCAAGAGATTTGTATGATTCTGTGCTTGAAGATATTCGTAAGCAGGCGGACAAGGCTCTTTCCGATGATGAAAAGATGATTGCAGAGATTATTTCAAAGCTTGATACAGGTGCTGCGGAAAACATCAAACGTACAGAAAAAGAACTCCGCATGGCGAAAACAAGACTTGCAGAGTTGGACAGGCTTTATGCGGTTCTGTATGAGGATAAGGTTTCGGGGAATATTTCCGAAAGAAATTTCAAACAGCTTTCCACAGCATACGAAACCGAGCAGATTGAGCTTGAGCGTATGATTTGCGAATATGAGCAGTCGCTTCATACGGCAAAGGAACATAATGAGAATGCTGATGTATTTGTAAATATGATTAAAGATTATTCGGGAATTACAGAACTTACATCGGCAGTTCTGAACACGCTTATTGATAAAATCGTCATTCACGAATCGGAAATCGTGGACGGCGAAAAAGTACAGAATATCGAGATTTTTTATAAGTTTGTAGGTAATATTTAATTGAAGTTATATGTTCCCTTAAAAGCGACCGACAGATATGGAACAGCGTAATGGTAGAATTGAACGTCAGGGTAACGAAAATCCTGAAGTTCAGATTTACCGTTATGTAACAGACAAAACTTTTGACGCATATTTATATCAGATGTTAGAGAATAAGCAACGTTTTATCTCACAAGTAATGACGAGCAAAACACCGGAGCGTACCTGTTCCGATATTGACGAGCAGGCTCTCGACTACGCTGAGGTAAAGGCTCTTTGTGCCGGCAAGCCCATTCATCCAAGATATGAAACACAGCAAATGCCGATTTTACGTTGCATATGAACAGCACCTACATCAAATAGAGTAGGTGCTGTTTTGCATATTATGACCTAATAGGAATAAATCATAAGCATTAAAATAAACATATTGATTATCAGACGATAATAGCTTACAATTAGAATGATATTATAAATTTATAACATATTTGTATTATTGAATGGTCGTTTTAGAGCGATGAATGGTATTGTAATGATAAAAGAAATATGATAAACTAAATATATCAATTGATGAGGTGTGTTTATGTTATACAAAATAGCAATTTGCGACGATGAGCTGAATCAAATTAAAATAGTATCAGATTATCTTACCAGATTTTCAATAAAAACCGACACAGAATTTCAGATAGAACGTTTTACAAGCGGCAATGAACTTTTAAAAAA
>JAGBCL010000047.1 GCA_018110825.1 Oscillospiraceae bacterium
AGAAAGAGGAGATTCCCTGATGATGCCTTCGTCAATACACCAACTGAAGAACACCTTTAGCCGCTTCATAAAGCCGACAAGAGTGTTGCGACCTCTTTCTGAGACCACCGACTGTGAGCCTTTCACCTCGGTATATAACTCAGGGTAATCCTTGCTGATTATGTGCTCATTCTTGAGAAAATCCCACAGCTCGTTCATTGTTGCCAAGGTAACAGTCTTGACATTGAAGCGGAAGGTTTTATTGGCAGACTTCTGCTTATAGAGTTCAAAGCGCATCACAGCCTTCTTCACCACAAGCTGCTGATCCCTTCTGGTATCGGCCATGCGATGCTCCTTCATGAATCTGGTGAAAAGGTCATCGAAACTGATAGATTTTTCCTTTGGAGGTGGAGCGTCCTTTTGCTTACTGTATTTTGCGAGAACCCCAACAAGCCAGTCCTTGCTGATTATATTCTTTGCGGCATCCTTATCGTAACACTGGCGTATATATTTACGAAGATCGTGAATCTGATCAGAGAATTTCTCCCTTTCAGCCAACGGCATTACCACCTTGGCCTTAAGGTCTTCTGTCTTCGGATCCCACTTTTCAGGGGCGACCATCAGGAATGTCTTCTGTAAGATATCGACACCCTCATCCCTCAATCTTACATAAACCGGCACCTCTTGAAGCTTCTTTTTCTTGGCGCGGATTCTGAGAAAAAACGTCAACTTCATAGTTCAAAATTTCTTTTCGGCAAATATAAGAATTTTTTGGAGCCAAAAACAAATAATTGGCTCCAATTTGGTCCCAGAATTTTTACGAGTGACGGATTCGAACCCCAGTAAAGGTATGTAACAAGGACAACAAGCAACATACTTATATCGCTATTACTCAAAACTTTGCAAGATTTTTCAAGATAAAATATTTTTACAGGAATTTAAAATAACTTCTCGGAATCTATCGTAAATTTTTGACCCCAACCGAATCACGAAGTGAAGCAAATCGCGCAACCTGTGGTTGGGCGATTTTTTTGTATGCAGAAGGACCGTCGAAAGCTCGCTTTCGTAAGCGACGACGGAGCACAAAAAACGGCATCTGCGCAGCAGAATGCCGATTTGCTTCAGTTTCGATGATGGCCCGCGGAGGAAGGGAAAACGGAGCGCAGCGACGTAATCCCGAATCACTTTAATCGCCCTCTCAGGTACCTGAGAGGGCGATTTTGTTAAGTCTTTCCCCACATTTTCCCCACGCACAAATTTGTTAGTCCATTGATTTTTATTACTTTTGTGAAACTGAACCACCTATTCACATCTTTAATTGTCTATGGGACTACTGTCAAGAATATTCGACTTTATGCGTTCGGATAGTTCCGCTGATACAAAAATATCGGCCAATTATCCTGATGAATATAAGCAAATACTGAAGTTTAGCGACAGTCTGAATTCCATATTAGGTAAGGATCGATTCATCGCCAGAAGCGACTACAATGGATTGGTCAAGGAGTACTCATCATTGCCACCATTCATTGACACACTCAAGAAGTCACAAATGCTAAAGACCTATGTTGAGTCCAACAATCTTGACATGACGGTTATTGAGCGATTCTATGAGACGTACAGAAAGCTAGCAGATATCACTAATGTACCCGACTTTATAAAGAAGCACAAT
>JAGBCL010000048.1 GCA_018110825.1 Oscillospiraceae bacterium
ATACGGTGAAATAACCTATACCGAACAGACACAGGAGCAGTTTATGGAAGCTGTTTCGGAGTGTTACAAGAAAAAAGCTTTCATTGATATGAGCTTTGACGGAATTTATGAAATTCTTGTTCTGAAAGATAACGGTTATGGCACGGCTTACTCTGTCAGCAGTAACTCTCACGAGAAAATGTATGTGTATGGTGACAGCTTCAAGGACGAGATTTTTTTCGGTGAATACGACAGAAAGCTTTATCATCTCAAGGACAAGGACGGCAGGGAATTTTACTTTGTTGCGGCATTCAGGCATGACAGGAATTACCCTGTAAAGTTTTATACTATTGAGTATACAGGGTACAATCTGAGATGTATTGACATAGGCGGTCAGCAGCTTGAATTTTATGACGAAAAGGACGGAAAGCTATATTTTCAGACTATACAGACAATTGGTGATAGGTACACGATTGAATATGACAGCTGTACCGAGGATAATCTTTACGAAAAACTGAAAACTTACGCAGATGCTGTTGTAAAGGAGTATATAACCGGCTTTGAGCTTATTGCTGAATATAATCTGGAGCCATTCTTTGATGAAGAAAATCCGCCTGAGTCCCTTTATCTCGGCAAGGATAAAATTGAGGTTAAGGAGTACGAAGGTGATGAAAGCGACTATATCGAGATAAATGGCGAATTATATTATTCTACTGAAATTGCTGTTTCTGTTACGCTTGTAGCGGACGGCGATGTGGTTGACTTTGAAGAACTGGAAAAGCTGAATGGCCTTACAACTCTTGAGATATACACAAATCAAAGCACCTCTCTTGCGGGAATAGAAAAACTTGAAAAGCTTTGTGAGCTGCGGCTCCACACCTGCTATGAGGGTAGCTTTACAGATACGGAAAGCGTTGCAAAGCTTAAAAAATTAAGCATTGTGACCCTTGACGGTGATTTTGAAAATATTGATTTTCTCAGCAAGTGCAGTAATCTCAGCTGTATCAGGCTTTTCCCCGAGGCGGAGCAGGACAACAGCTATTATGAATTTCTTGGCAAGCTGAAAAATTTAAAACTTGTTGTGCTTGGAAGAAGTAGCCTTGACGGTACGGTTAATTTTTCCGATGAGAATGTAAAGTTTATTTCGGAAGAAACAGAAGCGTTCATTCAGAAGCACAAGTGGGATCAGGCTGTTGAAAAGGCAGAGTCAAAGCCTGTGAAATCAAACGGTTATGAGGTCGAGCTACCTTGGGCAAGCGATAGGATTCAGTATTCAGATGGTGTCAGCATAACTGTATGCGGACAGGATATTCTTTATGGCGAGCCTGTTGAAGGCATAACCTTTGAGGATGATATACTTACTTTAAATAACGTAGAAATCGGAACGGGAAAAGAGCATATAGGCATTAATATTGAGGGAATAGACTCTATAAGAATAAAGCTAATAGGAGAAAATAAGTTTAATATAGCTACTGCCGCAATAAGAGCCGGCAACTCAGTTACTTTTTTTGGCGATGGCAGTCTTTACAGCACAAACAAGCTTTGTACAACAATAGATTCTTTTAATGAGATGTATTTAACTTTTGAAGACAGCGTAAGTGTTACGGAAACAAAAGAATCAGCATATAAAAGCGTAACTGTGAATGGTAATGCATCAATGAATAGCACAACTATAAGGCTTGGTAAACTTATCTTGTGTGAAAGCGGAACTTTCACTGCTGAACATTGTGCTGCAAGAAATATAAAGCTTAATGACAATAGTGTTCTTACTGTAACGGGTAATCCGAATGATAATGACAACTATTTAGGTGCTGCAATAAGGAATGTAAATACGTTTCATATAAATGGCAATTCACAAGCTGTTGTTTCAAATTACCACGGGGCGACGATAGATTTTTATGATAATAATTCAGAACTTGTTGTATCAAATAATGGTATTCTTGAAATAAAGGGCAATGTAAACTCCGAGGCAATTTCACATTCGTATTATTCAAACGAAAAAATTGTAATGAATGGAAATGCAGTTGTGAAGATAACGAATGCACTTGTAGGGTATTATGGATATAATTTCATCATCAACGGCGGCAGCTTCAGTTGTGAAACAGTTGAAGGCGGTGTTCCGCTTTTGCTTGAAAAGAAGGGCTTTAAAATAAACGGAGAAGTAATTTCACAGAGCTATGATGAATACTGGCTTATTTCGTACGAGGATACCAGTTGCTACAGTATTTATGCTGACGGTGAATTTGTTGAAAGTTTCAGTATATCTGTTAAGCAGGCTGAAAAAACGACAGAAAATTAACGCATGGAGGAAACAGACGTGAAAAAACATATAGTTTTTATTACTGCAGTTTGTCTTTTGCTGACTGCCTGCACACAAAAGGCGGAAGAAATTTTTACTTCCGAAAGTGTGAGTACAGCTGCAACGTCAGCGGACACTGCTGTTGTAAGTGATATAAGCGAAACGGGAAAAGCAGATGAAACAATTAACAATGATTCTAATGTCGATGTTGCTGAAAACAGCGTGGAAGATGAAGAGTGGAAACTGCTTGAGCCTATTGTAAATAAGCTTACTTCGGGGGAAACTACACAGGTAAATCCAATTACATATTATTGCAGAAATATTTACAGGTATGGTATGAATGCTGATGACGAAGAGGCTATGCAGATTTCTGTCGTAAGCGATGATTACAACTACTATATGTATATAGATGGTTATTGCTATGCTTTGGACAGTGATGAATATGATATTATAAACAACTTGGCAGCAGGAAGTGCAGACCCAGCCCAAAGACTAATAGGCAGCAAATTCGAATGTGATGAGCCTATTACTGAAGAAGATTACATAAAGGCTGCTCAGGGATGCGTTTACAGTTGGCTTGAAACCTTGAAATCCGAAAAAGGAGAATATGCAATAACTTCATATGGTACTTCAAGCAAAGCTTCAGGAAAATTTCTTGATGCTGGAATGGTAAGCGATGCAAAGGAATTTTCAGTTGAGGTGTTTTTCAGCGTATGTGTTCCGAGTTTGTATCAGGAGAGTGTTTTCCGTGAGCCATCAAATTCAGGGTATAATACTTTTTATCATTACTACGACGGCACCTGTGCGTTTGTACGTTGCCGATGGGAGGACGGCATCTGCACAGTTGTTGACTATGACAGTGCGTATATGGCTAACCTTTCAGAAGGACTTAACGGCATAAATACCAACAGCAGATACGCAACCTTTTTTGATTTTCTCAATGATAAGGAAACTGTTCGTGATTATAGGGAAAACGGCGTAAGAAGTGCTATGTACAGAATTATATCGCATAACCCGTTTATGCTTTCCGACGGTAGAATATTCTTTGTTGATATTGATCTTTACGAGGACAGAATAGTCAAAGAGCTTGATGACGGCAGATTATCAGCGCAGTTCAGCAACAGTTTTTATTCAGCTGACGGCATTGGTGTGTACAGTTCGCCTGTACGTTACAATAATGATATGAGAGTACCATATACGATGGCATTCTATGAGGATTTTGAGATTATTTTTGACGATTATAATTATGACGGCAACCCTGATTATGCAATCAAGGTAGATGATGATAAAAAAGGTGCACTTTATTCTATTGAGGGCATTGCTACTGACGGCAGTCCCCGTGCATACAGAGATGAGGTGTATATTGCAGGTCGTTTTGAAGACAGCATACGTTTGCAGAATACGGCAAAAGGATATGTTACATGGGATATCGATGACAGCGGCAAAATGATTTCCTCAATAGAGGTTGACGACTATACAATGTATTCGCAGAAATTTTATCTGCCGATACAACTGAGAGGCTATTCGGAAAACGACAATAATATTATATATTATTTCTGGAACAACACGGACAGCGAGGTTACGGTAGGAACAACTTTTACTGTTGAACGAAAAGACGGTGACGTATGGACAGAGGTAATGAACGGAAGTGTACCAAACCAGAGTGTTTCTCCATATCACGAAGGAGAATTCAGTTTTGACATTTCAGCGCTCAAAGACAAAATTCCCGGAGAATATAGAATAGGTGTTACTTGCGGAGAAAACAAGGTTTATGGTGGTTTTTATATTGGCGGTGAAACCGATAAGGATTATGTAATAACTTGTGAAAATGAAAAGGCATTGCCTGCTGACAGGTTGTCTATTCCATTTATACTTAAAAACGAAGGGCTTCTTCCCATAAGAATAACAGCTGCCGAGCTTATGAAGGATGGCTCGAAGGTATGTGATATTAATGTTTCACATCTGGGACTTATTTCAGCAGGAAATACTGCGGTGCTTGAAGCGTTTTCTGATAGTTGCGATGGTTTTGAAGAGGGTACTTATTCAGTAAAGCTGAGCAGTGGAAACCGTACATTTACGGTAGGAAATACTGCCCTGATTGATGTTCCTGAAAGCAGCCGTACCTATTTCGGAGGAACTGCCGAGGTTATCTGTGAGGATGGAAAATATATTGTTACTGTCACAAACAATATATATGACCATTCAGATGCACCTGTTGATTATTCTTCTATTGAAGTGCTCAGAGACGGAATATGGCTGAGTACAAGCTATTGTGAGGAAAATATTGGCTTGGATTACTATCTTGAAGAAAAAGAAAGTATCCCATACGGAGAGAGCCGCACTTATGTTTTTGCCGACCTTATAGATACCGTTCTCAGTAATGAAGAGTACACAGAGTATTTTCGTGAGGAATATGAAATGCTTGAAGAGGAACTGGGAGAATGGCTTGAAAATGAATATATAACTCAGCAGGAATATGATAATTATATGGGACTTGATTTTGAGGAATATCTGTATGAAACTTTCGGCATTCCAAAGGTTGAAATTAAAGAAAATGATTTGTGCAGGGTATCTTTTGCAGGAGAGTATGTTTATTTTTATGTGAAATAGGGGAAAGCGAATAAAATTACTGTGTACATTTGGTGATGTATGCCGTTTTCCGATTCAATAAATATTATTGGTCAATTTTTCAGTTATAAATTGAATATGCAGCTTCAAAACTTAACTCAAACCAGATTATCCTCATTAACTATATCATTATAGGCAAACAATAATGTTTTTAAGCATTTACTTTTTGTAAGAAATAATATATTTATTGAAAAAATGGATATATATGCTATACTGAAAAAGACATATCTCAATAAATGTAAGGAGAACAGCTATGACAATAAAAGTAAACATAAAACAGCTCGGAAAAAAGAAGAGCAAAATTGCGGAAGCTCCGTTTAAGCTTGAAAATTCTCCCGTTACTGTTAAAGAACTGATATCAGAGGCAGTGCATACCTGTGTGACGGAATATAACCACCGTGTTGAAAAGGGTGAAGCAGCAGAGCCGCTGTCGGCTGCTGAAATAAATGATATGAGCGAAATAGGGAAGATTGCTTTCGGGATAAATTACAGCGGCAAAAAAGCAAATGAAGCTGCCGCACTTGAAAATGCTTTGCAATCCTATGAGGACGGTCTGTATCGTATTTTTATCGGTGAATATGAAGTCGGCGAATTATCCGACAACATAGAATTAAATGAAAATGACAGCGTTACATTTATAAGACTTACAATGCTTACAGGAAGGATGTGGTAGTATGGCAAAGGTGAACGAAACCGAAGCAAGAGAAATAGGCAGGGCTTATTTAAAGAAATGGCGTGCAGAAAGAACAGCTGCTGAGGAAAAATTACCTCAAAAGCTGAAAGATTTTTTAGTTGACTGCAAAAAATCGTTATCTGAGAATTTCACATCTGAATTGTACGATGTATTTTTGTATGGTCTCAAGGACGGTATATACAAAAAGCCCTCCGACTTTTTCAAGGCAGAATGTTCCGAGTTGTTCAAGGGAGTGATTTATCCCCGAAGAGAGCAGGTCTTTTATCAGATTATTGACAATATTCAGGATTGGGCTTATTCTGAATCGTCAGTACGACGTTCATTAAGAACAACTGTTCCTGTGGTGCTGTGTCCTAAAATTATGGAAGTGGTATATACCTTATATGAGCGTGACCATATTGACGCTGATATTTGCGACATTATTGAGGGTAAAAATCTTACTGAGGAGCAGATGTTCCATAAAGAGTATGCTTATTCTAGTTTTCATAATATGGACAAGGTTGTGGCTGCCGAAATTGATATGGGCAATGAACGTATGATAAAGCTTGCTTCGGAAATTATTATGTGCGAAAGCGAAGTGCCTATGAGCTATATGATAATTTCTGCAGTAACCAAAAGTCACAATGCTGACCTGCACGAAAAACTTGGAAAGCTTCTTCTTGCGGCAAGACTTCAGGAGGGACTCCGTCAAACTATTTGTGAGACAATGGATACGGGAACAAAGGAAGCTTTTTTTACACTGCTTGATGTAATAATTGAAAATAACCTTATCCGTTTTTCTTCCGTAAAGCGTGCTGTGGGAGTATGGCTGGGCTTTGTTGAGGAGGAAACTGTAAAGCTTGAAAGAATAAGTGACAAGTCAGTAAAGCTTATTCACGATTGTATTCACGATAAAGATGTGTGTGATGAATATCTTGCTACCGAGGATACAATGAAAATTTACATTGCACTCTGGGCTTACGGCTTTCACGAGGCATTCTATATGCTCCATCTGATAAAGGAGTATGCTCTACACGGAAGCAAACATCAGATAATGGTTGCAGGATATATGACAGCACAGTTTGACAACGTTGTTTTTATGAGCACAACGGCAATGAATGTCATAGAGAAGCACAAAAATGAGCCTGAAATACTTGCTGTATATATGAAAAGCTTTATGGTCGGATGCACAACGGCAATATATAAGCAGTTGGGTAAGTACAATGCTGTAGGCACATATAGCTTTGATGGCTCTGTAAGAACATATGCCCCCCTTGAGCCATATTTCAAAAGCCGTGAAGAAGCAGAAAAAATGTACGGTATTTTACTGGAGATATACAAGGGAATGTCAAAAAAATCTGTGGATTTTTCGCCTTGTATCTTCCCATGGAACATCGAAAGTCTTATGCGCTCAGATGTGGCTGAAAGACTTGCATACATTGCAAGCGCACTCCATGACAATTATAAAATAGATTATACCGCTTCACTTATACCGCAGATTGAATATGCAAGAAGCTCTGTGCTCACTCTTCTACTTACACAGCCTGAAACAGACGAACAGAGAAGAATACTTACAGCAGAGGTCTGCGACAAAGAGGAGTATACCCGACGTGAGGCTTTCAAGCTGATAAACAAGATTGAGCTTGCAGATGAAAATTACCGTCAGCTTGAGGATATGCTCAGATATAAGAATGCAGATATGCGTTCAAACTGCATAAAGCTTCTTATGAAACAGAATGATGACGCACTTTTCGGCAGTGTAAACAAGCTTATTTCCGATAAAAAGGAAGAAAAGCGTACAGCTGCTCTTGACATTATAATGCAGCTTTCAAAGGACGAAAGCAGAACGTCACTTTTCAAAAAGTGTATTCCTCTTGTAAAGCAGAATGAAAACACATCTGCCGCTGAAAGAATACTTATAGAGAACATTCTTCCGTCCGAAAAATCTGAAAGCGATATCCCCGCACTTTATTCCGACAAGGATATTTATACACCTGTTATAGATGAAAAGTTTATTGAAAAAGCGGAGCAGGTGTTCAGAAAATATTTCAATGGAAACGAAGAAGATAAGCCTGCGTGGAGAACAGCATTGGCAAAGCTTGACGAACTTGTGGAAGCTCACGCTGATGAAGAATTCAGATACGGTTATAGTGGGGAAATCGTAACCCTCGGCACAGCACATTCTCTTTTCGCATATGAAAACGGAAAAAGGGTTATGCCTTTCAACGAATACTGGGATAAATTTTACGATGAAGAAATCAAAACTCCCGTAACGCTGTTTAAAATGATGGTGTCACTTTGTTCAGAGGGGGATTATGACGAATACTCCGTAAAATGCAATAAAATCCTTGAAGGCATAATCGGAAAACAGCTTACAGTCCGTTATGAGTACAAGTATTTTATGAAGCTGTTTGAAATATGCGAGTATTTGTTAAATAAGCATTCCGATAAGGTCGAGTTGTTCTATGTTTCTGCGGCTTTCATAAACAGACTTATGCCGATTGACAATCTCAGCATTAAGTTCAAAGCCAACGTAAATGGAACAGAAAAAACAGGCAGTGCCCCGATTTTGTCGTATTATCCTGTAAGAATGCTGCTTAGCGGTATTGAACGAACAGGAGATAATATTAAGCTTGCATCAGAGGCTTTTCCGCTCAAGTATGCTTTTGAGCAAAAGGACGGTTTCACTATCACAACAATATACGGCAGAGCATTTTATCTTACCACAATGCCATTGTATCACGGAATAAGCGTACACCAGTATATCCACGCCGCATATCACGGCATTATCACAGAAGCACAGCTGTACAGAATTCTGTTTACGGAACAAAGCCATAGTTACTATAGTTCGCCGATACTTGGCAGAGCACTTTCTGTAGTATCGTATGTTTATGCAGGTGCAAGGGAACTTGAAGCAGCTGTTGATACGAGGGAACGCAGTTGGGAACGAAACAGAAAGTTTAATGAATTCCGCAGCTTTATAAACAGCGATAACCTTTCCGAGCTGACCGAGGAGCAGAAAATGCTTATTGCCTTTGCTGAAAAGCTGTACAGAAAAATGACGGAAACAATTCTGGCAAAGGAGCTTAAAAGAGGTGACCTTGAAACTGAGTATTCAGGTGCGATTGACGGAATAAAGCGTATTTACGGCATTGACCATCTTGTGAAGATACTTTGTGCGTTGGGAGAATTGCCGCTTGAACGTTCACTTTACGGCAATACAAAAACGAAAAAGGGTGCATTGAGTCATCTTCTCAGCGTTTGCCTGCCTGACTATGAGGATAATGCTGAAAAACTGAAATCAGCCGTAAAAGGTACAGGTATCAGCGAAAAACGCCTTATCGAAGCGGCAATGTATTCTCCCGAATGGCTGTCGATGGTGGGTGAATATCTTGGCTGGGAGGGATTCTCCTCTGCATGCTATTATTTCATTGCACATATGAACGAGAAGTTTGACGACAAGCGTAAGGCAGTTATCGCAAAATATACTCCTCTTACAGATGAGGAGCTTAACGCAGGTGCATTTGATATAAGCTGGTTCAGAGCAGCTTATGACACCTTGGGCAAAAAGCGGTTTGATATGATTTATGATGCCGCAAAATATATTTCCGACGGTGCTAAACATTCAAGGGCAAGAAAATATGCAGAC
Source organism: Oscillospiraceae bacterium (assembly GCA_018110825.1). Classification (GTDB taxonomy): domain Bacteria; phylum Bacillota; class Clostridia; order Oscillospirales; family Ruminococcaceae; genus RGIG8773. The sequence goes on from JAGBCL010000048.1 coordinate 9,229, forward strand.
GCTGTTCTCGGCAAGTTTGAAACTGCTGAAACCGTCAAGACTATTGCCGATAAGCGTAACAAGGATTTGCTTATGGCGTATGCCCTTATTCCTATAAAGAATGAGGATGATATCTGTAACCGCTATCTCTATTTACAGCAGTTCTTAAAGGAAAGCAAGAAGTTCGGCTCACAGCGAAGTGCAAGCGAGAAAAAGGCTGTTGAGATTGCAATGCAGAATCTTTCCATAAATGCAGGTTATGCCGATGTGACAAGACTTACGCTGAGAATGGAAACAAAGCTTATTGATGACAGCCGTGAGCTTTTTGAGGACAAGGAGATTGACGAAACAATATTCAGGCTTGCAGTAGACGATACGGGCAAGGCGGAAATAATCTGCACAAAGGACGGAAAACAGCTTAAATCTGTTCCTGCAAAGCTTAAAAAGAATGAGTATATTGTAAGGCTTACAGAAACAAAGAAAAAACTTGTTGAACAGTATCGCCGTACAAGAGTGATGTTTGAACAGGCTATGGAGAACAGCACGGAATTTACAGTTGAGGAACTTAATATACTTAGAAGAAACCCTGTTGTTCTGCCGATAATCAAAAATCTTGTGTTTGTCTGCGGAGATAATCTTGGTTTCCTTGACGGAAACGAGCTTACCGATTATGCAGGAAATATCGTGAAGCTTTCCGACAGAGACAAGGTTATTGCTGCACATCCTTACGCTATTTACAAGGACGGTCACTGGTCAGATTATCAGAGACATCTGTTTGACAAGCAGCTTGTTCAGCCATTCCGTCAGGTGTTCAGAGAGCTTTATGTAAAGACAGTGGATGAAGCTGAAATGACACATTCGCTCCGTTATGCAGGAAATCAGATACAGCCTGCAAAGACGGTTGCCTGCCTTAAAACAAGACGTTGGGTAGCTGACGTTGAGGACGGCTTGCAGAAGGTTTACTATAAAGAAAATATTGTTGCACGAATTTACGCAATCGCAGATTGGTTTACTCCTGCGGATATCGAAGCACCTACTCTTGAATGGGTTGAATTCACCGACAGAAAAACAGGCAGGGCACTTGTTATCAAGGATATTCCCGATATAATTTTCTCAGAGGTAATGCGTGATGTTGATATGGCGGTAAGCGTTGCTCACGCAGGAGGCGTTGACCCTGAAACAAGCCACTCCACTGTTGAAATGCGTGCGGCTATTATTGAATTTACATTGCCGCTTTTCAAGCTTACGAATGTTGAGATAAAGGGCAACCATGCACATATCAACGGAAAATACGGTGAATATACCCTTCATCTCGGCAGCGGAGTTATTCATAAAAAGGGCGGGGCAATGATAAATATTCTCCCTGTTCACAGCCAGCACAGAGGAAAGCTGTTCCTTCCGTTTGCGGATGAAGACCCGAAAACTGCGGAAATCATTACAAAGATGCTATTCCTTGCTGAGGACAGTAAGATAAAGGATCCAAGTATTTTGGCGCAGATAAGGTGAAATTAGGAGTAATTTATGCACAAGAACGGTAAATGGGCGAAACAAATAATAGAATGGCAGCATGACGACGGCAGTTGGGGCGATTATCACTCCCTTGCTGTTGCAGGCAATTCCCGTATCACAACAGAACAAGCTATCCGCAGACTTGAAAGGCTCGGCTATACCATTGAGGACGAGTGTATTCAGAAAGCTGTTCAGTATATGAGCGATTGTCTTGTCGGCAAAAAGAAAATTCCCGACAGAGTTGAAAAGGTTCATGATTGGAATGTGTTTTTATCGCTGATACTTTCTACGGGTATAAGAAGATTTACAAAGGATAACCCTGCTGCAAATAAGGTCGCTGAACAGTGGACGGAAATTGTAACAGCCGCATTTACGAATGGCAGTTATAATTATGATAAATACGTTGAAGCCTACAAAAACATTCTGAAACCAAATGGCGGAAGAATTATAGGAATTGAAAATTACTACCCTGTATCACTTTTGTGTGATTGCCTTGATGAGAAAACGGAGAATGCTTTTATTGAGCATATTCTGAATTTCGATAAAGGTATCTACTATATTTATGATGGTAAGCTTACTGTTCCTCCACAGGAGTTTCAAAGCAAAAATGCAAGCAGATATCTCGGTGCAATAGAACTGCTTGTCAGATACAAGCACGCTCGGCATAAGCTGGGTTTTGTTGCAGATTGGCTGAATGACAACCGTAACGAAAATGACAAGTGGGATATGGGTAAATCAGTAAATGACAAGCTGTATTTTCCGCTTTCTGACGATTGGAGAAAAAGCGAGACTCGCGAGGCGGATTGTACGGAGAGGATAGAGAAGATATTGAATATTCTTTAATTGTATGGTGATGAAAATGGATGTGGGATATAAAAATTCAGATGTCAGCTTTTCTTTGCGTTCAGCGGCATTGATAATCAAGGATAACAAACTACTTGTTGCGAAAAATGATAATTATGATTGCTTTTATACGCTGGGCGGTGGAGTAAATCTGAACGAAGTTTCAACTGACGCTGTAATCAGATAATGTCTTGAAGAAACAGGATATGATTTTGAAATTGACAGGCTTGCATTTATTCAGGAACGTTTTTATACTTTGGAAAATTGCCATCATCACGAGGTTGTATTTTTCTACTTAATGAAGAAGATTAATGTTGATATTAAGGATGGAACAGCAACCGACCAGCAATGCGAGCATTTATGTTGGCTGCCCATTGATGAATTGGAGAAGACAAATCTTGTTCCTGCTTTTTTGAAAACTGCATTGAAAAGTATGCCGAAAGAAACAGTGCATAATGTTTCATATGAATAAATTTGTTTATAGAGCGTGGGAAAAACCCACGCTCATTTTATGTTGTTGAATTGGGTTTGTTTTTATGATATAATATTTATAAAAACAAATCGAGGTGAAATCTATGCCGCTGACAATAGCAATATGCGATGACAATGAAAATCAGATAAAGGAGCTTCGCCGTCTGCTTGATGAATGGTCGGCGGATAAGCCTTTTGCTCTTGCAATAGACGAATACATAAGTACAGAGAGCTTTCTTTTTAGCTACCCCGACAAGCCCTGTGACCTGATTCTGCTTGACATTGAGATGAAACAGCTTAACGGTATGGAGCTTGCAAAGAAACTGCGTTCTGATGGAGATATGCTACCTATCGTTTTCATAACAGGCTACTCAGACTATATTGGTGACGGCTACGAAGTTGAAGCTTTACACTATCTTTTAAAGCCTGTGGACAAGTTAAAGCTGTTTGCTGTCCTTGAACGTTATATTAAGCGTCATACTCCCGAAAATGAAATTACAATTAAATGCGAGGATAAAACCCTGCACATTTCACCTGATATGATTATGTACTGTGAAGCTGTGGGCAAGAAAACTCACATCCACACCAAAGAGCAAGTTCTGATATGCGAAACAGGTATCGGTAATTTCAGCAACAATCTTAGTTCTGACTTTATTTCCTGTCACCGTTCCTATATTGTAAATCTGAGGTATGTAAGGAGTATTGGAAAGACGGAGATTGTGCTTGATAATGGTGAAAATATTCCGCTTTCAAGGCGATTATATAAAGAAGTGAACGATAAGTTTATTCAGTTTTATACGAAAGGATAAGAGTTATGGATAATTTGGAAGAATTAGAAGAAACATTTAATCAAGACAAGGGCTTATATATCGCTATCAAAAGGGCGATGAATGATTTATACAGATATGATAAACATTTGATATTTAATGCCCCATATAAAAAAGAATGCCCTGATGAATTAGGAAAACATTATGTTGGTGAACGTGCTATTGTTTTTAGATTTGCACATTACTTACAAAATGAACTTGTAAAGGATCCAATTTATAAAACGTATGATCTTGATTGTGAATATAATAGAAATCATGGCAATGTAAAAGCATTGCCCAGTTATCCAAACGGGGTTTTTCCTGATTTAATTATTCATAAAAGAAATAGCAATAAAAAAAATTTGCTTGTAATAGAATTTAAAACTTATTGGAACAATAGTATTAAAGTTATCGAAAGCGATATAAAAAAAGTGAGTGAGCTGATGAAAAAACCGTATTACTATAATTATGGATTGGTAGTAATTATAGGTAAAACAACTAAAGATACAAAAATAATTAATGTTAATAAAGAAAAGGAAAAAGATAAACAAAATGAAAAATAATATTATTATATTAATTATAGCTATATTTTTAATGTGTATTGCATTTTACATATTTGTAAAACAATACATAATAAAATTAGTTGACCGCCGCATTGAGCGCTTTCAGAGTGAGCTTATCGAAAAGCAGGTGCGTGAAATTCAAAATATGTATCGTCAGGTTCGTGGCTGGAGGCACGATTACCGCAATCACATCAACAATATGAAAATACAGCTTTCACAGGAGAATTATGACGGGCTTTCAGACTATCTTAACGAGCTTGCAGATGACCTCGACACTGTTGACACCGTAATCAAGACGGGTAATGTTATGGCTGACGCTATCTTAAACAGCAAGCTTAATGTTGCGGAGAAGATGAATGTTCAGCTTAATGTTAAAGCAAATGTTCCCGAAGCACTTCCTATGAGCGATGTGGAGCTTTGCTCGGTGCTTGGAAATATGCTCGATAATGCAGTTGAAGCCTGCGGTACACTCCCCGAAGAAGAACGCTTTATGCGTGTCTATATCGGTAAGCTGAAAGGTCAGCTTTATCTTTCGGTGCAGAACTCGGCAGGCAAAGTACGCAAGGAAAAAGGCTCTTATCTTTCTACGAAAGAGGGCGAACACGGTTATGGTCTGTTCAGAATTGACAGAGTTGCCAAGAAATACGGCGGCTATGTCAATCGACAAAACGAGGAGGGCATATTTGCTACCGAGATAATGATACCTTTGCAGACCGCCTGATTTACCATTCGTTCCGTATATTGACCGTTCGTTCCGAAATTAACACGAACGGTCGTTTTTATGTTATAGTGATTGAGAGGTGAAACGAAATATGGTTAAGGTAACAAAATGGGATAAGAAAAAGAAGAAAGAGGACTGGGCGAACTATCGTGCGGAAATAAAAAGCCGAAAGTACGGAGTCTGGGAGAATATGATATACATTCTTCGTGAAATATGGAGCATTGACAAAACGATGTTTTTCAGCTGTTTTTTGTTTGCAATGTGCTTTTATTTTACAAGGCTGTGTGCAACCTTTACGGATAAATACGTTGTTGAGCTGGCAGCGACAGGCTTTGGAAATACAGCCTTGCTTGTAACATGTATTCTGCTTATTGTTGGTTGTAAGGTTTTTGGAAGCACTCTCAATATTGTAAGTAACTATCAGGGCTTTTTCGGATTTAATAATCTGTATCACAGCTTGTCATTACGGATAATTCATAAGAATATTAATACCGATTATGAGAACAACGAAAAGCCGGGTATAAGCGACAGACTCAACAAAGCCCGTGACAGTATTCAGGTTCTTGGGGTAAATGTTGTTCTGAACGTGCGTGGAACAATCAGACATACCCTTGAAATTTTCACTTATTCTGCATTGCTTACAGTGCTTGATATAAGAATGTTACCCATAATCATTCTGCCTGCTGTAGCTTGTTTTTTCATAGAACGGCATAAAATGAACTGGGTATGGAATATGCAGGATAACTGGCAGAAATATGACCGTCAACTGGGTTATGTCCGTAATGTAAGCGGAAATTTTGACAATGCAAAGGACGTTCGCATTTTCGGTATGCAGGAATGGTTTGAAAAGGTGTTTGCACGTTCACTTGCCGACAGAATGAACTGGCTTAAACAGCAGGATGCTTGGGAATTTCGTCATACACTTTTAAGCACGATAGTGAATTTTATTGGAAACTTTTCAGCGTATGGTTATCTGATTTATCTTGTAACAAACGGCGGTATCGGTGCAGGTGATTTTGTGCTGTACTTTAACTCCGTATTCAGACTTAAAGAAGCCGTAAGCGATTGGTGTAATAATATGTCAGGGTATCAGTGGATTTCAGGCAATATCAATAATTACCGTGAATATCTTGAAACTGAGGATAATACCAATCGTGGCGAGGGTGTACCTCTCCCAGAGGGTGAATGTGAAATTGAATTCAGAAATGTGACTTATACCTATGGCGGTGCAGAAAAGCCTACTCTATCTAATCTTTCCTTTACGCTTCATAAGGGTGAAAAGCTTGCACTTGTGGGACTTAACGGTGCTGGTAAGACAACTATTGTAAAATTGATGTGTGGGCTTTATGACCCTACCGAGGGAGAAATTCTCTTAAACGGTGTCAATGTCAAGGAATACAACCGTGAGGAATACTTTAAGTTGTTTTCAGCGGTATTTCAGGATATTACCCTTATGGCTGTAAGCGTTGCGGAAAATATAACAGGTCAGTCTGCGGAAAATACTGACAATGAACTGCTTGTTGATTGTATGAAAAAATCAGGCATTTATGAAAAGGTAGTGACTCTCCCACAGAAAGAGGAAACTCCTTTGGTACGTTCTGTTTATCAGAATTCTGTTGACCTTTCAGGTGGTGAAAAGCAGAAACTTGCTCTTGCAAAAGCACTCTACAAGGGTGCACCAATACTGCTTTTGGACGAGCCGACAGCGGCACTTGACGCTATTGCAGAACAGCAGATGTATATGAATTACCTTGAATTTTCAAAGGCAAGGTCCAGTCTTTTCATTTCTCACAGACTTGCCTCAACACGTTTCTGTGACCGCATTATTATGATAGAAAACGGCGGTATTGCAGAATGTGGTACTCACGCAGAGCTTATGGAGCAGGATGGAAAATACGCAGAGCTTTATAAGCTTCAGAGCAGTTATTACAATGATGAGGAGGTGTCTGTATGACCTTTAAGGAAAAGATAAACATAATAAAGCGAAGTGCAAAGCTTGTTGAAGCTTGCGACAAGGGACGTTTTCGCAGAGCGTTTATAAGCGTAATTCCCGATGTTATTTCAACATTTTCGGGTGTGTTTCTTGCATCTCTTGTAATTGACGGTGTAATGGGCGAAAAGCCTGTTTCCTATCTTTTTACAGCTGCAGCAATAGTATGCGGAATTGAACTGATTTCACAGTTTATACGCTGTATAAACAACAGGCATCAGCAGGCACACGACACAACCTACAGACAAAATGTTGACGGTGCAATATGGCGTAAGGTACTTAATATGGATTATGCAAAGGTTGAGGACATATCTACCCGAAACAAACTTGATAATGCGAAAACCTATTCACGGGAAAGTGATAGAAGCATATCTGCACTTACATCACATCTTACAAGTATCGTAAATGGTATTCTTACAATGGGTCTAGGGTTTGCTCTTGCTGCACCCATATTGTTTTCACACTCGGAACAGATAACCGATTTCCGCAGCTTTTTACTGTCAGGCTGGGGAATTGTTACAGTGCTTGCAATATGTGCCGCACAGGAACTGTTGCAATCCTTTGTGCTTATTCCCAAAAGCGAAAAAGCAATGGACAAAATGTATACTGACACTGAAGGCTTGCAGGCAAGCAGAGAACGTGACTTTTATCAGGGTCACACTATATACAATTATCGCAACGGTAAAAGCATACGTCTTTACAATGAACAGAAGCTTATAGAGGAAAAGCATTGGAAAGCTCATAGCATTATTATGAAAATATACCGCAAATGCTTTGCAGACGTAACTAAATGGGTTATTATTATGAATTCTATTGATGTTTTTGCTTATCTTATTTTGTATGCTTTTGCAATATTCCGTGCTGTGAACGGTGCTATGACAGCAGGTGAGGTTGTTGCTTTTGTTATGTATTTTACAAGAATTCAGTACGCATTGGAAAATGTGTCGCAGAACTTTAGCAGTATGCTGACAAAATCACAGATGTGGACGCAGGTGTTTGACTTTCTCGACATTCCAGATGAAAAATATAAGGGTACAATTCCTACCGAAAAGCGTGACGATAATGAGTACGAATTTGAGTTCAGGCACGTTTATTTCAAATATCCCGACAGCGAGGATTATGTGTTGAAGGACGTAAATCTTAAATGGCAAATCGGTGAGAAAATGGCTCTTGTGGGCAAGAATGGCTGTGGCAAATCTACACTTGTAAAGCTTCTGTGCCGACTTTACGACCCTACCGAGGGAGAAATAACACTTAACGGCATTGACATCAGGAAATACAAGTACGAGGAGTATATGGCACTGTTTTCAGTCGTATTTCAGGACAGCAAGCTGTTTTCGTTCAGTCTTGCGGAGAATGTTGCGGCTGATACGGAATATGACACAGAGCGTGTTGAAAACTGTGTCCGAAGAGCAGGGCTTTCAGAACGTCTTGACACAATGGAAAACGGCATTGAAACCTGTCTTTACAAGGATTTCGACGATAAGGGTGTAGAGATTTCGGGCGGCGAAATGCAGAAGTTATGTCTTGCACGAGCAATTTACAAAGGCTCACCGTTTATTGTTCTTGACGAGCCGACAGCGGCACTTGACCCTATCTCCGAGCATGATATCTATACCAAGTTCAACGGAATAGTCGGCACAAGAACGGCGATATACATTTCACATCGTCTTTCCTCTTGCCGTTTCTGTGACGAGATAACCGTTATGGAAAACGGACGAATTGCAGAGCGTGGTTCGCACGATGAGTTGCTCAGCAAAGGCGGTGTTTACAAGGAACTCTGGACAGCTCAAGCGGAGTATTATAAGGATACAGCTGGGGAGTTGTATATTTAAATGATCATTTATATAAAAAAATTTTTTTTCGTTATTATGTGTTTTTTCACAGTTTTAACATACAAATAACGGACAAAATTTGATGTGCTTCTGTATAATAAAATGAATTATGCAAACAGGCACACGGAAATCAACACCGTGTGCCTGTTTTATCATTTCATCTTAATAGGTCGCAAAACCTCATATCCCAATCCTTCGGGATAATGCCGCTGATAACACTGACAAGCTTGCTCATTCCATTCCCATTTTCCACCGCAGTATTTCTCTATGTCATAATTCCACGCAAGATTTTCGACCTTACCCATAACCGCACCATTGTCCTTAAGAAAATCGAACGGAGGGTGACTGAAAACAAGATAGTAGCTTGCAGGAATTTCACGGATTTCAAACCCATCGGGAACTGCTCCGCTGTAATCAGCAGGAACACCTATACCGTAAAAATACTTACGTTCGCCATTTTCGTTGTAATACCAGCCTGCGGTGTGTCCTGTAACAATAGGGTCGCAGACATTGTTCATACTGTCAATAATTCCGCATACGGTGTCACAATTGTTGTTCTCCCAGAAATCGCAGTAATTTTCTGCCTTCGTGTCCCATATTCCAAGGTACTTATGTGCAGGAATATACTGAATTTTTACAATAGGCTCATCCAAAACTTTATTGCTCATTTCCAATTCTCCTTTATGCATTTTTTGAAATTGTTCAGGAAAGATTACCGTCTTGTAAATCGGAAACGGAACAGGCACGGGATTTCTTCTGTAAGCTGCAGGTGTACATCCAAACAGACTACGAAAAGCTCTCGTCAGAGCCTCCTGTGAAGAAAAGCCGTATTTTACAGCAATGTCAATAATTCTTTCATCCGTATCACGCAAAGCAACTGCCGCAAGTGTAAGCCGTCTGCCTGACACATAGTTCTTTATTGTCATACCACAGATTTTGTGAAACTGAACTGAGCAATAATACGGTGAATAACCTATCTGCTGTGACATTTCAATGAGCGTAGGATTTTCGGTAATGTTTGCTTCAATCCAGTCTATCATTTTCTGTATTGCTTCGTTCCATTCGTACAAGGCTTATCCCTCCCTTCGACAATATAATATCATAATTCAAAGGAGAAATCTTGATATGTGTTGTGATTTTTCAGCGGTTCTTAATTATAATGAAAAATCTCCGATTTTGCCCAGCAGTTTGCCGATACTGTGGTACATTCCCGAATAAATAACAGGGTCAAGCTTTGTCAAATCAATGTCAAAA
>JAGBCL010000049.1 GCA_018110825.1 Oscillospiraceae bacterium
ATGTGAAAAGTGGAATGTGAAATGAGGAATTAATGTTGTCGGCTTTGCCGACAATTTAAAAATCGTCCGCCAAAGGCGGGCACAATAATTTCACTTTCCTCATTCCTAATTCCACATTTGCTAAGATAAATTATAATTTATGCGATATTAAGAACCTTAACTGCGTCTGCGGAGATTACAGAGAAGCCTGCGTTTACTGCAACAGCTGCTGCTTCGGAAAGCTTGGAGATAAGCTTGTCAACCTCAACAACAACCTCACCGCCTCTGATAAGTTCAAGTGCACAGGTCTTGTCCATACCGATTGCAATGTCGTCTGCAACTGCAGAAGAAACCACGATTTCTGCACCAAATGGTGTAATCATATTGCCGCCGTTTGTTGTTACAGCCTTGTTCATCTCGTCAAATGCGAGAATCTTTGCAGCAGTAGCAGGGGAACATACAACAGCATTCATTTCGCAGTTTGTGAACTTGCCCCAGAAAGCCGCAAGCTCAGAATAGTTGAACTCGCCGCCAGTCATTGCAACTTCTTCCGCTGTTGCTGTAACCGCTGTGATTGCCGCTGTTTCAATTGCCTTTGCAAGCTTTGCACCTACAGCACGGAGTGCTACCGCAAAAACGTCAAGACGCTGCTGTCTGATTGCTTCGTATGGAGCATTGATGAGACGTGCAAACTTCTTGAGTGCGATTGGTGCAGATGTGAGGGAAATGCTGCTTTCAGGAAGTGCACCGCCAACAGCAATTTCAGCATCATATGCTGTTTCACCGTCAGAAAGTACGATACCACGGCAGTCAATGCCGTCAGCAATGCTCATTGCCGCTGTAATCTTGTTTACACAGCCGCTGTTAAGGCCGCTTTCTACAGCACGTCTTACAAACTCAGGGAAAAGAAGTGCGCTTTCTGCAGACTGGAAGAACTTGTCCACCTTGTCAGCATTTACACCCTTAACCTTGATGTCGAAACGCTTCAGCTGACGTTCAAAAGCGTCAAGCTTAGCAAGACCGTCTGTGTAGTTTTCAGATGGGTCAAGTGCTTCAAGTGCCTGAGAAAAAGACTTGCCTGAAAGATTATAAAGACCCTTTTCGATTTTGATAGAATTAAACATAATAGTATTCCTCCTGTTGATTTGTTTGATAAATTGGGATTTGTCGCACAGAAATGTTATATCGTTGTGCAAACTACGGTGTTTTTGCGAAGCAAAAACCCGTAAACGAACGCTTGCGTTCGTTTTTAAATTATAATTTTACATCCCAATTTCCTTTTCGATTTTCGCCGCCTGAGCGTTGTGAAGTCTTGCCTGTGCAAGAACAGCCTCGTCCTGAAGATTGATGTTGTCCCACTCCACGGAAACAGTACCCTCACCGCCGATAAGTGTAAGGTAAGTGTTGCAGACCTGCTTGATGACAGGTGTAAGCTGTCTGCGGTAGAATTCAAGCTCAGATGTGAGAATATCCGCCTGCTGAGAGGACATTCTCTCCGTTGAAGACCATGTCAGACCAAGCAGAAACGGCGGCACGGAAAGCTTTGCAACAATCTGCTCAAGAAGCTGACGAACGGGAATTTCCGTGTCGATAATCTGATTATCCGCACCGATAACCTTTATCCCCACGTCACCCACCGCAACAAAGTCACGGACCTCGCCGCATCGCATAGCGTTCATTCCTTCGCTCCATTCCTTTGCAATCTGCTGTGCACGTTCCTTTGCAAAAGCCATTTCACTGCTGTCTGTCGGCTTGTAGGTTACAGCGTAACGCACGTTGCCCACACGGTCAAAGTTCTGACCGATGCACTGGTAAATTCTCATCAGCACCGCCGAAATGCAGGGTAGACCACGGAGAATCGACTGACCGTCAGGATTCTTCGTATTCGGATTGAGTGCGCCGTACATAATAAACTGAGGATTCTGCACAGAGTACCACTCCTCGTCCTCGCCAAGCATAAAATAACGTCTGTCGCAAGGGTTTGCCCCCGCACGGCAGCAGAAGCGGTTGATGTTCAACGGAGCAATTCCTTCAACGATGCCCGTCTTGTAATCAACAATCATTTCCGCCGCCGCTGAACCGTAAGTAAGCAGACTGTCGAGAAATGCGTCGGAAAAAGCGTAAAGCGAAACTCCGCCCGTACCCACGGGAATTTCCTCAATAAATCTGTCCATTTCCGCCTGAAAACGTTCATCAGTGCAGATAACCTTATAGCCGCCCACAAGTCTGATAATTTTCTGAATTGCCGCATCAACAATCGGCACAGAATAACGCAGATTGTCATAAAGCTGACGTTCATTTGCACCGCCCGGCTGAAGCGTAAACAGATTTACACCCTTTTCTGCAAGTCTGCCGCCTGAAACAACACCGCATTCAATCGGCTGCACCTCATCATTGCGGCTCAGAAATCTTTTGATAATGTTCATAAATCCCTCCGAAATAAATGTGGGATTCGAAAAGTGAAGTTACGAATTGTTATGAATTCCGAATTCACCATTCCGAATTCCTAATTTCTCTTAATGTTTCCTGCCCAGAAGCCGCTCTCGTCACTGCGGAAAAACGGACTTGTCACAAAATACCTCATATCGTCCATAGCGTGGTCATTTTCCTTGATGGGAACATCACCGCTGCGGCTTTCGTCCCAGCGGTACAAGGAAAATTCCCTCAGAATGTCCGTGCAGCTTTCACCAAACATAAGCCTGCCGTCCCTTAAAGCGTCGGAACATCGTCTTATGCCCGATACCACGTCATTCTGTGCCTTTGTAACGGGAAATCTGCCGTGACGACGGATACACTCAATAAAAGATGCCGCTGACGGGTCAACAATAACGCCCTCGACCCGTCTGTCGCCTATGAGCCTGCAAAGCCCCTCGTAATGTTCCTCGTCAGTCCTTGACATGCCTTCTCGTTTTGAACTGTAATAATATTCGGCAATTCTGTACCACACCCCGTCATTTCTGCCCCATAAGCCGAAGGATGACGGATTGACCGTTCCGTAATCGCAGGAAACGACATACTTCTCAAAGCACTCGGGAAGCTTTCTTGCAACGTGCTTTTCCTCCGAGAAAACAGGATACACCAAACCCTCTGCCGCAACCCATTTCCCCAGCACGAACCTGTCATAGAACGTGCCCGAATAAAGCCGCTTGTACCTTTCACGGACTTCCTCCGAAAGTGACGGATTGTCGTCCATTGTAAAGTGCAGGTACAACGCATTCTTCTCCCTCGCCCTGAGCACCCACTCACGATAAAACCAGTGATAAGGGTAAGAAGGATTACAGCTGAACCAGATTTTCGAGCCGCTTACCGAGCACCTCGCAAGCGCCTGCTCAACGAAAGAACGGGGCATAAGCACCACCTCGTCAAGCATCAGCCCGCTGAGGGTAATACCCTGAATAAGCGCCGCCGAGCCTTCGTCCTTGCCGCCAAAGAAATAGAAACGGTTTGTCCTGCCGCCCGCCGAAATGTCAGCGTAGCTTCCGCTTACCTTTTCGGTGCATCGGAAACCAAGCCCCCTCAGATTTGACAGCAGCGGCACAATAACATTTCTTCGTAACGACGTAACCGTCTTGCCGCAGATTGCAAATGCACCGCCGTCAAAATTCGCCATCGCCCATGCCGCAAAGGAAAGCGACATACATAACGTTTTGCCGCTTCGCACAGCACCATCGCATATAACAGCGTCACAATTCTTATAGCGTCCCGTCCTCCACCAGGTCAGCAGTGTAAGCTGTTTCTGAGAGAACTGCGTGAATTTCGCCAAAATGCAAACCTCCGTTTCAATTAATTTTCATTTTCAGCGGCCTTGTCAATAGCATCGAAGAAGCTCTGTGCAAGGTCGTCAACAGCCTTGCTGCTGCGGATTTCGTTAAGCTTTTCAATTGCCTTCAGTCTGTCCGCAAACTTTATTTCGCAGACACCCTTGCCGATTTTGAACTCGGCAACATTATAAAGGTCAAGCTTTCTTATATCCGCCTCAGTAAGCTCCTCAGGATTGCTCTCGGCAAGAATTACCGCATCATTTATCCTGCCGTTGATAAGCCTTTCGAGAGCGTCCTCCGCAGTGCTTCCCACAGCTTTTTTCAGCGTAAGTGCCATTGAAGCAAGAAACCCGAATGCCTGAGGGTGAGAAAGAATTTTCATGCTCTCCTCATAAGCAGTTTCACGAGCAAACCCGCAGGCGGCGGCAGCCTCCTCAATGTTTCTGCTTCTGAAGAACTGGTACAGAAATCTTTTTTGTGCCTTGGTGAGATTTTGCACCCATTCACCCCCTTTCCGTAAGACACCTTTGCGCATGTCTTACACCAAAAGGCTGAAAAAACAAAAAAGTTGCACGCGAACGTGCAACTTTGAAAAAAATATTTTTTATAAGCATTTCTTTTTATAACAACAAACAAATTCCCAATGCAACTATTGAGAATTATCACCTGCAAAAAAAGGACGGGCACAAGGTCCGTCCTTTTTTATTACAAGAATACATATTTAAGAACAAAGAGAACTGCAAGGATATACATGACAGGGGAGATTTCCTTGCGCTTACCGCAGATAAGGCTGATTACAACATAGGAAATTACTCCCATGGATATTCCCTCGGCAATACTATAGAACAGCGGCATTGCAATTACACAGATATATGCAGGAATTGCAGAAGCGTAATTATCGCCGTCAAGCTTCAGATTTACTATGTTGCTGAACATAAGGAAGCCTACAATGATAAGTGCAGGTGCAGTTGCGAAAGATGGAATTGCTGTAAATACAGGTGCAAAGAACATAGAAACGAGGAACAGAAGGGCAGTTGTCATTGATGTAAGACCCGTTCTGCCGCCTGCCGCTACACCTGATGAGGACTCAACAAAGGTTGTGGTTGTAGATGTTCCGAGGATTGCACCGCCTGATGTTGCAATAGCGTCTGCAAGAAGTGCAGGTCTGATTCTCGGAAGCTTGCCGTCCTTATCAAGCATATCAGCCTTTGTGCTTACGCCGATAAGTGTGCCCAGTGTGTCAAAAAGGTCAACGAAAAGGAACGAACAGATTACAACTATGAAGTTGAAAATGCCAACGCCATTCATATCCACCTTGAAGCACTGACCAAATGTCTCACCCAATGTTGAGAAGTCTGTCATGCCGAGGGTAGGGAACAAGGAATAGAATCCTGCGTCTGCATTCGGAACATAAATACCTGCTGCCTGACAAATCATGCCAAGCACCCATGTGCCGAGGATACCAAAAAGGATTGCACCCTTGAAGCCCTTAATATACATAATAGCTGTAGCCAGCGTACCGATTACCGCAAGAACTGCACTGATGCCCGATGTGCTGAAATTGTCGGTAAAGCTTGTGATTGTAACAAGAGTTGAACCGCTGTCAACGGTAAGCCCTGCATTCTGCAAGCCGATAAATGCGATAAACAAACCAATACCAACCGAAACAGCATTTTTCAGCTGCATAGGAATTGCATTGAAAATTGCTTCACGGACATTGGTAAGGGAAAGAATTATGAATATAATGCCTTCCACAAAAACTGCCAGCAATGCAACCTGCCATGAGTAACCCATTGCACCAACAACAGTGTACGCAAGATATGCATTAAGACCCATACCTGCGGAAAGTGCAAAGGGGTAATTTGCAAGAAGTGCCATAAGTGCCGTACCGAGGAATGATGCAATACAAGTCGCAAGCAGTACAGCTGTCGAATTCATGCCTGCGTCACCGAGAATACTTGGGTTTACCGCAAGAATATAAGCCATCGTCATAAACGTGGTAAGACCAGCCATAACCTCAGTCTTTACATTTGTGTTGTTTTCTTTCAGCTTAAAAATCTTTTCAAGCATAGTATCTCCTCCTTATTCATTGCTGTATTCAGCTATGTAAGGTAAATTTCTGTAATGCTCTCCGCAGTCAAGACCATAGCCGATTACAAAATAATCAGGAATTGTAAACAGTGTCATATCCGCCTTGAACTCCACAACACGTCTTTCAGGCTTGTCCAACAGCGTAACAACATTCAGCGAAAGAGGATTTCTCATTTTCAACATTTTTGTCACATCTTTGAGAGTACGTCCCGTATCAATAATATCCTCAACAATTACAACGTGATACTTGCTTACATCTTGTTCAAGGTCCATTGTAATTTTTACAACACCTGTTGATACAGTGCCCTCGTAGTAGCTTTTTGCACACATAAAACCAATTTCGCAAGGAACTGTTACCGCACGGCACAAATCTGCCATAAAAACAAATGCACCCTTCAAAATGCTTACAAGAAGTATAGGACGTCCGTCATAAATGCTGTCGATATAAGCACCCGCCTTTTTTACCGCCTCGTCAATCTGTTCTTTTGTCACAAGCACTTTCTTGATTTTGCTGTTATAAGCCTCTATGGACAAGTTTTCCATACACAACGCCCCCAATTGTTTTTATATACATTATACCACAACAAGAAGCTGTTTTTCAACTGTTTTTATATTTTTGCACAAAAAAAGAGAGACTCAAATGAGTCTCTCTTTAAGCTATTACTAATTTAAATTAGTTCTTCTTGGAAGCAACTGCAGCAGCACCAGCGAGAGCCATTACTACAGCGATAGCAGCTACAGGAGCATTGCCTGTTGCAGGAGCGTCTGTGGAAGCTTCTGGAGCAGCAGCTGCAGGAGCACCATTCTTCATGTATTCGCCGGATTCTTCTTCAGAAACGAGCTTGAATTCGCCCTGTGTAGAACCAGCAGAAAGTGTAACGTTTGTGATGTTAACGTGGCAAACCTGGAAAGCAAGACCAGCCTGTTCGCTGTCGCCGCCTTCGTAGTCAACGAATGTGGACCATACAGACTCAGGAACTACGAATTCGATTGTTGTTGTATCCTTAGGAACGATGATAAAGCCGTCAGCCTTAGCGTAAGCTGTATCGGATGTGATGCCGTTGAATGTGATAGCATCCCAGGAAGAGCAGATGTTCATAGGCTTGAGGAGAGAGTTGATGTCGCCTACCAGTGGAGCTCTCTGCTCAACGTCGAGAACAACCTTAACGTCGCCGCCGATTGCTGCGAATTCAGCCTTAGGAATTACGGATGTTGCGCCCCAGTCGCCTGGATATTCGCCGATGGAAAGTGCAAATGTGTTAACAGCTGTCATTGTTACAGCCATTGCTGCTGCTGCGATAGCAGCTACAATCTTCTTAATTTTCATTGTTTTTTCCTCCAATTCATTTGACAGATTTACTGTCTAAAGTTAACATCTTAATTATAGCACTAACGCTTAATAAACACAACATCTTTTTTTTATAATTATTATAAAACTTTTTTGTGCAAAATATAGAACATATCAACCGTAAACGTTTTCGCTTTGTATAACAAAAAGGACGCTCGTATGAGCGTCCTTGATTGCTTATGTTTATTGAAGTAAAACTTAGTTTCTCTTCTTGGATACGAGTGCAGCAGCACCAGCGAGAGCCATTACAGCAGCGATGGAAGCAACAGCAACGTTACCTGTAGCAGCAACTTCTGTGGAAGCGTCAGCTTCTGGAGCAGCTTCTTCAACTACTTCTTCAGCAGGAGCTTCTTCTGTTGTAGCCTCTTCAGCAGGAGCTTCTTCTGTTGTAGCTTCTTCAGCAGGAGCTTCTTCTGTTGTAGCTTCTTCAGCAGGAGCTTCTTCTTCAGCAGCGGAAGCACCGTAAGCCTTCTGAGCAATTTCATTGCCGTCAGCATCGAAGAACTTAAGGTCAGAAATTGTTACTGTAATATTAGACATTGCTTCGTGGCTGGACCAATCCATAAATACGAGTTCAGAACCAACTTCGAGCTTTTCAGTACCAAGAAGGAACTTAGCAGAGTCTTCAAGTGTATATGTTGTGTTAGCCCAGTAAGCATTACCAGCTTCATCATAGTCAGGGCTGAGCCAGTAACCTGTGGAGTTCTTACAACCAAAGTAGCATCCGCCACCAAGACCATTACCAGCAGCTGTTCCTTCTGGAATTGTGTATGTAATCTTCCATGTAGCAGACTTTACAGCTGTAGGATCATCAAGGAGTTCCTGAGCTTCGATTCTTGCCTTAGCAGCAACACCGTTAGCTGTAGCTGTGAAATCAACCTTGTTTTCATCTGTTGCAATAATCTTAACAGTGTTAGGATCATTGTCAGCATAGCTTGTGTTTGCCCAGTTTGTAGCGCTTGCGTTTACAGCCATCATAGAAACTGCCATAGCAGCTGCTGCGATAACTGCAGAAATCTTAGAAATCTTCATAAAATGTTTCCTCCAATTCATTTGCGGTTATTCCGCTAATTTAATATATTTTATTATATCACCATATTTCAGTTTAAACAATATGTTTTTTTTATAATTATTACTCTGATTTTTTGTTTATTTTATTGAAATTTAAAACAAAAAATCCGCCCCGTTAACCGAAGCGGATTTTATACTTTTTGTTAAATATGTTCCCGAATTACTTCTTCTTGGAAACAACTGCAGCTGTACCAGCGAGAGCCATTACAACAGCCATTGCAGCGATAGGAGCGTTGCCTGTTGCAGGAGCTTCTGTTGTAGCTTCTGGAGCAGCTTCAGCAGCACCGCCGCCGAGACCGGAAACTGTGAATGTTACCTTAATAGAAGTAGAAACTGGTGTAGCCTGGTTTACAGGAGGGTTATCCTTTGTAAGACCGTACTGATTGTAAATTTCAATTCTGTAGTTGCCCTTTTCTTCGATATCGCCGTACTGGATACCAGCAGCGTCGAAGGAAATTTCAGCGCCGTCAACCTCAACCTTGTCGAGAACAGCTGTAGCGTTAGGGTTTGCAGCGTACATGCCTGTGATATCAACAACGAATACACCGAAATCAACAGCACCTGCAACGAGTGTGGATTCGATTGTGTACTGGCCGTCACCTGTTACTGTTGTAGCAGCTTCCCAGTCCTGAGCAGCCCATGCTGTATCAGCAAAACCGAGAACAGCCTGATATTCTTCAGCAGCGAATGCGTTAACAGCCATTGTGGAAACAGCAACAGCTGCAGCTGCGATAGCAGCGATAATCTTCTTGAGCTTCATAATTAATTCCTCCAAAAATAAAAATATCTTACATTAAGATTGTAAACTAATTATACACCATTTTTTAAAAAAATCTATATTGATTTTGTATCAAATAATAACGATTACATTGTAGGTTTTAACAAAAAATCCCGCCTTTTCAGACGGGATTGATGTTGCTATTACTTGCTTTTCTTTGCAGCGATTGCAGCAGCACCGGCGAGTGCCATTACAGCAGCCATTGCAGCAGCAGGAGCATTGCCTGTTGCAGGTGCATCAGTTGTTTCAGCAGTATCTGTTGTTGCTTCAGGAGCAGCGTCACCGAAAGATACGGAGAAATCTACTTCGAATGTATCAACTGGTCCGCCGAAGGAATAGCTGTCGCCTTCTTCAGACATGGAGCAGTCACCTGATTCAACAAAAGTTTCAGCCCAACCGTTAATCATACATACATCAATAACGCCGCTGTCAGGGTTTACAAGCTCATACTCTGTTTTTGTAGGAGTAAGTGTCTTGCCGTTTGCCTTGATGGAATTGATTGTAACTGTGCCACCGTTGAATGCTTCAGCAGCAGCGCCGCCTGTAACGTCCTTGATATAAAGAGTGATATAAAGGTTTTCACCGCCTGCGTTGAGAGTAACATTGTAGTCACCGCCGTCAGAGCTGATGTCGAAAGCATCGGACTCATAAAGTGTCCAGGACTCTGTATTCTGGGAATAAAGCTTACAGCTGACAGTTTCAGCAGCAAAAGCGTTTACAGCCATTGTAGAAACAGCAACAGCTGCAGCTGCAACAGCAGCAAGAATTTTTCTGATTTTCATAAACAAATCCTCCTATATTGATTTTAATATATTTATTATACAACGGTTTGCCGCATATTTCTATATCAAATTTGTATCAAATAATAACGATTACATTGTGCAAATATACAACAAAACGCCCTTTGCTTTCACAAAGAGCGTATATGAATTATTTCTTCTTTTTTGTAAGGAAAGCAACCAGTCCTGCAACAGCCGCAGTAGCAGCCATAGGGGAGATAGGAGCATTGCCCGTATTCGGTGCTTCCGTATTATCATCAGCAGGAGCTGATTCACCGACATCCTGTTCACTGTCAGGAATATTCTCGTCGGAATCTGTCTGTTCATTTCCCGTGGTTGTGCTGTCGGATTCAGTTTCCTTATCGTCTGAAGCAGGCTTGTCTGCTTCAGTTTTTTTATCATCCGTTGTTGCATTGTCGGACTCACTGTTTTTGTCATCCGAAACAGGTGTATCAGTTTCGCTTCCCTCATCATCTGAAGCGGCACTGTCGGACTCGTTTTTTTCGTCCGCCGAAGCTTCATTGTCAGCTTCGGTTTTCCCGTTATCATCAACCACATCCTCAGGTGTAACATCAGCAGGTTTATCCTGCTTATCCTCTTCGGGTGCCTCAGCACTGAGCACGCCTGTGCCTGTAACCGTAAAAGTTACCTCCATGGATTTTATTCCGCTTGTCCAGTCGAGGCTGTACGCATAATTTTCGCTTGCATCATTAAGCGGGTCAAAAATGCTTACCCTCATAAATCCGTCATCATTTACAGCAGCAATATTACTGTTTCCGGTGATTTCCTTACCGTCAGCCTTCACACTTTCAATGCTGATTTCAGCGTCGGGGTAATCAGCAAACGTGTTCTTGCCTGTTCCTTTGATATCCGAACTTAGGCAGAAGAAAAAGCCGTAATCCATTGCTTCCTTGAATTTAACCGAGGTTGTATATGTACCGTCACCTGTAATTTCGACAGGTGTTACGGAAGCAATTCCGATAGTATCCTTGCTATTCAGCCCGCTTCCCCAATAAACCTGATTACTCCATGTTTCATCAGCAAGATAGATTGAAGCGGAACCGATTGATTCGGCGTAAGCTATTACAGAAGTTAAAGAGACAGCTGCGCATGTTACTGCGGCAACAAGAATTCTTTTTAAATTCATATAAATTCTCCTATGTAAAATATATACATTATAATTATAACGTATTATCTTCTGAAAATCCATACCGCATTTATAACAAATTTAACCAATTAAATTATACAGCTCAAACAAAAAGCTCCGCCTTTTCAGACGGAGCTTCGTGACAAGTATAAATTACTTAGCCTTCTTAGCAACAACTGCAGCAGCAGCGAGTGCAACAGGGATTACAGCGAGAGCAACTGCAGAGTTACCTGTTGTTGGGTTTTCAACCTCAACTTCTTCAGCAGGTTCTTCAGCTGGTTCTTCAACTTCAACTTCCTCTTCTGTTACTTCTTCTTCAACTACTTCTTCTGTTACTTCTTCCTCGAGAACTTCTTCGTTACCCTCAGTAGCAGCAGCAAAAGCTGTCATAGCGAGCATAGATGTAGCTACAGCGCAAGCAGCGATAGCAGCAAGAATCTTCTTCATATTAATTTCCTCCTATTAATAATATACATATAGTTTGTCTTAACTATGTTGTAATTATAACACAATAAGCCTACAAATCCAATTGCTAAATTAACAATATTTCAAATGAATATTGCGTATCCTTTGTTTGTTATCTACAAAAACAATGAAATTTTTCACTCAAAAATGAAAATTTGGTTACAGTTTTTGTTACTTTTTCCAATAATCTTATTCAAAAAAGAGGGGACTTATCTGATGAAGTCCCCTCAGTAAAACCAATTAGTCAACCAGTGAAATGATAGCCATTTCAGCTGCGTCACCGCGTCTTGGTCCAATCTTGATGATTCTTGTGTAACCGCCGTTTCTGTCAGCGTACTTTGGTGCGATTTCATCAAAAAGCTTCTTTACAACGTCTTCCTTAGTAACGTATGCAAGAACCTGACGCTTGGAGTGAAGATCGTTTGTCTTAGCTGTTGTAATCATCTTTTCAGCCATAGAACGAACTTCTTTAGCTCTGGTTACTGTTGTTTCGATTTTGCCGTTTTCAAGCAGATATGTTACCATAGCTCTGAGCATAGCTTTTCTATGGTCGCTTGTGCGGCCCAGTTTTCTGGTTCCCGGCATTTATATTCACTCCTTACCTATCAATGTGTTATTCCTCTTCAGAGCTAAGGTCAAAGCCCAGTGACTGGAGCTTCTCCTTAACTTCGTCGAAGGATTTCTTACCAAGGTTTCTTACCTTCATCATTTCCTCTTCGGACTTGTTGATGAGGTCGTCAACCGTATTAATTCCAGCTCTCTTCAAACAGTTGAAGGAACGTACTGACAAGTCAAGTTCCTCAATGGTCATCTCAAGGATTTTTTCCTTACCCTTGTCGTCCTTTTCAATCATGATTTCTGTGATTGCGGACTCGTCTGAAAGCTCTGTGAATGGCTTCAGATGCTCAATGAGGAGATTGGCTGCCTGTGAAACTGCTTCCTTAGCGGAAACTACGCCGTCAGTCCATACTTCAAGAACGAGCTTGTCGTAGTCTGTTACCTGACCAAGACGTGTATCCTCTACAGTGTAGTTCACCTTCAGTACAGGGGTATATATGGAGTCAACCGCGATTACGTCGATACCGAAGTTGAAAAGCTGCTTATTCTTTTCGGCAGGAACATATCCGCGTCCCTTGTCGATAGTGATTTCCATATAAAGCTTAGCGTCCTTGCCGAGAGTAGCAATATGCATTTCCGGAACAAGAATATCCACTTCGGAGTCGGTTTTAATGTCACCCGCAGTAACTTCGCACTCATCTTCCGCTTCGATATAAACTGTCTTTGGACCCTCGCCGTGAAGCTTTGCGATAAGACCCTTGAGGTTCAGAACGATTTCAGTTACGTCCTCCTTAACGCCGGGTACAGTAGACATTTCGTGACGTACGCCGTCAATCTTTACAGATGTTACAGCCACGCCCGGAAGTGATGAGAGCAGAACACGTCTCAGGCTGTTGCCGAGAGTGTGTCCGTAGCCACGCTCAAGCGGAGCAACAGTAAATTTGCCGTAGGTTCCGTTGCTTTTAAGTTCGACGGTTTCAATTTCCGCCTTCTGAATTGGTTCAAGCATGATAAAACCCTCCTATTTCGAATTGCGGATAACGTATTCAGCCTATTACTTGGAGTACAGCTCGACAATAAGGTGTGTCTGTGTCTCGTAGTCAAGGTCTTCAACGCTTGGCATACGAACAACCTTTGCAGCAAAGTTTGCCTTGTCAGCTTCGAGCCAGAGAGGAACTACTCTGCCGGATGTCTGCTCAACAGTTTCCTTGAACTTGTCATAGCTGCGGCTCTTTTCGCAAAGTGCGATTACGTCGCCAACCTTAACACGATAGGATGGAATGTCAACTCTTTCACCGTTTACTGTGAAGTGACCGTGGGAAACGAGCTGTCTTGCTTCTCTTCTTGTGAGAGCCATACCCATTCTGAATGCAATGTTATCAAGTCTGGATTCGAGGATAGTGATAAGGTTGTCACCAGCCTTGCCTTCCATCTTTTCAGCAATCTCAAAGTAGTGGTAGAAAGGCTTTTCAAGAACACCGTAGATGAACTTGAGCTTCTGCTTTTCCTTGAGCTGCATGCCGTATTCAGAAACCTTCTTCTTGTTGTTACCGCCTGGGTTTCTGTTGGATTCCTTGGAGATACCCATTACCATAGGGCTGATGCCGAGGTATCTGCATCTCTTAAGAATTGGTTCTTTATTTAAAGCCATTACAAATACACCTCCAATAGATTAGACGCGGCGTCTCTTAGGTGGACGGCATCCATTGTGTGGGATAGGAGTAACGTCCTTGATGAGCTTAACTTCAAGACCAACTGTCTGAAGAGCTCTGATTGCAGCTTCACGACCAGCGCCAGGACCCTTTACGTAAACCTCAACAGTCTTGAGGCCGTGTTCCATAGCAGCCTTTGCAGCTGTTTCTGCAGCAGTCTGAGCAGCAAATGGTGTAGACTTCTTGGAGCCTCTGAAACCGAGTCCGCCAGCGGAAGCCCAGGAAATTGCGTTACCCTGAATATCAGTGATAGTTACGATTGTGTTGTTGAAAGTGGACTGGATATGAACAGCGCCATTTTCAATGTTCTTACGTTCACGACGACGTCTAACAACGGTCTTCTTACCCTTAACCTGTGCCATTGTTCATTTCCCTCCTTACTTCTTCTTATTAGCGATTGTCTTAACAGGACCCTTACGAGTTCTAGCGTTTGTCTTAGTTCTCTGACCTCTTACTGGAAGGCCCTTTCTGTGACGAACACCTCTGTAACAACCGATTTCAACCAGTCTCTTGATGTTGAGTGCAACATGTCTTCTGAGGTCACCCTCTACTTCAAAATTGTGGTCAATGTAATCACGGAGCTTAGCTACATCATCATCGGAGAGGTCCTTAACTCTTGTATCAGGGTTAACACCTGTGTTTGCGAGGATGATTTCAGCAGATTTACGACCGATACCGTAGATGTAAGTGAGACCGATTTCGACTCTCTTATTCTTAGGAAGGTCAACGCCTGCAATACGTGCCATTTACAATACACCTCCATATTGGATTTGAATACGAATTTTGTTTATCAGCCCTGACGCTGCTTGTGCTTAGGGTTTTCGCAGATAATCATAATCTTGCCTTTTCTTTTGATAACCTTGCATTTTTCGCAGATAGGCTTAACTGAAGGTCTAACTTTCATTAAAATTACCGCCTTTCTGATTGAATAACTTTATTACTTCGCTCTCCAAGTAATTCTGCCCTTTGTGAGGTCATATGGTGACATCTCAACTGTTACCTTGTCGCCCGGAACTATTCTGATATAGTTCATTCTGAGCTTACCGGAAACATGAGCAAGAATTTTGTGTCCGTTTGCAAGTTCAACCTGGAACATTGCATTAGGCAGAGCTTCTATGACTGTACCCTCAATCTCAATAACATCTTCCTTAGACAAGTGAATGCCTCCTTTGGATATTTCGATTTCGGCAGGACTTACTCATTTCCCGTGTATTCACGCAGGAAGCTTCTCAGTCCTTTGTCTGTCAGATTGTCAAGATTTATTTCCGCCTTAGTGAAAGCAACGTGCCTGATGTTCTTCTTTTTGGGAGCACTGAGCTTACGCTCCTTGCCGTCCGCAAGATAAACAAAGCCGTCCTTTACGGAAGTAACCGCCATAAAGCGGCCTTCCTCTCTTCCAGCCATGGCTCTGACAATCATTCCGGGTTTTGCCTCCACAGCATACCCTCCTTAAATTGTGGGCTTTGTAAGAATTACAGGCCCGTCGGGTGTAACTGCGATTGAATGCTCAAAGTGAGCAGAAAGTGAGCCTGACTTGGTCAATACAGTCCAGCCGTCGGGAAGGGTTTTTACATCCTCACCTACCGCATTAATCATCGGCTCGATAGCGATTGTCATTCCCGCAACCAGTCTTGGTCCGTGACCTGCCTTTCCGAAATTCGGAACTTCAGGTGACTCATGGAGCTGTCTGCCCAGACCGTGACCGATAAACTTCTTGACAACGCCGTATCCATAAGCTTCACAGTGCTCCTGAACCGCATGACCGATGTCACCGATTCGGTTTCCGACGATTGCCTGTTCAATTCCCTTGTACAGGCTTTCTTCGGTAACTTTGAGAAGCTGCTGTGCCTCTTCTGAAATTTTACCTACGGCAAAGGTATAAGCGGTATCTCCGTGGAAGCCGTCAATATAAGCACCCACGTCGATGCTGACAATGTCACCATCCTGGATTCTCACCTTCTTGGAAGGGATTCCGTGGATAACCTGATTATTGATGCTGATGCAAGCGGAAGCGGGGAAGCCGCCGTATCCTAAGAAGGAAGGCTTTGCACCATTCTTGACAATGTAATCGTGGATTATCTTGTCAAGCTCAAAGGTTGTCATACCGACTTTGATTGACCTGCCGCCGAAGTGGAGTGCGTTGCCGGCAATAATGCCTGCCTTACGCATTTTCTCCAGTTCGGATTTGGATTTAACACTAATCATTTTATCACGCTTTTCTTACGCATTTACTGCCTTGAGAACGAGAGCGGAAGTTTCCTTGACCTCGTCCTGACCCTCAACCTTTACAAGCTTGCCTCTTTCATCATAGAAAGCAGCAAGAGGAGCAGTCTGCTCGTGATATGTGCGGAGTCTTTCGATAACTGTTTCAGGAGCGTCGTCCTTACGCTGTACAGCATTTCCGTCGCACTTATCGCACTTGCCCTCAACCTTAGGAGGGTTGAATTCGATGTGGTAGGAAGCACCGCACTTGTCGCAAACGCGTCTGCCTGAGAGTCTGCCCTGGATGGTTTCATCAGCAACCTCGATGGAGATTACCTTGTCGATGTTGATACCCATAGCTTCGAGAGCCTCAGCCTGTGGAACAGTTCTTGGGAAACCGTCCAGAATATAACCGTTCTTGCAGTCGTCCTCAGCAATTCTGTCCTTGAGAATACCGATTACAACTTCATCAGGAACGAGAGCACCGCTCTCCATGAAACTCTTAGCCTTAAGACCGCATTCTGTGCCGTTCTTAACAGCCTCACGCAGAATGTTTCCTGTAGAAATCTGTGGGATACCCAGCTTTTCGCTGATAACCTCAGCCTGTGTACCCTTGCCTGCGCCGGGAGCGCCTAATAAAATCAGGTTCATATTTATATCCTCCAATCAAGTTTCATTTAACGGTTTAATCTTATTCAAGGAAGCCCTTATGATGACGCATCATCATCTGGGATTCCAGAGTTCTTACTGTTTCCAGAACAACGCTTACAACGATGAGGATTGATGTACCGCCCATTGCGATGCCCAGCTGCGGGAATGCCATATTTGTAATGATAGGGAATATAGCAATTACGCCGAGGAAGAACGCACCAACAAGAGTAATCTTGTTGAGGATTCTCTGGATATAGTCGCTTGTAGGCTTACCGGGACGGATACCCGGGATACCGCCATTGCTCTGACGGAGGTTGTTAGCAATCTCAATCGGATTGTACTGCATAGAAACATAGAAATAGTTGAATGCAATAATCAGCACAAAGTAAATTACAGCATACCATGGGCTGTTATAGCTAAAGAAATTAATGAAGCCTGCGTAGAACTTTTCGCCAAAAGTCTGCGGATTAGCCGCAACTGGCTTGAACATTTCGATTGTAGAAGGCAATGACATGATAGCCATTGCGAAGATGATTGGCATAACGCCGCTCATTGCAATCTTAATCGGAATGTGTGTGCTCTGTCCGCCGTACTGCTTTCTGCCAACAACACGCTTAGCGTACTGAACAGGAATACGTCTTTCAGATTCGTTCATGAATACGATGAATCCGATCATGAGTACAAACATAACAAGTATAAACGGAATAGCGATATACATTGCCTTGTTTGTAGATGCGTTTACAAACATATTCATGATAGCAGTAGGACCTCTTGAAACGATACCTGCAAAAAGAATCATTGAAATACCGTTGCCGATACCCTTTTCATTGACTCTGTTACCAAGCCATACAACAAGACTTGCGCCCGCTGTGAAAGCAAGGATAATTACAGCTGCAGTGAATATGCCCTGGAAGCCGCCTGTGTACTGGAGCGCGTGCTGATTCTTAAGTGTAAGATAATACGCATAAGACATAATCAGTGCAATTGCCAGCGCAACAAAGTTTGAAATCTTCTGAAGCTTCTTTCTTCCTGACTCGCCTTCCTTCTGGAGATTTTCCAGCGGAGGAAGAGCATATGTCAGAAGCTGAACAATAATTGAAGCGTTGATATACGGCTGAATTGCAAGTGAGAAGAGTGTACCCTGAGAAAGAGCACCACCGGAAAGTGTGTTCATATAACTCAGGAAGTTACCCTCCTTGAACATATCTGCAATCGCTGCCGGGTCGATAAACGGAACCGGAACGTGACAGCCGATTCTGAAAATGAGGATAATGAGTAATGTGTAAAGGATTTTATTCCTTAACTCCGGAACCTTCCAAGCGTTAATGAAGGTCTTCAGCACATTACATCACCTCAGCCTTCCCGCCTGCCTTCTCGATTTTCTCCTTAGCTGATGCGGAGAAAGCAGCAGCCTTTACTGTAAGATTTACATTCAGCTCACCCTTACCGAGAATCTTAACCTTTTCGTCAAGCTTCTTGATAAGACCTGCAGCCTTGAGAATTTCATTGTCTACAACTGTACCTTCCTTGAAGTTAGCAAGTGCGGATACGTTGATTACTGTTACGTCTTCAGCGAAAATGTTGTTGAAACCTCTCTTAGGAATTCTTCTTGCGAGAGGCATCTGGCCACCTTCAAAACCTGGTCTTACACCGCCGCCGGAACGAGCGTTCTGACCCTTGTGACCCTTACCAGCTGTTTTACCCCAGCCGGAACCGTGACCTCTGCCGATTCTCTTAACGTCTTTGTTAGAACCTGCAGCAGGGGATAATTCATGAATTTTCATAGCTTTCGCACCTCCTTGCAGTAATTATGCTTCGGTAACTTCTACAAGGTGACAAATCTTCTTGATCTTACCCATTGTAGCATCGTTATCAGGCTGTACTGTTACGTCGCCGATCTTACGGAGTCCGAGGGAAGCAGCAGTTGCAGCCTGAGGCTTCTTAACGCTGTTAAGGCTTCTTACAAGCTTAATCTTCTTTGCCATTTCTGTCGTCCTCCTTAACCTAAGATTTCCTTAACGGACTTGCCTCTTACTTCAGCAACTTCCTTAGCGCTTCTGCACTGTGCAAGACCATTGATTGTAGCTCTAACTACGTTGCAAGCGTTGTTGGAACGAAGGGACTTTGTTCTGATGTCCTTGATACCTGCCATTTCGATTACGGCACGAACTGGACCGCCTGCGATAACACCAGTACCGGGAGCAGCTGGCTTCATAAGAACTCTACCTGCACCGAAAGCACCGATAATTTCGTGTGGAATTGTTGTTCCCTTGAGGGAAACCTTAATTAAATTCTTCTTAGCATCTTCGATACCCTTGCGGATTGCATCCGGAACTTCACCGGACTTACCCATACCAAAGCCAACAGTACCGTTGCCGTCGCCTACTACAACGAGAGCAGCAAACTTGAAGATACGTCCGCCCTTAACAGTCTTGGATACTCTGTTAATAGCAACAACCTTCTCGGAGAGCTCAAGTGTAGAAGCATCTATCTTAGCGTTTGCCAAAATCATTACCTCCTTGTTTGTTAATGCCTGATTAGAAGTTCAGGCCGCCCTTTCTTGCACCCTCTGCAAGCTCAGCAACTCTGCCGTGGTAGAGATAGCCTGCACGGTCGAATACAACGTCCTTAATGCCCTTTTCTGCAGCCTTTGCAGCAATCATTTCGCCAACCTTGAAAGCGCCTTCCTTGTTGCCGCCGTTGCCGTCAAAGCCCTTTTCCATAGAAGAAGCAGCGCAAAGTGTTACGCCTGCAACGTCATCGATGAGCTGAGCATAGATGTTCTTGGAAGAACGGAATACGTTGAGTCTTGGGCACTCAGCTGTACCGCTGATCTTGGAACGAACTCTGATCTGTCTCTTAGCTCTTGCAGCTTTTCTGTTAATCTGCTTTACCATGATAATTTCAACTCCTTTTCAAACGGAGAATAGTAGTCGCAATATATAAATATATGAAATATATTTTTGTATCCGACTGTCCCATTCTCTAATAATAGGATTTTTCTTAACAGGAAGGGGATTACTTCTTACCCTTACCAGCCTTACCTTCCTTACGGATGATTCTTTCGCCCTGATAGCGAATACCCTTGCCCTTATATGGCTCAGGTGGTCTCTTCTCTCTGATTTCAGCAGCAACCTGACCAACAACCTGCTTGTCAATACCGTTAACAACGATTGTTGTAGCGTTTGGAACTTCAATTGTGATGCCGTCGATTTCAGGAACAACTACCTGATGTGAGTAACCGAGGTTCATAACGAGATCCTTGCCCTGCTTAGCTGCACGGTAACCGATACCTTCGATTTCGAGAGTCTTCTTGTAACCGTTTGTTACGCCCTCTACCATGTTGCCGATGAGAGTTCTTGTAAGACCGTGGAGAGACTTGTGCATCTTGTTTTCAGATGGACGCTCTACGATGATTTCTGTACCTTCAAGCTTGATAATCATATCAGCATTGAATGTGTTTGTGAGTGTACCCTTAGGTCCCTTTACTGTAACGGTAGTGCCGTCGATCTTAACATCAACGCCTGCAGGAACAGTAATAGGCTTCTTACCAATTCTGGACATTTACTTGTTCCTCCTTACCATACGAATGCAAGGACTTCGCCGCCGACATTGAGCTCTCTAGCCTTCTTGTCAGTCATAACGCCCTTGGAAGTGGAAACGATAGCAATACCGAGACCCTTCATTACTTTAGGCATATCCTCGCAGCTTGAATAAATACGAAGACCAGGCTTTGAAACTCTTCTCAGACCTGTGATAACCTGAGACTTGTTTTCGCCGTACTTCAGTGTGATTCTGATGATGCCCTGCTTGCCGTCGTCAATAATCTGATAGCTCTTGATGTAACCCTCGTCTACGAGAATCTGTGTGATAGCCTTCTTCATATTGGAAGCAGGAACGTCAACTGTGTCGTGCTTTGCAGAGTTAGCATTACGGATTCTTGTGAGAATATCTGCAATTGTATCTGTAATTTGCATAACGGTTAACCTCCTTATATTACTTAAAAACAGTCTTTACGCTATTTCGTAAAGATTACCAGCTTGCCTTCTTAACGCCAGGAATCTGACCGTCGTGTGCAAGCTCTCTGAAGCAGATACGGCAGATGCCGAACTTTCTCATGTATGCATGAGGTCTGCCGCAGATTTTGCATCTGTTGTAAGCTCTTGTGCTAAACTTAGGAGTTCTCTGCTGCTTAACTTTCATCGATGTTTTAGCCATTTCAATTACCCTCCTAAAAATTACTTAGCGAACGGAGCGCCCATCAGCTCAAGAAGAGCCTTAGCTTCTTCGTCTGTCTTTGCAGTAGTGATGATGTTGATATCCATACCGCGAACCTTATCAATTTTATCATATTCGATTTCAGGGAAAATAAGCTGTTCCTTGATACCTGTGGAATAGTTACCTCTGCCATCGAAAGAGTTGCCGTTGATTCCTCTGAAGTCACGTACACGTGGGAACGCTACGTTGAAAAGTCTGTCGAGGAATTCGTACATGTTTTCGCTTCTGAGTGTAACCTTAACACCGATAGGCATGCCTTCACGGAGCTTAAAGTTAGCAACAGACTTCTTAGCGCGGCATACTACAGGCTTCTGACCTGTGATAGCAGCGAGGTCTGTCATGATTGCGTCGATAACCTTAGCGTTTTCCTTAGCTTCGCCTGCACCGACGTTGATAACAACCTTGTCAATCTTAGGGATCTGCATTACGCTCTTATAACCGAACTTCTTCATTAAAGCAGGAGCCACTGTGCTGACATAGAGTTCCTTCAAATTAGATGCCATTGTCAATTACTCCTTTCCTTAATAAGACTTGCCGCAGTCTGCGTGCTTGCAAACGCGAACCTTCTTGCCGTCCTCGATCTTGTGAGCGAGTCTTGTAGGCTTGCCGCACTTAGGGCAAACAGCCATTACCTTACAAGCGTAAAGTGGAGCTTCGCACTTAACAATGCCGCCCTGCTGACCCATCTGTCTTGGCTTAACGTGCTTTGTAACAATGTTGAGGCCCTCAACGATTACCTTCTGTTCCTTTGGAGAAACTTCGAGAACCTTACCCTGCTTACCCTTGTCCTTACCAGAAAGGATAACTACTGTGTCACCTGTTTTAACGTGTAAATTATTCATTCGTGACACCTCCAATTAAAGTACTTCCGGAGCAAGAGAAAGAATCTTCATGTAATCCTTGTCTCTGAGCTCTCTAGCAACAGGTCCAAAAATACGAGTACCCTTAGGGTTCTTGTCTTCCTTGATGATAACTGCTGCATTTTCATCAAAACGGATGTATGTTCCGTCCTCACGGCGGAGGCCCTTTGCGGAACGTACGATTACTGCCTTAACAACGTCGCCCTTCTTAACAACGCCGCCTGGTGTTGCTTTCTTAACGGAAGCAACAACTACATCGCCGATGTTCGCATATCTTCTGCGAGTACCGCCAAGAACTCTGATACACATAAGTTCCTTAGCACCTGTATTATCAGCGACTTTCAAATAAGTCTGCATCTGAATCACAGCGATTAACTCCTTCCATTCAGAAGCTTCGGCTCAGAGGCTTATCGCCCCTGCCGATTCTTCTAATTTGTTTTAAAATGTTATAACCACGCTGGAAGCATCAACGCTTCCGTGTGTATCGTGCTTAGCCAATTACTTAGCCTGCTCGATAACCTTAACAAGTCTCCATCTCTTATCCTTGGAGATAGGTCTTGTTTCCATAATTTCTACGCGGTCACCGATGTTGCACTGGTTGTTTTCATCATGAGCCTTGAGCTTGATTGTTCTCTTGATGATCTTTTTGTACAGTGGGTGCTGTACGTTATCAACGATTGCAACAACAATGGTCTTATCCATCTTGTTGGAAACTACCTTGCCAACTCTTGTTTTTCTAAGATTTCTTTCAGCCATTTTTGTTTCCTCCCTTCACTTACTGTTCGGAAGCGGAACGCTCGCGGAGAATTGTCTTGATTCTTGCGATGTCCTTCTTCACAGCCTTGAGACGTGTAGGATTGTCGAGCTGATTTACAGCATGCTGAAAACGAAGAGCAAAAAGCTCCTTCTTAAGATCGGCAAGCTTGCTTTCAAGCTCAACAGTAGTGAATTCTCTTACTTCTGCAGCCTTCATTATTCGCTCGCCTCCTCTTTCTTAACAAACTTGCACTTGATAGGAAGCTTGTGCATAGCAAGACGCATAGCTTCTCTAGCAACTTCTTCAGATACGCCAGCAATTTCAAACATTACTCTTCCTGGCTTTACAACTGCAACCCAGTATTCAGGTGAACCCTTACCGGAACCCATTCGTGTTTCAGCAGGCTTCTCTGTGATTGGCTTGTCAGGGAAAATCTTGATCCAAACCTGACCGCCTCTCTTGATATAACGTGTCATAGCGATACGGGCAGCCTCAATCTGATTGGAAGTAATCCATGCAGGCTCGAGCGCCTGAAGACCGAAATCACCGTTGGAAACCTTGTTTCCGCGGTAAGCCTTACCTGTAAGACGGCCTCTGTGTACTCTTCTGTACTTAACTCTCTTTGGAAGCAGCATTACTGATTACCTCCTTCTCTTCTTCTGTTGCCGCGGTTTTCACCGTTGCGACGGTTGTCGCCCTGACGACGAGGCTTCTTTTCTGTTCTCTCAGCCATTGCTCTAGCCTTAGCTACATCGCCCTTGAGAACTTCGCCCTTGTAAATCCAAACCTTGATACCGAGACGACCGTATGTTGTTGCTGCCTCAGCAAAACCGTAGTCGATGTCAGCACGGATAGTCTGGAGTGGAATTGTACCTTCGTGGTATGTCTCGGAACGAGCAATTTCAGCACCGCCAAGACGGCCGCTTACCATAACCTTGATACCCTTAGCACCAAGTTTCATAGCTCTGCCGATAGCCTGCTTCATAGCTCTTCTGAAGGATACACGGTTTTCGAGCTGAGCTGCAATGTTCTCAGCAACGAGCTGTGAATCCATGTCAGGAGACTTAACTTCAACGATGTTGATAGCAACGGACTTCTTCATCATCTTTTCAACATCAAGACGAAGCTTTTCAATGTTCTCGCCGCCTCTGCCGATTACAATACCGGGCTTAGCGCAGTGAACGTGAATTCTAACCTTGTCTGCGAATCTTTCGATTTCAATCTTTGGAACGCCTGCTGCGTAAAGGTTTTTCTTGATATAGTTACGAACGTTGTAGTCCTCAACCAGTGTATCGCCGAAAGTTGCCTTGTTTGCAAACCAGCGGGAATCCCAATTCTTAATAACGCCTACACGGAGACCGTGTGGATTAACTTTCTGTCCCATTTAGTTTACCTCCCTTTCGACTTATTCTCTTTCCTTTACCACAAGAGTAACATGGGAAGTTCTCTTGAGGATACGGTATGCTCTGCCCTGTGCTCTAGGCATAATTCTCTTCATGATAGGTCCTGGGCAAACGAAACATTCGGATACATAAAGGTTATCCTTATCCATGCCGAAGTTGTTTTCTGCGTTTGCGATAGCGGACTTAAGAAGCTTCTCCAGGTATTCACAGGCAGATTTTGGTGTGTGCTGCAGAATCGCCATAGCAGTTTCAACGTCCTTTCCTCTGATGAGGTCGAGAACAATCTGAACCTTTCTTGGTGCGATTCGAGCATTTTTAAGATATGCTCTTGCTTCCATTTTAATTTCTCCTCTCTGCCTTATTTCTTACCATTGTTGGATGTCTTGGAGCCTGCGTGGCCCTTGTAGGTTCTTGTTGGTGCGAATTCACCAAGCTTGTGACCTACCATATCTTCTGTAACGTATACAGGAACGTGCTTTCTGCCGTCATGAACAGCGAATGTATGACCTACGAAGTCAGGGAAAATTGTAGAAGAACGGCTCCATGTCTTGAGAACCTTCTTTTCGCCAGCTTCGTTCATAGCGATTACTCTCTTGAGAAGGACCTCCTGGACGTATGGTCCCTTCTTAACGCTTCTGCTCATTGGTTTTCCTCCCCTCTGATTTTACGAGGCAAGATGTGCGGGAGAACTTACTCCCGAACATTCCTCTTTATGATTCCTAATGAGTAACTTATAAAAGTTATTTTATCAGGTAAACCGCGGTGTTTTGTGCGTCAGCGCAAAACCCGCATACAAAAGCTTTGCTTTTGTATTACTTACCGTTTCTTCTCTTAACGATGAACTTGTCTGTTCTGTGGTGCTTCTTTCTTGTCTTATAACCAAGAGCTGGCTTGCCCCATGGTGTAACAGGACCTGGACGACCAACAGGAGACTTACCTTCACCACCACCGTGTGGGTGGTCGCATGGGTTCATTACAGAACCACGAACTGTAGGTCTGATGCCGAGGTGACGAGTTCTACCAGCCTTACCGATGCTTACGTTTTCGTGGTCAATGTTGGAAACCTGACCGATTGTAGCCATACAGTTTGCTGGAATCTTTCTCATTTCACCGGATGGAAGTCTTACGAGAACGTAAGCTTCCTCCTTACCCATGAGCTGTGCCATGTTACCAGCAGCACGAACGAGCTGAGCGCCCTTGCCTGGGTAAAGTTCGATGTTGTGGATGAATGTACCAACAGGGATGTCGCAGAGTGCAAGTGCGTTACCTGGCTTGATATCTGCACCCTTACCGCTGGAGATTACATCGCCAACAGCGAGACCGTTAGGAGCGATGATGTATCTCTTTTCGCCGTCCTCGTACTGAACGAGAGCGATGAATGCGCTTCTGTTTGGATCGTATTCAAGAGTGAGCACTGTTGCGCTCATGTTCATCTTGTCTCTCTTGAAGTCGATAATTCTGTACTTTCTTCTGTTTCCGCCGCCTCTGTGACGAACTGTGATTCTGCCGTAGCTGTTTCTGCCGGCTGTCTTCTTAAGAGGAGCGAGAAGGCTCTTCTCAGGCTCTACCTTAGAGAGGCAGCTGTAATCAGTAACAGTCATCTGACGTCTTGCAGGCGTCGTTGGCTTATATGATTTAATTGCCATTGCAGGTCATCTCCTTATTTTATTTTGTGATGTTTTGCGGAAGCTGTCCCTTCCATACTTACTCTTTAAGGAGTAATTACATCATACCATCGAAGAATTCGATTGTCTTGGAATCTTCAGCAAGAGTAACGATTGCTTTCTTCCAGTTAGGTGTGTAGCCTCTGCTCATACCCATTCTCTTAGCACGTCCTCTTACGTTCATGGTGTTTACCTTAGCAACCTTAACGCCGAAGAGTTCCTCAACTGCCTTAGCAATTTCAATCTTGTTAGCGTTCTTAGCTACTTTAAAGGTGTACTTGTTTTCCTGGAGGCCTTCCATGCTCTTTTCAGTGATGATAGGCTTGATTACGATATCCTGTGCCAGCATTATGCGTACACCTCCTCAATCTTAGCAACTGCATCCTTAACAACGATGAACTTGTCGTAGTTGAGAATGTCGTATACATTAATAGTGTTTACGAGAGCTGTCTTAACACCAGGGATGTTTGCTGCGCTCTTGATTACGCAGTTGTCAACCTCAGGCATTACGATGAGAGCCTTCTTGCCCTCTGCCTCAATAGCCTTGAGCATTGCTACCATTGTCTTTGTCTTGTATTCTTCCATCTTGATGGAGTCGAGAACGATCATGTTGTTATCGAGCACCTTTGTGGAAAGAGCAGACTTCATAGCAAGTCTCTTGAGCTTCTTGTTTACTGTGAAACGGTAGCTTCTTGGCTTAGGTCCGAGAGCAATACCACCGTGTGTCCACTGTGGAGCACGGATGGAACCCTGTCTTGCGTGACCTGTACCCTTCTGTCTCCAAGGCTTTCTTCCGCCGCCTCTTACCTCTGTACGAGTGAGAGTAGACTGTGTACCCTGTCTCTGATTAGCGAGATAGTTTACAACCATTGTGTGCATAGCGGATTCGTTTGGAGTGATACCGAAAATTGCATCAGACAGCTCAATGTTGGAAACCTCTTTACCTGTCATATCCAGAACTTTAATACTAGGCATTTCTGCTTCCTCCTTCCATTAAGCCTTTTTCTTTACGCAGTCGCAAATAGTAATGATACCATTCTTAGGACCTGGGATAGCGCCCTTAACTGCGATAAGATTGTTTTCAGCGTCAACCTTAACAACTTCAAGATTCTGTACAGTAACCTTCTCTGCACCCATGTGACCTGGGAGCTTCTTGCCCTTGAAAATACGGGAAGGAGAGGAACATGCGCCCATGGAACCTGCGTGTCTGTGAACAGGACCGGAACCGTGAGTTTCCTTGATTCTGGAGTTGTTGTTCTTCTTTACAGTACCCTGGTAGCCCTTACCCTTGGAAGTACCGGAAACATCAACGATGTCACCAACTTCGAAGGAATCTGCCTTCAGGATTGTACCTACTTCGAGTTCTTCAGCGTTGTCGAGTCTGAACTCCTTGAGAGTTCTCTTTACTGCAACGTCTGCCTTTGCAAAGTGACCCTTGATTGGCTTGTTAGCAAGCTTTTCTCTGAGATCACCGAAGCCGAGCTGTACAGCGCTGTAACCGTCGTTTTCAACAGTCTTCTTCTGAACTACAACGCATGGGCCGACTTCTACAACAGTCAAGGGAATTACCTTGTTTGTTGCTTCATCGAAAATCTGTGTCATACCGATTTTCTTACCGATGAGTGCCTTTGTCATACTTTTTCCTCCTTTGGTTATTGGTTGCATTTCTGCAACATGACCTGCGACTTAACGTCTTTGAGAAATGGTAAGCTTTGAACTTACTTGATTTCCATTACAACGTCAACGCCAGCAGGAAGTTCAAGACCCTGCAGTGCTTCCATGGACTTATCAGATGGTCTGATAACGTCGATGAGTCTCTTGTGAGTTCTCATTTCGAACTGCTCACGGCTATCCTTGTACTTGTGAACAGCACGGAGAATTGTGATAATTTCCTTGTCTGTTGGGAGTGGGATAGGACCGGAAACTCTTGCACCGCTGCGCTTAGCTGCTTCAACAATCTTAGCTGCTGCTGCATCTACTACCGCATGGTCGTAACCTTTGATTTTGATTCTGATTTTTTCATTGACTGCCATTTGAATCGCCTCCTAATTAATCTCGATGATGTTTTCGGGGACGAGGTTTGTGATATTCATATTTACGTCACTTTCACGTCACACGTTACCGTGTGTTTCGCGACCAACTTATTAAAAAACCCGAAAAACAAGCTGTTTTCCGAGTACATTCAAACACAAGCTTACCTTTGAGAAGACACAGGACTCCCCACGGTTTAAGCACACACAGTGTTCGATATCACAGCCGCCCGACTCTCAGGTCAGACATACTCCACGGAAATTCCCCTGCAAACCGCAGGCCACCTTCCGCTTCCTCGCAAAAACATATAAAATACGGTGTAATCAGCCACCGTAAACAGCTACAATTTCTGTAACTGTCGCAGTCACGCAAGAAATATTATAGCACCAAAACCCAGTAATTGCAAGGGTTTGGTGCTATTTTTCGAATATTTTGATGTAGAATTTAAAAGAATTTGCAAACAGATTTTTGTGCAACTTCACAAAACCGATTACACCCCGTATAAACCGTGCATAACAGGGGAATACTTAATAACTTTCTGTAATTATCCTATCGGATTTTCCAGTTCTGTAACAGCATTTACGTCAAGCACTTCAATCATATAGGCGTAACTGTTTTCGCCGTCAGTATTGGTCTGGGTGAAATTCAGGAAATTGCCGTCCTTGTCAAATGTGTACGTCGTGGTAAAGCTGTCAAGAGAAGTTCCCAGTGCCTTGTTTATCTTTTCAGTGTCGTAAATGTAGGTATAGGTCACTTTCCCGTCAGCATCAGTATCAGAAGCCGACCCCGAAGCGTACAGATTTACATAGAAAAGCAAATCGCCCGTGGAGTAGGGGTGAGGATTTTCCACCGTGTACAGAACATTGCTCTGTGCACCCTCGCCGTCAGCAATCACATCGCCCTTTTCAACGACAAAGCTGACCTCCTTGCCGTCGCTGTACTCAACGCAAAGAGCACCGTCAACAATTCTTTCGTAAAGATAGCTCTGAGTGCCGTCAGCGTTGTTCATAAACGAAAACACCTGGTCGGTCTCGTCCGTAGCAAGATTTGTCAGTACGTATCTTCCGCTTTGCCACGTCTTTGCCTCAGCAACAAACGCCTCGACCTGCTCTCTGCCTTCAAGCTCCACAACCTTCTTCAGCGAGCATCCCGTAAAACAGATACATATTAATAATAATATAGGAATAATTCTTTTCATTCTGTACCTCATTTATAATTCTTCAAATCAGGCAGTTCATCAAGCGTAAGCACCTTGTCACTGCCGTACACTTCTTTAAGCATAGCCTTATCGGTGTACTCCTCATTATATTTCGAATTCTTCACCGCAAAGTCGCCGCACCACGTGTTGAACCATGCCCATTTCGTATTCGCCGCAAATGCGTCCTCAACATCAAACAGAACGCCGTTTTCCGTAAGCGCAACAATCTTGTTGCTGTCACTGTACTCAGCCGCCTCTGCAAACTTTGAGGTCTGAGGCTGATAATTACGCTTGTCCGTATAAATATCCTCACCGATTATATCAACGTATTCGTCACCGGGATACCATTCCGCACTCTGTCCGTTGTAAACCCAGATAAGGTTGTCACAGCCGTAAACATCAGTAAGCTGTTCGTAAAGATAAACCCAGAGCTTTTTGTAAGCGTCAGCGCCCTTTGCACCCCACCAGAACCAGCCGCCCGAAGCCTCGTGCAGAGGTCTCCACAGAACAGGCACACCCTTTTCCTCCAGCTTGTTCAGCTGTTTTGCAATTTCCTCAATGTCCCTGTCAAGAAGCTTCTTGCCCTCAGGGTCCATGCCGTCCATAACCTTTGCAATGTCAAAATCAGTGTTTCTTGTGTAGAAACCGCCCCACCAGCGAGGATTGCCGTTCTCATCACTGCCGTCCTTGAGAT
Source organism: Oscillospiraceae bacterium (assembly GCA_018110825.1). Classification (GTDB taxonomy): domain Bacteria; phylum Bacillota; class Clostridia; order Oscillospirales; family Ruminococcaceae; genus RGIG8773. The sequence continues at coordinate 29,428 of JAGBCL010000049.1, forward strand.
ATTCGGTAGGAGCATTCCAGTGCCAGCAGTAAGCAACAATACCGCCATGATTGGTGCTGAAATCAATAGCAACATCAACCGAGCTTCCTTTTGCACCGAGAGCAGTTCTTGAAGGGGAGTAGTCCATCATATCAAGTCCCAGCATAGCAGGGTACTTGCCTGTTTCCGCCTTGATAGCCTTGAATTCGGGACCATCCACACCGTAATCGCAGACCTGACCCGAAATAATCTTCTCTCCGTAATTGTCACAAAGGAACCTGAACAAAGCCTTCGTTTCAGCAGTTGCATCAGGATTGATAAGCTCAGGGGTTACATCATATATTTCCTCGGAAATACCCTTTGCCGCTTCAACAGTCATCTTGTCGAGATAAATCCAGCCCCATGATGACGTAAGCGTAATCTTGTGCTCACCCTTGTCAAGCATAACATTTGTAACCGTGCTGTCGGACTTCTTTTCATTAAGGTGCTTTACAGCACCTACATTCTTCCCGTCAACACTGATATTGTTTTCCTTGTCCGAGCCGATACCCTTGCCCGTGAAGGTAAGGTTGTACACACCGCTTTCTCCGATGTCAACCGTAAATTCAACGTACTGAGAATTATTCTCGAAACAGCCAATACCTTCACCGCCCGAAAAGCCATCAACAGCCTCCGTTTTCAAACCGCCGTAAAGCTTTGCATCCTCCGCCTCGATTACAATTTCCTCAGCAGACACCTTTTCAGCAGATACCGCCGTTGTTTTTGCCGTAGTTTCGGCAGCAGTTGTTTCAGCAGTTGTCGTTTCAACAGCAATAGTTGTTTCGGCAGCGTTTGTCGTTTCAGCTGCCGCAGAATCCGTAACCTCCGATATTTCGGAAACAGCTGACGTTTCAGACATTTCAGCAGTCACGTCCGCAACGGACATCGTTTCCGTATCCGAAGCAACCTCCGCTGTTGTTTCGGCAGCTGTTTCAGTTTCAGCAACACTCTCTGATTCCGCTTCTGCCGCAGTTGCAGCAGAAGAAACCGACGTGTTTTCAATAGCATTGCCGCCCGCATTGTCAGCCTTGCACCCTACAAGACACAAACACATTAATAATAGTACAAGCTTTTTCATTCTGCACCTCATACCACAAATGGGCGAACAGAGTCCGCCCATTCAAATCAATCTAAAACATTACACAAAGCCGCAATGTTGTGCCAACCACGGACGTTTTACGGTTTTGCACTTACGAAAAATTTTTCACGGCAGTGAAAAAAGCAAAACTTAATTCACAACAAAGCCGTTGCACCGATGCAACCCCGATGTATTTTCGCAACCCAACGCAAAGCCGCAACGTTGTGCAACCACGGACGTTTTACGGTTTTGCGCTTGCGCAAAATTTTTCACGGCAGTGAAAAAAGTAAAACTCCGAGAGCATACTAATGCCCAAAGGGCATTAGTATGCTTTTCCCCAGTATACCATAGTCTTAGCAGGCTTGCCGCAGCAAACGCACTTATCGGAAAGGTTCTCCTGTTCGAAAGGAATACATCTTGAACCAACGCCTGTTACTTCCTTAACCTTGTCCTCACATTCCTCTTCGCCGCACCACATAGCCTTTACAAAGCCGTCGCCGTTCTGTTCAAGTGCGGAAACAATTTCATCCATAGTTGTGCAGGAGTAAGTGTGCTTCTCACGGTTTTCGAGAGCCTTACCATACATTCCCTCTGGAATTTCCTTGCCAAGCATATCAAGTACAGCGTCAACAACGTTGTCAAGCATTACGTCACGCTTTTCGCCGTTGTATCTTGTAGCTGCAACACACTTGTTATTCTCAATATCCTTAGGGCCGATTTCAATTCTTACAGGTACGCCCTTCATTTCATACTCAGCAAACTTCCAGCCAGGGGAGTTCTCGCTGTCGTCAATCTTTACACGAACACCAACAGCCTTGAGCTGATTTGCGATTTCCTCAGCCTTGTCAAGAACGCCTTCCTTGTGCTGCTGAATAGGAATAATGACAGCCTGAATCGGTGCAACAGCAGGTGGGAGAACAAGACCGTTGTTGTCGCCGTGTGTCATAATGATAGCACCGATAAGACGTGTTGTAACGCCCCAGGAAGTCTGATGAGGGAATACCTTCTTGTTTTCCTTGTCGGTGTACATAATTTCAAATGCCTTTGCAAAGCCGTCGCCGAAGTAGTGGGAAGTACCGGCCTGAAGTGCCTTACCATCATGCATAAGAGCCTCGATTGCATAAGTAGCCTCTGCACCTGCAAACTTGTCGCTTTCAGTTTTCTTTCCCTTTACAACAGGCATAGCAAGTGACTTTTCGCAGAACTCAGCGTAAACGTTGAGCATCTTTTCTGTTTCAACAATAGCCTCTTCAGCTGTAGCGTGGATTGTGTGGCCTTCCTGCCAGAGGAACTCTCTTGAACGGAGGAAAGGACGTGTTGTCTTTTCCCATCTTACAACGGAAACCCACTGGTTGTAAAGCTTAGGCAGGTCACGGTAAGAATGAATGATGTTAGCGTAGTGCTCACAGAAAAGTGTTTCGGAAGTAGGACGTACACAAAGTCTGTCCTCAAGCTTTTCGCTTCCGCCGTGTGTAACCCACGCAACCTCAGGAGCAAAGCCCTCAACGTGGTCCTTTTCCTTCTGGAGCAGGCTCTCAGGAATGAACATAGGCATGCAAACATTTTCGTGACCTGTAGCCTTGAACATACCGTCAAGAATTCTCTGCATATTTTCCCAGATAGCGTAACCGTAAGGACGGATTACCATACAGCCCTTTACAGATGTGTACTCAATGAGTTCAGCCTTTTTAACAATATCGGTATACCACTTTGCGAAGTCCTCGTCCATAGAGGTAATCGCTTCAACTAACTTTTTATCCTTAGCCATAATTATTCTCCTTCATCGGTTGATTTATTTTCATCTTTAACAAGTCCGCTTTTTGCACCGTCGGGACGGTCCTCAAACAAGCTGTAGACCTTGTAATTATCTTCGTTAATCTCTTCCTGCACCCTTTCGGGACTCGGGTCAGCAGGCTTGCCCATAAGCTTGTCGATAACTTTAGCAAGCTTCGGAGTAACCAGAGCAATAACCCACACCAGCAAAAGAATACCGAGCATTGCACCACCGAACTTACTGTAAATCTTCAGCGACTCGTAATTTATAGCAAGCAATATTTCAGCAGACACAACCTCAACTCCTTTCGCAACAGATAGAATAATTATAGCACATCTTTTTTGAAATTACAACAGCATACTATTAAAAAAACGGCACAAATTCGGTCTTTTCTTTGGCAATAACACTTATAGGGTGAGCGTCACCGAAAACGATAACCCTGTCGCTGTGCTCCGCCATAATTTTGTCAGCAGCAGCGTAACAGCCTTTGTAGTAACATTTTGAAGCGAAAGTAACAGTTGTTTCCTTCCTTGCCTGCAGCGAATAATAATAGTCACGGTCTTTTTCACTCCAGTCAGCAGCCTGTTCTTCATAGGGAATAATCAGATGCACCTTTGCACCAATCAATGCCGCGTCCGCCCCCGCCCACATCGGGATATACCTTTCGCAGTTGACGTAAAAATCAGTAAAACCCTCGTTATCCAATTTAAAAACGAGGGTTGCAAGCGTATGCTGTACCTTTTCGAGTTGTTCCTTTGAAAAGTTTTTCTCCTCGCCGGTTGAAACTATCGTGCAAGTCATAGTTATACCTCCTGAATTATATTTGATTTATTATAACATAATTCCGCAATATACGCAAGTGCGTACACGCATATGCGTAAGCGAATGTATAATAATATTAAAAACTATTTGGGGCAGGTGAGCATTTTGTCGGCAGTAAAAAATGCAGTTGTAAAGCGATTTGAACAAATATGCAGCGAACATGGTATTGCTAAAAATGAGCTTGCCAACATATCAGGTGTAACGCCCTCAACCGTGTATAGCCTTTTCAAAGAAGAACGTCAAAATGTTTCTATCACCACTATTAAAATTCTTTGCGACGGGCTTGGAATAACCCTCGGAGAATTTTTCAGTACACCCGAGTTCGATAATCTTGAACAAGAAATCCAGTAACCGCTTGCTTTGCAGGCGGTTTTAATTTTGTAACTTCTCCGCATAGCGCTAGCAGGAGAGGGGTGAGGTTTAGGGAAAGAGAGTGCAGAGGGAAAACCGCAAGGAGAGGGGGGAGGGTGGCGTGCGTCCTTAGCGTTCGATGAACCCTCCCCCCTTTCCTGAAGGTTGTCCCTTTGCATATTACAGCGCAAAAGAATGTTATATTCTATAACATAAATCATAACATATAATTATATTCATAGTCAAGATATAATTTATGTTAGAGGTGATATTATGGAAAAGAAATTGCAAATAACTAAAAAGGGAACCTTAAAAGGCGATGACGGGCACAAAGTATTTTCCGTAAGAATTAAAGATGCTACTGTAAACAAGCTTGACGAAATCTCCATTCAAACAAACCGTTCACGAAATGAACTTATAAATATGATGCTTGAATTTGCACTTGACAATTATATCATTGAAGAATAACCAAACCCGTTTGCGATTTTGATATTGCGGACGGTTTTGTTTATCATATAATAACACACTTTTGCCTTCTTTTCAACTCTATAGAGTTAAACTTTAAAGAGTTAATTTTGTACAATATGGATATACTGTACAAAAGGAGCGTGTGTTATGGATTTGACAAATACAATACAAAACCGTATTCGCCAGCTTTGTGCCGAACGAAATATTACAATAAACAAACTCTCCACAATCTGCGGCATAACCCAATCCACGCTGAACAATATTTTCACCCGTCCGAACAACAAACCAACTGTTTCAACAATTAAAAAGATTTGTGATGGATTGAATATCACTTTGGTCGATTTTTTCAACACACCCGACTTCAATAATCTTGAACAAGAAATTCAGTAACCGCTTGCTTTGCAGGCGGTTTATTTTTTATATCAACTATTCTTGGCAACCAGTACGAGGGGAACAACCTTCAGGAGAGGGGGAGGACTCACCAAGCACTATGGACGCACGCCGTCCTCCCCCTCTCCTTGCGGTTTTTCCCCTCGCGCTCTCTTTTTCCCTAAACCTCTTCCTCTCCTGCTAGTGCTATACGGTAATCTTTAACGTTTCCGCAAACGAAAAATCGGCAAAGGATAAGGGTTGAAAGGGAAAGGTCGGAGCAAACCAAACGCAAGCGTATGGTTAAGGGGAAAACCGCTAAGGGAAAAGGAAATGCCGATTTTTTGTCGGATTTTATTTGTTCCTTGTCCCTTATTAGGTTTCCCCCTCGAATACCCCCACAAAGTATAAAAAAACAAAAATGCACAAGACCAGTAAAAACGGACAATAGAAAAAATCCCCCTCCTGTGGTAGAATTAAAATAACTATCATAGGAGGAATTTTTATGCCGAAAAAATATCAACATACATTAAAATTACTGCCACAAATCAAAGAAATGATATCAAAAGGAATGTCACATCGAGAAATCGAAAATGCATTAGGATTAGTCGGAGATCGTCCAGTGCATAACTTACTTAAACGAGAACGCAAAAAAGAAATACAAGGTGTACCAAAACAACGTGGAAGAAAGCCAGCAAAAACATTACAAGAGTACAAATATGAAAATAAGCGATTAAAAATGGAAAATGAGTTATTGCGGGATTTTCTCTCGCTCACAGAAAGGAAGTGAGAACGTCAGTAAAATATCTTGTAATCTATCGTCACAAGGAGAAGCATGCCATCAGCGAAATGTGCAGATTCTTTGAGGTATCCAGAAGTGGATATTATGACTTTGTAAAGCGGATGGATATACCTGCAAAAGATTTGCCACTTGCAGAAAAGATAAGAGAATGTCAGGAAGAATGCGGTAAAACATATGGTTACCGCAGAGTACATCTATGGCTTGAAAGGAATGGTATTCATCACAACCCTAAAACAGTACTTCGAGTAATGCAGAAATACAATCTTCTTTCGGTTGTCAGACGTAAGAAGTATCATTATTACAGTCAGGCTCTGCACAAATATCCAAATCTGCTGAACAGGGATTTCAAAGCTGAAAGACCAAATCAGAAATGGGTTACCGATATTTCATATATACATACACAACAGGGTGTATTGTACCTTTCAGTCATAAGGGATCTGTTTGATAACAGCATTGTTGCTTACAAAACAAGTACAACACAGAATGTTCAGCTTGTATTAGAAACAATTAAAGCTGCCAAGAGAAAGGAAAAGGTCACCGCAGAGTTGCAGCTCCACAGTGACCAAGGCTTTCAATACACATCTCATCCGTATTTTAAGCTGACTCAATCATACAACATTATTCCGTCAATGTCAAGACGTGGAAACCCTTATGATAACGCTATGGCAGAAAATTTCTTTTCTATACTTAAAACAGAGTGCATTTATCGGGTTAAGCTCAAGACTTATGAGGAGGCTCGCCTCCTCATAAGTCAGTACATTGATTTCTACAACAACCAACGTATTCAACTTAAAACAAAACTGACTCCGTATGAAAAACGAAGTCAGTATGTTGCTTAAAACTTAATATTCGCACCATAGAGGGGTGTTTTTGTACTGTACGTACAATTTGGGGCGGTGCAAAACGGAACAGGGGTTAAAACCTTAACTAAATCAGTTAACGATTGTCTTTTCAGTTTCCTTATCAAAGATGTGAACCTTGTTAGGATCGATAGCAACCTTGATAGTATCCTGTGGACGAGCTGTGGAACGTGGGTCAACACGAGCTGTGAGAGGAATACCTTCGCAGTTGAGGTAAAGGAATGTTTCAGCACCCATCATTTCAGTGATTTCAACGTTAGCGTCGATTACACCTGTCTTAGCAGCGGAGAGGAACATTTCTTCATCGTGAATGTTTTCAGGACGAACACCCATGATGATTTCCTTGTCAACATAGTTGTCGAGAGTAATCTCGTCAATCTTGGACTCAGGAAGTTCAACATAGTACTTCTTACCACGGGATGTCTTAGTATCTTCAGAACCGAATTCGATTGTGAACTTGCCTTCAATCTTTCTGAGAACTGCGTCAACGAAGTTCATCTGAGGTGAACCCATGAAGCCTGCAACAAACTGGTTAACAGGGCTTGTGTAGAGGTTCTGTGGGGAGTCAACCTGCTGAATGAAACCATCCTTCATAACTACGATACGGTCACCCATTGTCATAGCTTCAGTCTGGTCGTGAGTTACGTAGATAAATGTTGTACCGAGCTTCTGGTGGAGCTTGGAAATCTCTGTTCTCATCTGAGCACGGAGCTTAGCATCGAGGTTGGAGAGAGGTTCGTCGAGGAGGAATACCTGTGGCTCACGAACGATAGCACGACCGAGAGCAACACGCTGTCTCTGACCACCGGAGAGAGCCTTTGGCTTTCTGCTGAGGAGGTGGGAGATATCGAGAATTCTTGCAGCTTCTTCTACCTTACGGTTGATTTCGTCCTTAGGAACCTTACGGAGCTTAAGACCGAAAGCCATGTTATCATATACAGTCATGTGTGGGTACAGAGCGTAGTTCTGGAATACCATCGCAATATCTCTGTCCTTAGGAGCAACGTCATTAACAAGACGATCGCCGATATAGAGTTCGCCTTCGGAAATTTCTTCAAGACCTGCGATCATACGGAGAGTAGTGGACTTACCACAACCGGATGGACCAACGAGGATGATAAATTCCTTGTCGCGGATTTCAAGGTTAACGTCGGAAACGGCAACAACGCCGCCTGGGTATTTCTTATAAATGGATCTGAGTGATAAACTAGCCATTCTGAACGGACCTCCCAAAAAAATTAGTCTTGCCAAATCTTATACTTCTTTGGCTATGATAATATAATACCAAATTTCCGCATCAAATTTCAAGTTGCTTATTAACTAAACTTCTAAAGCCTTGTTTATTAAGTTTGACGAAAAAATGACAAATGAAAAATTTTCATTATTTTTTTGCATAAATTTTTTCCATTTCATTGTGCAAAATTTCACGACACTCACCAAGCCCCAATTTTTCGTCAAGTTCAAGCCCTCCAATCTGAACACGCTTCAGATAGGTAACCTTATTTCCAACAGCCTCAGCCATGCGTTTCACCTGATGGAACATTCCCTCGTGCAAAGTAATGTAAACCTCATTCGGATTATCTGTTATTTCCATCAAGGCAGGCTGACACACATCACCGCCATCGATTTCCATACCGCTTGCAAAAGCCTCAACATCGCTTTCCGTCGCAGGCTTTTCAAGCACCGCAAAATACTTCTTGTCAACGTGCTTTTTAGGGGAGAGAATCTCGTGCGCAAAAACACCGTCATCCGTAATCAGTGCAAACCCTTCAGTATCCTTGTCAAGACGGCCCGCAGGGAACAGCCCCTGCCTGCGCAGTTCGGGCGGAATAAGCTCCAGCACCGTTTCGGTGAGTCTGTCCTTTGTGGCACAGATTACCCCTGCGGGCTTGTTCAGCATAATATATATATATTTTCTGTAAACAACCTCTCTGCCCTCGGAAACAACTGCATCCGTATCAGGATTGATTTTCATATCAAACAGCTTTGCAGTCTGCCCGTTGACGGTTACAAGACGCTTTTTGATAAGCTCCTTGGCATCGTTGCGGGAAATATTCAGCTGGTTGGACAGAAACCTGTCCAGGCGGAGATTACCCGCATTTGAACCCTTAGCCATAATTCCTCCTAAAACAAAAAGGGGACGGGAACAACGCCTGCGTTGTCTGACCGTCCCCTTGAATATATGAACTTAATTATTCGCCCTTGATTGTTTCATCAATTTCAGCAAGGTCTTCTTCTGTCAGTTCAGCAACATCAGCATCAAGGCTGTCAAGCTCAGAGAGGTCATCAGCATCGCCGCAGCAGTCGCAGTCACATTCGCACTCATCGAAATAGAGCTCGTCCTCATCGTCGAAATCATAATCGAACTGTTCGATTTCCTCACGTTTTTTCATAGCATACATAGCAGCAGCCGCACCTGCAGCAGCAGCGCCTACAGCAAGAAGAATAGAACCGAATACTTTCATTAAAAACAACTCCTTTTTGATAATAGGGATTAATGTACTTGAATTTATAGTTATAGTATACCACATAACAAAAGAAATTACAATACTTTTTGAGCAAATTTTTACAAAAGGAATTCGGGGCAAATTATAATTTAGCACAACAATAACTATCAGTGTTAGCGAAGCGGCATTAAAAGTTTCGTCCACCTTTTCAAAGGTGGTAGGGGTCAAGGGGGCAACGCCCCATTGGTCGCCAAAACCATTCTTCGAATGGTCTACGCAAGCGGCGAAATACCCCTTGCAGTCAAAAACGGAGCAGGAGGTGAGGAAACCGACAGGTTTCCGATGGAGAAAAGAGTTCCGCTTTGCGGAACTCTCAGACAATGCTTTGCATTGTCTTGGACAATGACCGCTTCTCCTTGTTGCAATCACATCAAAATCATCTCTCAAAAACGTGCCAGTGGCACGTTTTTGACGCACTTTATCTTTATAACTATACAAAAGCAGCAACTTCGTTGCTGTTAGGGATTTTCTCTCTTGCAGAAAATCCCTCTTTCGCAACACAGTTGCGAAATTCACCCTTTAGATGCGCTTAAAGCACGCCTGCGGGCGAGGTTAAGCATTTCGCTGCCTGCGGACAGCGATTTAGGGGCGTTGCCCCTAAAAACCCTACCAAAGGGGACACCGTCCCCTTTGGAAACCCATAGCCGCATTGCTAACACTGCAACAAATCGTGCGCTAAATTATAATTTCCCCCACTTGTGCATAAACAAATCCGCCGCACAGGTCACCCCATGCGGCAGATACTCTCTCTTAACGAATATTGGAAATATCGTTTTATCCTAAAATATATACATTTACGTCACGTCTGCCCCAGTTGTAGCACTCGCTCTCTGTGTCCATATAAAGGTCAACAAGAACTCTGCCACTTCTCATTGCACTGCCCGTATCCTCTGCAACTGCATAACCGTATGTTCTTGTGCCGTCTACGGAAACAATGTAAAGCTCTGTTCCGTAAGGAATTACCTTAGGGTCAACAGCTACATAGCCAACCTGCGGAACCTTACCTGTGGAAGTGATTGAACCTGCTGCTGCGGAGTAAGCTGTTGCCTCACCCGTAATCACATCAACATAATTCACCGGAATACCGTTTGCATCAAGCTCAACGTCCTTGCTGCCGCTTGTCTGACCTGCAGGAACAGCCTTTTCATAAACAGGCTCTTCCATTGTGCCTATAACGATAACCTCGTCAACAGGCTCTGTAATATCTTCATCAATGACGTCGGAGGAAACAAGCTCACCGTCTATATAAACGTGACGGAAAGTTGTTTCGACCTCGCCTTCTTCACCGTCAACTACAGTTTCGGTATATCCGACGAGCTGCTCGTCGTCTTCTCGATACTTTGTAGCGTATTCAATAACCTCAACCTGTACTTCTTCAACAATGTTGACGCGGTTTATAATAATTTCGGTTCCGCTGCCTAAGGGCTCGCTCAAACCGATATTGATAAGGTCTTCATTTTCCACCTTGACGCCTGCCGCATCAAGAGCATCAGCAACATTACCTGCACACTTTACACAGATGTTCTTTCCGTCAACTGCAATAGTAACATCAAATTCCTTAGCAGGCATTTCAGCAACAACAGCTGCCTTTTCTGTTCCTGCAGGAAGTGCTGTAAGGGCAACAGCTGTGTCCTCTTTATTCATAACAGCCGCCGCACAGATTGAAACAGTGCCGATTGCAAGGGCACTTACGGTTGTTACAACAGTTTTGATTTTTAAGTTCTTTAAGATTTTCTTACAATTTTCCGCAGTGTCGTTGATAACAGAGCGTTTATTTGCATTATTACTCATAAAGGACTCCTTTCAAAATTTATTGCACACATTCGGTTACAATATAGTTACAAAAGTAACCGTTCAGCAACTTTTTAACATTATAGTTATCACACCGCTGTTTGTCAAGACTTTTCAAAGCCACATTTTTGTGCATATTACACAAAAACGCTGTAAAAAGCTGTATATTTAAAGGAATTAAATTCCATTTATCGTGGGAGAGTGTCAAAATCCACAGCAATTTTTTAGACATTTCCGCTAAATCGGCTTTCGGGTAAAACCCGCAAATTGCCATAAAAAAGAAATTATGTAAAATACAGTAATTTATGTTGACAATTTTCAGGCTGTTTTTAACACTTCCGACGTTTTGTTTCGGCAAAACTGACAAATCTGTCTTGTGTTTTTGTAGCATTTTGGTTTGAAATTTTTGTGTCAATTTCCGCAACCCCTGAAAAAACCTGGATTTGAGCGCATAAAACGATAAAAAACTATTTACTATTCCGTAATTATATATTATAATAGTATAGGAAAACAACTTCATTAAAGAAAGGAATTTATTATGGAAAACAACATCGAAAAAAGAAACGAATCCATTGAAATGCTGAAAACAACAATCGCAGTATGTGCAGCACTGGTGCTTTTCCTTGCATCCGCAGGCTTTATTGTGTACAAGTCCATTTCCGCCTACCGCCACAACGAACGCTGGAAGGACTACGACGAATGTGGCATCTGAAGCCGAAGGCTTCAGATGAATGAGGAATTAGGAATGCGGAATTAGGAATTAATGAGTTCGGCTACGCCGAATATGCTTAATATTTGTCAGCTGCAATGCTATAATTTCACTTTTCTAATTCCTAATTCCAAATTCCAGAAAGGATACTATTATATAGATGTTTTTATACAATGCTAAAATTTATCCGCAGGGCAAAAATGCATCTGCAATCCCTTGCGGTTACATTTACATCGAGGACGGCAAAATCGCTAACGTTGCCGCAGGTACACCTCTCAAAGTTACCGACGAGGATATCGACCTGCACGGTCTGCGTGTTTATCCGGGCTTTATCGACATCCACACCCACATGGGTCTTATCGGTGACGGACAGGGTGCAGAAGGGGAGGACGTCAATGAGGACAGCGACCCCATTACTCCACACCTGCGTACAATTGACGGGCTTTGCTTTACCGACGGCTATTTTGCCGACGCTGTAAAGGCAGGCGTGACAACCTGCGTAACGGGTGTAGGCTCAACCAATCCAATCGGCGGCGACCTTATCGCCGTACACACAAGCGGCAGATGTGCCGATGAAATGCTTGTGAAGCGTGTGGGAATAAAATTTGCTCTCGGTGAAAATCCGAAATCGACCTTTGCCGACAGAGACACCGCCCCTATCACACGAATGGCAACCGCTGCACTTATCCGTGAAGCACTCTACAAGGCAAAGCGTTACGCTCAGGACAAGGCTGACGCTGAAGAAAGCGGCGAGTCCCTGCCCGAGTATGATATAAAATCCGAGGCGCTTATTCCGCTTCTCAATCGTGAAATCAAGGCGCATTTTCATTGCCACCGTGCCGATGATATCATGACAGCGGTACGAATTGCCGAAGAATTCGACCTTGACTACGTCCTTGTACATTGCACCGAGGGGCACAAGGTTGCCGACCTGCTTGGCGAAAAGGGTGCATCTGCGGTTGTCGGGCCAATCATCTGCGACAGGGGAAAGCCCGAGCTTGCAGGTCTGACCGTAGCAAACGCAGGCATACTATATAATAATGGTGTGGACGTTGCAATCTGCACCGACCACCCAGAAGTGCCGATACAGTATCTTCCCGCAAGTGTCGCTTTCTGCGTAAAAGAAGGCTTGCCAAAAGAAGCGGCAGTCCGTGCCATAACATCAACAGCGGCAAAAATCGCAGGCATTGACAGCCTTGTGGGTGATATCGCCGTGGGACGGCTTGCTGACCTTACAATTACAGACGGCGACCCGCTGGAAATTATGACGAACGTAAAAATGACAATTATCGAAGGTAAGGTTGTTTACAATAAAATGTGAAAAGTGAAAAGTGGAATGAGGAATTAATGTTGTCGGCTTCGCCGACAATTTAAAATTCGTCCGCCAAAGGCGGACACAATAATTTCACTTTCCTCATTCCTAATTCCACATTTTCCAAAAGAAAGGATGTTATCATGCGTGAAATAAACGTAACAGAAATAGAAAACGCTGTTCGTGACCTGTGTATCAAGGCAAACCGCTTTCTCCCCAAGTCCCTTGTGGACTGCATAGGCTGTTCGGTAAGCTGTGAAAAGTCACCGACGGGCAGGGAAGTTCTTGCCGACCTGATGAAAAATATCGAGGCGGCTGAAACGGAAAATCTCGCTGTCTGTCAGGACACGGGAATGGCTGTAATTTTCCTTGACATCGGTCAGGACGTCCACTTTGTCGGCGGCTCGCTTTACGAGGCAATCAACAAAGGCGTGTCCCGCGGCTATACCGAGGGTTATCTCCGCTGTTCAATCGTATCCGACCCTATTGAGCGTGTCAACACGGGGGACAACACTCCAGCCGTAATACATACACGTATTGTTGACGGCGACAAGGTTTCCATTTCCGTTTGCCCAAAGGGTTTCGGCAGTGAAAATATGTCAAAAATGAAGATGTTTACGCCTTCCGCAACAATCGAGGAAATTGAGAATTTTGTCGTTGAGGTTGTGTCCGTTGCAGGAAGCAACCCCTGTCCGCCAATGGTTGTTGGCGTAGGTATAGGCGGCGATTTTGAGCACTGTGCTTATCTTGCAAAGAAGGCTTTGTGCCGTGACGTTGCCGAGAAAAATCCGAAGCAGCTTTACGCTGACATGGAAAAGAATATTCTTGTCAAGTCCAATAAGCTTGGCATTGGCCCTCAGGGCTTCGGCGGAACAACTACCGTTCTCAGCGTTGCAATCGAGCAGGCACCCACACACATCGCAGGTCTGCCCGTAGCTGTAAACATCGGCTGCCACGTTACAAGACACGCTCATAAGGTACTCTGATTTGGGAGAGATATCATAAGCCATTGAGGGAGACCCTTTCTTCAGAAAGGTTTGCCCCAGTAGTTCACGGTATCTCTCGCAAAACAAAAGCACCTCTTTCGAGGTGCTTTTTCTTTTTCAGTTTTATGCTCTCACATCAAGGATGCTGCCCTTAGCGCCGGGGAACTTAGGAACAGAATCTATCATCTTCATCAAGCCCTGTGCCATTGTCTCTGTTGTTTCCATCGACTTTTTAGCCATTGCTGTACTAAGACCCTGTGCAAGCTTGGCGTTACTCATGCCTGTTGACATCTGAGCAATTGAAGTCATCATATCCATAACGACATCCCCTTTCTGAAAAAATTATTTCCAAATAATTCCCTATGGGAATTATTCAGACATATTCTTGATTTCACCGAGAAGCTCAGCAAAGCCGTTGAGGTCAGCGATACACTTGTCAACAACTTCCTTGGTATTCATAACTTCTTCGTTCATACCCTGTGAGTAATCACCGATATGCTGCATTGTCTTTTCAATCTTATCAGCGGATACCTTACTTGTTTCAGCAAGATTACGAACTTCCTGAGCGATTACGCCGAAGCCTTTACCGCTTTCCTTGGCTCTTGAAGCTTCGATGGAAGCGTTGAAGCCGAGAATCTTTGTATTGAGTGCGATATCCTGAATAACCTTGACTGTGCCCTTTGTGGAAGCAACTTCAGCAGCAGTATCTTCAGCAATCTTGTTTACGCTTTCGAAAGTCTTGGCAAGAGTGTTGATACGCTTAACTGTGCCCTCAACAATTTCCTCAGCCTCGGCAACCTTTGCAGCCATGCCTCTGTTGATTGAAGCAAGACCTGTGTTGGACTGGTTAGCCATATAGTTGCTGTAAGCAGTCTGGGAAAGAACCTTTGCAATTGTGCAGAGGAAATCAGCAGCAAGGTCAATCTGCTTCTTTTCAACAATCTTGACCTTTCTGAGTGCTCTTATGTATTCATCAGGGTCGATGTCGAGCTCCTTTGCAATCTTGCGGAACTCATTTTCATCAGGCTTTTCAGTAAGAACCTGTCCGCCGATGAAGGAACCGATGAACTGACCGTTTACCATAATAGGAGCAGCAAAGTCAACGAGACCTGCATGGCAGAAATAAGCTGCAGCACAGCCTGTACGCATAGTCTGCTCGCCGCCTGACTTGTCACAGCTTTCGCATCTTGCGCAGCCGAGGCGGGACTTTCTTGTATAGTTCATGCAGAAATCGGTAAAGTTGCTGCCTTCTGTAACAGCGTTGCCGTCAGCGTCTGTTGTAAGTGCAGCCATACCTGTAAGGTTAGCGAAGCTGTCCTGGATTTCCTGGAGAGTCGCAACATCTATCAAATCAGTAAGTCTAATATCAGCCATAATAATAACTCCATTCTCCATATACGGAAAAATTGGTATAGTACACCCATACCTTTGTACTATTAGGATACACTATTTGCTATGATTTGTCAAGAAATTTTACCTTGGCTTAGAAAAATATGTTAAACTTGCACATAAATCAGTACAGTTTACTGTGCGGCAAAGCCTTATTTTCCGCCCAATACCGCTTCGGCAAGCTGCAAAGGCGTATCAAAGACGTACTCCGCACCTGCATTTTCAAGTTCATTTTCTTCAGCGTAACCGAATTTTACTCCCGCACAATCAACACCGCAGGACTTTGCTCCGATAACATCGTGCTTTCTGTCACCAATCATCAGCACCACGCTCTTGTCAGGGTTGCCCAGCCTTTTCAGACACTCTTCAATAACTTCGGATTTTGCGTTGCGTACGCCGCTTAATTCCGCACCCGTTACAACCTCGAAATACTTAGCAAGGTCAAAATGTTCAAGAATACGGCATGCGTAAATTTCAGGCTTTGAGGTTGCAACAGCAAGACGCTTTCCGCCGTTTTTCAGCAGCTCCAAAGCTTCGGGAATCCCATCATAAACACGGTTTTCGAAAATTCCCTTTACAGGGTAACGCTCACGATAAGCCGCAACCGCCTTCACAGCATCCTCACGGCTCAATCCGTAAAAATCCATAAACGAGTCAATCAGCGGCGGACCGATAAATCGGAGCAGCTTTCTTCTGTCAGGCTCAGTAATGCCCAGCGAATTGAGAGCATGCTCCGCACAATTGACAATTCCCTCCGCCGAGTCGGTAAGCGTACCGTCAAGGTCGAAAAGGAGAATATCGTAGTTCTTCATAGTAACCTTCCTTTGGTAAATTATAATTTAGCGTACGATTTGTTGCAGAGTTAGCAACGCGGCATTAAAAGTTTCGTCCACCTTTTCAAAGGTGGTAGGGGTCAAGGGGGCAACGCCCCATTGTCGCCGCTCGCAAGCGGCGAAATTCCCCTTGCCGTCAAAAACGGAGAAAGGGGTGAGGAAACCGACAGGTTTCCGAGGGGAAGCGACCAAGAACGCTTCCCCTTGTATAGCTTACGAAAAAATTATTTCTTCAAAACGTTCCAGTGGAACGTTTTGAACGTACTTTATCTTTATAGCCCTACAAAAGCAGCAACTTCGTTGCTGTTAGGGATTTTCTCTCTTGCAGAAAATCCCTCTTTCGCAACACTGTTGCGAAATTCACCCTTTAGATGCGCTTCTCGGGCAGCGCCTGCGGGCGCAAGTAAGCGTTTCGCCCTCTGCGGAGGGCGACTTAGGGACGCTGTCCCTAAGTACCCTGCCAAAGGGGACACAGTCCCCTTTGGAAACCCATGAATTTGCTTATCAACTGCTCGCTAAATTATAATTTGTTTTCCCTCATAACCTTAATAACTTCCTGCATCAGCTCGACAGGCTTCTCGCCCTTCATCTTCACGGCGATGTACGGCTTGTCACCTGCTCCGTTGACCGTGACACGGTTTCTGAAAGCCGTAGTCAAAGCATTTATCTGCGACATTTCCGCCATTTTCAGATAGAAATACATTATGCCGCCCTTTTGCGAAATCTCTGTAATTGTCAAATCGCTTGCCATATTTCGAACAAGCGCAACATTGATAAGCCCCTGAATTGCCTTAGGCGGGTCACCGTAACGGTCAATCAGCTCATCAAGCAAATCCATACTGTCCTCATCTGTGCGGACAGCCGCAATCTTGCGGTACATATCAAGTCTGCCTGCAAGGCTCTCGATATAGTTTTCAGGAATGTGTGCTTCAACCTGAATGTCAATCAGACAATCCTCAGGCTTCGGCGGCGGCATCTCACCCTTTTCCTCGGCAATAGCCTCGCCCAAAAGCTGTAAATACATATCGTAACCAACCGCCTCCATATGTCCGTGCTGCTTGCCGCCGAGAATTGAACCTGCTCCACGGATTTCCAGGTCACGCAGGGCAATTCTGAAACCGCTGCCGAACTGCGTAAACTCACGGATTGCATCGAGTCTGCGTGTTGCGATTTCGGTAAGGGACTTGCCCCGTCTGAATGTGAAGTAGGCAAAGGCACGTCGGTTTGAACGTCCAACACGTCCACGGAGCTGATACAATTGCGACAGACCGAGATTGTCAGCGTCCTCAATGATAAGCGTGTTCACGTTAGGCACGTCAACGCCCGTTTCGATAAGCGTTGTACACACAAGAATATCAATTTCGTGCTCAATAAGCTGACGCCAGATTTCTGACAGCTTTTCCTCACCAATCTGACCGTGAGCAATACCAATCCTCGCATCGGGAACAAGCTCCTGAATTTTCGACGCACACAAATCAATGCTGTCGATACGATTGTGGATATAGTAAACCTGACCGCCTCGGCGGAGCTCCTTGGTAATCGCCTGTGCAATTACCCCCATATTATGCTCAATAACATAAGTCTGCACTGGGTGACGGTCGATAGGCGGCTCCTCGATAACGCTCATATCACGGATACCGCTCATCGCCATATTCAGCGTACGGGGAATAGGTGTTGCAGAAAGGGTCAGCACGTCAACCCCTGCAAAGGCTTCCTTGAAGCGCTCCTTGTGGGCAACACCGAAACGCTGTTCCTCGTCGATGATTACCAGACCGAGATTGAGGAATTTTACGTCCTTCTGAACAAGTCTGTGCGTGCCGATAATCATATCAATTTCGCCCCGCTTCAGCTGACGGAGGATTTCCTCCTGCTGTTTCGGAGTACGGAAACGTGACAGCAGTTCAATCTTCATCGGGAAATGCTCAAAGCGTTTCAGTGCCGTCTGATAGTGCTGCCACGCAAGAACAGTTGTCGGTGCAAGAATTGCACACTGCCTGCTGTCCTCCATGCACTTGAATGCCGCACGGAAAGCAACCTCGGTTTTACCGAAGCCAACGTCGCCGCAGAGAAGTCTGTCCATAGGGATAGGCTTCTGCATATCCTCCTTGATTTCCTGAATGGAGCGAAGCTGGTCATCGGTTTCGGAGTAGGGGAAACGTGCCTCGAAGTCGTGCTGCCAGTCGTCGTCCTCGGAGAAAGCAAAGCCCTGCGTCTGACTTCTCTTTGCGTAAAGCTTGATAAGCTCGTCAGCCATATCTTTTACAGCCTTTTTAACACGGCTTCTTGTTTTCTGCCACTCCATTGAGGAAAGCTTGTTAAGCTTAACCGAGCCGTTGTCCCTCGGACCGATATATTTCGACACCATATCAAGCTGGTTTACAGGCACATACAACACGTCTGTACCTGCATACTGAATGGTGATATAATCCTTTGTAATGCCCTCCATTTCAAGCTTGCGTATGCCAACAAACTTGCCGATACCGTGCAATGCGTGTACCACAAGGTCGCCCTGCACAATGTCGGAAAGGGACTTGATTTCCTCGCCCTTTTTGGCTTTCTTGAACTTCTTTTTTGAGTTTGCCGCCCTCGCCTGCGTGATAAGCACCGTCTTTATGTCGGGGTAATCGTAACCTGAGCTTACACAGCCCGTTGTCAGCAGGACGTGTCCCTTTGCAAGTGCGGATTGCTCCGTCATTATTGAGCAGGAAATCCCCTCGTCCTGCAAGTCCTTTGCAATAATCGGCAGGGTCTTTTCCGAGCCTGCCATAACAATTGCGGAGTAACCGTTTCCGCAGTAGGACTGCAAATCCTCGATAAGCTGTCGGATTTCGCCGCCCCAGGGTGCTGTCTGATTTGCAGTAGCGGAAATAAGCTTCTTGAAACGCAAATCCGCACCACGGAGAAACGTGTCAAAATGAAGCAAAGAGAAATGGCAAGCCTTTGAGTAAATCTCCCCGAAATCCAGCAGGTAGCCCTCCATACCCTTGCAGAGCTCACCTGTTTCAAGGAGCATTTTCAAGTCCTCGGCATGATGCTTCATAACGCTTGCGGACTTTTCAAGGCAGTTTGCGTACTCGCAGAAAATTACGGGACTTGCCCCGTCGAGGTAGTCGAAAATAGTCTCCGTCTTTTCGTAAGCAAAGGGCAGATACTTGTCAATGTTGCCAAGCTCAACGCCTGTATTCACACGGTCAATGTCCTTTGCCAAAGCGTTGCGGACAATCTCGGTACGCTTGCCCCTTGCCGCTGACGAAAGCTTTTCGATAACCGATTTGAGATGGTCAGCATCATCAAAAAGCGTTTCCATTGCAGGGGAAATCTCAACGCTGTCGAGAAGCTTCTCGTTGCGGCGCTGTGTTTCGATATCAAAGTTTGCGATTGAGTCAATCTCGTCGCCCCAAAGCTCAATACGTACAGGCTGTGCACTTCCCACGGGGAAAACGTCTGCAATTGCACCACGCACTGCAAACTGACTTACGCCCTCCACCTTATCGCAGCGTGTATAGCCTGCCGCAATCAGCCGACGTGTAAAGTCCTCAAGCTTTACCTCGCCGCCGCTTTCAAGGGTAATCGTCCTTGATTTCAGCACCTCGCAGGGCAGGGTAGCCTGCATGACAGCCTCTGCAGAAGCACAGACAAAAATTTTCTCTCCACGTGCAAGTCTGCTCAGTACACCAAGACGTGCGTGCTCATATTCACGGGACACGGTTTCCACGGCTGTGAAAGTGAAATCTTTTGCAGGATAGGTATACGCGCAAACCTCGCCGCACATTGCATTCAAATCCTCAGCAAGCTTTGAAGCCGCCGCTTCCGTGTCAAAAATCATCAGCACGAGTGCGTCCGTAAGCAAGCCGAGAGCAAACTGTGCCTTGTGAATTGCCGAAACGCCCGAAACGGAAACGGGTGTGTGCCCGAATTTCACCGCTTCAAGCATATCACGGTACGGCGTAAAATTTTCTATTGCAGATTTAAAGATAGTTGACATAAAATACCTCTGTTCAAATTTGAAATTGGGAATGTGGAAAGTGGAATTGAAAAAACTGACCGTGTGTAATTAATTCCTAATTTCACTTTCCTAATTCCAAATTCTTAACTATTATACAAGTTCATCGCCTCGTCGGTCTTGCCCTTTACCATAAGCTCAACCGAAGCAACAGCCTTGTCTGTGCCCTCGTTCATCTTTTCCATTTCTTCCTTTGTAAAATGGGACAGCACCCAGTCAGCAAGGTTGTAATCCTTGTGCGGCTTCTTGCCGACGCCGATTTTCACGCGTGGGAAGTTGTCAAATCCCGTAAGATAAATAATGGACTTGATACCATTGTGACCGCCGTCCGAGCCTTTGCGGCGGATGCGGATAAAGGACGGCTCAAGGCTGATATCGTCATAGCAGACAATAACCTTTTCGGCAGGAATCTTGTAGAAATTCATCGCCTCAACAACCGCCTCGCCGCTGTTGTTCATAAAGGTTGTAGGCTTCATCAGCAGGCAGGGCACACCGTTCACCACAGCGTCAGCCGTGTTGGACTTGAAGCGGAGTTTTTTTATCTGCACGCCGCACTTTTCCGCAAGCTTGTCAATAGCCATAAATCCCGCATTGTGACGTGTACCGTCATATTTTTCGCCTATGTTGCCCAAGCCGACAATGAGATACTCAGGCTTTGCACCGACAGGCGCTTCCTTTTCCTTGCTAATCTGATTGAAAATATCGAAAATGCTCATTTTATTGTTCCTTTCAAAAGTTGTAAAACCCCAAAATAACGGGTTTCCAAAGGGTGTGCGCACCCTTTGGTGGGGTCTTTAGGGGCAACGCCCCTGAATCGCTCGTCGCAACGAGCGAAACACCCCTATCGTTCAAAAACGGAGAAAGGGGTGAGGGAACCGACAGGTTTCCGATGGGGAAAAGAGTTCCGCTTTGCGGAACTTTCGGACAATGCTTTGCATTGTCTTGGACAATGACCGTCCCTCCTTGTATGGTTTACGCAAAAACCTTCCTCCCAAACGTGCCAGTGGCACGTTTGGGACATAGTTTACCTTTATCATCAAACAAAAGCAGCAGCTCCGCTGCTGTTAAGGACGCCCTCTCTTGCAGGGCGTCCCTCTTTGCAACAAGTTGCAAATTCACCCTTGCGGAGCGCTTAAAGCACGCCTGCGGGCGAAGTAAGAATTTCGCTCTCCTGCTCAAAACAAACAAGTTTGTTTGCGATTCAGGGGCGTTGCCCCTAAAAACCCCACCAAAGGGGACACCGTCCCCTTTGGAAACCCATTATCTTTTAGGTTACCAAAAAACTACGGCGTTTTGCGAAGCAAAACCCGTAACCGAAAACTTGTTTTCGGTTTTAAACCACGATAACCCCTAATCCGCACACATAGGGTATGCGGACAAGGGGTGAATTACTATATGTATTATATCGGAATCAGGTGTTGAAAAGTGGGGAAACAGGCTTGTCAGCGTAAATTCTCTGGATAGCCTGTGCAAATACAGGTGCTACAGGGAGTGTTGTAATCTTGTCAATCTGCTTTTCCTTTGGAAGTGCGATTGTGTCGAGAAGTACGAGTTCCTTGATTACGCTGTTCTGAATTCTTTCGATAGCAGGACCTGAAAGTACGCCGTGTGTTGCACAAGCGTAAACTTCCTTTGCACCGCCGATTTCGATGATAGCCTTTGCAGCGTTGCAGAGTGTACCTGCTGTGTCAATCATATCATCAACGAGAACAACGCTCTTATCTCTTACGTCACCGATAATGTTCATAACCTCACAAACGTTAGCCTTCTGACGGCGCTTGTCAACGATTGCGAATGGTACGCCAAGACGCTGAGCAAAGTTTCTTGCTCTTGTTACGGAACCGAGGTCAGGGGATACAACCATTACGTCGTCCTTGTTGTCCTTGAACTTTTCAACGAAGTATGGCGCAAGAATCGGCACACCGAGGAGGTGGTCAACAGGGATATCAAAGAAGCCCTGAATCTGTGGGCAGTGGAGGTCCATGGAAAGAACTCTGTCTGCACCTGCTGCTGTGATAAGGTCAGCAACGAGCTTTGCGGAAATCGGGTCTCTTGCCTTAGCCTTTCTGTCCTGACGAGCGTAGCCCATGTAAGGAATAACAGCTGTAATTCTACCTGCGGAAGCTCTCTTGAATGCGTCAATCATAATGAGGAGTTCCATAAGGTGGTCATTTACAGGTGAGCTTGTGGACTGAACAACGAAAACGTCGGAGCCACGAACGGATTCCTGAATGGAAACGGAAACTTCACCGTCAGAGAAGGTTACAACCTCGGACTGACCAACAGGAAGACCAAGGTTCTGTGCGATTTCAGCAGCTACCTTAGGGTTTGAGTTTGCGGTAAAAATTTTAATATCCTTGCCGTGCAGATTCATTTTAAAAAATCCCCTTTACAAAATTTATACTATAGTTATTTTAATTGCAAATTGCATTTGCAAATTATGCCTTGATTATTACTTCTTCTTTTTCAGCTTTCTCTCAGCAAAGCCTTCCTTGATGCACTGCTTGCCGCGTTCAATACCAAGTGCACCGTCAGGGACGTCCTCGGTAATTGTCGAGCCTGCCGCTGTGTAAGCGCCGTTGCCGATTTTAACGGGAGCAATAAGGTTCGTGTTGCAGCCGATGAAAGCACCGTCACCGATTACGGTTCTGTACTTGTTTGCACCGTCATAGTTGCTTGTAACCGTGCCGCAGCCGAAGTTCACGCCGCTTCCCACGTCGCTGTCGCCAACGTAGGTAAGGTGGGAAATAGAAGTCTTTTCACCGATTGTGGAGTTCTTGACCTCAACGAAGTCGCCGATTTTAACACCCGACTTGATATGGCTGTTAGGTCTGATATGTACGAACGGACCAATCTTTACGCCGTCCTCAATTCTTGACTCGTAAGCCTGAACGCTGTTGAGGATTGTCTTATCGCCAACGGTGCAGTTCTCCACAACCGTATTCGGACCAATCACGCAGTCACAGCCGATAACCGTATCGCCGCGGAGGATTGTGCCCTGTAAAATGCGTGTACCTGCTCCCACAACGACATCCCTGCCGATTGAAACGCCGTCCGTGCAGACAAACTCCACGCCGTCGTCCATAAGCTTTTCGATAACCGCCATTCTTGCCGCATCGTTGAGCTTCAGCAGACCTTTTCTGTCGTTTGCACCCATAACCACATTCGGGTTAGGTGAAATATAAGCGTCAGCACGATAACCTGCTCCGATAAGGATTTCCACCGTATCGGTAAGGTAATACTCGCCCTGAGCATTGTTCGGCTCAAGCTTGTCAAGTGCCTCAAGAAGCTTTTCCACGTCAAACCAGTACGCACCCGAATTAATCTCACGGATTGCCTTCTGCTCAGCACTTGCGTCCTTTTCCTCAACAATAGCGGAAATGCCGTTTTCGGTACGGATAATTCTTCCGTAGCCCGTCGGATTGTCAATTTCAGCGGTAATAACCGTAACAGCGTTACCCTGTGAGGTGTGCTGTTCAAGTGCCGCCTTTATGGTATCCTCATCAACAAAGGGAGCGTCACCGCACAGCACGATAACGTTGCTGCCGATGTGCTTTTTCAGCCACTCTTCAGTCATCATAACAGCGTGACCCGTACCCTTGCGCTGGAGCTGGAAAACAGTTTCGCATCTGCCGTCAAGGTAATTCTCGATAACCTCGGAATTGTACCCCGTAACGACACACATATCGTCAACTCCCGCCTTTTCGCATGCCGACATGACCCATTTCAGCATAGGCTCGCCCAGCACCTCGAACATAGGCTTCGGAAGCTCCGATTTCATTCGTTTTCCCTGACCCCCTGCAAGAATTACAGCGCAGGAAATTGAATTACTCATAGTATAATTCTCCCGATATATAAATTTTTGTAAATTTTCACAAGAAATGCCATATATTCAACATTACCATACACGGCACATAACTACTGTATATTATGCCATATTTGAAACGAAATTTCAAGCGGATTTCACGTCTTTCCGATACATTTATTTTTATTGTGCAAAGTATACAAAAAGAGGCTGGTAAATTTCTTTCGATTTGGTATGGAAAAAGTGCCAATTATCTGCTATAATATATCTATGACCGTGTGCCTTGAAAAAGACGTGTTTGAAAGCAATTTTGAACAGCACGGTAAACTTAATTTTATTGGAGGTAATACCAATGGCAAAGCAGTATTGTTATTTGTTCTCCGAGGGTAACGCTAACATGCGTGAAATTCTCGGCGGTAAGGGTGCTAACCTTGCAGAAATGACCAACATGGGTCTTCCTGTTCCACAGGGCTTCACAATTTCCACTGAAGCTTGCACAGCTTACTACGATGACGGCCGCAAGATTAATGACGAAATTCAGGCTCAGATTAACGAATATATCGTTAAGATGGAAGAAGTTACAGGCAAGAAGTTCGGCGACAAGACTAACCCTCTTCTCGTTTCCGTTCGTTCCGGTGCTCGTGCTTCCATGCCTGGTATGATGGATACAATCCTCAACCTCGGTCTTAACGAAGACGTTGTAAACTACATGGCTGAAGCTTCCAACAACCCACGTTGGGCTTGGGACTGCTACAGAAGATTTATCCAGATGTACTCCGACGTTGTTATGGAAGTTGGTAAGAAGTACTTCGAAGAACTCATCGACGAGATGAAGGAAAAGAAGGGCGTTACTCAGGACGTTGAACTCACAGCTGAAGACCTCAAGGAACTCGCTGGTCAGTTCAAGGCTGAATACAAGTCCAAGATCGGTGAAGACTTCCCAACAGATCCTAAGGAACAGCTCATGGGTGCTGTAAAGGCTGTATTCCGTTCTTGGGACAACCCACGTGCTAACGTATACCGCCGTGACAACGATATCCCTTACTCCTGGGGTACTGCTGTAAACGTACAGATGATGGCATTCGGTAACATGGGTGACGACTGCGGTACAGGTGTTGCATTTACTCGTGACCCTGCTACAGGTGAAAAGAAGCTCATGGGTGAATTCCTTACAAACGCTCAGGGTGAAGACGTAGTTGCCGGTGTTCGTACACCAATGCCTATCGCTCAGATGGAAGAAAAGTTCCCTGAAGCATTCAAGCAGTTCACAGATGTTTGCGCTACACTCGAAAACCACTACCGCGATATGCAGGATATGGAATTTACTGTTGAACACGGTAAGCTCTATATGCTCCAGACAAGAAACGGTAAG
>JAGBCL010000050.1 GCA_018110825.1 Oscillospiraceae bacterium
ATGTGAAAAGTGGAATGTGAAATGAGGAATTAATGTTGTCGGCTTTGCCGACAATTTAAAAATCGTCCGCCAAAGGCGGGCACAATAATTTCACTTTCCTCATTCCTAATTCCACATTTGCTAAGATAAATTATAATTTATCCCTCAATTACCTCAACTGTAATCTTTTCGGACACGCCTGCGAGGAACTTAACCTCGGCAGTGTATGTACCGAAAGCCTTGATTTCAGTGGAGAGGGAAACCTTCTTCTTGTCAACCTTTACGCCAAGCTGTTCGGAGATGAGGTCTGCAACGTTACCTGCTGTCACAGCACCGAAAAGCTTGCCGCCCTGACCTGCCTTGGACTTGCAGATAACTTTCTTGTCCTTGATTTTAGCGGCATTTTCGAGAGCCTCCTGCTTTGCAACGTCAGCCTTATGCTGTTCGGAGGATTTCTTTCCTGCAAGGTCGGAGAGATTCTTTGCTGTTGCTTCAACTGCGAGACCCTTACCGAGAAGGAAGTTTCTTGCGTAGCCGTCGGATACTTCCTTTACCTCGCCCTGCTTTGCTGTACCTTTTACGTCTTTTAAGAAAATTACTTTCATTTTTATTACTCCTTTATATTTTAAAATGTGGAATTTGGAATGAGAAATGAGAAATTAAAGTGTCCGCTTACAGTGGACGGATTTTTAATTTCACTTTCCACTTTTCAAATTCCTAATTTAATCAGCTTATGCTTGCGATATGTTCGTCGATTGCTCCGATGAGTTTGGCTTTTGCTTCGGAGACGGTTATGCCTGTGAACTGGGCTGCTGCCATTGTCTGGTGACCGCCGCCGCCAAGCTTTTCCATTATAATCTGCACGTTCATAAGTCCCAGCGAACGTGCGGAAATATTTACGCCGCCGTCGGGTGTGCTGAAGATTACGAAGCTTGCGTCAACGCCGTCAATTCCAAGCATTTCGTCCGCCGCTTGTGCGGAGCTGATTCTTGCATTCGGCACGCTTGTATCGTCGGAAGCGATTGCACATCGGTTATAGATTTCCGTGGAGGCGATAAGCTCGCTTCTGTGTTTGATACAATCAAAATCGTTGTCGAAAAGTCCCTTTACCGCAACCATATCTGCACCAAGCTTTCTGAGGAAAGCTGCTGCTTCAAAGGTTCTCACGCCTGTACGCATGACAAAATTCTTTGTATCAAGGGAAATACCCGCAAGCATTGCGTCGGCATAGTAGCTTGGAAGCTTGTCAATTCCGGTGAAATACTGGATAAGCTCTGCGGTCATTTCACTTGCGGAAGAAGAATAAGGCTCATGATGGAAAATTACTGCGTTGTCGATGTAATTTACGGTCTGACGGTGGTGGTCGATAACCGCAATCTGTTTTGCACGCTCATAAAGCTCCTGACTTTCGATGATTTCCTTGTTGTGGGTGTCAACAACGATAAGAAGCGTGTTATCGTTCATTCTTTCCAGTGCTTCCTCGACGGAAACAAAAATCGGAGGCTCATCGGTAAGGTTGTCGTGGAGTCTGTTTATGATAGGTTTTGCAAGATTCTTTTCAAGGTCAACCGCCATAAACACGTCCATTTCGGGGTTTATGCGGCGGATTGCTCCGACCATACCTGCGCCTGCACCTATGGAGTCCATATCGCCGAAGCGGTGACCCATAAGGATAACGTTTGAAGAAGAATTGATAAGCTCGGCAAGGGCGGTTGCAACGTAACGGGTTTTTACCTTTGTGGATTTTTCGATACCCTTTGTAATTCCTCCGAAGAATTCAAAGCCGTTTTCCGTTTTTACTGCAGCCTGGTCGCCGCCTCGTCCCTGGGACATTTCCAGCGCCTGTTTTGCTTCGAATTCGGTTTCGGTAATGTTTGCGTAACCCATACCGATACCGATTGAAAGGGTTACATGTGATTTTTCGGAGATATTGATGTTACGTACGTTGTCAAGGATTTTGAACTTGTCGGCAATCATTTCCCTTACGTCACGCTCTTCCGCAACAACGATGAACTTGTCGTTGCTGAGCTTACGGAGCACGCCGTTGTGGTCGTCGAAATATTCCTCGAGAAGCTTGTCAATCTGAATCATGATGTGAGCCTTTTCGCTGTCCTTTTCGCCCGAGAGGATATCCTCGTAGTTGTCGATGGAAATAAGGAGCACCGACGGACGGATATCATTGAAGCGGCTTTCAAGGGTGATATAGTCGCTGATATCGTCGAAATAGAGCAGAGTAAGGTCGGAAATAAGCTCCGAGTCGGAGTCGCGCTTTTCGGTTGTTACGGCGGAAATGCGGAAGTGACCCGTTTCGTAGTTGACGGTTGTGTTTTTGTTTTCGAGGGTTTTCTGCAAATCGATGTCGATGATGCTGTTGATGTGCACGCCGAAAGCGTCATTGCCGTAGACCTGTTCGGTAAAGGCAATATTGTACCATATTATAATTCCCTCGCTGTCGATGATTATAGCAGGTGCAGGGAATTTATACAGCGAGTCCCTTTCGGTAAGGTTAAGCTGTGATTCCATTTCGGTAACGAAGCGGTGGAGATTTTTCTGTGCCGCCGCAAACAGTGTAAGGAATGCAATTGCGGTAAGGCAGGTAATGCAAAGCAGAGTCCAGAATCGGAACTCGTTTACCTCATAAACCGAAAATGCACATGCAAGGGATATCACCACCAGAAGCAGTGAAATCATTTTAAAGGCAGTCCAGCGTTTTCCTGTCATAAAAATATCCTTTCGTTGAATGTGAAAAGTGGAATTAGGAATGTGGAATTTCACTTTTCACTTTCCAAATTCCTAATTTATATCTCCATAATGATTGGGAGAATCATTGGTTTACGTTTTGTTTTCATATAGATATAGTCGCTCAGTGCGTCTTTCATTTTGCCCTTGATACTGTTCCAGTCACGCATATTGCTGTCCAGACAGCCCTGCAGGGTTTTCATAAGAAGTGCCTTTGAGGACTCGATAAGCTCCTCGGACTCTCTTACATAGACGAAACCACGGGAAACAATATCGGGACCTGCGAGGATTGCTCCGCTTTCTGCTTCGATTGTTGCAACAGCAATGATAAGACCGTCCTCGGACAAATGCTTTCTGTCACGGAGCACGATTGAGCCGACGTCACCGACGCCGAGACCGTCAACAAATACACGTCCTGCGGGAACCTGACCTGTGATAGCCATTTTTGTTCCGTCGGTTTCGATAACGTTGCCGATGTTGCCGATGATAACGCTGTCCTGCTCGAAGCCGAGGCTGTAGGCAAGACCTGCGTGCTTTTTCAGATGCTTGTACTCTCCGTGCACGGGGATAAAGAAGCGTGGCTTTGTAAGGGAGAGCATGAGTTTGAGTTCTTCCTGACAAGCGTGGCCCGAAACGTGTACGTCATACATTGACTCGTAGATAACTTCAGCACCCGACTTCATAAGCTCGTTGACAACCTTTGTAACAAGCTTTTCGTTGCCCGGGATTGGAGTTGCACTGATGATGATGAAGTCCATCGGGGTGATTGTAACGCTTCTGTGCTCGTTCATTGCCATTCTTGACAGTGCAGACATAGGCTCGCCCTGACTTCCTGTTGTGATGAGCACGATTTTCTCCGCAGGGAAGCGGTTTATCTCGTTCATGTCGATGAAAAGTCCCTCAGGAACTTTAAGGTAACCCAGTTCCATAGCGGTGCTGATTACGTTCAGCATACTTCTGCCGAAAACGGCGATTTTACGTCCGCAGCGTACAGCGTTGTTGACAATCTGCTGAACACGGTGGATATTTGAGGAGAAGGTTGCGATTATAATACGCTTGCCCTCTGCGGTGTCGAAAAGGCGCTCGAAGCTTTGTCCGACGGTACGCTCGCTTGCGGTATGGCCACGGCGCTCAGCGTTTGTTGAGTCAGCCATAAGGGCAAGTACGCCACGGTTGCCAAGCTCGCCGAAACGTGCCAAATCGATGATTTCGCTTTCGATTGGTGTATAGTCAACCTTGAAGTCGCCCGTGTGGACAACGATACCTGCGGGTGTGTGGATAGCAAGTGCCACAGCGTCGGGGATAGAGTGGTTTACACGAATGAATTCAACCGCCATACAGCCCATTTTTACGGTCTGACGTGGGGTAACAACATTAAGCTTTGCGGAATTGAGTATGCCGTGCTCCTTGAGCTTGCCCTCAATAAGACCGATGGTAAGGCGAGTTGCGTAAACTGGCACGTTTACCTTTTTCAGCAGGTACGCAAGACCGCCGATGTGGTCCTCGTGGCCGTGGGTGATGACGATGCCTCGGATTTTGTCAGCATTCTGCTCTACATAAGTAAAATCGGGGAGCACGATGTCAACGCCGGGCATATCGCTGTCGGGGAAGGCAAGTCCGCAGTCCACGATGAACATATCGTTTGCACATTCGAAAAGGGTCATATTCTTGCCGATTTCGTTAAGACCGCCGAGGGGAATAATGCGGAGCGGGGTTTTCTTCACGGACTTGTGATTGGTAGCGTGAAGCGGCAGACCTGTTTCAGGGTGGATTTCTGGAGCATTGTTCTGTTTTTTATTCTGTTTGGTCTGAACTTTTTTCTGAGCAGGTTTCTTGAAGAAGCCTTTGGTTTCGGTTTTCTGTTCATTCTTTTTGGGAGCAGGTTTTTTCGCAGCCTGCTTTGTGTTTTTCTTAGGAGCAATTTTCTCGCCGTAGGAGTTAAGCTCGATATTGTTTCTTTCGTTTTTAGCCAATTTGATACCAACCTTTCGAGAGTAAATATGTAACGATTTTACGGTTTCGGGCAGAGCATTGGAAAGTAAAAGTGATGAGGTACTCTGTCTTATGATTTTGCAGGATAAATTATCCAGTTCCGAACATAATAAATCACATTATAGTATACAACATTTTTGATGGTTTGTCAATTGCTTCAAGGAAATAATTTACAATTTATGGCAATTAACAAAATTATAATTTGTCTGAATGTGAAAAGTGGAATGTGAAATGAGGAATTAATGTTGTCGGCTTTTCCGACAATTTAAAAATCGTCAGCCAAAGGCGGACACAATAATTTCACTTTCCTCATTCCTAATTCCACATTTGCTAAGATAAATTATAATTTATCTTCCCTTGAAACTAGGTCCTGATAAAAGTCGCACAGCTCCGATGCCGCTTCCATGCTGAAGCTTTCCGCTTGCATCAGTATCCCCTTTTCCGTTTTTACGGGACGGATATACACCTGTCCCTTTTCGTCGGAAATTGTTATGCCGTCCCCTGAAATTTTCTTGTCCGCTGTTACGCTTTTCATCAGCTTCAACGGGTGCTTTCCGATTGGCACAAACCTTGTGCATACTGCACTTTCAGGCAGTTCCGCAACTGCTTCTGCGAGGCTTATTCCCCTTCTTTCAAGTACCGACAAAACCGTGAACATAAGCATTGCTCCGTCACTTGCAAAGCTCATTTCGGCGGCAAGCTTTCTTGCGTAAAAATCACTGCTGTCAGAGGGGCAAAGGCTGTAGCGGTGCACCGTTCTGCCGTGCGTTTCGGCAAGCTTTTCCACAGCTTTCGGGAAATTATGTGGAACTGCTGCGTCCCTGCCCTGCTCAAAAAGATTTTTGCAGCAAATCATTATCAGCTTTTCCTCAAAAACATACCCCGTTTCTTCGGTGTATGCTGAAACTCCTCTGCCGTCTGAACCTATGTGGAAAACTACGGGAGAACCGTCCTTGCAGTTGATTCTGCCGAGGATTTTTTCGCAGGTTTCCGACACGGTTTTTCCCGATGTGTTCAGCACGGCACGGGTTGCCGACAGCTTTTTCGGTGCGGCATTTTCCAGCGAATTTCCGTACATTTCCGTCATTGCAGAAACGTTCCTGATTTTGCCGAAACGGTTGAAGGCGGCGGTTCGGTAACTGCCCTTCAGGCCTTGCTCCACAAGCTTTTCTTCACGGCGGGACAGGGGCAGACCGTCACCCGAAAAAAGACGGATTTTCGTTGTTACCCCGCTGTCGATGTAACAGCACCCCGAAAGCCCCGATTTTTCGGTGCAGTAACAGAGTGCAGGTTCGCTTGCGGCACCGAAAAACCATGCCTCTGCACCTGCGGAGGAAATGCCCGTGCAGAGGGCAAGGGCAAGGCTTTCGGCGGCATTTCCGTCACGGTTTCCATCACGGAATGCGACACCGATTTTTCCGCCGAGAGCGGCGGCGGCACTTCCCGCAATTGCGGCAAGCTGAGGGGTGATGACGCTTCCCGTTTCGCCGCAGATTCCGTCATCGGTGATTTTCATGGGCAGTGCTGCTCCGCCTGTGTCGGATTTTGCGGTTGAGTAAGCTTCGAGACGTGCTCCGCTTCTGATTTTTACGCCGCTGCAAACAACGGCTTGTTCCCCGATAATTGAATTGTCGCCTACGATTGCTCCGCTTTCGACTACTGCACCCGAAAGCAGTTTTGCACCCTTGCCTATAAAGCCGTTTACCTTTACACGTTCCCCAATATATGCACCGTCGGAGATGATTGCTCCGTTCAATTCCGCACCACGGCAAATGGTTGCGTTTTCACCGATTACCGTGTCCGAGGAGAGCTTTACGCCGCCTGAAATCTGTGCAGAGGGGGCAATGCGTTTTGCGGGGTCAAGGGTTGCGGAAATGGCTTCTGATGCGGAAAAAAGGTCGTCGGGAGTTGTTACAGAGAGAAATTTCCCGTTAGCTGTAAAGTTCATAACCTTGCCACGTTCGGCAATTTTCGGCAGAAAATCTGTCAGCAGGTGGTTGTAATTTTCCGCATCTTCGGCAACGGCCTTGTCGATGATGAAAATTCCCGTCAGTGCAAGGTCGGAGCAGCAGTTTTCACGGGCAGGGTCAGGAATCAGGGCGGTGATGCGGTTGTTTTCGTCAGCTGTTGCAAGGGCGTGGTCTGATGGCGAGTCAACAATGCGGGTGACGATTGTTACGTCTGCACCGGTTGCGGCATGGAATTTCTCAGCGGCGGACAGGTCAGAATCGAAAAGGATGTTGCCGAAAATCACGGTGAGAAAGCTTTCGCAATCTTTTGCTGCACGGGCAACGGGCAGACAGCTTCCGCAAGGGAGAGGACTGAAAATCAGGTCGGTGTCTGGGCAGTCGGCAAGGTGCTCCGCAACGAGGTCAGCACGTCGGTCTGCGGCAACGGAAATTGTTTCGTAGCCTTGTTTTCGGAGGGTGTCAAGAGTGTAGTCAATGAGGGGGCGGTTGCAGATTTTCAGCAATGCGGCAGGGGTGTTGTCAGTAATGGGACGAAGGCGGCTTCCCTCGCCGCCCGTAAGTATCAGTGCAGATTTTTCCATAGAATCAACCTTTCTGTTTTTTCAGAGTATTGACGGAAAAAGCAGAAAAAATTCAGGGATAAATTATAATTTATCTTAGCAAATGTGGAATTAGGAATGAGGAAAGTGAAATTATTGTGTCCGCCTTTGGCGGACGATTTTTAAATTGTCGGAAAAGCCGACAACATTAATTCCTCATTTCACATTCCACTTTTCACATTCAGACAAATTACAATTTGTAAATACTCCACTCCCTATGCCACTGCTTCAAATTATTACAATCCGTTTACATTTTGCAGAAATTACGGTTACAAATACCGCCAAATGTCGCAGATAAACCAAAAATCAAAGGTTGATGCTGCAATTTTTCATAATATTTGGTATCCCGCTTTTCCTTGACTTTTTTGTGAATATGTTGTATAATTTTTAATATGTCAGCTTATGCGGTTTTTTAGGTTGACATTTACATTGACATTACTATTTTCGGAAGGAAGTTGATTATGGACTCTGACGGGTTTACCGGAATTATTCTTATTCTGGTGCTTATTCTTTACAAGGCTTTCTGCACGGTCTGCGAAACTGCTGTGACGGAAATCGATGACAGAAAAGTTAAAAATTCGCAGGAAAAAATCAAGGGCAAGGCTACGCTTCTCAAGCTGCTGGAAAAGCCTTCAAGGCTGGTTACTGCTTTTGCGGTTAACAGGGTTATGTCGGCGATTGGTATTTCGTGGCTGGCGATGATTTGCTTTATTGACCCCCTTGCAAATGCGGTATATGAGCTTTGCGGCGGTCGTATGGCTTCGGAGGATTACATTGAAGCTGTTTACCTGATACCTGCGGCGGTTGTCATTCTGCTGGCGACGGTTCTTGTGATAACGGTTTTCTGTGAGGGCATACCCAAGAAAATTGCGGTAAAGGGCGGCGACAGGCTTGCTTACTTCTGCAGCGGCTTTGTAAAATATCTGGTTATTATTCTTACGCCGATGACTGCGCTTTCGTCGCTGCTTATCAGGGTGTTCTCCCCCGTTTTCGGTGTGGGCGGAATTCCTGAGCGTGATGTTGTTACCGAGGAGGAAATTCTCCTGATGGTTGACGCGGGCAACGAAACGGGCGTTATTGAGGAATCACAGCGTGAGATGATTAACAACGTATTCGAGTTTGATGACCTTATTCTTTCGGATGTTATGACTCACCGCACGGATATTGTTGCGGTTGAGAATACGGAAGGGGTTTCCGAGGTTGTCAATGCTTCAATCGGCAGCGGCTTTTCACGTATTCCTGTGTATGAGGACACGGTTGACCACATCATCGGAATCATTTGCGTGAAGGACCTGCTTTGTCTGGTGGGTTCAGAGGCTGCGGAAAGTGCCGATATCAAAAGCTTTGTCAGGGATATAATCTATCTTCCCGAATCTGTCCCCTGCGGTGAGGCGTTCAAGCGGCTTACGGCGGAGAAAATGCAGATGGCTGTTGTTATTGATGAGTACGGCGGCACTGCGGGACTGGTGACAATGGAGGATATTGTCGAGACTATTGTGGGCAATATTCAGGACGAATACGATGACGAGGCGGAGGAAATCATTCAGATTTCCGAAAGCGTATACACAATTGACGGCACGGCTGACCCGGAGGAGATTATGGGTAAGCTGGGTGCTGTACTTCCCGAGGAGGATAAGTTTGACACGATGAGCGGCTTTATTGTGGAGCTGCTGGGACGTATCCCCGAGGAGGACGAAAATCCGTCGGTTGAGTACGGGAACATTCTGTTTACTGTGCTGCTGACTGAGGATAAGTGCATTACAAAAATCAAGGCGCAGATACTTGAAAGCGATGTGCATTCGGAAAACAATAATGATAAATCAAAAAAGGAGAGCTTGAAAAATGAAGAAGAAAATTAGTCTTATTCTTGCGTTTGCTATGGCGGCAACTATGCTTGCAGGCTGTAAGAAAACAGATGAGGATTCCGCGGGACTTCCTGAGACAGCTACCACTACAGCGATGGCTGAGCTTACTCAGATGACTGTTGCTGAAACAGAGGCTACAACAGTTCCTGAGGTTACAATGCCTGAGGAAACTACAACAACCGCTGAGGAAACTACTGTTGCTGAAAGCGAAACAGAGGCTGAAACCACTACTGTTTCCGAAACTGAAACAGAGGCTGAAACTACTACGGTATCCGCTTCCGAAACTGCTGAAACAACAACTGCTGCAGAGTGGAACGAAACAGAAATCAGCGAAACTTATTACATAGCTTCAAACTGTTACTCAAGAAAGAAGGCTATTGTTGGTTCAGAGTCCGTAAAGCAGTACAAGGCAGGCACTGAAATCAACATCGTTGCTGCAACAGATACAGGCTACTACAAGCTTGCTGACGGCACATTCATTCACTCCGATTATGTAACTGATGAAAAGCCTGCTGCTGTTACTACAGCACCGAAGAAGGAAGAAGATACAGAGGCTACTACTACAAAGAAGAAGGATAATTCCTCTTCCAAGAAGCCTGTAAGCACTTCCTACAAGGTAAGCTATGAGGACAGATATCCTTATCAGCAGCTTTCCTCCGAGGAAAAGGAACTTTATAGAAACATGGTTGAATCCGCTGAAAACTTTGAAACAACAGTTGTTGTTCCAAGCGGCGTTCGCGGCGACACTATCGACAAGGTTTACACAATCCTCTTCAACAACGAGCCACAGCTCTTCTGGCTCTCCACTTCCTACCCAAGCTTCAGCTTTGCAACAGGCAACCTTGAACTTGAATTCGTTATCGACCGTGACGAGGCAGAGGCTGTTCAGAAGGAAATCGACGCTACTGTTGCAGACGTTATGGCTGTAGTAGGCGGTTATTCCCAGACTGTAAGCCGTCTCAAGGCTATCTACGACTGGGTTATCACAAACAATGACTTCTCACTCCAGGGCAACTTCGAAACCTGCGGCGTTTACGACAGCCTTACAGGCGGCGGCTCCCTCCAGTGTCAGGGCTACGCTAAGACATTCCAGTACCTCTGCGATGTTGCAGGTATTGAGTGTATGGTTGTAAACGGCAACAACACCGAGGGCAGCACTCACGCATGGAACGTTGTTTACTGCGAAAACGGCTATTACATTGTTGATACAACATGGGGCGACCCAATCCTCAGCTATGCTAAGAGCAACTATGTAAAGTACAACTTCTTCCTTGCAAACGATGAAATGATCAAGGATACTCACCTTAATCAGGGTGCTCCTGTAAGAAACAGCGGTTCTGCTCTTTACCTCTATGATGCTCCTGCTTGTACAAAGACAGCTTGCTACTACTTCAAGGCTTACAACAAGGAATATGACGACCTCGATTCCGCTGTAAAGGGTATGTATGCTGAAATCGACGCAGCTCTTGAATCCGGAAAGAACGTTGCTCACATCAGAGTTACTGACTATGACCTCTGGGAAACACTTACTTCCAAGGAATACTGGTCCAAGTTCCAGAACTACGCTAAGTCCAAGAGCAGCAAGGTTACAGCAACCACACGTCAGACAATAAATGCAGAAGGCTGTCTTGTTGTTCACTATGACCTTAAATATTAATTAAAATCTATTCGGGGGCGGGGAGATTATATTTCACTCTGCCCCTGTGCGTATTTGTAAATATGCATGAAATTACCGTGAAAGGAAGATTACTATGAAGAATACAAGAAAAAAATATGCGGTTCTTGCTGTGCTTATGGCGGCTTCAATGCTCGCTTCAGGCTGCGGAAAAGACGGCGGCAATGCTGAGGAAACATCAATATCGGTAAATGTCATCGGCGGCGACAGCGCTGATGCAGGCGAGTCAATGGAAACTGCTGTTGTTACCGATGCAAACGGCGAGGCTGTTACCGGCTTTGACGGAAATGTCCTTACAGAAGTTGTTACTGAACCGGGTGCAGCTGAAACTGCTCCTACTGAAACTCTCAGCGAGGAAGATATTCTTGCTGCCATGACTACAACCGAGCAGGCTGAAAAGCCTTCTGTAAACGTAAGTCAGAACGCAGGCGTTCGCTATGCGTATGAGACTCTTACAGACCGCGAAAAGGAACTCTATGATATGATTTATCAGGGCGTTTGCGACCTGCGTTACAAAATCTGCGCTGAGGACGCTTATACCCTTGAAGAATGGGTTAAGGTGTACGGTCTTGTTTACAATCAGGAGCCTGAGCTTTTCTACATGGGTTCAAAAATCAAGGTCGGCAAGCTTTTCTACCTGACCAAGGATTCAGAAACAATCAATCAGATGCAGAAGGATATCGATGCGGTTGCTGATAAGCTTGTTACAGAAGCAAACGGCAAGTCCTCAACATTCGAAAAGCTCAAGGTTTTCCACGATTTCCTCGTGCTCAACTCTTCATTTGAGCTTATTGAAGGCGACGATTTCGATTATAACGCTTCCATCTACAACGCTTTTGGCAGCGGTGAGCCTCAGGGCAATATCCAGTGTGCAGGCTATGCAAAGGCTATGCAGTACCTCTGCGACAAGGCAGGTATCTCCTGCATGGTTGTAACAGGTGAAACTGCTGAAGGTCAGACACACGCATGGAACGTTGTTGACGTTGACGGAGTATGGTACAACCTTGACGCTACATGGGATGACCCTCTCCTCAGCACACCTAACTATGCTCAGCTCCGTTACAACTACTTCCTTGTTCCTGACAAGTTCATGCACGACATTACCCACTTCCATGTAAGCCAGAAGAAAATGTCCAACGGCGATTATGTTACATACTTCGAACCGCCTGCATGTACAGAAACAGCTGAGAACTACTTTGTAAAGAGCGGTATTGTATACAGCGATTTCGATGCTGCGGAAGCTGCTATCAAGGCTGAAATCGAAAGTGCTGCAAAGGACGGCTCCAGAACAGCTCAGATTATGGTTGCTTCAAAGGAACTCTATGACCAGATTTACGCAAACAGACTTGAATACAACAAGTTCGCAAAGACATTCGACGGCGTAAAGGGTGTAAACGATGAATGCAGCGAAGTAATGCTCCTGCTTGAATTTGATGTAATTTACAACTAAGAACTAAGAGATGATTAAAAGAATAATGTGTGCGGTCCTTGCGGCATCGGCTGCGGTGCTTGCAGGCTGTGCAAAGATAGATGAAAGCCCCCGTGCGGCAGAGGCGGAGATTTCTCCGTCGGCGTCTGCGGAAAATCAGGTTTTTGTTTCGCCTGTCTATGAGTCCCTCAGCAATGAGGAAAAGGTGCTTTATGACACGGTGAAGAATGCGGTGATAAATTTCGAGGAATTTGCGGAATTTGAACAGCCCGCTGACAGAGAAACCGTGCGGAAGGTTTACCGTCTGGTTTACTCCCAGGAAAGAATCTATTTCTGGCTGAGCAGCATTTTCTATGCTCCTGACAGCGAGGTTTCGGCACTGAGGCTCAATTATCTTTACGAAAAAGAGGACGCGGAGCTGAAACGTGCGGAGCTGGATTTTGCGGCGTCAACCATTATCGGTGAGCTTCCCAAGGGTGCTTCCGATTTTGAAAAGGTCGTTTATTTCCACGATAAAATCGTAAAGGACTGTGCTTTTTCTTCCGATGAGCAGCATGTCAACTCCGCTTACGGTGTTCTCGTGACAGGCTACGGTCAGTGCGAGGGCTACGCGGCGGCAATGGCACTTCTTTGCGACAAGGCGGGGATTCCTAACTTTATTGTCTGCGGAACAAATTCCGAGGGAACAAGTCATGCGTGGAATAAAATCCGTCTTGACGGCGAATGGTATAATGTGGACTGCACATGGGACGACCCGATTCTGAAAAGAAATAATCCTGATTTCGTGCGTCACGATTATCTGCTTGTCAAGGACAGCGAAATCGAAGGTCTGACTCATTTTACAGATAACCTTTACGGCGGTCTTGTTTCCTGCACGGCTGATAAGCTCAACTATTTCAGCGGAGCAGGCAAAATGTTCAGGACAGCTGACGAAGGCATCGAGGAGCTGACAAGACAGCTGAAGGAAAAGGGTGTTGCGGGAGAGCGTGAGGTTGAGGTAAGATTTTCCGACGTGAACGCTTTTTACTCCGCAATGGGAATTCTTTTCGACAACGGCGGAATGAAGGATATTATTGAGGATACCAACGAGCGTTACGGTACAAAAATCCGTTCCGCTTACAAGCATAACAACGAAGATTTGAGCATAATACATATTTCGCTGATTTATGAAGGCGATGAATGATTACTCAGGCAGGTTTTTCAATCAGTGACAGTAAGCTGCTGATTGAGCCTGAACCCTATTTACTGAACTGCGGAAAGGAGCCGTTTGATGAAAATAAGAAAAGGATATGCATTGATATTTGCGGCAATTCTTTCTGCTTTGCTTATGTG
The DNA here is from genome assembly GCA_018110825.1 of Oscillospiraceae bacterium. Lineage (GTDB taxonomy): Bacteria > Bacillota > Clostridia > Oscillospirales > Ruminococcaceae > RGIG8773. The sequence continues at coordinate 13,581 of JAGBCL010000050.1, forward strand.
CGGCTGCAATGAGGAAAAGGAGCCTGAATGGGAGGAAACCCTGCCTCTTACCGTTTCGGAAAGCTCTGTCCCGACGGTTGTTTGCGAGACGGAGGAAACGGTAACCACTACCCCTGAGCCGACTATTGTTACTACGGAAAAAACCAAGCGTACAGCTGCTACGGAAACAACTCCCGAGCTTGCAACGACCACCACGCCTGCTCCTACGGAGTCAACTATTCCGACGGACATTTCCAATGTTCCGATTTCCGAATTCACAAGCACGACAGCTGTTGACCCGACGACGGAAATGAAGCCGTCAACTACCCCTTCGGAAACTACACCGGAGAACCCTCCCCTTTCCGAAATCGAAAGCACGACAACTGCTGCAGGTACGGAAGTCGATACAATCGGGAAAACCTATTCCGCTGACGAAATTCAGCGTCCGTACAGCTATAATCAGCTTAACGAAAAACAGCAGTATATCTATGATGCGGTGGTTTCTGCGGCTGAAAGGCTCAAAACCGATGTAAGCCTTTCTACGGTTATGGAAATTACTGCGGAGGAATACTGCGAGGTTTATCAGCAGATTTACAACGATGAACATGCTTTGTTCTATATCGACACGAAAATGCAGTACGCAATGAATACAAATACCAAGAAGCTTGCTTCGGCAATTATCTTCTATAAGTACAGCGATGAGAAGATTATCGAAATGCAGAAGGCTATCGAGGAAGAGGCTAAAAAAATTCTTGACGGGGTTACTCCCGATATGACGGAGTATGATATCGTCAAGTATTTCCACGATTATATTGCGTCAACGGTTGTGTACGACGATACTGCGGAAAACTGCCGTGACATATACGGCGTTTTCGTTGACAAAAAGGCAATCTGCGGCGGCTATTCCAAGGCATTTTCCTATCTTTGCGACAAGGTGGGAATTGAGACGGTTACGGTAACAGGCGATGCTGACGGCGAAGCACATATGTGGAACATGGTTAAAATTGACGGTCAGTGGTATAATATTGACGTAACCTATGCGGTAACCGAGTCCGAGGCAGGCAGCTATGTAAGATATGACTATTTCTGCGTAACTGACGAGATGCTCAAGGATACACGAACAATTTACGAGCAGATTTACACCTACCCCGAGGCAACTGCTGAGGACTGCAACTACTATGTGAAAAACGGTCTTATTGCAGACAGCTGGGACGATGCAAGGGCTATGCTTATAAACAGAATTGCCGAAATCTCAAAGACGGACAGCTTTGTTGTTCAGATTAAATGTTCTTCCCGTGAGGTTTACGATGATGTTGTGTTCAAGCTTTTTGATGCAAGCGAAAAGCAGGCTATCAAGATTCTTGAAGAAGCACTTCCGAATGCGGAAAAGAAATACAACTGCAATGCTGTAAACTACAGTCAGGACAAAACTTCCTGCGTGGTAAAGCTGTTTTTGGAATACACAGAATAACACTATGATAAGGGGCAGATGCCCCTTATTGAATTTACTTCGCCGAAAGGGGTGATGGAATTTGCATAAGCGGATATATGCGGCTGTAATCGCCTCAGCCTTGCTGCTGACGGGCTGCTCGGAAAACGAAACTTCCGAGGAAGGCTACAAGATTTTTTCCAATGGCACATATATTGTTCAGCAGGAAGAGCCTGTTGACGGCGGCGAAGAGTATGATTATGCGGATTTCTACATCCCAAATGGCATGGTCAACGATTATTACAGCAGCAGCTTTTCAGATGAAGAAAAGGAACTTTACAACAGTATACTTGAAGTGTTGGGAGGACTTGAGGACAAGACTCCGCTGAAAACAGACGCGGCGGTTTACGAAAAGATGCTGAAAACGATAAGAGTTGAAAATCTGGCATTCCCCCATATTACGAAATACTGGACGGAATATAACGGCGGCGAGTTTGAGGTTGCGATAACCTACCGAATGACAGCGGACGAGATAAGCAGCATGAATATGGCTGCCGAAAAGGCGGCAAAGAAAATCATTGACAGCCTTGACCCCGATATGGACGATTATGAAAAGCTGAAATATTTCCATGACTATCTGATACTGAACTGCGAAACGGATAAAAGCTATGCCTTTTCCGATACGGTGTATGGTGCACTGGTTGAAAACAAGGCACTTTGTGAGGGTTACTCAAAAGCTTTTGCGTATCTGTGCAACCTGGCGGGAATTGAAAATACGATTGTAACGGGAGAAACCTACGTGCCGCACATGTGGAACATGGTCAAGCTTGACGGCAACTGGTATCACGTTGATGTAACATGGGATAAGCCTGACGACCAGCTGCACAAAATGTTTCCCGATATAATACTTTACCAGTATTTTATGGTTACGGACGCAGTAATAGAAAACACCCACATCATTGACGGAGCACCGTATATTCCGCCGCAGGCATTCGGTACAGCGGAGAATTACTTTGAAAGAGAGGGTGCAGATATTTCCTCGAAGGAGGAACTGCTGACAGTTTCGGAGAACGCAATTCTCAGTGCGGTAAAGACGGGCAAGCCGAGTGCGATGGTAAAGTTTGAAACAACGGACGTGTTTATTTCCTGCAAGAACGACCTGTCCAATGAGGAACTGTTCGATTCAATAATCGAGAAAGCAAATCTTGAGTACGGCAAGAACATAAAACTCAGCTGGACGGATTTTTACGGGCAGTACAGAATCCTGACATTTGTAATTGAATATATAGAATAAAAAAACAGATTGAGAATAAGATTCCCAATCTGTTTTTTGTTTGGTGAGGAAAATTATAATTTATCTTAGCAAATGTGGAATTAGGAATGAGGAAAGTGAAATTATTGTGCCCGCCTTTGGCGGACGATTTTTAAATTGTCGGAAAAGCCGACAACATTAATTCCTCATTTCACATTCCACTTTTCACATTCAGACAAATTATAATTTATTCTTCGCTGAACATATCCTTGCCTACTCCGCAGAGTGGGCACTCGAAATCATCAGGCAAATCCTCAAATTTTGTTCCAGGTGCAATACCAAGCTCAGGTGCTCCTGCTTCTTCGTCATATACCCAGCCACATGCGTCACATACATACTTTTTCATAATAGTTTCCTCCTAAAATTTGATTTGGTTTTATTTATTGTATTGGCTCAAAATCTGCCGCACCGTGTTTGCAGAGCGGGCAGATGTAGTCCTCGGGAAGTGTGTCGCCCTCATAGATGAAGCCGCAGATTGTGCAGACAAAGCCTTTCTTGCCTTCGGTCTGTGGTTTCGGCTTTACGTTTTCGTGGTAGTAAGCGTAAGTCATTGACGGGTCGTCGTTGATTACTCTTGCTTCGGTAATTTCACAGATGAACATTCCGTGGGTGTCCAAATCAACGTACTGTACAACCTCAAGGGACATAAAGGAATTGATATGTCTTGGCAGGAACACCAGTCCGTTGTCGGAGCGAAGCGGTTCACAGCCCTCAAACTTGTCGGTGTTGCGTCCGCTCTTGAAGCCGAATTTCTCAAACACGCTGAACGGTGCACTTGTTGAGAGGCAGTTCACGTTCATCTTCTTTGTCTGATTGATAACGTGGTAGGAATAGTTCGCTTTGTTAATTGTCACGGCAACTCTGTTCGGTGAGTCGGTAAGCTGTGTAACTGTATTTACGATAAGACCGTTGTCCTTTTCACCGTCATTTGAAGTTACAACATAAAGTCCGTAGCCGATGTTTGTCAGTGCGGAAAGATTATTCTTGTCAGCGGTAGCGTCCTGCTGAGCAAGATATTCCACGCAGAGCTCATCTGCAAGTGCTTCAAGCTGTGCTGAGCTTTCCTCGTTGAGAGCGGAAAGAATTCTTACTGTGTTTTCGCAGAATTTCAGGTTCTTGCTCTTTTCGAACATACCCTTCATAACCTTTGCTGCAAGGGGTGCCCAGCTTCCGTTTTCGATGAATGCAACTGTTCTGTTCTGGAAGTTGCGTTCGGTAAGGTGAGTAATAAACTGGTGCATGAACGGGAAAATTTCAGCGTTGTAGGTTGTTGTTGCGAGAACAAGCTTGCCGTAACGGAAAGCGTCCTCAACAGCCTCAGCCATATCGCAGCGTGCAAGGTCGTTTACAACAACATTCGGGCAGCCCTTTGCCTTCAGCTTTTCTGCAAGCTGCATAACGGCTTTCTTTGTGTTTCCGTAAACAGAGGTGTACGCAATCACAATTCCCTCAGACTCAACGCTGTAGCTTGACCATGTATCGTAAAGATTGATGTAGTAACCCAAGTTTTCTTTCAGGACAGGACCGTGAAGCGGACAGATAATCTGAATGTCAAGTCCAGCCGCCTTTTTCAGCAGAGCCTGCACCTGTGCACCGTATTTGCCGACAATGCCGATGTAGTAGCGTCTTGCCTCGCAAGCCCAGTCCTCCTCAACGTCGAGCGCACCGAATTTTCCGAAGCCGTCAGCGGAGAAAAGCACCTTGTCCTTGCTGTCATAGGTAACGATAACCTCAGGCCAGTGCACCATTGGTGCTGTTACAAAGGTGAGAGTATGCTCACCAAGATTAAGTGTGTCCCCTTCTCCTACAACTATTCTTCCGTCGGTAAAATCAGTGCCGAAAAACTGCTTCATCATTGCGAAAGCTTTTGCGGAGGAAACAATTTTTGCGGAAGGATAGGTTTTGATGAAATTCATGATATTTGCAGAGTGGTCAGGCTCCATGTGCTGTACAACAAGGTAATCAGGCTGACGGCCTGCAAGAGCCTTTCTGATATTGTCAAGCCACTGATGGGTGAAATTCACGTCCACAGTGTCCATAACCGCAACCTTGTCATCAAGGATTACGTAGGAATTGTATGCCATACCATTCGGCACAACGTACTGACCTTCGAAAAGGTCTATGTTATGGTCATTCACGCCAACGTAGATTATGTCTTTTGTAATGTTCATTTGTATTCCTCCTTAAAAAGCTGGTTTAAATAAATTATATACTATTATTACAAAAAAGTAAAGTGTAAATATGTTCCTAATGTGAGATTTTGACAAGCTTTAGCTGTATATTTAACCTTATATGCTTATTATAACCGTTTTTCGCAGGAATTTCCGTGACCTGGTCACAAAAGACACTTGTTTGGTATACATTACCTGAAAAAATATGTATACCGCAGAGTGTGCTTGTTGCAATTGACATTTCAGGCGTGCTGGTGTATAATTATTTGTAATATAATCCTATTGACGGAGGAATTGTTTTTGTTTGATTATACATACATATACATTCTGACTTCCATAGCACTGGTTGCGCTTATGACAATCGTAAGGCGAAGCAGCCATCTGGAAAAACGAAAAAACCTGTTTTTTATACTTGCGGCATATACGGATATGCTGGTGCTGCTTGGGTATGTCGGCAGGGATCTGTCCGAGCAGTATAAGATTATGGCACTTGCGCAGGGGTCAAACCTTCTCATTTATCTGTGTGCACCGTTAACTATGTTTATGCTTATGCTTGCCAGCACGAAAAAAACGGATAAGCTGCTGTGCTTCTGCGGAGTGCTGGAAGCGATAAGCATAGTCATAGCGGTTTCGTCGCCTTTTACGCACCTGTTTTTCACTATATCCGACGATGTGGTGTATTCAAGAGGTCCGTTGTATCTGTACAACGAAATCCTCGGAATCCTGTTTGTAATCGTGTGGGCGTGGTACTCCTACAACGAATTCAGGTATATTGAGTTTATCGATAAGGTTTATCTGTCGGAGGTGTTTATTTTTCAGCTTGCGGCAATTATCCTGCAGGGTCTGAATTCAACTTACAAGGTAATTTATATCGGTGGTGCATTTGACCTGGCGCTTTATTACGCATTTATCATTGAGGTGTACGGAAAATATGACAAGATGACGGGTCTGCGAAACAGACTGTATTACAACAACGTCATCAACGGCATAAAGCCTGCCGAAAAGTATTCCGTTATCCTTTTTGACAGCAACGGTCTGAAAAATATCAATGATACCTACGGGCACGAAACAGGCGATAAATTCATCTGCACCATTGCCTCGGCAATTGCTTCGGCTGTCGGCAAGAAAGGCTCGTCATATCGTGTAGGCGGCGATGAGTTTGTTTCGATAATCAGAAGCGACGATTCGGAAATGCTTGAAAGGATAATTGCGGACGTGCGGAAAAACCTTGAAGCGTGTTCTGAGAAGCTTGAATTTGAATGTACGGTTTCGTCAGGTGTTGCGGTGCATGTGTCAGGCGAGGATTTTGCCGAAACATTCAACAGGGCGGATATGAAGATGTACGAGGACAAAGACAATTATTATGCCCGCACAGGCAAGGAAAAAAGACAATAAGAAAACGCACAGCGAAATTCGTTGTGCGTTTTTTGTTTATTCGGAAATAAGCTCCCTTACTTCAACGGTGTTGATTTTTCTTGCGGCAAGATATGCGAAAAGGAAGAAGCTTACGCATACTGCAAGTGCAGGTGAAAGGAATGTAAACAGCGTAATGTCTGCGTCAATTCGTGTGAGTCCCACCATTCTCATTATCACTTCAAGAAGCGGTGTTGTCAGGAACAGCGAAGCAATTCCGCCCATTATTGAGCCGATTGCGGCGATGATTGTGAAGCGTGACGCAAACTGTGTGCGCAGACCGTTTGCCGTAAAGCCGAGAGATTTCAGTATGCCTATGTCAGTGCGTTCCTTGATGAAGGCTTTGGAACAAATCATACTGATTACAACCGCTGAAAAGATGATTGAAATGCCGTACACAACCGCAACAATAACCACACAGATAGTGTCAATCAGCTCAAAAATTCCGTCAGCGGAGGTGTTTCTCTCCTCCTCAACATACTTGCGGAGAATGTTCTCGCTGTACTTTTCATCAAGCGCGTCAGCAACCTTGTTTGTAAGACTTAAATCTGCCATTTCAACGTAGAACATCGGGACTGTTTTGTTGATACGGTACAAACCGTCACTTGTGATGCAGATATTCTTGCCTGCATTATTCACGTTCTGATAAATACCTGTAACGATGAATTCCTTTGCATCATCATTGCTGCCGATTACAACAGTGTCACCGATACCCTTGCCAAGCAATTCAGAGGCAATGTCTGTCACAGCAACCTCGTTGTCGTAGGCAGGCATACGTCCGTCGTAAACCTTGTTAAGCATATCAGGCTTGTTGTAGGAATTGCAGTAAAGCTGAATTCCGTCAATCATTATGTAGTCGGAAAAGTTGAAAAGTGTTCTCGCATCAGGGTCAATTTCCGCAACAGTCTGTTCGAAATCTTCCATTTTGTCAAGGTCAAAATCCTCATTAAGAATCAGGGTGATGTTCTGGAAGAACTGTGTTTCGCCGAAGTATTCCCTTGAAAGGGTGTCGGAAAGAATTGTTACCGTCATCATAAAATAAACAAGAAGCGCAACAATAAATACCGAGCCGCCGTAGCTTTTGAAGCGTGATGTAAACTGGCGCAGACCCATAAAGAATGAAAGGGGCTTTGCTTTGATTGGAAGGTTAAGTCTGCTGTCAAAGTAAACCTCTGCCTTGCCGCCTGAGATTGCACGGACAGGGGAAATCCTGCCGACCTTGTTTGTTGCAATTACCACAAATACAATGCAGAGCACCGCAAGTGCAAGCGCCATTGCACCGCATTTTACGAAAGAAATGTCGGTAGCTGTGAGGAGTCCCGTCATCGGCTGGAAAAGCATACCGAGAAGCCTGAGTGCAGGAACGGAAATGATAAGTCCGATTACTGAGCCGATAATCTCAGCGATGAAATACTGGAGTACATACACAATTCTGATTTGCCACGAGGTAAAGCCCTGTGATTTGAGTATACCGAGGTTTGTGTACTCCATATCAATTGATGTGGAAATGCTATGCCACATTGAGATGATTACGATTGCGATAAGAAGTATGAGAAAGGCAAGAAGAATTCCCGAGCCTGTTCTGGAGTAAAGCTCCGTGTAGGTGATTGTTTCTTCCTTTGAGATAACAATACCCGCACTTGCCGCAAGTCCGCAGGAGTCGTCAAGCTCCTTTTTGACTTTGGTGTAGTCAGCACCGTCAGCAAGAGTAATACCAACGTCAAGTATTTTGTGAGTGCCAACGTCGTTTGCTTCATCATACATTTTCTTGAAGTCATTTTCGTGTACAAACACTCGCTTTGTACCCATAAGCGAAGCGCCGAACTGCGGTTCTTCGATAAATCCCTTGACAGTATAATCGTACACGTAATCCTCTGTGCCCATAGTCAGCGTTGAGCCGATTTCAAGCTTTGTAACAGCTGTCATGCCGTAAGGAACATAAACCTCGCCCTCTTTGAGAGGCTCAGGATTTTCAACATAATCTGTGAAGGTGTCATTCATAACACGGTAAATGTCGTGCCCCTGCTCGTACACAAATAAATTCTGGAACACCTCGTTTCCGTCAGCCTTTGTGCCGCCAGAAAGAACGCAGTCAGTTGCGGTAACGCTTACCACGTCAGGGTGTGCGGAAACGGTTTCCACAAGGTCTTCCTGCATAAGCGTAACACGCTCCATAGCGTTGAATGTGGGAGTGCCAGCATAAGCGTGTGCACGGTCAATCGAACGGGCAAGGTTGTCGTTGTTGCTCACCGTGCCGCTGAAGGAAAACACGATAATTGCCATAAGCGCGGCAATGCTCTTGAATGCGCCTTTTTTGTGCCTGATGTTGGCTTTGAGAAGCTTGAAAATTTCCATACCGCACCTCACCATTCCATCGAAGCAAGCCAGGAGTTCACCTGTGCTTCACGGCTCTTTTCAGCTTCGGCTGTGTAAGGCGGCAGGTCGAGGTCACCGATTACCGTACCGTCGGCAATGTAGATAATTCTTGTTGCACGGAGCGCCGCACGGCTGTCATGTGTAACCATAAGGATACTCTGTCCGTTGTTGTTCAAATCAGTGAGCAGGTTAAGCACCTCGGTTGTGTTCTTCCTGTTCAGTGCACCTGTAGGCTCGTCGGCAAAAAGAAGCTTAGGGTTGTTGATTACCGCACGGGCAATTGCACATCTCTGTTGTTCACCGCCTGAGCACTGTGAGGGAAGCTGTGTCTTGATTGCGGAAATACCCATCTTTTCAAGCAGCTCCTCAGCACGCTTGTTGACCTCATCGGCGGGAACGGATTTGTTAAGGTATCCGGGAACAGCAACATTCTCAAAAAGGGAAAGGTTGCTTACAAGGTGCATCTGCTGGAAAATGAAACCGAAGTCGCCGTGGCGAAGTTCGGCAAGATTTTTTTCGGGAAGCTTGACGATATCCTTTCCGTCATAAGTAACCGAACCGCCTGTTGCCCTGTCCATACCGCTCAAAGCATAGAGAAGCGTGGACTTACCCGAGCCTGACGCACCCATTACAACGGTGAAGTCACCCTCGTAGATTTCGATATCAAGGTTGCTGAGAATATGATTCTGCACGCCGTTGTGTGCAAAGCTTTTGCAAAGTCCCTTTGCGGATAAAATTGTATTTTTCATAGGTTGCCATTTCCTTTCATTTACTTTGTTGGTTTAATTTTACCGCAAAAGTTATTAAGAAGTCCTTAAGAAGTTTTCAGAGGAAGTATTATTCTTATCTGAAACCCATCAGCAAGATTTTCAGCGTAAACCTCGCCGCCTGACTGGGTTACAACATATTTTACAATGTACAGACCAAGCCCCGCACCGTTTTCCTTTTCGATACGGCTGCCGCGGTAGAATTTGTCGAAGATGAACGGGATTTCCTCATCGGGAATACCCTTGCCGAAGTCACGGAAAGTAATTTCCGCACCCTTTCCCGTCTTAGCGGCGGAAATTTCCACATCGGTTTTTGCATACTTTGCCGCGTTGCTGACGATGTTTTCAAATACCTGAGTAAGTCTGTTCCTGTCGGCATTTATTTCAATGAAGTATGCGGGCAGATTAAGACGGATATTGTTCCGTGCTGAAATTTCCGACACGGTTTCCTTGATGAAGCCGCAAAGTTCAAATTCCGTGGGGTTCATTTTCAGCTTGTCAAGGTCGGAAATGGAGTGGAGAAGCATATCGTTTGTAAGCGCCGCAACCTCGTCGCATTTACGCATTATTACCGACAGATATTTCGCACGCTTTTCAGGGGTAGCGTCCATTCCCGCTTCAAGCCCCTCAGCGTAGGCACGGATTGACGCAATGGGAGTTTTTATGTCGTGGGAAAGTGAGGCGATAACGGTTTTGTTGTTTTCGATTGCTTCCTTTTCGCAGGCACGTGCCGAGGAAATCTCACGGCGCATACAGTCGAATGCCCATGTGAACTTACCGAAATAGTTGGTGCGTTCATAGTTAAGCGGCAGGTCAAAATCGCCGTTTGCAATACGCTCAGCAAAGCTTGTCAGCTTCTCAAAGGGACGGAGAATTGCAAACCAAATATAGAGAAAAACGGCGATAATCAGTGCCGAACAAGCACCGAAAATTCCCCACAGATAAGCGGTGTTGTTACTGCTTTCGGGAGTGTATTCCGACAATGCGGTTTTAAGTTCAGCGGCACGGATTTGTGCTTCTTCCGTGTCGCCGCTTGCGATAAGCTGTTCAATTTCGTTTGCCGCAACGGTGTAGCTGCCAAAATAAACCTCGGGCGGCTTTTCCGATATGCTGCAAAGCAAAGCCGTTGCAACGGCAAGCAAGGCTATGAAAGCAATTGCGGCGGTTATTAAATATTTCTTCATTCCTTAACCTCCAGTATATAGCCAACCTTGTAGACGGTTTTGATAAACTGTGGATTTGCAGGGTCAGCTTCAAGCTTTTCACGAAGCCAGCGTATGTGCACCGTAAGCGTTGACGGCTCAACCTCGGAAAATGCACCCCATACTTCCGCTAAAAGCTTTTCCTTTGCAACAGCATTGTTCTTGTGCTCGCAAAGGTACGCAAGCAAATCAAATTCACGGAGAGAAAGGGAAACGGGTGCACCGTCCCTTGTAACTGAGCGTGCGGTAATGTTTACGCTGATATTGCCAAAGGAAACAACCTTTTCCTGCTCCGAAAATCCGTAGGTGCGGCGTATCAGAGCGTTGACCCTTGACAGCAATTCCTTCATAGAATACGGTTTCGGCAGGTAGTCGTCACCGCCGATGTCAAAGCCGGTAATGCGGTCGCTTTCGCTTGTGCGTGCGCTTGCAAAAATAACAGGTACATGAGACACCTTGCGAAGCTCACTGCAAAGCTCCAGTCCCGTGGTGTCGGGCAGGTTTATGTCAAGGAGAATAAGATGAAACGTATGCTGTGAAAGCAGGTCAAAGGCTTCCTCGCCGCTTTCGGCAGCCGTTACCGAATAGCCGTAGCTTTCCAGCATTTCCGATATTATAAAGGATAAATCCGTATCGTCATCAACAATGAGAATTTCTTTCATAGCTCTTCCCTCCTGCAATTGTTGATTCAATTATAGCATAAGCAATGCTTTATTTCAATATAACAGGAAACCTCCCCATTCCTTTCGGAGCAGGGAGGCTATTTATCCGCGCATCTCAACAACTCTTACCTTAACACCAAGTCTTGCGCAGTTATCAATCACGAACTTTGTGCCTTTGGATTTCCCGTCCCAGAACGCAAGCACAAGGTCGGCGTTTTGAATTATGGTTATGTTTCGTTTCAGCGGAGCAGCTTTGCCGTGTTTCTCGTATTCGGGCAGGTACTCCCTTATTTTTATGCCGTGGGAAAAAGCATATTCTTTTGCACAAGTGTCAACACCTTTCGCACCGCCTGAAATTATTTCGGTAGTGTCTTGTGGGAGATAGTCTCCCAGATTTGAAATAGTTAAGCTTCTTGAACCAATTACTGCTACTTTCATAAAATTCTCCTTTGAATACATAATGAACATACTGTATGTTTTCAAAATTAATTATAACACATATTAATGCTAAAATAAAGTCATAATAGATACATAAAGGAGCATTTATATGGCTATTAAAAGCTTGTCTATAAGAATTGATGAAGATATGCTTGATAAGCTGCATTATGTAGCTGATTATGAGGGCCGTTCTGCAAACAGTCAGATACTTGTGCTTATCCGTAACTGTATACAGAGATTTGAAGAAAAGCACGGTGAGATTGAGTTCGGCAGCACCCCATCGGTAATTGCTAAACGCAGAAACTAAACTTCATACAAACACAAAACCTCCCCATTCCTTTCGGAATGAGGAGGTTATTTTCATATAGCTTTTCGTAAAGCGACTATATTACTTGAGTGCAGCCTGAGCAACAGCGGGTTGCTTGATTGAAATAAGCAAGTGTGATATACTGTTACTGAGGTGAGAATAATGGAAACAAAGGGAATTATACACGAACTTCGCACAAAAAACGGAATGTCGCAGGACGAGCTTGCAGAAAAGGTTTTTGTAACACGTCAGGCTGTTTCACGCTGGGAAAACGGCGAAACTGTACCCAACACGGAAACGCTGAAGCTGCTGTCAAAGCTGTTTGACGTTTCAATCAACACGCTTCTTGGCTCTCCGAGAGAGCTTATCTGTCAGTGCTGCGGAATGCCCCTTGAGGACGCTCTTATCAGCAAGGAGAAAGACGGTGCACTCAACGAACATTACTGTAAGTGGTGCTATGCCGACGGTGAGTATATGTACAGCGATATGGACGACCTGATTGATGTGTGTGTAAAAAATATGGTAAGCGAGGAGCATACGGAGGACGAGGTGCGTGCGTATCTGAAGGAAGTCCTGCCGAAGCTTGATTACTGGAAGCGTTACGACGAACTTGGCGGGAACGGTGCTTTTGAGGAGTTCAAGAAAAAGCTGATTGAGGAAATCAATGCCCTGAATATCGAGGGTATGCCGAAGCTTGAGAAGCTTAACGCGCTTGTGGGCAGCTACATCAATCTTGAATACAGACTTCCAAACGGAAGAACCGTGAAATATCTAGACGATAACGCTACATATCTCGGCAATCAGCTTGAATGTGAATTCGGCGGGAGCAGATGCTTTGGTATTGCCGCAAATATGGAGTTTATTCTTATCTGCACCTATGAAGAAAACGGCGAAAATCCTGAGATTGTTATTTACAAGAAAAGATAAGCGTAAAGCAAAACGCTTTACACAGTTGCTATGTTTTATAAGGGATTTCATACATACACAAAACCTCCCCATTCCTTTCGGAATGAGGAGGTTGTTTTTTGCGTTATGCAATCTGCATTTCAGACAGTTTGTCCGAATTACTTGTTGTTGATTGCAGCCTGTGCGGGTGACTCAATATGGACGCACTTTCACCCAACCGTATCACAGCGCAGTCCTCATCAGGCTCGGCGGTGCTGTATTTGTTATCTTCGCTGGGGTTAATCGTAACATTCCAAGTATACTTCCGATTATCAGCAACAACGGAACGGATATGCTCATTAAGTCTGCCCCTCTGGAAAACAGGGGAGGAGCTTTCAAGCATTCTGCCAAGCTGTTTTGCTACCGCAGATATTTCCGAAATACAGCTATTCATAACACTCTCTTGCTCGCTCTGACGTTCTCTCTGTTCGCTGAGCTTTTTTATTTCCTCGTTATATTCCGTTTTCATTACCACAAACTCATCTCTTGTGATATTCCCGTCAGCAAACATTGTAATCAGACTTTTTTTGCGTTCTTCGACTTTATCAATCTGACTTTCAATGAAAATAACGCTTTCGGAACAGCTCTGCTTTGATGCAGCCTTGTAATAATCACAGATGCTGTCAAGAGTTTCGAGAAGCTCTTTTCTTTTGCTTTGCCATACCGACTGTAACAAAAGCTCTGCCATCATATCCATTTTCCATTGAGTGATAGAAGCCTCATTGCAAAATCCGTCGCCGTCTTTATGCTCCGCTGCCTTGCCGTTGTTCACCTGATTGTAGCAGACATAATTGTAGGTGATATTGCCGTCCTTATCCTTGTGATAACGATTTTTGCGGAAAGAAGAACCACATACACAGCGCAGTTTATGCACCCATAAATCTGTTGAAATGCGGTTGCTTTTCTTTACAGTTTCGCCGTTCTGAACAAGAGTACTTTTGCGTTTGGAATTTAATATCTTGTTGCACTTTTCCCATTGCTCCTCGGAAATAATCGGTTCAAAATCGCCCTTGACATATACATAACTGCTCCTGTCAAGATTGTGAATACGTTTCTGCTCCAGATAATTGTTGACGTGAGATTTGTTATAACAGATACAGCCCTTGTATGTAGCATTTGCAATAACACGGGTGATATAGGATACATCCCAGCGGACGAGTCCTGATGAATTTTTACGTCCACGCTCAGTCAGCACCTTTGCAATTTTAGCACCGCCCAAGCCCTGCTCGTAGAGGTCAAATATCATTCTGACAGTTTCAGCCTGTTCAGGATTGATAGTATAACTCTCACCGGCCTTGCGGTCGTATCCGAGAATGTTTCCGCTTCCATACAGCATTTTGTTTTCACGGCTTATTTTCTGTCCCGCTTTTACTCTTTCAGAAACCTTTCGGCTTTCTTCCTGAGCGAGAGTCGCCATAAGAGAAAGTCTGAGTTCACCGTCTCCGTCCATTGTCCAGATGTTGTCCTCAACGAAATACACCTCAACGCCGATATTTTTAAGTTCACGGGTAAAGTTTAGAGTATCAACAGTATTACGAGCAAATCTGCACACCTCACGGGTTACAATCAAATCGAATTTTCCAGACTTAGCGTCCTCAATCATTCTGAGGAAAGAAGGTCTTTTCTTCGCCTGAGTTCCTGTGATGCCTTCGTCAATGTACTTGTCGATTACATTCCAGTTCGGATGATATTTCGCTTGGTCACTGTACCACTGCATCTGATTTTCAAGAGCAGAGAGCTGAGCCTCGTGTTCCGTTGAAACTCGTCCGTAGAAGACAACTGTGCGTTCACGATTACGGTCAAGCTTTGTGTAGTCCATAAAGCTGTTGAATGGTTTTACCCCTGACATGGTTGTTGTGTTACTCATAGTTTTTAATTCCTTTCATATTGTGATTTTTCGCAGAAACGTGAACTTCTGCTATGTAAATGAAAGTCAATATTTTTATATCGCTTTTACGCTTTAAAGTATAATATCACAATAAGAAATATTTGTCAAGGGCAAGTATAGGTGACCGTTTTGTTACGCACCTTCTTTCGGGTATTGAGTTTTCGGGGTTGATGTGGTATAATAAACCTATAATTTGAAATTTATCTGAGCAACTATAGCGATAAAAGGAGTATTATTATTTATGAAAATACAGTAACTTAAAGCAGATAACATAGAGAATATTGTTATTTGGTGTGAGAATAAAGATGCTGATTTTCTCAATCAGTGGGCAGGAATAGGATACGAATATCCATTAACCAGACAACAAATTGAAAAAAGATTATTTGATGGTGCAGAAATCTATGAAATAGATTCAGATGAGCAAATGATTGGTACAATAGAAATTATCACAAGAGAAGAGGAATCAGAAGTTGCTTTAATCGGTAGATTCTTATTAAATCCTGAACTTACAGGAAAAGGGTTAGGCACAAAAGCCTTAAACGCCTTTATCAATTTTTGCAAAACTGAATACAGCATTAGAAAAATCAGATTATTTGTATTTGATTATAATATTTCGGCATTTAAATGTTACAAAAAATGCGGATTTTCTGAAATAGAAACAGTTATGCGACCAAATGGCTGGAAGGCTATTTGTATGGAAAAGGAAGTAGAATAATTTAGCCAATAAATATCAGCCGTACCCGTACCCACGAGTACGGCATTACTATTTCTATTGTCTCAATTCGTTACGCACCTCTTATGACGCTTCGGAAAACTCCACATCAATAACATTTTCATCGCAGAGCCGCTTGCAGGCTTCGGGATTTTCTGTCAGGAACTCTACCACACGACTCTGCTTCATCTCCCTCAGACGGCGCTGTATCGTGTAAGGATTATGGTCGCACTCATCGAGAAATTCCTGAGTACAGTAACAGCCATATTTCCTGATGCACGGCAGAACTTCCCTTGTAACCCAACGCTTGAATGCCTTCGCCGCAGGAAGCCGTGAGCCGACGATAAGACTGTACAAATCTGCTTCCTTGATGTAGTTCATCACAATGGTCTTGTCCTTGTTCTGAGGGTGAGGGACGCTTAGCTTCACTGGAGCGTCGCAGTGGTCGATAATCGCCTTTCTCGGATTGTGATAGCCGAGAATTTTTGCACTTGCTGACGCCGGAAAGAAAAGCTCGCCCTGCACCTCAACGCTCTCCAGCATACCGAACTCTGTGTACTGGAATGGGCTTGCTTCTGTTGAAATCATTTCGCTAAAATTCATTTTTAACCTCCGTTCATTTACGATTATTGCTTATTCAGAACGTTCCGATGATTTAATTGTAGCACAGGAATGAGCAGAAGTCACTACCAAAAGACTCCCAAATAACTCCCACTTTTCATCGGCTTTGTTCTGATTTTTCATTTTCAAAACGTTTTGATGTTTTCATTATAGCATATGGATTTTCAAAAGTCAGTACCAAAAGTGTTCCATTTTTGTCCCAATTTTTTCTCAAAAAAGTCTCAGAAAAATCTCAAAAAAGTCTCACGGTAAAAACGCCTGCCCGATTTGTTACGCACCTCGGAATATAACGACGCAGTTTGTTACGCACCTGTTGATTACGATTGAGTTTTCGAGCGAGATGTGGTATAATGTAATTGATTAAATATGATTTTAAGGAGGAACGACGAATGGACAAGATTAGCATTTCGCCTGAATGGGTATTTAGCCCACAGCCTATGTATATCATAGGAACTAAGAATGAAGATGGTTCTCCGAACTTCTGTATTATCACTTGGCTCGGTTTTTCATTTGACGGTGGTCCGAATATTATGATGACGATCGGCGGAACAAAGCTGACAAAGACAAATATACTCCGCGAAAAGAAATTTTCTGCAAATATGATAACAGAAGATAATCTGTGGTTGGCGGATTATTTCGGCAACACCAACGGCGAAGACGGAGAGAAAAACGCTCTTCCATATGGTTATGAGAAAGGCAAAACTGTCGATGTTCCCATACTTAATGAATGTCATTGGTCGTATGAGTGTGAGGTTACAAAAGTAGTCGAGCTTGACGGAGCACACTTATTCTTGGCAGCAGTCAAGAACATACAGATTGATAAAGACTATTCAGGTATGGATATGAAAAAGATTGATTTGACGAAAATTAGACCTGCTGTTTATGCACCGTATAATTATTTTTCCATTGGAGAAAAGTTAGGCGAAATGGGAGAATGGAAATCTCATTTATAAATGCATTTCTTCTAAAGCTCTGTTTCGTTACGTACCTATTATCGCAAACCTCCTTACTGAAAAATATTATAAAACGTTCTGTAATTATAATTGTATCATAGTCGTTGTTTCGCTTTCGGGACAACGACTATTTTTCTGAAAAAATATTTTTTCATCTGACTTTCAATCGAGCGTAAACGAGATTTCGGTCAAGGGGTTTGGGTTCTCCCAACAAGTTTTTTGTATTTGTCTGCGCTGACGATTTTCGGAGAAAAGAGGGCAGTGTATAGACAAATGCTATGCTTGCTGTCAACGAAGTTGCAGAAAGCATAGTCGCAAAAAAATGACGGTGTAGCTACAACGGCGATGCTTGCTCTCAACAGAATAAGGTTGAGGGCGAGCATTTATTCTTTCAGATTTCTCTGAAAAACGCCGAGTGTGGCCACAAGTCATATGCTTGCTCTCAATGATAATAACAGAGAGCAGGCATACGGTTTTTGCAAAAACATGTCTGTGTCTATACACAGGCGATGCTTGCTGTCAACGGGAACTTAAAATAAAGTTTGATGACTTTTTCAAGAATGCTTTGTTAGAAATGTTGTGTTTCAGGCACGACTGTGATATAATGAAATCAAAGAAATTATTCCCGAGGTTACAGCAATGAATAATACAATCGCAAGCCACTATGATATTCTGATAGATGAAAACAACGACCCTGTCCACGACCCTGAGCCGTTGAAAGAGTATATGGACAAGTGGGATGGACAGGGTTTTATAAACAAAATGGAACTTAATGCCGAAAAATCTGTTCTTGAAATTGGAGTTGGAACAGGCAGGCTTGCTGTCAGAACTGCACCTCTGTGCAAGGAATTCTATGGCATTGATATTTCTACGAAAACAATCGAACGTGCAAAAGAAAATCTCAGCAGTTTTGAAAACGTAGAGCTGATATGTAGTGATTTTCTTGAGTATAACTTTACCCGACTGTTTGATGTAGTTTATTCCTCGCTGACCTTTATGCATATTTCAGAAAAGCAAAAGGCGTTTAATCTAATTGGAAAACTGCTTGCACCAAACGGAAAATTTGTATTGTCAATTGATAAAAATCAAGATGAGTTTATTGATACTAATACAAGTAAAATTAAAGTTTATCCTGATAAGCCCAGTGACATTGAAGAATATATTTCTAATATAAATCTGAAATTGTCAGAGCATTACGAAACGGAGTTTGCGCATATTTTTGTATGCGAATATACTCCAAATATTAAAAGCTGACGAGGTGGTAAAATGCACAGAATTATCAATATGTACCATCCGATAACAGCCACACCTTTTACTGATAATGACACCTATTGCGAAATTCTGCCTTGTGAAGCTTTACGGCCATATGTAAGGTGTTTCTGGGGTACGAAAAATC
>JAGBCL010000051.1 GCA_018110825.1 Oscillospiraceae bacterium
AATAAAAGTAAAATGATTATTGTACCAGTAAAAGAAGGCGAAAACATTGAAAAAGCGCTGAAGAAATTCAAGAGAAAATTTGAAAAGACAGGTGTTGTAAAGGAATTGAGAGCTAGACAGCAGTTCGACAAACCGTCTGTACTTAACAGACTTAAGATGGAACGTGCTGTATACGTACAGAAGCTCCAACAAGTAGAAGAGTAATTTTTTTACGCAAACTTCTTTGAATTCTTGAATTCTTTTCCTATATTCGTTGCATAATTTGATAATGCGACGTTTCTTATGTTGATAGATTCTTTCTTGAAGTATCTTCGCCTTGAGCGGAACTATTCAGACAAGACGGTTGTTGCGTATGGAGTAGATTTGCGAAAGTTTGAAGAATTCTTTAAAGACCTTGACGAAGAACTGGATTTTACTACGATAGATGCCGACGTGGTCCGCCAATGGGTTGTAAGCCTGATGGACGAGGGACATGTGAAAGCATCTTCGGTAAACCGGAAACTGAGTTCGCTCCGTTCGTTCTATCGTTTTTTGTTGAGGAAGGAAAGGATAACGGTAAATCCGATGCTGAGGGTGATAGGCCCTAAGAAGGATAAACCTCTTCCCACTTTCTTGCGTGAAACGGATATGAACCGCTTGCTGGATGAATCTTCTTTCGGAGAAGGTTTTGAAGCTTGCAGGGACAGAATGATTCTGGAAATGTTTTATGCTACAGGCATGCGTCTTTCGGAATTGATTGGGTTGAATGAAGCAGATGTGGATTTTTCGGCAAAGTTGATAAAGGTGACTGGAAAGAGAAACAAACAACGCTTGATTCCGTTTGCGGATGAAATGGCGGTTGATTTGCAAGAATATATTAAGGTAAGGAATGAAGCGATACCCCAAGGCCCGGAAGCTTTCTTCGTTTTGAAGAACGGAAAGCGGATGTATGCCGGAAAGGTATATGAGATAGTGAAACGGAACCTCGGCAGAGTGGTGTCGTTGAAGAAAAGAAGCCCGCATGTCTTGCGTCATACATTTGCTACAGCGATGCTGAATCATGAAGCGGAACTGGGTGCAGTGAAGGAACTGTTGGGACATGAAAGTTTGGCAACGACAGAAATCTATACGCATACTACCTTCGAGGAACTGAAAAAAGTTTATGAACAAGCTCATCCAAGAGCGTAAAAAAAAGGAGGTTTTTATGGAAGTAAGAATTCAAGCTATTCATTTTGATGCATCAGAAAGACTTCAGGATTTTATCCAGAAGAAGGTTGCAAAATTGGAGAAGTATTGCGATGATATAAAGAAAGTGGAGGTGTCATTAAAGGTAGTAAAACCAGAAACTGCAATGAATAAGGAAGCCGGAATAAAGGTGCTTGCGCTGAATGGTGAGTTCTTTGCAGAGAAGGTGAGTGATACATTTGAAGAATCCGTGGATGTGTGCGTAGATGCATTGTCCAAACAATTGACCAAAGCAAAGGAAAAACAACGTGGCAAATAAAAAAAATGCCAAAAGTTTTTGTGTTTTAAAATAAATACCTAACTTTGCAGCCGCTTAGCCTGTTAAAGGCTTTGGCTGCAAAGTTTGATAAGCCTCTTTAGCTCAGTTGGCCAGAGCACGTGATTTGTAATCTCGGGGTCGTTGGTTCGAATCCGACAAGAGGCTCAAAAGGGCAAATACCAGAGTGGCCAAATGGGGCAGACTGTAAATCTGCTGGCTTACGCCTTC
>JAGBCL010000052.1 GCA_018110825.1 Oscillospiraceae bacterium
AAATATAATCATTGTTTCTCACGGAGATTTATTGAGTGTATTCAACACTATGTTTTTAAATCTCGGAGTTGAGTCCATTAACAATTGTGAAATGTTCGGACTTTCAGGCGGAGTGTCCTATATGTTTGAAAACAATGAGGGTAAAAGATTTATAAAAAGAATTAGCGATATGTCATATATACAATAACTAATTTTGTAAGAGCGTGAACGAAATCTCACGCTCTTTTTTCTTACCCACTGCATTAAGCACTAAATCTTACAGAACCGCAATAACCACTCGGTTCAATTTCTGTATCTTCTTCCTTATCATCACTTTCATCAACATCAGAATTGATATTTTCAACCCTCGCAATTTCAGCCAAAGCACGCTTGTCCTTTTCGGTATTAACAAACTCCTGCACACCATTCATCTTGAATAGCGCATCAAGAATTGCCTTAAACTGCACACCAGTCAGATTCTCGCCGAAATACTTGTAAACAAGTCCACCCACCTCACAAAGATTATGAGTACGCTCTTTTCTTTCCTCGGCAGCAATCTTTGCTACAAACTCCTTTCTAGAAGTCTCTATCTTGGATAAAGCCTTTTCCGTGTCCCTTTTTCGTTCATCATATTTTGCAAGCTTCGCTTTCATTTCGGTTATATCAAATTTTCTTGCCATAATATAAATCCCTCTCTTTCATAAAATCAATCGTATTTGCCTCACTGCATACGCAGGAGGAACAGCTTCACTGTGGGATATTCGGTTTGCACTAATCAATAATCTTGGAACAAACAAACCGAATATCCCGAAGGGCGCACTTATACAAACTCAAAATGAGTTTGTGTGCGCAAGGAGAAGTATCTCCTTGACCTCTCTAAAGTTTTGCTTACGCAAAACGAAAATTCGCACAGCGGTTTTACAGTGAACGGTGCTTCTTCAAAGGCTTGTCCTGATTTTGTTCAGGCGGCACGGTTGTCGGATTTACTCTTCCTTCAACTACATTCAAAG
The DNA here is from genome assembly GCA_018110825.1 of Oscillospiraceae bacterium. GTDB lineage: Bacteria > Bacillota > Clostridia > Oscillospirales > Ruminococcaceae > RGIG8773. The sequence goes on from JAGBCL010000052.1 coordinate 990, forward strand.
CCTCGACAGCTTTGTCATAATCCGCTTTCGGAAAGAAAATCGTTCCCGTGCCATCAGACATACCCATAATGTGACATTGCACATTTCTTTTCCGCAGTTCAAGTTCAAAATCCTTTAAATGCGAAATGTCACCTTCAAGCTTTTGCATTTCGCAATATTGACAGCCTACAATAGTTTCAAGATAATCCGTGCGAAGTTGTATTCTTTCAGCACGAATATCAATCAACTCACGCTTTTGCTCTTCAATCTTCATATCCAGATTTTTCAAAGCAATCCGCCTGTACCGACTGCCCTTGTCAGTACGATACCCCTTTTTCTCAATTGCACAAGCCGCAGCACCTAAATGCACCTGCGGAATTTTGTCAATTCCTTGTTCCGCATAACTCCTATGGTCAATGCGTTCATCAGAAACAGCATACAGCTTGTGATTGCACCAATCCGCCCACAGCTTTCTCCACTCCAGCAGAAGCGATTTCTCATTCCACGAACGGTCTTTTACAGTAAATCCATTCTCATCAACTCTGCGTGTGGTGAGCAGAATATGAACGTGAGGATTACCGTCACTCTTATCATGAATTGCAAAATCTGCACACATTCCACGGCTGACAAAACATTGCAAACAGAAATTTCGTACCAAGTCAATCTGCTCGTCACGGGAGATTTCCACAGGCAAAGCCGCGTCAATATGCTTCGCAGTCTGACTGTTTTTTCTCTTTTCCGCCTGCTCAACAGCATTCCACAAAACAGCCCTCTTCATAAATTCAGGCGGAGCATTTGACGGCAAAAGAATTTCCTTATGTACGATTTCTTTCTTCTTTCGATAATCGTGGGTAACACCGTCATAGCTGTTTTTGATTTTCTCGCCCGATATGTACGCCGCCTTTGCGACAGCACTTGCATTTTTGCCACGGCTTACAACCTTGACATTAAAATGATAAATTGCAATACGCAGCACCTCCTTGTCTGATAATCATTTGCATCATTCCTTTCTTTGAAATTTGAGAGAGCGTTACACCCTTTCATAAGTACCTACAATTTCGCCCGATTTTTTAAGTCTGTTTTCGCGATTTTCTGAAAGTTTGTAGCTTTGCATAAAAAGCGGCGATGTTTTTATTGCAAATTACAGCTTTCATAAATTAAGGTCACTTGTAGGGGAATTTTATAACCTAAAGAGAAAACTTTGTAGGATTGCATATTTTCAAATCTGTCGTTTATGTGATTTTTCACAGAGTACCATTTTGAGAATTACTCCCTCTATCTATAAGGGAAAAAAACGTGTTTTTTACGATCAATCTGAAAAACTTTTTTCAATTTTCTATATTTTGTATAAAATAGGCGGGGAGAATACTGCAAAGTGTTACTATTTTGCCTCTCATAAGTAAGCTACGGGAAGGAGGATTTTTAAACCTTTCAGAAAAAGTTTGGAGAGGTGCATAAAACAAAAGCAACGTTACTGGTTGTTTTGTAACGCTGCGACGAGATAACTATTTTAATTGTATGTAAATTGTGCTAATTGTCAGGAATGTTTAAAACTTCAAATTCAAAGGAAAAATCTGCTGTTAATTTGTTGAATTTAACCGAATTATATGATATAATGTAGTTTGGAATATTTTAATTAAATTCAGGGAGAAGTCAATTAAGCTAAATGCGATTATATAAATAGATGTAATGTACACGGAGGTAATCCCAAAATGATAGGAATAGGAATTTACGTAAAAAACAGTCCAAAGGCTATTGAAATATATAAATCAGCTTTTGGTTTAGAGCTTGGATATCACGTTTTAAATAATGACGGTACATATTATCATTCGGAGCTGATGAAAAACGGCGAGGGATTTTGCTGTATTGTTGAAGCAAAACAGGATACATATACAGACAGAAACCCTGTTGAACTTGGCGTTACCTTTAATACCAGTGATGAGCTTGAACAGGCATTTGCAATTTTATCAGACGGCGGTAAAGTTGAATTAGATATATGCGAATTGCCGTGGAGTCCCTGTGTAGCAATAGTAACAGATTGTTTCGGGGTAAAGTGGTTTTTGTCTTTACCGCAGCATAGACCTGCTGATGATTGGAAACCTGAAAATTAAAATATTGTTGGAGGAATCCATGGACAAGAATAACATTTATGACACTAATAAAGCATACTGGAACGATAAAGGCAACGATTTTCTTGGAGCAGTCACTTTGCCTAACCTCGGAGCGTTTATTACAGACGAAAAGCATAATCTCTTTGGCGATGTTACAGGAAAAACAATGCTTGAAATCGGCTGTGGCAACGGCAAATCTCTGGTATATAATGCTAAACATAATGCAGCAGAATTATGGGGCATTGATATTTCAGAAAATCAGTTATCAAGTGCTAAGCAGACTTTAACTGAAAGCGGATTTTCAGCAAAGCTTATATGTTCATCTATGGATGAAGAATGCGGCATACCGCAAAATTATTTTGATATTGTGTATTCTATTTATGCAATCGGCTGGACTGTTGACCTTGAAGAAACTTTCAAACGGATTGCATCTTATTTAAAAAAAGACGGCGTATTTATTTTCAGTTGGACTCATCCTATACATAAGTGCGTTATAAGTGAAAATGACAAGATTGTCTTTAACAACAGTTATTTTGATGAGAAGTGGCACCCTGTTGCAGCAGATTTCTGTGGCGGTGAACTTAAACTTGCAAATCGTAAAATATCAACATATATAAATGCTTTGGCAAATGCAGGTTTTCACATTGAAAATATGATTGAGGAAACAGATGAGCAGATGATAGCTCCACATGATAACAGCGATTTTTCCAGAAAAGCAAGAATATATCCTGTGACTTTTGTGATAAAGGCGAGAAAAATATAAACGACTGGAGCAAATTATGCACAAAAACGGCAAGTGGGCAAAACAAATAATAGAATGGCAGAATGCCGACGGCAGTTGGGGCGATTATCATTCTCTTGCTGTCGCAGGCAATTCCCGTATCACAACCGAACATGCTGTACGCAGACTTGAAAGGGTTGGTTATACCATTGAGGACGAGTGTATTCAGAAAGCTGTTCAGTATATGAGCGACTGTCTTGTGGGTAAAAAGACTATTCCCGACAGAGTTGAAAAGGTTCACGATTGGGATGTGTTTTTATCTCTGATACTTTCTACGGGTATACGAAGATTTACAAAGAATAACCATGTTGCAAATAAGGTTGCTGAACAGTGGGCGGAAATTGTGACAGCCGCATTTACGGATGGTAGTTATAATTATGATAAATACGTTGAAGCCTACAAAAGCATTCTGAAACCAAATGGCGGAAGAATTATAGGAATTGAAAATTACTACCCTGTATCACTTTTGTGTGATTGCCTTGATGAGAAAACAGAGAATGCCTTTGTTGAGCATATTCTGAATTTCGATAAAGGCATCTACTATATTTACGATAGTAAGCTTACTGCTCCTCCGCAGGAGTTTCAGAGCAAAAACGCAAGTAGGTATCTCGGTGCAATAGAACTGCTTGTCAGATACAAGCACACTCGGCACAAGCTGAGCTTTGTTGCAGATTGGCTGAATGACAACCGTAGCGAAAATGGTAAATGGGATATGGGCAAGTCGGTTAATGACAAGCTGTATTTTCCGCTGTCTGATGATTGGAGAAAAAGCGAGACTCGCGAGGCGGATTGTACGGAGAGGATAGAGAAGATTCTAGCACTATTATAATTTTGAAGAGCAAATGGAAATTTTAAGACTGCACAGAATGATAAATCATAATAAGTGAGGGACTATAAATGTCAAGAGAAATACGAACGTCCGCAAAAGCAGTTGTAATCAAGGATAACAAATTACTTGCAATTAAATTAAATGACGGTAACGAAGAATTTTACATTCTTCCCGGTGGCGGTCAGGACAGCGAGGAACAGCTTCCACAGGCAGTCGTGCGTGAGGTAAGAGAAGAAACGGGCATTGATGTCAGATGCGGTGATTTGCTTTTTGTGATTGAGGGTGTACACGGCGAGGATTTTCACAGAGTTGATTTGGTTTTCAACTGTGAGTATCTGGGTTTGTCGGCAAATGCGGAATTGCACGGCGACAATAATCAGATAGGATATGAATGGCTTGATTTATCTGTGCTGAATAAGCTACCGTTGTATCCGTCAAAGCTCCGTCGTCCCATAATGAATTATCACGAGGGCAAGGAGTACATAAAATATCTTGGCAATGAAGAAGTAGGTGACCCTGAATGTTCAGAATAGAAGACTATATTGACAACTTAATCCCAAATTTGAAAGCAGCATTCGGCGAACGGCTTATATACATTGGTTTACAGGGCAGTTATCTTCGTGGTGAGGCAACCGTCGACAGTGATATTGACATTATGGCAGTAATTGATAATCTGTCGGTTGATGATTTACGGGCTTATCGTGACGTACTTGTTTCAGTAGGAAATTTTGATAAATCCTGCGGTTTTATTTGCAGTAAAGAGGATTTGAAAAACTGGAACCCTTTGGAAATCAGTCATCTTCTGCACACAACAAAAGATTACTACGGCATTTTAAAAAATCTTATACCTGAATATACAGAAACCGATATGCGGAATTTTATAAAGCTGAGCCTGAATAATCTTTATCACGAGTTATGTCATCGCTATATTCACGCCGAGCGGGACTATAATATTTCAAAGCTGCCGACAACCTGTAAATCAGTATTTTTTATCTTACAGAATATGTATTGTCTTAAAAGCGGAAATTTTGTTGCAACAAAGCGAGAACTGATTGAGTGTTTGCATGGCAGGGACAAAGCCGTGCTAGAACTTAGTATGTCACTACAAAATTGCAGCGACTATGATTTTGATAAGGCATTTGGTGCGCTGTTTGAATGGTGTCAAAGTTCACTTAACGATGTCTCTTGTAATAAAAAATGCTAATAAGAAATTTTAAATGATAACGTAGATATTTAATATGCTTTAATTGTATGGTGATGAAAATGGATGTGGGATATAAAAATTCAGATGTCAGCTTTTCTTTGCGTTCAGCGGCATTGATAATCAAGGATAACAAACTGCTTGTTGCCAAAAATGATAATTATGATTGCTTTTATACGCTGGGCGGTGGAATAAATCTGAACGAAACTTCAACTGAAGCTGTAATCAGAGAATGTCGCGAAGAAACAGGATATGACTTTGAAATTGATAGGCTTGCATTTATTCAGGAACGTTTTTATACTTTGAAAAATTACCATCATCACGAAGTTGTATTTTTCTACTTAATGAAGAATATTGATGTTGATATTAAGGATGGAACAACAACCGACCAGCAATGTGAGCATTTATATTGGCTACCCGTTGATGAGCTGGAGAAAACAGATCTTGTTCCTGCTTTCTTGAAAACAGCATTGAAAAGTATACCGAAAGAAACAGTGCATATTGTTTCGTATGAATAAATTTGTTTGTAGAGTGCGAGGAAAAAATATGTTTGAATTTATAGATAGATTTGATATACTCCAAAATGATGAACTGATATTGAAAATCACACAGAAATACAGTGGTGATAATGAACTGATACCGTTTTACTACTATGATATCATAAGAAAAACCGACAGCGTAACTGTCGGCAAAATCAGTATCCGTATCGGCAATAACTTTCATTCGTATTACAACGGACATATCGGCTATGAAATTTTCAAAGAATATCGTGGTAATGGTTATGCTTATAGGGCAAGCCTGATGGTACTTGATGTTGCACGGTTTCACGGTATGGACTTTATTTATCTGACTTGTGATGAGAGTAATATAGCTTCATATAAAACAATCGAAAAGCTTGGTGCAGAGCTTGTTGAAATTTGTGACGCTCCGAAGGAATATTTCGGTTGGCGCGAAGATATGGAGAGGCAGAAGGTTTATGAACTCAGATTAATTTAAAAATCTGTAAAGGATAAAACAACAATGGATAATTACAAAAAACTTATTCTCGTTAAAGGCGATCCCAAAGACAATATCACAAAATGCTCTTATGATAATGAAAATAGGGGATGGACTGTTATTTTCAAAAATAACCCGAAGCCATATCCGTATAGTTACAATAATGTTAAATGGTTGGATAGTATAGGTGAACTAGATAAGGATAATTATAAATTCTTTCTGAAGACAGGCCAAGAATTATTTGACATTGTTAAAATTATCGAATTTAGGGACGGTTATACCAGCTATCTTCGCTTCTTTTTTAAAAATGGAGGTTTTAAGAGTTACGAAGCAAGTGATTTGGATATTAAAAAGAATATGGTTGTTTCTCCAAAGGTCAAAAATCTAATTGAGTATTATTCCCGAATTGCAGATATAACAGGATTAAAGGCAGATGATGGCACTAACATTCTTCAAGCAAAGTTTGAAAAACTTAATTTTATCAGTGATAACACTGTTTTATCAAAATATCTTAACTCTTTATCTTCTTCAATCAGAAGTGAAAATGACTGTATCATTTTTCCGTTTGGCTGTAACGCAAGCCAAATAGCTGCTGTAAGAAATGCACTTGTAAATCAAATCAGCGTTATTGAAGGTCCTCCAGGAACAGGCAAGACGCAGACTATTCTGAATATTATTGCCAATATTGTAATGCGTGGTTATACCGTTGCGGTTGTATCCAACAATAACTCTGCAACGGACAATGTTTTTGAAAAACTTCAAAAATATCATTATGATTATATAGCGGCACAATTAGGCAACGATGAAAATAAAAAAGTTTTTATTCAAAACAAACAGCAGAAATATCCTGATTTTACAAATGACAAGTTGGATTACTCCGCTAAAAATGAACTTTCTTCTCACGTTAAAAACTGTGAAGCTAAGCTTACTACGCTTTTTGAAACACAAAATAAGATTGCTGAGTTGAAACACGATCTATCTGTGTTAAGACTGGAAAAAGAATATTTTGATGAATATTTTAATACTACTCATTCAGAAAAAAGCATTTTCAGGCGAAAAGATAAGTTGTCATTAGACAAAATACTTACTATATGGAATGAACTGCAAACTTATATTGAAAATGAAAAATCTATCAGTTTTTGGTACAAAATCAAATCAATTCTGCTTTATGGTATTGCAAATTTTGATGTTTATAATTCTACTATAGAGGAGATTATTGAACAGCTAAAAAAGATTTTTTATGAAATTAAGATTTTGGAAATGGAAAATGAAATTCAACAACTTGAAAAATATCTTTCTGAAAACAATATATCAAATTTAATTTCGCAATTAACAAATAAATCGAATCAATTGTTAAAAGCATCCCTTGCCGATAAATATAGCACACGCACAGAGCGTCCTACGTTTGATGCAGACGATTTATGGAAAAGAAGTTCTGCTTTTCTGAAAGAATATCCTGTAATTTTAAGTACAACGTTTTCTGCAACAAGCAGTTTGAAAAATATAATTTACGATTATGTCATTGTAGATGAAGCGTCACAGGTTGATTTAACAACAGGTGTCCTTGCAATGTCGTGTGCAAAGAATATGGTAATTGTAGGTGATTTGAAACAGCTCCCTAATGTTGTGCCTGAAGATGTAAGAAAGACAGTTGCTCAATTATCAATCGGTAATAACATAGCTTTAAATTATCGCTATGAAGAAAACAGCTTACTTTCTTCGATGTGCAAAACCTATGAAAATATTTCCCGAACTCTTCTTCGTGAGCATTATCGTTGTCATCCAAAAATCATCGGTTTCTGCAATCAGAAATTTTATAATAATCAATTAGTTATTATGACACAGAATAATGGCGAAAGTGATGTGCTGAAAGCCTATATTACAGTAGATGGCAATCATGCACGAGGTCATTTTAATCAACGTCAGATTGATGAAATAACAAACAATATTCTTCCTGAACTTAATTCAAGTGATGTGGGTATAATTGCGCCATATAAAGACCAAACATCTGCGCTTGCCGAAGAAATTACAGAGCAGATTGATATTTCAACAGTACACAAATTTCAAGGCAGAGAAAAAGATGATATTATCATATCAACTGTTGATAATGAGATAACGGAATTCACCGATAATCCGAATATGCTTAATGTTGCAGTATCACGAGCGAAGAAAAGACTGAGGATAGTGGTTTCTGACAACGAAAATAATAGCAGAACCAACATTGGAGATTTAATAAAATACATTCAATATAATAATTTTGAGATTAAGCATAGTGAAATTAATTCTGTATTTGATATGCTTTATAAGTGCTATGAAGAAAAACGAAAGAGTTATTTGAAAAAGCATAAACGAATTTCAGAATACGATTCCGAAAATCTCATGTATGTACTTATAAATGATGTGCTAAAAAGTGATGTTTTTTCAAAGTTTGATGTAATATCACATCAGCCGCTTAATGCTATCATTTGCAATTTTCATAAGCTATCAGACGAAGAAACTGCTTATGCGAAGAATCCGTTAACTCATATCGATTTCCTTATATTTAATGTTATCGATAAATCTCCTGTGTTGGCAATTGAGGTTGACGGTTATACCTATCATAATGACAATGTTAAGCAAGGCCAACGTGATAAGCTAAAAAATTCCGTTTTGGAAAAATACAATATCCCTCTTATTCGATTTAGTACCACTGGAAGTATGGAGAAAGAAAAGTTGGAAAAGAGGCTTATGGAACTGATTTAAGAAGGTGTGATAGGTATAACATCATATCAAAACAACAATAAAACAATTTAAGAGTAGTGGAAAGGATTATTATGAAAGATAGCAACGAATTAAAAATTATAGCTTTTTTCTTTGATAGCAGCATGATTGATGAACCTTCTTATGGTGATGTTGTTTTTGAAAATATTATCAAAGGTATAGAAATCACTTTAAACTCCAGTAAAATAATTTTTTCCAGAGGAGATATTGTAAATAAGGCTGCATATAATGATGTCAATCCGTTTGTTATAAAAAATGATTTATGCACAATTACAAAAATAAATAAGTCGTTTTCAGATTATTTATATGTGTGTATGCTTGAGGATATAGAGCAACAAATAGCAATTAAGATAGATTCCAGATTGAAAGAAACTTTTTCGGCTTATGTTGGTATGACCACAATAGACATACAATCGACTGATTCAAGAAAGCAGTTTTGGAAAACGCTCATACGAGAATTCAGTGTTGAATATAAAACCATAACATATTTTGGATGTGAAGACGAAGGCACTTCGTTTGATGTTTCCACTGCTGAATCATACGGTTATATTGTAAATTATGATGGTTTCCCTAGTGAATGGGATTACTGCGGTAGAAAAACAATGTTCTCCACCAGACAATCAAGTTTAATCAAATCCATTGAGCAACTTGATGTTATAGAAGGGAAAAGTGATTCTGATCGTGGCATAATGGAAATGAACTTCGCTCTCGTTAAGGAGTTAGGTATATCAGGTGTGGAAATTTGGAAAGCCGTAGAAGATATTAATCGTGTATATATTGCCAAAGAAGGCAAGTTTGCTTCGACTGATTACATTTTTACTTCATTGTACCAAGCGTCACAAGGGTTTGAAAGAATACTAAAAATTTTGATTGAACTCATAGTTTATAAGGAAAGCCCTGTAGATAAAGAAAAAACAGATAGATTACTATATAGTCATAAGCATACGGCAATGTATGAATTTATATCGAAGCATACTTCTATAAACTTAAACGCTAAATGCAAAAGTTTATTATCAATGTTAGAATCTTTCTATAAATATGCACGATATAACAGATTTAGTTATAGCAAAAATGATGTTTTAGAATTAACACTAATTCAAAACTTTGGTCGAGATTTAGACGAGAATGATTTTGATAATACTATAAAACATTTATATGGAAAAAGCCTTGGTAAAACCGCTCAATCGCTGTATGCTTTACTTAAAGAGTTATGTTACGAATTGAACATATATGTATATGAGATTAGTTATGAATCCGTAGCAAGATATGTGTTTTACAAGTACTATGGTAATGATTTGTATGAAACATTAAACCGGTTAGAACAATCAAAAAAAGAATTAATATGGTACTTAATGAAGAGTGGTGGTGAAAATCCGTTAACTAAAATCTTAGATAATATAGCTCCATTACCTTTTGAAGAATGCAATATAAACTATTTCTTACGTAGTTTAATTACCAATGATAACGATACATATATGATTTACGATTTTGTATCAAATGAATATGATGAGTTGGTGGAACAGAACAAACAAAAGTGGAAAGAACGTTGTGAAATTATAAATGATATAATCGGAAATACAAACCTGTACTTTGATGATGAATTATATGACGATTATGAAGTTGACGAATGTGATAATGAAGACTGATTTATTAATAATGCTTCAAAATTGAAATTAAATCGGAGGACTTATGAAAGTAATAGTTTTCGACATAGGCGGAACGCTTATGGAATATAAGAATATGCCGCTTTCGTGGCTGGATTTCTACAAGGACGGTTTCCGTTATGTCCGCAGCGAACTTTCGCTAAACATAACCGAAAATGATATCGACAAGTCATTTGATGTGCTTAAAAGCTATAATCCCCGTATCAACCCTCGTGAGATTGATGTCACTCCAGAAGTGATTTTTAGCGAGGCTACGGTTCATTGGCAAGGAAAATTTGAGCTTTCCGATGTAATAAACAAATTTTATGAATCAATGAAATTAACAGCGTATATCTATCCCGAAACGCTTGATTTCTTGGACAAGCTGAAAGCAGAGGGTTACAAAATAGCGGCTCTGACAGATGTAGCTATCGGAATGCCCGATGAACTGCACAAGAGCTATTTTCCTGAACTGCTGCCCTATTTTGATATGTATGTTTCGTCAATCTCTTGCGGTTACCGTAAGCCTAACCCGAAAGGACTTTCGGATATTGCGGAGAATTTCGGTGTTGCATCTTCTGAAATGATTATGATTGGTGATGAGGAGAAAGATATTAAAACTGCAAAGAGGTTTGGTTGCAAGGCCGTTCTGATTGACAGGCGGGACAGAAACGTTGATTTCGGGCAGGATTATACGGTCACGGATTTGAACGGACTTTGGGAGTTTTGCTGTGAACAATGCTGAAAGAACAAAAATAAAAGAGGCTGAAGAGTGGAATAGCAACTTAAATAAATAGCAGGAGTGATAAAGTGAGCTACATTTCAAATTTGAGAAAATATATCGGTCACGAACCGCTGATAAATATCGGTGCAACTGTAATCGTAATGAACGATAAAAACGAAATACTCTTGAATTTGCGTTCTGATACTAATACTTGGGGCATAATCGGCGGTGGTATGGAGCTCGGAGAAAGTCTTGAAGAAACCGCTGCACGAGAACTTATGGAAGAATCAAACCTGACTGCAGAGCATTTTGAGCTTATTGATTTACTATCAGGTGAAGAGTTATATTTCAAGTACCCAAACGGTGATGAAACATATACTGTAATTGCATTGTATCATGCTATTGGTGTATCAGGTAAATTAAAAATTAATGATGACGAAAGTTGCAAACTTCAATATTTCCCTATTGATAAGCTTCCGCCTCTTGAAAGTCGTGCGGAATATGTGATAAATAAAATAAGGAATAAGTTGTGGGTTTTATAATTTTATTGTTATATTATAATTCATATATGAAAGAGGAACTATAATGGACATCAACTTTTGCACACAATGCGGTAAGCCACTTACATACAAGGTAATCGGCGATGAGGGTAAGCAGAAATATTGCGAATGCTGCAACAAATTCTATTTTGATAATCCTGCAAGCTGTGTGCTTGTTGCGATTATCAACGAAAATAATCAGGTTCTTTTGCTGAAACAGAATTATATTTCAACGAAGAATTACACGCTTTGCTCTGGCTATCTGAAAAAGGGCGATACTCTCGAAGAAACCGTTGCTCGTGAGGTGCTTGAGGAAACGGGACAGCGTGTGATTTCCTGCGAATATGTGCAGAGCTACTATTTCGCACCTAAAAATCTTATTATGTCAGGCTTTATCGCTTATGTCAAGGCGAGTGAGTTCGGCAGCTCCAACGAGGTTGACGGTCTTATGTGGGTTGATTTGGACAAGGCTGTGACTATGGTAGAGAGGGAGAATAATTATTCGGGTGTGCATTTGGATAGGTGTGTTGAAAAATTAAAGTATAGTTATAAAAGAAAGTGAGAAATACGATGGATAATAAAAGTTCTGAATATACAAATCATATGGCGATTGAAAATTGCCTTTTAGAATTGTTTATGAAATATGGGTATAACGCATATATTGATAATACAATTTATGATATTATAATTGAAAATAAAAAAAGAAGATACAACATTGAATTAAAAATTTCTCGTAATAAGATTAGATATGATAAATTAATTTTAGAATTTCTGGATAAGCAAAAAGCAAGAGGCAGGTTATCAAATTTTATTCTTATACTCATTGGCTATATAGATAATTCACAAAAATGTGAGATTGAAGAAAAATATAACATAAGAGTGTTTGACATCAATGTTATAATCAATGCGCTTAATCCCTTTGATGATTTAAAAGATACATTTATATCATTATTACCCTTTTCTTTAAAAGATACAGTTCATGCAATTGACTTCAATAAATATTCAGATATATTTTGTACAAAAGAATTTCAAGATCCTTTAATCTCTGAAACATCATACATAGATAAATTAAAAAAATTGCCCAAAGGACGTGAATATTTTTCACAATATGAAAAGTTGTGCACTGAAATATTAAGGTATCTTTTTAAAGAGCAATTATCTTTGTGGAGTACACAAACGAAATCTAATGCTGATTTATTCAGATTTGACCTTATTTGTAAAATCAAGAATAATACAGAACTTGAATTTTGGAATATTCTCAAAAGATTTTATGATACTCTGTATGTAGTATTTGAATTTAAAAATTACAATGAACGGATTACACAAAGTCAGATATATACAACAGAAAGATATTTATATGCCAAGGCATTAAGGCGTGTGGCAATAATGATTACAAGAGAAGGTCTTGATGCTAATGCTAAAATAGCACAAAGAGGTGTATTAAGAGAAGACGGAAAGTTGATAATCTGCCTTTCTGATGAAGATATTATCAAAATGGTAAGAATGAAGGAAAATGGCGATGAACCGTGTGATTATTTAAGTGACTATCTCGATAATTTGCTTGTAGATTTAGAGAAATAAATTAAATATGCAATTGTCAATTTATATAGCAACGATAATAGAAATCCAATAATTTCAAAAAGCGTTACCTTTCACAAATCGAGAGGTAACGCTTTTGTATCGAAATGTAGCTGCTTTGTTGGGTGTGACCATATGGGATGTTTACAGTCGTTGTAGCCGTGCTATGTCCTAAACAGCTCTGCACTGTCTTTACATCAATACCTGCGTTAATGAGCAGACTTGCATTAAGATGACGCATCGAATGCGTTGAAACATATCTCATACCTGTTCTTTCACAGAAACGCTTGTAGTAGTAACCGGGTGCTGTTCTGTCAAGAGTAAGCCCGTTCCATTTGGTAAATATCCTGTCAGTTTCAATCCACTTGCTGCCGACCTTTTTACGTTGTTTATCCTGTAAATCATACCACTTTTTAAGCATATCAATCACACCCTGCGGAACTTTAAGACTTCTCATACTCTGCTTTGTTTTAGGAGTTTCAGTATAAAGTCCGCCCTTTGCTTTAGAGTAAAGGCAAGTCCTGTTTACAGTGATAACATTTGTTTCAAAATTTACGTCCTTCCATTCAAGACCGAGAAGTTCTCCCAAACGGAAACCCGTGTAAATTGCAAGAATGAAAAAGCATACATACTTGTAATTTTCTTCGCTTTCCTGATTGAAAAGCTCCATAAGGTGCTGCGCTTCTTCGATGGAGTAGTAGTCCTTTTCGGGAGTTACAACCTTTGGAATGGTAACATTCTTGCAGGGATTGGTTGAAATCATCTGCATTTTAACAGCGTAGTCACAAATCGTAGAAATCATTGACTTGTACAGCTTGATTGTTTTTGTGGAAAGCTTACCGCCGTTACGGTTGCGACCGTCCTCACGTTCAGCGTCACAAAGTTCAAGAATGAACTTCTGAATATGACGTGTGGTAAGCTTATCTAAACGTATGTGACCGATAGCCTTGTAGATACGCTTTTCCATCTGATGATAACCCTCAACGGTACGCTGTTTAAGCTTGATTTCAGCATATTCCTTAAACCACTGACGAGCGAAATCCTCAAACTTTATTGCAGCAACAACGTTACCTTTCATACAGGCTTCTTCAAACAGGACAGCCTGACGGTTGAGTTCCTTTTCAATCTGCTTTTCTGTCATTTTCTCATCAGGCTTCCAGGTCATAGACTGGATAACCTGTTTGCCGTGAGTATCATATCCGCAGGATACTTTTATACGATAAGAGTTTCCTCTCTTCTGAATATTTGCCATAGTACATCTCTCCTTTTGATGTGTATTGATGTGTAGTTTTATGGCATATTTCTGCTATGTATATTTTAATGCTTTACATACGTAAAGTCAAGTGTGTTTCACAGAAATGTGTCATTACATGGACAGCTTATGTACAGCATATATGGTGCAATAGAAAAACTGCTGTCCTGCCGTCCGAAAACCGTAAATACGTTGTTTCAGCTGTCCGAAGAAGGTGTCCACGGACGTTTCGGACACCTCGGACGGCATTTTTTGTTGTTTTACAATGGTTGAATTGTTTGCAACTAATGCGTTATTGAAAATCTAATGGCGTGTGGTATAATAAAAACAAATCAAACTTAAAGGAGATTTGCTATGTTATACCTGCCTGAAAATCTTAAAAAGTATCGTACCCTTAAAAATCTTACACAAGAAGATGTTGCCGAATATCTCGGTATTACTCCTCAAAGTGTTTCAAAATGGGAGCGTGGCGAAAGCTACCCCGATATAACTTTTTTGCCTGCACTTGCAAATATTTTTGAAACAAGCATAGATTTGCTCATAGGTATGGATACTATCCGTGCTGAGCAGACACGATACAACATACATAAAACTGCTGTTGAATTTCAGCGGAACGGCGATTATGCCTCTGCTGAAAAAGTATACCGTGACGCATTACTCATCTACCCCAACAAGCCCGGAATGATTTTAGGACTTGCAGGAGTACTTGCATTACAGGGCAAATCCGAAGAAGCGATTGAGCTTATGGAACGTGGACTTCCAATTTCCATAAATGAAAAGCAAAAGTCAACAACCCGTGCTGCATTGTGTTTTCTGTACTTGAAATGCGGCAGAAAAGATAAGGCTGAAGCACTTGCTTCTGAACTACCGCACACCAGAGAAAGCCGTGAAGTCATTCATCCGTTGATTTCAAAGGGGCTTGATGATAGCGAAATAGATGCAAACATTAAAACTATTCTTCTTGGCGATGGAAAAGAAATATGGTGATATACCTTTAAGCGTGAGCGAAAACCTCACGCTTTTTTATGTTTTCAGATATTCAAGCAAAGCCGCCTTGCTGATAAGAATTTTGCCACGCTTGCCCTGACCGGTGCGGATATACGGTATCTTTTTCTGTGCCACAAGCTGACGGACGGTATGTTCAGATAAACCGCTGACAGCCTGTGTACACTCCTTAATGGTGAGCATTTCGACAGGTGCGGATGTTTTCATTTCGGGTGTGCTGTTAGAATTCTCGTTTTCCATAAGCTGTGTTAAAAGAGCAACAATCTGTGCCATAATTTCTGTTTTGTTTTCCATAGTAAATTCTCCTTATCTTTCGTAGTAATTTCTTTCTTTTGTTTGTTCAATGAATAACTGCATATTTTCTTTAATCTGACTGTCGATTTCGCATTTGTCAATCAAATCAAATTCCTCACGCTGTTCAAAGCATTTATCAATAAAAAGGCTGATACCTTTTGCAAGAGCCTTGCTAAATCCCGATAAACCGCTGCTGTATTTTTTATCATAAACCAATGTATTTATCCCAAGCACAACCTTGATGAATTCATTTTTAAGATTTGCAAACGCTTCACGCAGAGAAGCAATAACCGACTTGTTTTCTTCATTTTCAATTTCAGCGGTTTTAAGCTTATCCTTGAAATTGTCAATAAGCATTTTCAGCATATCGGGGAGTTTAATGCTTTTTCTCTGCTGATAACATAAATGAAGTTCTTTTGAAATGCACTGTTCAAGCTGTTGCTTTTCATCAACAATTTCACGACAGCGTTCAACAGCTTCCTCATTTGTAGCTGTGTATGGAATATTAAGTGCGTCACGAATTTTTTTGAACTGACGGGCAGCATTAAAATTTTCTCGTTCTGATTGACACAGCTTATCGCTTAACTCGGAATATTTCTGATTAAGGTCACGCTGAAATTCACGTTCTGACTGTGCACGTTCAAAATCACGCTCTGCCTGTTCGTGTAATATATCAGCATCATATTTTAGCTGTTTTGCATCGGAAATGAGAGAATCAAGCTGTTCCTCTTTTTGAAAAATGCCAGCTTCACGCTCATCAAGCTCTTTGGTACGCTCTGTAAGGTCAGCAGAAACTTCTGCTTCACGTTTATGTAAATTTTCTTTGCGACGTTCAATGTAATTTTTCTCACGCTGATTATCAATCTGCTGAACAGCAACAGCCTTTTTCTGTGTTTCAAGCTGTTCAAGTTCTTCAGGGGTAACGGTGATGTTATGAGAAAGCAGCTGTTTCTTGCCGACAATGGAACTCTCATCCGCTGCAAGCTCCATCTCACGCAACGGCTTTAATTTATTGTTAAGCCGTTTCTTGTCTGCACAATAATTCTTGTATTCCTCAACAGTAAGAGAACCCCTTGACTTCTTTGGTTCTGCAATATGAAAACTGTGCTCCTCACAAATTTTGCGGAATACAAGATATTCAGCCTGACGCCATTTTGCAACAGCGTCCTTTCCGCTGCCGTAGCCCATTTCTTTGAGAGCCTGTGCAATGCCGTTCTGAGTATCAACTCCACGCTTGTAATGTCCGACAGGGATATAGTCGATATGCAGGTGTGGAGTTTTTTCGTCAAGATGAAGAACTGCATTGAAAACATAAAAATTCGGATTACGTTCTGAAAAGCCGTTCATATACTCACAAAGACACTCGACAGCTAATTCTCCATCAACTGTACCAACTCCCGTATCATCCATAGTTCCAAGCTGTACAACATCCTCATAAAAGCTCTTACGCTTATCGGGAGAGGTAAGACGTGTTTCCGTAACTGGCTGTCCGAACTGATACTCAAAATATCCATTTTTGATTTTGCGGTCATTACGGGTTTGACGAGTATTGTACCTTTCAACAGCTTCACCGAAAAGCTGTTCATAAGCTTCTTTGATAGGCTGCTGCACAAAAACAATGTTGTTGGGAGTTAATGCTGGGTTGGTATTCTTTGTGTGGAACACTCTGTTGTTGTGCCCGATACTGCCTTTTCCCTGACAAAGGGATATTGTTCTGTAAATCATTCTGTTCACCTCCTGAAAAAACAAAAAGGAGCTACAACACAAGGTCAAACCTTGTATTATAGCTCCGTTAGCTGTTCCATACCACCACTTTGATATGCCGTTATTCGATTTTATTCAATATCATAATCTATCTTGATATATCGTTCAGAAACATAAATAGCGAAACTGAAATTTTGAAAAAGCGGATTATGATATTTACAAGCACATTATATTCCGAAAAGAAGATTTTGTCAAGGGGTAATTTTAATTTTGTTGAAAAAAATTTTCAAAGACTAATTTGAATTATGCACTATGGAAGAGTGATTTTATTACGAATATGGAACAAGAAACAGGGCGGCGGAGCCGCAATGAATACTTACGGTGCCGTAAGTAACGCCATAGTACTTATGACATTGCTTTAACCGCAATATCATAAGTACAGGCGCTCTCCGAGGGGGAAATCTGACGTTCATTCTTAATCTATATTCAAATATTATAATTATATTATAACCAGTATAGACTTTGTAATAAATATATATTTTTTTCTGCGACGCAACATCTGTATCGTAGCAGTAACTTTCAAAGAACTGAAAAATATAATGATAACGAGCGTGCAGAACTTTATTTTATGATATCGCTCCGTTTCGGTACACACCTACTATCACAATCCTCCTGAAAAAACAGTTCAAAACTTCCTGTAATTATAATTGTATCATAGTCATTGTTTCGTTTTCAAGACAACGACAAAGCGGAAGGAAAAATATTTTTTCAATTGCAATAAATCTAAGCGTAAGCGAAATTTCAAGTCAAGGGGGTCTCCCTGCAAGTTTTTCGCATTTGTCTGCACTGATGATTTTAGAATAAAATGGACAGTGCCTGGACAAATACTATACTTACTGTCAACAGTAACCAACTACATATAATTTTTTCGCTTGCTTTAAAACAAAAAGAGCTTACGTTTAAACATAAGCTCTGATAATACATATTTATCTATTTACTTGTTTCCATTATTTTTACTGAAAGTCTCATAGCTTCTGCTTAGTTTTTTTTCAGCGGTTTCAACACCAATCAGATCTGCTCCTTCAGTGCATGTTGTTACAAGGGATATATCTGTATTATCGTTTTGTGATGTTGTTTGATTCCAATCTACAACAATATTTTTAAGATCATCAGACATTTTTAACTCCTTTCTACCATTTTAATGATAAATAAATTACAATTGACAAAATAGAAACGATAGAACCATATAATGAGTTTTTATATGATTTTGCTCGTTTTTCATTTATTTCCCTATGACATAGAATAATCTTTTTATATGCGAGGATTAATCTGGCTAGTGCATTCATTCGTATTTCAGATAATAATAACATATCAATTGATTCAATGTTGAAATTATCCTGTTTTCTTGCTGAAATTGTGATAAAGGCATATATCAAAGCGTATGCTAAACCTAGGTAAACAAAAATTCCAAATATAAGCTTTAAAAGAACTAAAAAAGTGAGATTTACAGTGAATAAATTAATTATATCACTTATAAGTATCTTGTCAATAGCAAAAACAAACAAAGCACTTATTAACGCTAAAATTATGCCTGCTCGATTTTCAAAACTTTCTTTTTTACCTCTCTCGATTTCATATTCAGATTTTACAATGTCCAAATATTCAATAATTGCTGTATTAGTCTCATCGGGAGTATCCGAAACACGAATTTGACTTGCGTTAGTAACCGTATGACTATTAGAGGAGTTATTAACATTGGAATGCATGCCATTTGAAGTTGAAACTGTTGATTCGATTGTGTTAACATTCAAGTTATTAGTTGTATTTTCATTTTCCATAGATAATCACCTCATTTATTTTATCAAACTTTATTGCTCAAAGTTATGCTTATCAAATATGCCTTCTATTCTTTTTGATTTTTCTGTCTTTACTGACAACTGATTAATAATCTTTTTGTAAAAAGTCCTGACATCAAAATCGTTTAACAAATATCTAACAGGGTGTTTGTTTATAGCAATGTCTAACAACATATCAATTTCATCTTCTTCCCAGTGCTCAACATCAAGGAGGTCTTTCATAATAGAATGTGTTGTTTCAAAACTATGACTTCCATCCAAAGAAATAATTAAGTCTATACGATGGCGTTTGCTTTCGTTATTCAATTTGCGTATATCGTTTTGGTCTCGTTCTTTTTTACAATCAAAATGCATATTTTCAAGGATTTCATTTGATGCTGTTCTTTCAATAATGGCTTTAACTAATCTATCAAGCTCAGAGTTCTCTGTATAATCAGCTGGTGCAAAATATCGTATGCGATTATCATGAAGCATTTTATATACTTTGGTTTTATCAAGAGTATCATTATTGTACACGCCTATTGAATGACCACCATATGAATTCACCAATTTCATGCAAGGAACATCTGTATCACTGTCACCAATATAAATCATATTTCTAAAAGGCACCCTTATATCTTCAGGTGCAAAATAGTCATTTACTCCAGAGTCATTTATATCCAAAACACCTTTTTCAATGCGGAAAAGGAATTGGGTTTTATTCGTGTAGTTGATAACCTGTGCCGGCCACACAGCAACATCACGTTCATCATAGCAAAAAGAGCTTGCATATATTTTTTCAAAAGCACCATTTTTAGCAATTTTAGTACCTTCAATCATTTCTTTCAACCCAGATGAAATTATGTAATGCTCAACAATAACCCCATGCTGCTTTCCGTATTCTCTGATTCGTTCAAACCATTCTTCTACACCTGGAAACAGTGCAACCTTAGCACCATACTCTTCCAAGTTTTTACGCGTAAATACAATTCGCCCACGAGCTTCTTGCACCATTTTATACATATATGCAAGATTTGTATCCATTTCATTTGCATTTGCCATAGCATTAGATTCCTGCCAAAATGCTGACACATCTTCACCATATACTTCTTGTATATATCCTTGTGCTTGCATATCGTCGGGTGATAATGTTTTATCAAAATCATAACAAATAGCTAATACAGGCTTATCTTCTTTGCTTTTTCTTGCCGTGGACATATAATACCTCCTTTATATCCAACATAAAATAAGTTTAAAACATATTTAATCAGGTAAACTCAATTTCTTCATTAACCTTTTCGTGAATATCGATTCTATTAACAACGTCGATTTTATTCACAAGCCAACCATTCAGATTACAATTCTTTATAAATTCATCAATACGATTCACTCCGTGCATTTCTTTCAAGGTTACAACTACACCAAAACGAAGACCTATGCCATCTTGTGGGTCTAATCTATTGTTGGTTTTTATCTCCATACCCCAATTTTTGTTTTTTGAATATGATTTTTTGGGGATTTTTCTTCCTTGAATTTTTTCAGCAATGTATTTTACATTGTCCCATTTCCTGAATCGTTTTCTTGCTTCGCCTTCAAGAATATAACTTTGAGGTGTATCTGGCGTTTCATTTTGGTTTTGTTTGTCATTATTAATTTCGTTGAGTTTTCCATCATCTTTTATTCTTCCAAAATGCAAGTTAAGTTCAGTATTAGTATAATCCACGCCTTGTGCTCTGTCGCAGATTGGGAAATAACACATAGTAGCTCTTGCAAAATAAGGATAACAATCATCTTTAAGCGGTATAGGGAAGTGATAATTATAAGTATTCCATTTTTCGCTTATATCAGTTACGACAAATTTAATCTCATCATCCTTAGTTTGAATAATATCTTCAATTCGTATAGGTACAACACCATGCCCATAAAGAGCAACTTCTTCAGGCGTTGGCGCATCATTCCAATCTCTTGCTGAGTCGATAATCATTGCTTTGGCAACTTCTCTGTTCAACCCCAAAACATCAATTAAGTATGAGAGCTTTCTTGCTATCCAAGGTGCTGCATATGAAGTTCCCGCAACCTTTGCTGCACCTAAAGGTTCACAAACCTGAATGTATTCCTCTTCGCTTCCACCGTAGTAGCTGATATCAGGTTTTGCAAAGAATGAAAGTGCCAAACCTTTTCGCGAATATTTAGTTGACAATCCACTCTTTGTCACTGCATTTACAACCATACTATTGATAGAATCAGCAGGAGAACCTATTTTAACAACATTGGGGTTGGGCTTGTTTGTGCCAGCTACAACAAATATAACATCGTTTTCATATTGAATTTGGTCTAATATAGCTGCTTCGGCAGAAATGAAATTATCATTTACTTCTTGATTACTGCCAAGAGATATATTCCACACCTTAATATCGGTATTTTCAGCAATAATTCTTTTTATCTGCTTTATAATTGTGAAGGAAGAGAATTTTGCGCCTACTGCAACACCGAAGTGACGAACTTTAAATCTTCCACATCCATCATCAAGCCACGGATTCAGCTTAGGTCCGTCTACAATTATAGATGTTACAGCTGTACCATGATTATAATCTGCTGAACTTTTAGGAATGCTATTGTCAACCATATCGTGATATTCTACCCATTCAGCAAAATATACATTTGTATCGAATAATGTATCAATAACACCTACTGTAGGTTCTATAGTTGGCGAAGGGATATAGGCAAGTCCTTGGTAAGACTGTTCTATAAAATCTTCAGGAGATAAATCAGCTAAATTCTCTGTTGCCATTGAAACAAGGTAAGGTGCTTTTTCAAATAAAATCTTCGCTTGTTTTTCATCCAAAAAAACGGTGCGATTATCTAATATACGACTCGATAATATATCGATACCGATATTTTTAAACAATTGTTGTGTATCTGTTTTGGTGTCATACAGAGTAATGATGCTTTCTTTAAACTGCTGTGAAGCTCTTTCTATCTCGAAATTTTCTATATATGAAGCATCAGCAATAATCTGCTTAAAAGTTGTTTTGGGTATTCCGTACTGAGTGTATGCAATTTTTTCGATAATCCTATTGTTATCGAATATCGATTTTGTAATGCCGTTTTGAAAGTGCATAACCATAATATTGTTGGCTTTTATTAACAATTCCACGGTATAGTCTAAATCTTCAAAATCCAAAAAATAAGTGATGATATGCTTTGTTTTTTCTGAATTAAATTTTGCACCGACTATCGCCAAGTTTGAATCAACGCCCCTGAAAAGTCCAGCTATTCGATTGCTTTTGGCAACAATTTTGTTGTAGTATACACTGATTAAAACGCCTTTAAAAGGACGTTGTTCTTGTTGCCAATATTTCTTTATCTGGTCAATTTTATCTTTAAGTTTAAGCAAGTGCGGACTTGTAACAATCACTTTGCTATTCATTGCTGCTCCGCCGCTACTGCCGTTCTTGTTGGCTTGAACAAAACGTTTCCCTTTAAGTTCCAACACATTATTCAAATTATTCATCCTCCTTATTTAGTTTTCGCGATACAGCACTTTTAGATTCTCCTTTTAATTTTTCGATTTCACGAACAGTAAAACCTTTTTCGTGCAGTTCATTAACGTCAGTTCCATCGAGATTACCGATTAAGCTGTTATATAGCCTTCTCAAATAGTCGTGTTCAAGGTTAATATCACTAAAAGCTAAGGATGTTTTAATGATATTTTTCAATTCTCCCGGATAAGGAAGTTCAGTAGTTAATTTCAATATCTTTTTAAACAGTCTCGTATCTTTTGAGATACCTTTGAAATTTTTTGCAAAAGACGAAAAATAATATTCAGCAACCTCAATTAAATCATCTTGGCTATAACGGTTGAAGTTTATTACTGCGTCAAATCGTCTTATCAACGCCTTATCAAAATTCTTAAATAGATTTGTGGTTGCAATTATAACAATTTCCTTGTTTAAATCTGTTAAACGGTCGAGTTCCCTTAAAATAGTTGATGTTACTCGTCCCATTTCACGCACATCATTTGAGTTAATTCTGTCTAATGCAATTACATCAATTTCATCGAATAAAACAACTACTTTGTTTGAGTAGGGCAAAGAGTTTATTTCGTTAAAAACACTTGCAATATTCTTATTCGTTTGGCCTAATTTGCTATCAATTAAGTTATCAAAATCAACGCAGAATAATGTTCTATCCAGTAATCTTGCGACGTGTTTAACCGCTTCAGTTTTTCCGCTTCCCGGCAATCCTTCAAATAAAAATTTATTTATCCCTACATTATGATTTACAGCATTAATAATACCTTTTATATCCTCTGAAATGTCCAAAGGCAAATTCAATGGTTCTACTGTTCGTACATCAACTTGTTTTAAAAACTCACTTTCGAAATCACTGCTTTGTGGAGTATATAAATTTGACTCTGCGATTAAGCCCATAATATATTCTGCTAATTGGTCATCACCAATGCTATCAAAATAACGAGCAATATTTATTGCTTCATTTCTAAAGGAGTTTTCGTTCCTTTCAACATGATATTTAATCAAATTCAATACATTCTGCTTTTTCATATTCATTAACCTCCTTTAAGTCTATTATATACTATTCTTGGGACAAAGTCAATATGTTTGGGACAAATATTTGCAAATCAAGCAAAAAGACAAAGAGTAAATCATAATCATCTGCTTCTTGTTTTCATATCATCAATATATAAAACATTGATTTTTACATCATACTCGACATCTCTAACTTTTCACACCCGAAAACCAGTATTTCACACCATTATATATTTGCTAAACGTGTTATGCAGTGTTATAATTAAATGGAGTATAAGTGAAAGGGTATAACACTATGAAAATAGCAATTTGCGATGATGATAAAGCGATACGAGAGTATATTGTATCTTTGATAAGAGATATATTGCATAATGCTGATATATCTGAGTTTCAAAGTGGAGAAGAAATGTGTTCTGCAAACGAGAACTTTGACATTTCATTTCTTGATATTAAACTACAAAATATGTCTGGGATTGATGTTGCAAAACATATAAGAAGTGCACAAGACAAGTATTACAAAGCCAAGAGTATTATTATCTTTATAACAGGGTATTCGGAATATGTAGAAGAAGCTTTTGATGTGAACGCTTTTCATTACCTGTTAAAGCCGATTGATGAAAAGAAATTCAAAACTGTTTTCAATCGTGCAGTTAAGGAAATGTATTCGACAGAGGTGTATCAACAAAAATATGTAATTGTCAAGAGAAACAACATACAGAAAAAAATACTTTTCAAAGATATCTATTATATTGAAAGCAGCAATAAAAAGGTGATTTTTCACACAAAGGACGGTATACTTGATATATACGGAAAAATGGATGAGTGGCAGGAAAAACTGGGAGACTCTTTCTATCGTTGCCATAGAGGGTATCTTGTCAATATGGAGAAGATTACTGCGTACAGTTACGATACAATAGAAGTTATCAACGGCGATTCGTTAATCCTTGCTCAAAAAAAATATCCTGAGTTTATCAAGGTCTATATGAGATACGCCAAAAACGGAGGAACTGTAAATGTTTAGTTTGCTGTCCGTGTTGATACATATAATAAACAGCATGTTTAGTGGTATATACACAAGTCAATTTCTCAAAAGTAAACGTAACCCAAAAGCAACGATTGTATTATGGAGCATCGTCTATTTTATATTTCAGGTAGTTATATTTGATATAATACACTGTCAATATTAGTTCAGCAATATAACAGGTGCTGTTGTCAATATAATACTGATTATGACTATGCAATTGATATTCTTTCGCAAAGGAACATCCAGTCAGTTATTTGTTTGTTTCAGTTTTGCTGCTGGAAGGGAAATTGTAAAGTATATTGTCAGCGTGCTGAATGTTGGGTTGGGTGCAGTTGTCGGCAGTTGGATAGATAATTTACTTCAACAAGGAAAGATTGTTACAAACAGTCAGGTCGAATCGATGAGTAACACTATGATATGTGTAATGTCTTTTGCAAGTGCAATTTTGTACGCCTTTATTCTGGGTATATATCTGTTGATGATAAATAAAAAATATGTCAGAAAAGAATATCAACTACAAATTCGTGAAAATGTATTTCTGATATTACCGAGCATTGCGGCAATTTGTATTTCCATAACGCTTAGAATGATGATTGTTACAGTAGAAAACGGAACCACATTACTTATTTACGATACTGTTCCTGCAACGCTGTTCTGGATTCCCGTGATATGTATATTGTTATTAGGAGCTGTTATAGCAAATGTAATTCTTTTTCAGAATGTGGTGCAATACCACGAAGAAAACAGAAAACGCTCATTATTGGAAAATCAGATACAACAAATGCAAAAAGAAGTGAAAGAGATACAGGACGTTTACACAGATATGCGTGGCTTACGGCACGACCTGAAAGGACATATCAATAATATTACAGCTTATGTAAAGAAACATAATAACGCCGATGATGAAGAATTGAACAGCTATATCAAAAATATGGAGGAAACAGTAAGTAAACTGGACTTCGGTTATCATAGTGGGAATCCGATTACTGATATTATCATTCATCAGAAGAAGCAAGAAGCAGACAAAGGAAAAATTCAATTTTCTGTTGATTTTGCTTATCCAAATGAACTTGAAATTGATGTTTATGATATAGGGGTTATTCTGAATAATGCATTGGAAAATGCGATAGAAGCCTGTTCTTTTGTTGAAAATGAGAGATTTATATCTTTAAATTCTTATGTGAAAGGAAATCTTTTCTTTGTAGAGATTGAAAACAACTTTGTTAAGGAGATTGTAATAAACAAGGAAAGTGGACTTCCTGAAAGCAGCAAAGCAAACAAGAAACAGCACGGAATAGGAATTTTCAATATACAAAGGTGTGCAAGGAAGTACAAGGGTGATATTGATATTGCCTTTGACTCTTCAAAGCCAGAGTATAAAACATTCAATCTTACAATTATGTTAAACGGAAAACCTGCTGAGTTATAGAGCTTGGCAGGTTTTTCGCACCCAAAACATAGTCGTTCACGCCTTTACTGTTAAATAAGAATAACAATTATCCGATATTTGAAGTAGAGGCATTAGGCTTTAGAAAGGTAAGGTGAATTGTATGTCAATGACAATAGGAAATCAAATGAATGTAGGTAACAATTATTCTTCAAGCAGCACCAATAAAAGCAACGAATATAAAAATGTTCGGGATTATTCAAATTATTTGAAGGATAAATACGCTTGTTTAACACCTGGAAAGAATGTGGCTGTATCTGTTACATCAAGAATGTTAAGAAAAGCAATGAGCGATGAGAAAACTGGTCAGTGGTTGGAAAGAGAACTTTCAAAAGCACCTGATTACATAAAAGAAGCTCAGCAGTCTGCAAGTGCTCGTGGTTCAAAACTATTATATGCTGCTATTGAGTTTGATGAGGAATATACGACTATGTACACTTGTACAGTTACAGACACCCCAGGCAAAGATTCCAATATTGAAAAATGGTTAGAAAAAATCAAAGAAAGTAAGGAAGAACAGAAAGCTGCCGAAAAGAAAACGGAGAAGAAGGCTGGCGAAGAAAATTCTGATAATCAGAAAATATCAGAGCAAACTTATACTTTTAAAGGCAAGGATTTAAAGAGTGTTACAGATAGCTTTATTCAGAAAATGTCTACTTTAAATTCTAAAATGAATTATCTTGGTGGATTTAATATGAAGATATAAGGAGGATGAGGATTATGTCGATAACAATAGGTAATAGTTCTCCCAGTGAATATGTAGGTAATATTTCATCAAGGCTTCTGAAAACAGAAAGTGCTGAAAATAATGTTGAAGTAAATAATATTCCTGCTGCAAAAGATGAATATATCAGTAGCGAAAATGATATTTGCAAACCGATTGGTTTATATCATATAGAGCAGGATGAAGACGGAAATCCCCAAGTTATATATGATGCCCCTGATAAGTCGGAAAAACAAATGAATGGTCAACCAACAGATAAAGCCGAAAAATGCACCACCAATACCGATAAAGTCGACCGTGAAATTGAAAAGTTAAAAGAGAAAAAACGCCAAATTGAACAACAGATACAATCTGAAACAGACGAAAATAAAAGGCAAGCACTGGAGAAGCAATTAGCTCAGGTTGAAGCTGAATTAAGTCAGAAGAATAATGATGCATACAGAAGGAAAAATGCTGTTGTTTCTTGATTATATACAGGCAGTATGTTTATATTTACTGCCTGTGTTATTTTTGTATTATTAACACTAAGTTCTAATTTTATTGTTAAAATTTTCGACTTCATATTAAGTTTTAAAGTAATCTGTCGATATATATATAATGAACGGTAGTGTACTTTGATAGCTTGCACTTTTATGAAATTAAAGCTGATAGGAGGACGTCAAATGAATGTGCATTTAAATTCGGATTTATTAAATATGCCGTTAAAAAATATGATGGCAAAAGAAAAAGCTGGCGATAGCACTCTCCAAACAGCACCTGAACAGCAACAAAAAATTGTATTCAAAAAGGATAGCTTTGAGAGTTATCGGGACAGGATAACAAACGGACCTTCTTTTGATGACGTTAAAAAACAAAGAGATTTCTTACTTAATACAAAGCTTTCTCCTGATATAAATTATAACTTTACTTTATCCGAAAGAATAAATAAGCTGAACGTTTCGGATAAAGAGACAAGCACGAACGGTATCTTATCAAGCTCGAACATATTGGATAACATTATGAATGCATATACTTCTCTGTATGATGAAATTGTTCAAGGATATAAAAATGGCACAAGGGTAATTAATGTTTCCGACCTAAATAGCAATGAAGGATATCGCACTCTTACTATGCAGGAAGAACTCGATGATTTAGATAAAGCTTATGAAAAAGCGGTGAATACAGCGGTCTCTTCGCTTGATAAAGAAACAGATATTCAGCTTTCTTTTGATAAATATTATGAAAAGTTGCAATGCATAGGAGAAGAAAGAGCCGATTTTGCAAAAGAATATGCAAATAAGGAAACATCCGTAAAATTTAATGCAGATGATATATTGCATAAAATGATTTCTGAAAGAGATGTGTGGAGAACAAGCTATGCAAAGCAATTCGGACTTTTTGTTCAACCCACAATCGATATTGAAGCGTAAACTTTGATTATTTCATCCAAGGAGGACATAGGTATGGCAATCAATTTAATGAATTTATATGGCTTAAACAAACCCGAATCCACAATAGTAAGACAGAAAATTCAGCCTTCTACATTGCGCTTGGATTTAGATACGGTAAAAACAAACTGGGAGCAGATAAAAAGCGAAAGCAAGGACCTTGTTATGATTTCAGGCGAAGCGCAGGTAACAGGAAAAACTGTTTCCCAAAATGATATAGACGGTTTAGGCGATTTAAAGCGTACTGTAAACTATTCTTCCGATGTGTTTTTCCAAAGGGATATGCCTCGTACCCCATCAGGTGATAACGGGTATATTGTCGGCGGCGTTTCATTCAGCAAGGAAGAACTTGAAAAATGCCGTATGGTAATGAAAACAGCTGCTGAAAATATAGGTTGTGGTATCGGAAAGGGTACAGATATTGATTATAAAAATTATGCACAGATGGGAATTGCAACAAGTTGCGTAAAAACTTTTGCTAAAAATAATCTTACGGAAGAACAGGCTGTTGTATTAAACAAAGCTATGGAAGAGTATAATCAAGCTTTAATTGATTTTCAAAATCAGACCTATGAAGACGTCAGCTATGTAGACACTCCCTACGCAAATCAAGCTGATTATTATGGTAAAGCAAGAGTGCTTAGCGATGGCGAAATTGAAGTGATAAATAAATTAAAAGAAGAAATCAGCAGACTTACAGGCAGGTATATGGAGCCTTCAAGAAAAGGGATGGTTGCAGGTACACCCTCTGCTACAAACGAAGCTCTTATTGGTAAAATTACCGATTTGTTCTCTGATATTGATTGTGACAGTGTTCAGGATATAAATGCGGCAGCAGAAAGATACAAGGATTTGGTGAAACCTGCCTATATTGCTTACGGAATGAACGATGAGCACGGCTCATTATCAAAAGTCCTTGAAGCAGATGTTGAATATTTCAGAAATCAGGTATCTAATATGCTGAACGTAATGAAGTTTCATCCTATAAATTTAAGCGTATGATTTGAATTCAAGAGGTGTAGGTTTTATCCGACATCCGATAATAGTACATTGTCTATTTGCGAAACTGCTTGGTACTATTTTATTAGGATTTTGGCATAACATCTTCAGCCGATAACGAAAAATAGATATTAAGTCTAAAGTTTTAGCCACGCATATTAAACTGCGTGGCTATTTTTGTGATGATAAACTTAATTTGAGGCATACAAAAATTCCGTATCCGATTTTCACATCAGATACGAGACTTATTTTTTTTTACCCAAAATCCCCCAAAAACCTTACAGTCAAGTCTTTTCATTGGTTTTGTCGGGATAGGCATTATATGTCTTTAAGCAGAAACATACCATTGATTTTGGTCTTTATTTGGTCATTATTGTTGCGAAATCATACATAAAAACAGCACAATCATATTTTTGTAAATTGCTCTGAAATGGCGTAAAATCGGCGTTTCAGACGATTTGCTGAAAGTTACGGAAAAGCGGTTGGACATTTCAAGTCCGGTTAGCGGCACCAATTTTTATCACCCTCAAACGCCGTAGTTTCGGCGTTTGAGGGATTTTACTTTTATTGGCAAGCCAGAGTTTTTTTATAAATTCGGACTTGCTAAAACGTTGCTAAAACAAACTTTTTGCTAATACGCCAAGCCATAAATTAATGCACTGCCGATAAAAAACTCAGAAAATATCAGAAAGTGTATCATTGATACTATTTGCAGCAGGGTTAAATGCGTCTGAATATAAGTGAGAATACAAATCGGCAGTAACAGCAAATGATTGATGACCTAAGGCGATGTAGTAATGAATATTTCTTCGTTGCATTCGCAACTCTCCTTTCTGTTTAATCAATATATTTCAAGGTCAGTGAAATTTTATTAATAAGCCGAAACTCATCTGAAAATGTACCCCATAACAGACGCACCATAAATATTTACACAGGTTCACGGACGTGCCAAAACTCGCTCTGGTATACCTTTTGAAATTCGTGGGGTTAGGCTTTGGATGTGAGCAAATATTCGCTGCTTGTATTTAGCTCTGGAATTCCGATAAATATTGTCTGGATTTCGGTGGCTGGTCAGGGAGTCTGAAAATATATTTTTGCTGTTTAAGAAACGCTCTGAACCTTTACAGACAAAAGAAATGGCACACCGCTTAATATACTTAAGCGATATGCCTTTATAGGTGTGATTTTATTTTCAGGTCTGTGCCAAAATATCTTTAAGTGTCTGACTTGCTTCCTCAACAACAGCAAGGTCAGCATAGCTGTCATACTCCTCAGATGCAGGCAGTTCCTCAACGGGAGTGCTGTCTGTACAAGAAGCCTCGTCATATTCGTGTTCGTACCAAGCAACTTCCTCAGCTGTGGAAATATCCGTTACCGCACCCCACGTTCTGAATGCTGTATCAAAGCCTTTTACGCACTTTGTAACCAGATAATATGTACTGTTGCCTTCAACGATTTTTATATCTGCGTACTCTGCGTTCTTGCTTATGTCCACGCTCTCCATAGTACCCGAATTTACAATACTGACCATCATATTGTCATCAACAATTACGCAGAGGTTTCCGTCAAACTCAAAAGAACCTGCAATCTTGCTCTTATAATATTCAACGGTTTCAGCTCCGTCTTTTTCGTAAAGCTGTGCTATGACGTCTTCGGGGGTTAACGCAAGCTTATAGCCGAAAATATCCTCATATCTGTCACTGAATTTATCGGGAACGGTAATGCTTGTAAGATTTACACAATTTTTAAATGCACCATCACCAATTTCGGTAACGCTGTCAGGAATTACAACGCTTTTAAGACTCTCACAATCCGCAAAAGCTGTACTGCCGATTTTAGTGACACCATCTTCAATAATAACGCTCTCAAGCTTTATACAACTAAAGAAAGCACCGTTGCCGATTTCACAATTGTCACCCTTAATAACAAGCTCACCTGTAAGAGCAGAGTATGCAAATGCCTGTTCGCCGATTTCATTGATGCTATCAGGAATTTCTATGCTTTCCAATGATTCATCGCCGTAAAAAGCACAAACACCTATTTTAGTAACGCTGTCAGGAATGTTTATATTCGTAAGCTCATAACACTGTCTGAAAGCGTTTTTACCTATTTCGGTCACGCCGTCGGGAATTGTAACATCTGTAAGGCTGAAATAGTGTGAATATGCACCGTCTTCAATCTTCACAGTTCCGTCAGGAATGGTTACAGATGTCAGTTCCAACTGCTCCTGAGAAAATCCCTCGTCTTCTGATTCAGCTGATGTTTCAGTTTCTGCAATTGTTGTTTCTTCCGTAACCGTAGTAGTTTCCTCGGCAGCTGTGGTTGTTTCAGCGATAGTGGTAGTTACTTCTGCTGTTGTGCTTTCGGATACACTTTCTTCCGCTGTATTACCGCACGCTGTCATTCCTGCAAGCATCACTGCAACAAGTACCATTGCTGCGATTTTCTTCATCTTCATTCTTATACTTCCTTTTTATTATTTTGTAAACGCATACCGTAAGGCATAGCTCCGCAAAGGGTACACGCATTGCATATACCCCTAACAGAATAATTATACTCTCCAAATATCGCAAAGTCAACATAATATTTCGACACTTTTCGCACATTTAACCAACATATCTGTAAATGTCACTCGCAGATTATATCTGTTAATCTGCGTTGCTAAATGTAAACTTTACAGCATATCATAAATATTTCAAAAAACACTCATTTGATGCCGTTAACATTGTGCGACAAAGTCATTACACACATATGTGTTATCGAAAATGTATGCATTTTTTCGATAACACTTGTTCAGAATGGATTTGTATCAAAAATTTCTCCGTCCACAATATAAACTATTCTTTCCGCATTCTCGGCAACATTTAAATCGTGAGTAATCATTACAATCGTATGCCCATTTTTATGAAGTTCTGAAAAGAGCTTCAGCACTTCCTTTCCCGTAGCGGTATCAAGTGCACCTGTAGGCTCATCTGCAAGAAGCAATGATGGCTTACCTACAAGGGCACGTGCAATTGCTGCTCTTTGCTGCTGGCCGCCTGAAAGTTCATTTTTTTCAATTGTACCAGGACCGCCTCTTCTGCCCTTCATATTGCCGCCGAAACCACCTTCAGGTACTTCCATATCACCTGGCATTTCAGGCATTTTACCATTACCGAATCCGCCCTCAGACTTTTCGAATCCTTCGGGAGGCTCACCTTTCGCAAATTCGCCATCGGGCATTTCAAAATTCTTTGGCATTTCCCCTTCACCGAAACCGTCATCCGATTTATGAGATTCTGCCGGAATTTCAGGCATCTCGCCTTTTGCAGGTATTTCACCTCTTTTATTTTCCTGTTCGTTTTCAGCTACATTTCCAAGTGCAAGAGTTACCTCATTTCCGATGATTTCAGTTACCTCGCCTGTCACCTGAGTATCGCCTTCCTGCATAGTGTATTCGGTCTGCAAAACAGTTTCCTGAACAGGTGCAGTATCTGTTTTTTTATTGTCTGAACACCCTGACATAATAAACAATGCTGCAAGAATTACTGTAATTTTAACTTTTTTCATAACAAAATCTCCTTTTTCCTAATCTTGTGAAAGTGCTTCAATAGGGGTAAGCTGTGAAGCTTTGAATGCGGGGTAAAACCCAAATATTGTTCCTGTTATAACCGCAAAAATCAGTGCAAGCACACCGCCCGATATTACAGGCTCACATCTCATTCCCGACAATTCAACAGCAGGAATTAGCACAAACCCTGCAACAACTCCCACTATTCCTCCGAAAAGTGAAATGAGGTTTGCTTCTATAAGAAAAGTGAGCAGTATCTCTCTTTTTCTGCAGCCTAAAGCTTTGAGCAAACCGATTTCCTGAGTACGCTCCTTTACGGTTACAAAAAGAACATTCATAATTCCTATACCGCCTACCACAAATACAATTGCCGCAACTGCAATAAGCAGCATGGAAAGCGTATTTGCAGAGCTTGTTGCAGCTTCCATTTTGCTTCCTGCGTCTGTAAGGGTAAAACTTGCATTGGGGTAATTCTCCGAGAGAAGTATTTCAATGTTTGCAATTACATTTTCCACCTCGTCAACATCATCTGCAACAACTGTTATCTGCGGTGAAATATCGTTGCCGAAAACATATTTTTTTGCTGTTGAATACGGGAGAAAAACCGCTTCATCGGGACTCAGACCCGATGATACCGTACCCATTGAAGCAAGTACACCTATTACCTCGTAATTCTTGCCCTCTATCGTAACGATTTCACCTGCCGCAAGATATGCCGAACCGAAAATTTCCTGTGCGGTTTTATATCCAAGTACGGCAACCTTGCTGTTGTCCTCAATATCATACTCATTGAAAAAATCGCCGTACTGAATTTCAAGGTTGCTTATCTGCATATATTCAGGCTGGACGCCTGCCGTTGTATATTCTGTTTCATCCTCAAGTTCACCGCCCGAAACCAGACTTTTGCCGCTGGCGAGAAGTGACGCACTTTCAACAGCTTTTTCTACACTGCTTGTGGTATTGCTAACGGATTTATCTTCCGTTTCACTGTCAGAAGAATAACTGTTTTCAGCCTCAGCAAGTCTGATTTCCTTTTCACTCAGTGCCGCTTCAAGTTCAAGCTTTGCGGTCTGAATTTTCTTTTCATACTGCGATTTGAAATCTTCCACATCATCAATATTGAGCTTTGCAAGCTTGTCGCCCTCGTTTACTTCCGTACCAACACGCACATATACTTCCTCAATTTCTGCGCTTGCGGGAAAAGTTATATAGGAACGTCCGATAGAAGCTGTTCCATTTTCAGACGTACCTACAGTAATACTGCCCTTTGCCGCAGTATATTCCCTGTATGCGGACTGAATTTCATCATTGTTCCCTCTGCTTGCAAGTCTTGTTATTCCGAATACTGCACCTGCAACAGCAAGCAGTGCTGTCGTGAAAATTATAATTGCCTTTATTCTTTTTTTATGGTCATAAATATACTCCATTCGTTCAAGATTGCTTACAGTATATCTGACAATTTTGATATTTTTGTCAGGTAAAATAAAAATTCAGCAGAAAAATTTTTCTCTGCTGAATTTTAAAAATATTATCTGCTGTTAAGTGTAATGGTTACGGCAACACCCTTGTCGGTATTTCCTATACTGCAGCTGCCTCCAAGCTTGTCAATTACTGTTTTTACAATATAAAGTCCAAGTCCAACATTATTCTTGCCATTACGTGTACGGGATTTATCTGTGCGGTAGAAAGCGTCCCATATATGCTCCAGATGTTCTTCGGAGATTTGTTCACCCTCGTTGCTGATTTCAAGACTGACCTGATTTTCAGTGCAATTCAGGACAATCCCTATTTCGCCGCCTACGGTGGTATGCTGCACAGCATTGTTGAGGATATTCTTGATAACCTGCTCCAGATATTTGATATCACCTGATACTACCACTTTTTCAGCAAGATTAATATTCACCTGATACGCTTCAAGAACAGGCTGGTACTCATTGATAATATCACGGCAAAGCTCCGCAATATCCACATCTTCAAGGTTCATTTTTACAAATCCGCTGTCAATAGATGATATTTCAAGCATATCGGAAACCATTCTGCTCAGCTTTTCTGTTTCCTCAACAATGGTATCGCAGTAGTAATCCTTATCTATGCCCTGAATATTGTTTTTAAGATTTTCCGTATAAATCTGCAGAAGTGCCAGCGGTGTTTTCATTTCGTGAGAAACCCCTGCGATAAATTCACGGCGGTAGCCTTCTACCTGCTTCCTGTATTCAATATCCTTCTGCAACTGTTCATTTGCTGCTGTCAGCTCCTGCATATTAAGGCTAAGCTGCCGTGACATCTGATTAACACTCTGTGCAATGCTTGCAAGCTCTGCTGTGGAATTTTCCTCATCTGCTGAAGAAGAAAAATCAAGCATGGCAATTTTTTTCGAAACTGCTTCTATATCGCTTATCGGCCTGGAAATATTTTTGGACACGACAACCGCAATCAGCACACCGATTATCAGCACAGCCACGGAAATATAGATATTTGCCTCTGTAAACACAGAAATACTGTTGTCAATAGAGGCAATCTGCAATGTCATAAGAACACGGATTTCTTCGTCATTGTAGTTGAACTTTCCTGAAAGCTGCATACGTTCAGTATCTTCCATAAAGTCCTTTCCTTCA
This sequence comes from Oscillospiraceae bacterium, assembly GCA_018110825.1. Lineage (GTDB taxonomy): Bacteria > Bacillota > Clostridia > Oscillospirales > Ruminococcaceae > RGIG8773. The sequence continues at coordinate 36,557 of JAGBCL010000052.1, forward strand.
TCAAAAGGTGCGGCAGGAATTGCCGGAAATTCATCATTACGAAATACGGGGTTTATATCAAGGCGATGGTCCTGCTTCATGAATGGATAACCGGAAGAATAGATAATTTCATCATTATTGAATATCACTGTCTTTATCCCGTATGTATCATGAAGGCTTTCCGCAATGTCATTTACGTTTTCAAGTTCACCATCATAGCCCTCTTTTATCTGATAAAAAGCCTCTGTAATAATTCTTTCCTGCTGCTTCATAAAAAATTCCTTGGAAAAGAACTGGTTGAAAACAATCTGTCCCACAAGCGACAGCAGTATAAGAGAACATATTGTTATCAATATTTTGTTACGAATTCGGATTTTCATTCTGCACCTCAAACTGATAGCCTACGCAATGAATGGTTTTTATATAATCTGCACACTTGCCCAATTTTCCTCTGAGTTGTCTTATGTGTGTGTCAACTGTACGGCTGCCGCCCTCAAAATCATATCCCCATACATTGTTGAGAAGCTGTTCTCTTGAAAAAGCAAGTCCACGATTTACAATCAGATAGTAAAGAAGGTCATATTCCCGCCTTGTAAGCTCAAGTTCTTCATTTTCAAGATATACTGTACGTGTTGCGGCATTTATGGAAAGCATACCTGCTGAAATATCATTCTGAACGTCCTTTCCGAATCTGCGGAGCACCGCTTCCACTCTTGCCATAAGAAGTGACGGGGAAAACGGCTTCGTTATATAATCGTCAGCACCGCAGGAAAATCCTGCAAGCTGGTCATATTCCTCTCCCCTGGCAGTAAGCAGAATTACAGGCACAAGAGAAGATGATTCACGGATAAGTTTCAGGGTGGAGAGTCCGTCCCGACGCGGCATCATCACGTCAAGAAGAATAATATCTATCACATTGGAATTTTCACAAAATACATCAAGTGCTTCTTCGCCGTCCTTTGCCTCTAACACGCAAAAACCAATCGCACATAAAAAATCACGCAGGGCACGAACCATCTTTGGTTCATCATCTGCAACCAAAACACATCGTTTGTTTTCAAGCATAAAGTTCAGCTCATTTTCATTATATCGTATCTTTGTTATGGAATTGTGATGTGTTTCTGAAAAGCCAAATATTTACTGATGAAATCTACAATAAAAGTACAGGAAATTACACAATATAACGTATTGTTTTATCAACCTCTGCAAATCATTGAATTATTAATCAAAATGTTGTACAATAAAAACAGGTGGTGATTTTATGGCAATGGTACGGACTTGTCAGCTTTCTACGGATTTTGAGAAAGGCATACTGACATGGGAGGAATATCCCCGTCCGCAGATGAGGCGTGATTCATATATATCGTTATGCGGTGAATGGGAGTTATACTGCCACAAAGGCGAATTCGGCACACCTGACAGAAATGAAGAGAAGCTTGGAAACATTATTGTTCCATATCCGCCCGAATCGAGAATTTCAGGTATAGAACGTCAGATTGGCAAAGATGAAAATTGTATTTACAGAAAAAAATTTATTCTTCCTGATAATTTCAATAAGGGTATAATTCTGCTTAATTTCGGAGCGGTTGACCAGATTTGCCGTGTCAATGTAAATGGAAAACATATCGGTGCACATATCGGAGGTTATCTGCCTTTTGATTTTGATATAACGAATGCGGTTACTGAGGGAGAAAATGTCCTTGAAGTTGAGGTAATGGACAAGCTTGACAAGGAATTGCCCTATGGCAAACAAAGCGAAAAGCGCGGCGGAATGTGGTACACTCCCATAAGCGGAATATGGCAGGCGGTATGGCTGGAAAGTGTGCCACAAAATTATATAAAATCGTTACGCATCACACCGACACTTGACAGCGTTACTGTTGAGGTTGTCAGTCCTGCAAAAGAATTTGAAATTGCTGTTCACACTCCAAACGGCGATTTGGTCAAGCAATTCAGCGGTGACAGGGTTACGGTTGAAATTCCTGACGGAGTGCTGTGGACTCCTGAAAATCCGTATTTGTACGAGTTTACGCTTACTTCGGAAAATGACAGTGTTGAGTCGTATTTCGGCTTGCGCACGGTAACGATTGAAAACCGTGGTGAAAGAAAATATATCTGTCTTAACGGTAAGCCGTATTTCTTCCACGGCCTGCTTGACCAGGGATATTTCAGTGACGGGATTTACACGCCTGCTTCCCCCGAAGGGTACTTGTTTGACATCAGGGAAACGAAAAAGCTGGGCTTCAATATGCTTCGCAAGCACATTAAAATTGAGCCTGATTTATTCTATTATTATTGCGACAAACTGGGAATGATTGTGTTTCAGGACATGGTCAACAGCGGCGGTTACAATTTTCTTGTTGACACGGCTTTGCCTACAATCGGGTTACGCAAAGGTATCAGACACAAAGCTTCAAAGCGACAGAAAACCCGGTTTGAGAAATGTGCAAAGGGCACGGTTGACACGCTGTACAATCATCCTTGCGTTTGCTACTACACTATTTTCAACGAAGGCTGGGGGCAATTTGATGCTGACGGAATGTACAAGGCATTGAAGCAATATGACCCGACGAGAATATGGGACGCTACTTCGGGGTGGTTTACGGAAAAGGAAAGTGACGTACAAAGTGAGCATATTTACTTCAGACCTGTTAAGCTTAAAGCAACCGACAGACCGCTTGTGCTTTCGGAATTCGGCGGCTACTCCTTCAAGGTGGATGGACACAGCTTCAATCTTGACAAGAATTACGGATACAAGACCTTTGACTCGGCCGAAAAGCTTACTGAGGGACTGGAAAAGCTGTACCTTGATGAGATTGTTCCTGCGGTTGAGAACGGGTTATGTGCTGCGGTGCTTACGCAGGTAAGTGATGTTGAGGACGAGACAAACGGCTTGTTCACCTATGACAGACGGGTTACGAAAGTTGACGGAAAGGTGATGGTCAGCGTTGCTGAAAAATTGAAGGAAGTATTTGACAAAGCTGCTGACAATGTGCTATAATTCATATATCAGAACTTTTGACATCAAGGGGTACCTGCATATATAGGTACCCCTTTAATTCTTGAAACGGAGGCTATGGCGATGAAAAAATATCTGCCGTACATAAAGAAATACTGGTACAGCTTTCTGCTGGGTCCGCTGTTTATGACGCTTGAAGCGGCGGGGGAATTTATTCTTCCTTATGTCAGTGCTGACATCATCAACAATGGTGCGGCAAAGGGTGATGTTGACTACATTATCCGCAAGGGTATCGTAATGCTTATAATTGCGGTGCTGATGATGATTACGGGCGTACTTGGTGCAAATTTTGCGGTACGCGGTTCGGTACGTCTTGCGGCAGGTGTACGTGAGGACGTGTTCAAAAAGATTCAGAAATTCTCTTTTTCCAATATTGATACATTCACGACGGGCTCGCTGATTACGAGAATTACAAATGATATTACGCAGGTGCAGAACTTCACTCAGACGCTTCTGCGTGGTACATTCCGTTCGCCGATTATGCTTATCGGTGCGATGGTTATGTCGTTTATGCTCAATCCTGACCTTGCGTGGATAATTCTTATTGTTATTCCTATTCTTGCAATTCTGATTGCGGCGATTATTGTGACGGCTTCCCCTCGTTACACAAAAATGCAGGTGCAGATTGACAAGCTGAATATCAATGTGCGTGAAACGGTTACAAATCAGCGTGTTATCAAATCCTTTGTGCGTGAGGATTTTGAAAAGGAAAAGTTCGGTTTTGTCAATGATGAGCTTGTTGAAAAGAGCACCTCTGCACTGAAAATGATGCTTCTTATGCAGCCTATTTCAGCACTTGCGGTAAACGTTACTACTCTTGCGGTTGTATGGGTTTCGGGTAAGCAGGTTATGGTAGGAGATATGGAGCTTGGCACGCTGACTGCGTTTATTACATATCTTTCGCAGATTCTTACGGCGTTGAATTTTATGGCTAACATTGTTCTGCAGGGTACTCGTGCAGCGGCTTCGGACAAACGAATTTCCGAGGTGCTTGATGCTGAAATTACGCTTAACGATGACGACATAAAAGACAGAAACCGCACTATCAACAGCGGCAGAATTGAGTTCAGAAACGTAAGCTTCCGTTACTTCAAGAACAATAGCGAGAAGGTGCTGGACGGCATCAATCTTGAGATAAATTCGGGTGAGATGGTTGGTATTATCGGCTCGACGGGCAGTGGTAAGACAACGCTTGTTTCCCTTATTCCAAGGCTTTATGACACAGATGAGGGTACGGTTTTTGTTGACGGTACTGACGTGCGTGAGCTGCCGCTTTTCAACCTGCGCGAAAGCGTGGCGATGGTATTGCAGAAGAACACTCTTTTCTCTGGCACGGCGGCTGAAAATCTCCGTTGGGGCAACGAAAATGCCACTGACGAGGAAATCATTGAGGCGGCAAAAATTGCGCAGGCTGACTCCTTTATCAACGGATTTACAGAAGGTTACGAAACGGAGCTTGACCAGGGCGGTGCAAACCTTTCGGGCGGTCAGAAGCAGAGAATGTGTATTGCCCGTGCGCTGCTGAAAAAGCCGAAGATTATTATTCTTGACGACTCTACGAGTGCGGTTGACACGGCTACTGACGCTTCAATCCGCAGGGCTTTGCGTGAGCGTTTGCCAAAGGTTACGAAGCTGATTATTGCACAGCGTATCAACTCTGTTATTGACGCTGACAAGATTGTCGTACTTGATGACGGTAAGATTGTTGGCTGCGGAAATCATGATGAGCTTATGGAAAGCTGCACAGCTTATCAGGAAATTTACCGTTCGCAGAAAGACTGATTGGAGGTGAAGTTATGGAGAAAACATCTCGTTATGACCGCTTGCTGAAAAAGTACAGTGGTGTAAAAAAAGACGGCACGGTCAAGAAAAATATGGATGTTATGGGACGTGGCAACCGTGATGCGGCTTTCAGTGCAAAGGGCAAACCGAAGGATATGAAAGCTTCCATACTTCGCTTGTTCCGTTATCTTGCGAAGGAACGAGCTTTGCTTGTGATTGCGATGATTTGTGCGGTTGTTCAGACGGTTTCGACCCTTGCGGCAAGCTATATGCTGCGTCCGATTATGAATAAATTCATTTACTTTGATGAGACCAATCCTGATATTACTGACCGTGTGAAAGGACTTGCTGGTGGGCTTATCATTCTTGCGGTTGTGTACGGAATTTCGGTGCTGACACAATGGTTACAGCAAAGAATTATGCTGACGGTTTCACAACGTACGCTTTCTCACATGAGAAGCGAGCTTTACGACAAGCTTCAGGATTTGCCTATAAGCTACTTTGACCGCAACCCTGCGGGTGACATTATGAGCCGTTTTACCAATGACGTTGACACAGTCGGCGAAATGCTGAACACGACGCTCATTCAGATTATTTCGGGTGCAATTACCATTGTAGGTACAGTTATTCTTATGCTGTACACCAATGTAATTCTCGGCGGTATCACGATTATTATGACTCCCCTGCTTGTATGGGTGAGCAAGCTGATTATCAGCAAAAGCCGTGGTGCTTACTCGGAGCAGCAGAAAAATCTCGGTATGCTCAACGGATTTGCTGAGGAAACAATTTCGGGTCAGAAGGTTGTAAAAATCTTCAACCACGAGGAAATTGCCGAGGAGGAATTTGCTTTTCTCAACGGCAGACTCTGCGAGTCGCAGATAAAGGCCCAGTTCCGTGCTGGCATTATGGGTCCCGTTACTCATCAGCTCTGCAACGTTGTTTACGGAATCACAGCTTGCGTGGGTGCAATTCTTGTTGCGGTACGTGGGTTTGACATTGGCGGTCTGACGATTTCTCTCAACTTTACACGTCAGTTCAACCGTCCTATAAACGAAATCTCCATGCAGATGAACACGGTTTTCTCGGCACTTGCGGGTGCTGAACGTGTATTTCAGGTTATGGACACAGAGCCTGAAAAACAGGACGCAGAGGTTGTTCCTATGGACAAAATTGATGGACACATTGTTCTTGAAGGAGTTAACTTTGGTTATGTTCCTGGAGTAACCGTGCTTCACGATATTACTCTTTATGCAAAGCCAGGACAGAAGATTGCTTTTGTCGGTTCGACGGGTGCGGGAAAAACTACAGTTACAAACCTGCTTTCGAGATTTTACGAAATTGAGGATGGCACGATTACAATTGACGATGTGCCGATTGAAAAGATTGACAGAGATTTTCTCCGCTCAAACATTGCTATGGTTCTGCAGGACACTCACCTTTTCACGGGTACGGTTATGGAGAATATCCGCTACGGCAGGCTTGAGGCTACTGACGAGGAGGTTATCGAGGCGGCTAAGGTTGCTTCGGCACACACTTTCATTATGCAGCTTGAAAACGGTTATGACACCCTGCTGGAAAATGACGGCGCAAATCTTTCACAGGGTCAGCGTCAGTTGCTGAACATTGCCCGTGCTGCAATAAGCCGTGCTCCTATTCTTATTCTTGATGAGGCAACAAGTTCCGTTGACACCCGTACTGAGCGTCACATTGAGGAAGGCATGGACGCACTTATGGAAAACCGCACTACCTTTGTTATTGCACACCGACTTTCAACGGTACGCAAGTCAAACGCGATTATGGTGCTTGAAAAGGGACGGATTGTTGAGCGTGGCACACATGATGAGCTGCTTGAAATTGGCGGCAGATACGCTGACCTTTACCACGAAATTGCTGAACTTTCATAAATGGAAATATCCCTGCTGTTTTTTGCAGGGATATTTTTTTGAATGTTGTTTGCCCTTGATTTTATTATATGTATGTGATATAATTTATTTTGTATAGCTGTTTATTGGCAAAGGAGTTTTTTTATGAGCAAAATAGAACTTTATGAACACAGAGTAAGTTACTACGAAACTGACCAGATGGGTATAGTTCATCACTCCAATTACATCAGATGGTTTGAAGATGCTCGTGTTGACTTTCTTGAAAAAGTAGGCTTTTCATATGACAAGATGGAAGAACTGGGCGTAATGATTGTTGTGCTTGGTGCTTCTTGTGAATATAAATTTTCCGCACGGTTCGGTGACAGGGTTATTATTATCCCGAAAATTTCTGAATTCAACGGTTTCAAGCTTACAGTCAGCTACCGTGTACTGAACAAGGCTGACGGAACACTTCTTGCAACCGGAGAAACCAAACATTGCTTTACTGACCTTAATCTGAAACCAGTACGCACTAAAAAGGATTACCCTGATATATACAAGATTTTCAATGACTACACGGGCGTTGACCTTGACGCAGAATAAAAACGAAAGGATTTTCTGTATGCAGACTTTTCTTGCTGATGAAAAGCATGTCCGCACAATCGGACGAAGTATTTTCCATAATAACATACGTTACCTGAGCTGGAGCTGTTCAGCGATTGAGTTTGTTTTCACGGGAACAGAAGTTGCTGCTGAAATATGGACTGACTGGGTTATGGATGAACCGTGGAAAGAAAATTTCCAACCGTATCTTGCAGTTTTTGTAAATGATGAAGCCGTACCGCGAAAAAGATTCCCTTTAAATGCCGGTACTGAGGTTTACTCAATATATAAAAATGAAAATGCTGAAAAAGTAAAAATCCGAATTGTGAAGCTTTCCGAGGCTGCATTCAGCAAGTCGGGCATTGTCAGAATCAATGCTGACGGAGTAATCTCCCCTACTACGCCTTCTTCACGCAGAATGGAATTCATCGGCGACAGCATAACCTGCGGATTTGGAATTGAGGGAAAATGTGCAGAAGAAAACTTTCGCACGGCTACGGAAAACCCTTACATAAACTATGCTTCAAAAACGGCAAGAAGTTTCGGTGCTGAATACAATCTTATTTCCTGGAGCGGAATCGGTGTATATTCAAGCTCAACCCATACAGATGAGATTAATGACAGCTGGCTGATGCCTATGCTATACGATTACACCGATATCAGCATTGAAGGAAATATCGGCATCGAAAACCATATTGAATGGGATTTCGGCAGATTTTCCGCTGATGTTGTTGTTATTAACCTCGGCACTAACGATAATTTCTACACTAAGGAAATACCCGAACGTGTTGATGGTTTTAAGTCGGCATATGAAAAATTTGTAAGAAATGTCCGTAAAAAAAATCCGACAGCCCATATAATCTGTGCACTCGGAATGATGGGTGCAGAGCTATATCCTGCTATTGAAGAAACTGTTCGGAAGATTGACGATGACAAGATTTACGCGTTGAAATTTGATGTTCAGCTTGATGAGGACGGAATCGGAAGTGAAAAGCACCCGAATTACGTTACCCACAACAAGGCTGCACTCAGACTTTCGAAAAAAATTTCCGAAATTACAAGTTGGAAATGTGATAAAACCGTTTTTGATTAATCACTAAATTATACATAGCTTTCGTTATCATTTCACATGATTTACACATTGAAGTTTTACAATATAGCCATAGTCCGAAAAACGGCGATTGCTTAACATAGAAAGGCGGTATTGTTATGTACGAAGAAAACAATAACAATAATTATACTTATGAGGCAAACTACACTCCATCAGAACCTGAAAAACCCAAGAACAGCGGCGGCAAAAAAGCAGGTAAAATTTTGGCACTAATTCTTGCTGTTACGCTTATTGGCGGTGCATCAGGCTTCGGCGGTGCATTACTTGCAAATTCAATGAATTCCAATGAGATTTCTGTTTCTGCAGATGATGAGCAGGAAGAAGAAAAAGAATTCATCAACACTGTCACTGCTGCCCCGCAGGATACAGATGGGAAAGATGATGCAAGTCTTGGTACACTTTTAAATGTTACCCCTGCAAACGGAGAACTTACAACTGAACAGATTATCCATAATGCCACACCTTCCGTTGTACTTATCACATCAGAATTCACTGATGCTCAGGGCAGCGGAACAGGCACAGGTATTGTACTTTCTTCTGACGGATACATCATTACAAACTGTCATGTTATTGAAACTTCATATCAGACCTATCAGAGCTCGGGCGATGTTAATCCGTTTGAAAATCCTTTCAGCTTTTTCGGCGGCGGTTACGAAGCTATAACACAGACTGCTCAGGCTGATAAGGTTACAATTACTATGTCCGATGGCTCTGAACACGAAGCCGAAATTATCGGAAGCGATGAAAACACTGACCTTGCACTGCTTAAAATCGATGTTGATGGTCTTATTCCTGCAATCCTTGGTAACAGTGATGACCTCTCCCTCGGTGAAACGGCTGTAACTCTTGGTTATCCTCTCGGTCTTGGACTTTCTGCTTCTGAAGGTATCGTTTCAGGACTTGAAAAGGAAGTTACCACTGAGCTTTCCAGCGGCGGTACAGCTACAATGACTCTTATTCAGACAGACGCTTCCATTAACCCAGGTAACTCAGGCGGCCCTCTTCTTAACCAAAGAGGTGAAGTAATCGGCATTACTTCCTCCAAGCTTGTTGACAGCACTGTTGAAGGTATAGGTTTTGCAATTCCGATTACAGATGCAATGCCGATTCTTGAAGACCTTATGAACAAAGGATATGTTGCTACTCCAAAAATCGGAATTACAGGCAGTGATATCACTGCAGCTGTAAAGCGTTACTATAATCTCCCTGTTGATTCAGGTGTACTGGTTGTATCAGTTGAAGCAGGCTCCTGTGCGGATATCGCAGGAATTGCGGAAGGTGATGTTATCGTTGCGGCTGACGGTAAGGAAATCAGTGACATGAACGGACTTGTTGCTGCAAAGAACAAGCATAAGCCAGGTGAAACAATGACAGTTACACTTGCAAGAAATGATGGTAACATCGATGTTGAAATCGTACTTGATGAAACACCAAACGAGGAAGCCACCGACGAATAATTGCACATCCAATACAAACAGTCCGTGGAAATCACGGGCTGTTTGTAAATTTCACTGCATTTTTTACCTGTTATAGACATCTGAAAATATTTTTCAAAAAAATTTTCAAAAATACTTGACAAAGCTTTTCTGTTATGATATAATATAAAAGCACTCTTGAGAGAGTACAAAACAAAATATCGCGGAGTGGAGCAGCTCGGTAGCTCGTCGGGCTCATAACCCGAAGGTCGTTGGTTCAAATCCAGCCTCCGCAACCACGTAGATAAGCCGTTTGATTGATTTCAGGCGGCTTATTATTTTGCTCAAAAATAGCGTTTAGGGCACTATTAGGGCACTAATACCTCAAAACAAGACACCACAAAACGCACCAAAACAACAAATAAACTTGCTTATATCCCCTGTTATATCAAGCATATCCTGCTCTCTTTTCTTCCAAAATTTACCCACCGGGGGGGATGTACAGAAAGCGACCAAGAGTTACCCCGCAAATTTTTTTTACACTTTCCACGCGAAAAAATCTCATAGAAATAATTCAAGGCAGTTTCCATTTAATTTTGGAAGCTGCCTTTTTTGTTATCCTGCTATTGTTTCCTTATTATCCTCTTCATCGTCCTGGGCATTCTTTTTAAGCTTTTGAGTAAAAAGAACATCTCCGAGAGTATCAGCTATTCTTGAATTTGCTTCTTCAAGAACGTGAGCATATATATTTTGTGTTGTACTTGGCTGGGCGTGGCCTAAATAACCTGAAATTGATATTGTATCAAGTCCGTTGAAATAAAGTAGGCTTGCCGCTGTATGTCTGAATTGATGTGGGTGCAGATGCGGTAAATTGTGACGTTTTGAAAAAGAAGAAAGCCATTGAGCAATGGAATCCGGGTGAAGCGGATAGCCTAAATTGTCAAAGTTTTCCGATACAAAAATAAAATCATTCTCAAAAGTCTGCATTACACCTTTTCCATCGGGAATAGAAATATTTCTGTTCCACTTGCTTCCTGAATCGCTTATGAGCAGGTCATAATACTTTTGCTTGTACTCCTTCAGAAGCTGCATAACCTGAACAGGAAGCTTAATAAAGCGGTTTGACTTCTCTGTTTTGGGAATATCTGTGTAAATACCTATATCAGGCTGATAATAAACACAACGCTCAATATGTATCTGATTGAATTCCCAGTTTACACAAGACCAACGCAAGCCTATAATTTCGCCACGTCTTGCACCTGTTGCAATGAGCAGATTAATTATAGTTTTCCATTTCAAAGGCTCATATTCAAGAGCATCCATAATCTCATTGACCTGCTCCAATTCAAGATAATCAGCCTTAGGAGCAATACATTTCGGCGGCATTGCCCTTGCAGCAGGATTGTAAGGAATAAGATTTTCTTTTACCGCCATTTCAAGAACAGCGTGAATAACTCTGTGATGCTCTTTTACTGTTTTGGGTGAAAGAGGCTTCATATTCCTTTGCACCTTAAACAACTCATTTGTAGGAACATTAAAAGCCTTTGCTATTTTATCCGCTGTACTTTCAGCTATAATTTTACCCTTCATTGCAAGGTTGAATGTGGTATAAGACATATTCAGCTTTTCCTTGCAGAAGGTTTCCTTGTTTGTATACCCTGCCTTCTTTACAAGTGCCCCTATATCAACGTTAGGCCTAACAACAGCCTTTGCACCCTGCAAGCGTAAACCGTCCTGTGAAAGCTGTCTGTAAAATTCATTCAGGTGTTGAGGGCGAATATCAGCAATCTTGATGTGTCCGATACCTGCGTTTATGCGTACAAGCAATTCTCTGTAACGCATTTCCGTATTATGTCGAAGCACTCCGCTGTCAGCCTTCACCTTCATTACATAGTCAGCATAGTTTTCAAACTTCTGCTTGCCGTCACCCATAAGACCGAGCTTGCATTGTTCCTCAAAAAGTGTAGCCTGACGGTTAAGTTCTTTTTCAATCTGCTTTTTCGTCATATTCGGAGCAGGTTTCCACGTCATTTCATAGGGTTTTATCTTCTCCCCTGAAGCCGAATACCCTGCTGCCACTCTTATTCTGTAAGAAACTATTTCGCCGTTTTTATTCGTTCTTGGGGTTATGTTGGGCATTGTCCAAAGCCTCCTTTATTTCTTCATCACTTGGTTGTTCATTAGCACAGTATTCTTTATAACGATTATAAAAATCACTCTTAACACAATAATCATTTGCAGCATTTTTTAATAAATCATATATTTCCTTGCTTAATTTATATTCAATGTAGTCATAGCTGTTTTTCAAGATATGACTTCGGCTATATGCTTCATCGGAACCAATTGTATTTATGTCAATTTCAAATAATAATAATGTATCTAACAATTTTCTTATATTATCATTTTCTATAAGATAATTAAGCAAATCGTATCTATTTTTATCACAAAACTCCTGACCATCAAATCCATAATAAAATGTTCTTTTGTCATATTTTAGAATTTTCAATTCATCAATAGTTGAGTTTAATTCAACCAATTTATTTATAGATTTATTTGATAGTCCTGTATTTTGTAATTCTTGTATATTAATTTCGAGATTTTCTAAATTTGAAAGACCTAATAAATAATCTGATGTGACTCCAAACACCTGACACATTGCATATATTACATCAGCATCTGGCTTACGTTCTCCATTTTCATAAAAACTTAACGCTCCCCTTGAAATGCCTAATAATTCTGCACATTCTGTTTGCGAACGTTCTCCTCTCAGCTCTTTTATTCTTTTGCCCATTTTCTTTACATCAAACATTTTATTCCCACCATTGCATATTTTTGTTGCATTTCATAAAGTTGCATATATTCGTATTGACATTTCACAAATGTATGCATATAATATAATTGTAACATTCATCATCACTATCATAATATCATTAAGATGATGATTTGTCAATACCTAAAATCAAAGGAGGAACAACTATGTGCAATGCAGATGTAAGAACAGCCGCCAAAAATGCAGGTGTGTTTCTGTATCAAGTGGCGGCAGCTATGGGAATTTCAGAACCTACAATGACAAGAAAACTCCGCTTTGAACTTCCCGATGAAGAAAAGCAGAACATTTTTGAGACCATCAGCAAAATAGCAAGCAACCGCATCAATAACAAGGAGGTCTAAAGCTATGTTCTACGTAAAAGCCACACTCGCAGAAGGTGTTGAAATCAATATCGACATTACAGGTGAGAACGTATATACACGTTGCCCTGTTTGTGGCAAGGAGATGAGTGTTGACATTTTTGAAGATGCTACATACACAGAAATCTGCCCTTACAGCACAAAGTACATATGTGAAGAATGCACACGCAAAAGGAAAGGAGAAAACTAACAATGATACCTGCAAAATACTTTTTTGACAGAGAAGGCAACCTTGCAAGAATAACAAGAGTAGGCCTTATTCCAACAAATGTCGACAACTCCGAATTTTACTCAATCGGACTTGCCTATCCTGATAATTCAACAAATAATGCTTTTATAAGAGATAATCTTGACGGCACATATGCAATTGTAGTTGAAGAGGAAAACGACGAAAAAACAGGAAAAATGGAAGCTATAAGATTCGTTGGTGATACAATGTATTATGCCGACGATACCGAACATATTCCGCAGGAAGATGTTATCTGCATTGATGTTGAGCATATAAGCAAGCTGATAGAAAGCCTTACTATTCTTGGAGGTGCAATGGAAAATACTATTGCTTCTGTCCATAGCCTTTTCAATCCACAAAAATAAAACGCCTTCTGCTGAATACTTTGGCGAGCGTACAGCAGAAAGCGTATATCGAATCAATAAAGTCTATTGACCCGTTCCTATTGTACCACATCGGGAACGGGTTTTCAAGGAGGAATTATTATTTATGGAAAATGAACTCGTTTTCTTACCCGATAATTACATAAATGCAGAGCCTTTTACATATTCAAACATTATCGCTGAACATACAAACATATCTCATCATGCAATTAAACAGCTTATTGTAAAATATGAAAATGACCTTTCTGAATTAGGCACGCTTGCATTTGAAATTCAAGCGTGCCCCCACAAAACAGGTGCTTCACTTGAAAAAATATATCATCTCAACGAACAGCAGGCAACACTTCTCATAACATATATGAAAAATACTGAGCCTGTTCGCCGCTTCAAGAAAGCACTTGTAAAGGGATTTTTTGCAATGAGAGAAGAACTTACAGAACGCAGAATTAACCGCAGTATGCTCAAGCATACACATAAAAGCCTTGCAGAAGCTGTAAAGCTTATTCCTCCGCACCCTCATTCTGCATTTGATTATGCAAAATATCACGCCCTTGCATATATTGTTGCATTCGGTTGTTCCCCTTCCAAGCTTAAAAAGCGGCGTAACGCAAAAGCATAAGCAAGTGTTGCCGACTATCTTACAGCAGCTGAAATTGAGAGTGTTGCCAATATCAAGGACAAAATCTGTATTTGCATTGAAATGGGTATGGAATACGCTGAAATCAAGGATAAGCTTATGAAAATGCAAATTCAAAATTTATCATCAAAGGAGAATTGAAAATGACAGGGATGAAAATGTACACAATAGCCGAAGCCTCTAACAGCTTCGGCGTTACAGAATACGCATTACGCAAATGGGTAAGAAGCGGCACTTTGCCTTCTGTAAAAATCGGTAAAAAGTATCTGATTAATGAGCAGGTGCTTGAAAAGTTCCTGCAAGGTGAAAGCCTTAACGCATCTGTTCAGAACGACAGTGTATGCCAAATCAAACCTATTAGTGTGAGGGGCGTTATCAATGGCTGAAAAAAGAATGTTTGACAAACGATTTATGGAAAGTGACGCTTTTTTAGAGTTGTCACCATCCTCACAAATGCTATATGTACACTTATCCCTCAACGCAGACGATGACGGATTTTTATGCAATTACAAGGGAATTATGCGGTTAGTAAGCTGTACTGAGGAAGATTTTAATGCACTTCTTGAACATGGATTTATAATTCGTTTCAAATCAGGTGTTATTGTTATTTCGCATTGGAAAATAAACAACAATATTCGTCAAGACAGGTACAAGCCTACAAATTGCAAAGAAAAAACTATGATTTATCTATCTGAAACTGATAAAACTTATCACTTAAATGATGATAAAAAAAGTCGGTTTCCATTTGGTATACCAACTGACAACCAAACAGAACCCGAATGACTCCCCAGTATAGATAAGAATAGATTAGATAAGGTTAGTATAGATAAAAATATAAATTGCTCAAATTTCGAAAATTTGAGCGATGATGATTCAGATGAAAATATTGCTGAAATAGCAATCAAGTTTTATTTCACAGCATACAGTATCTATCACAATACAAACCATCCATATCTGAAAACTGAACTGCTCAATCAGGTAAAAGAAGAATTAAGCTTTCATATAAGTGAATTCTGTTTATCCCTTGAAGATGTTCAGGAAATGATAATACACTTTTTTGAACATCCTCCGAGTAAATCTGACGGAAATATAAACCTGTTTGTTAATAGGAGTGTTTTTGTCAGAGTAGGTCATTCAACAGGAGTGATTTCGGGATATACTGAATTATAGTTTCAAAAAGGAGGATACCTTTGACAAACGAACAGCTCGCAGGCTTCATAAAACAAGGCGGCAATGATGAACTTATACCGTTGTTATGGAATAATGTCAAAAAACCTTTATACATACTTGCTGACCGTTATTACAGAGCCTACAGCGATGATTTAAGCCGTTACGGTGTTACCGTATGGGATTTGAAACAGCAGGCTTATGGTGCGTTTCTGAAAGCAATAGAAGGATATGATGAAAGCAAAGGCTATAAATTTATTTCTTATTTGAAGTATCCTTTCAAGAATGCAATACGAAGCCTCCGCACCCATGACACGCTTAACAAGTCCGAAAGCCTTAATACAATGATAACAGAAAAGGACAATATTGAAGCCTATGAGCTGGGCGATACAATTCCTGATGAACATTCTCTTGACTTTGCGGAAAAGCTTGAAAATGAAAGTATGTACAAAACAGTACGACAAGCAGTTGCAAATCTGCCTGAAAGTGAAAAAGAGATTATAACGGAACGATATTTCAATAACCGAAGCTTTGCTGACATTGCAAGAGAAAAAGGTAAAACTTCCGAAAGCATACGTCAGCGTGAGAAAATAGCATTACAGCGTCTACGCAATAACAAAGATATCCGCAAGCTCAGCAATGAACTTGGTTACTCCTCATACAGAATATACCGAAACAACTATACCTCTTTTAGAAGTTCTTACGTATCAAATGTTGAACTTATCGCCTGTGAACGTGCAGACATTGAAGCCCGTTTTTTACGATGAAAGGATTTAATTATATGGTTAAAATTACAGATGAATATTATTACGAAGCTGACGGAACACAATACACTCTTGTTCGCAAAGTACGCCGACCAAGAGGAAAATTCGGCTCAAAGGAAACTACCAGTGAAATAGTTGAAATTTCTGAAACCCTCGGATATTATACCACGCTTGAAACTATGTTAAAATCCTGTGCAAAGCATATCACAACACAGAAGATTGCCAACGGTGAAATAACTACCATTTCGGAGCATATCGCAGAATTGAAACGGTTGAAAAATTCATTTGAACAATCGCTTATGGATTTTTAATGTAAAATCACTGTATTTTTGCCACTTTAACCCCTTACCCCTTAAAACTACCCTATATATTTTAAAGTGGCTGAAATCGCTTTAAAATTTAAAATATGAAAGGAATGATAATTTTGTCAGAAGTATCAACAGAAGTTCAGCACATAACCGCTCTTGATTTTGATATTGAAAAGGCAATGCAGCAGCTTGATATGCTTCACAATAAATTCAACGAACTTACCCGTCAGATAGGAAGTCAAAGCTGGTCTATCAGGGCTGTAATTGAAGGAACAGGTGAATATGGAAGGTTACAATCAGAACTTGCTGAAACCACACAACGCATTGAAGAACTGGAAGAACAAATCCGCTCAATGTCGTATACAGGTTCAAATTCAATAATTGAATTTGCAGGAGTAATACAAGAAAAGCTTGTATCTGCATTGAAAGAGGCTGCTTCAGCAGCGAGTGAAGCAGTAAAATCGGTTGAAAACCCTATGACTGATATTTCAAGAGTTCTTGAACTTACTTCTTCACAAACAGAAGATTTGCGAGGAAGTCTTTTTAATTTGGGTAAGGAATACGGAAGGTCATTTGAAGATGTTTCGGATATTGCATTGCGTTTCGCACAAGCAGGAAATGATATGACAGATACCGTTACACTTACAAGAGATGCACTGCTTGCACTCAATACGGCTGAACTTGATTCTGAAGAAGCTACTCAAAGCCTGATTGGTATTATGAATCAATGGGGAATGGGAACAGAGGACCTTATTACAATCATTGATAAACTTAATTACACAGCGGATAACAATGCTGTTACTACACAGGACTTGATTGACGGCTTGCTTAAAGCTTCATCTATGGCACGAACAGCAGGTATGTCCTTTGATGATACTGTAGGTATCCTTACTTCTATGAAGGTTGCATCGGGTGCGGCAGGTAAGGAAGTAGGTAATGCGTTCAAGTCTATTATGGCATATATCCAAAGACCAAGCAGCTTGAATGTATTTGAAAATATGGGTATTGACGTATATGCTGACAAGGTAACGGGTGAACTTCTTCCGATGATGGACATTCTTGAGAATATGTCCGCAAAGTGGAATGAAAATCAGGAAGGCATGCTCAATACTCTTGTAGCATCGGGAGATGCTTTACAGATGATGTCTGAGGAATGGGCGATTGCCACAGACAGCCTTGACGAATATACAGCTTATCAGGAAGCGTCAGCAGAGGCTACCAACAAGGCAAATACAGCAGAAGCGAGAGCACAGGCACAGGCGGCAGCAGGTGTTTACAGACGTAATTATTATATCGCTCTTATGGAAAGTCTTGCAGATGCTCAGAGAATTTCGGGTGAGCTTTCTGAGGCTGAAGGACACTCAATGCAGGAAAACGCTCGATATATGGAAACTTTGACAGCAAAGACCGAACAACTCATAGTTTCATTGAAAGACCTTGCAGTTACAGCTGCAGATGCAGGCTTGCTTGACCTTGCAAAATGGGCTGTTGATACCGCTGTCAAAATTGCTGAATTTTCAAATGACCTCAACCTGCTCCTCCCTTTGATTGCCACACTTGGAAGCAGTATGCTTGCACTGAAATCAATGAAAATCAGCGAATATATTATTGATAATATATCTGCTTTGAAATCCTGGGGAACACAGCTTAAAAATACTGTAAATCACGTTAATGACACGGGAACTGCATTAACAGGAGCAGCGGCAAAGGCAGCCACTTTCAAAACAGCAATGTTTGCAGCAGGTACAGCTTTGACAGCTATTTCAGCAGCCGTAACGATTGCAACAGGTATTATTTCAAATTATAATCAAAAGCTTGATGAAGCCATTGAAAAGGGTGAACAGGCTGCCAACTCCTTTGACTCTCTTCTTGAATTAACTGAAAGGTATAACACTCTTGCAGAACTTACAGACCGTACCGCTGAACAGGAAAGTGACTACAAAAGCGTACAGGAAGAAATTATTGAATTGCTTGGCGAACGTGCAGAAGAACTCAACAATCTTACAAAGGGTACACAGGCATACAATGAAATGCTGAAAGAACAGATTAAGCTTGAACTTGAAAGTCAGCGTACAGAGGTTATCGCTGCTTCCGATGCTGCACACGATAAGCTTGAAAATACAGAATACTGGAAAACAACAGGCTCATACGGTGTTGAATATAACAGCGAGGTATATAAGGCTTTGGATAGTGCCGGCAAAATTGGCTATAATTCAAACGGTGATTCAATGGTTTTCTATGGCGGTGAAACTGCT
Organism: Oscillospiraceae bacterium; assembly: GCA_018110825.1. Taxonomy (GTDB): domain Bacteria; phylum Bacillota; class Clostridia; order Oscillospirales; family Ruminococcaceae; genus RGIG8773. Next base: position 55,260 of record JAGBCL010000052.1, read on the forward strand.
ATTGAAACATATGCAAACCTTGCTGAAATTATGGATGTTCTCAATGTCAAACTTAACGAACTTGAAAAAAGCAATTCTGATCTTGCAGATGAATTCGTTAATGACAGTACATATCAAAAGCTGAAAGAAAACTATGAACAGCTCAGTGAAGCCGCTGAAGAATATCTTGCAGCAGAGGTAAAACGTCAAAGCATTACATATATTCTCGATAACGGAATACCTGAAACCATTCAGCAACAAGAGGAAATGAATAAAGCTGTAATTGATGCTGTTGATACAACAGACAAGCTTACCGATAAAATCAGGGGCTTAATCACTGTTTACGGCACGGTTGATGAACGTCAGGTGAAATTCTATGAAGCATTCAATTCCAATGAATTCGGCAATGTTTCAGAGTCCTTGCAGTATATGGCTGAACGCGGTGAACTTACAGCTACCGTTTGGGATTATATGAGCAGGTCAAATAATAATCTTTCCGCAAAGCTTAAAGAACTCGGTATCACTACCGAGGAGGCTGTTATTTGGCTTAATGAACTATTTGAAAGTACTGCTGATGTTGGTGAAGGCATAGAAGAAGCAGGAAAAGAAATTGAAGATTTTGCAAAAACAATTGAAACAGCAGAAGATAAGATTTCCACGCTCAACGGTTACATTCAGACACTTGGAGAAGGCAACGGCTTGACGGCTGAACAGGTGTTGGAGCTTGTTGATACTTACGGGTTGCTGTTAGACCAGTTCACGCTTACCGAGAACGGCTACAAGATTGAGATTTCGGCACTTGAACAGCTGAGAGAAGCACAGATACAATCGGCTATTTCTGCACGAAACTCTCAGATTGAGCAGACTCAGGTTTTGCAGGAGGGACTTCTTGACAGAATTAAGGCTTACGGTCTTGAAATCAACTCTATTGCGAGTCTTGCTGAGGCTCAGGCTGCTTTGCTTGCTGTTGAACAGAAACGTGCGGCTATGTCGGGAGATATAAGCAGTGAAGCAGAATATAACTACTATAAAGACCAAATTGCCGATATGGACTCTATTGTTGATACGCTTAAGGACATTGCTGAAAATTATGCCAACACTGAGGATTTGGCACAAGGCTTCTATAGCACGCTTGGAAAGTCCTTTGAGGAAACCAAATCCACAAGTGAAGAAACTGTTGACATTCTGAAAGAAATGACAGAGGGTTACGAACACCTTGTATCCCTCGGAATTTACTCTACTGAGGAACAGATTGCCTATTATGAGAATTTACGCAGGACGTTGAGCCTTACAGAGGAACAGTATCAGAGCCTTGAAAGCACCTTACACAAGCTTTATCAAACACAGCTTGAAGAAAGTAAGGAAGCTATTGAAGCTGAATATGAGGCTCAGAAAAAGGCTATTGAGGAACAGTATGAACTTGACAAGGAAAATCGTGAGGAATACTGGGATGATGAACTTGACAGGCTCAAGGATAATCTCAATGCTCAGATAGACTCTGCGAAAAAGGCCTATGAGCAGAAAAAGAAGCTTGCTGACAAGTCTTATGATAATCAAAAAGCGGCTTTGGAGAGTCTGCGTGATACAGAAATTGAGAGCATTAACGCTGCTTACAATGCTCAGATTGACGCTCTTGAAAAAATCAAGGCGGCAAGAAAGGCTGAACGTGATGAGGAAGATTATCAGAATGAGCGTGCCGAACTGCTTGAACAGATTTCGTATTATGAGCAGAGGACGGGGACGGAAGCGGTTGAACAGCTTGCTGACCTGAGAAAACAGCTTGCAGACCTTGACCGTGAGCGTCAGCGTGAACTTGAAGATGAGGAAATCGACTCACAGATTGACTCTTTGGAAAGTCAGCGTGATGATGCAGCTTCAGCTGCGAAAAAGCAATATGCGGCTCAGATTGCGGCTCTTGAAGATTCTCAGGAAATTGAGCTTGAAATGTATGAGCGAACCTATGAACGTGAAATTGAGTTGCTTGAAAACCGTCTCGAAAAGGAAACGGAAGCACTTGAAAAGAAACGTGATGAGGATTTAAAACGTCTTGAAGATGAAAAGGAAACTGCAATAAAGGCAGCAGATGATAAGTGGGCGGCCATTGAGGCTATTTTTGAGGACAGAAACCTTGCTATGATAGCTTCCGCAGGTATGTTCGCTCCTCAGTTGTACGACCAGTTCCATGAACTTTTCACCGAGAAATTCAAGATGGATTTGGACGAACTGTCAAGCCTTATGGGTGAACTTGAAGGCAAAAGCGGTAGTTTCTCCCTTGCAAGCGGTACAAAGCCAACAAGCACCATTTCAAAATCTGTATCATCAAAGGTTAAGAATACAGAGGAAATGAGTTCAGGCGGATTCTCTGTTGGTACTCAGGTTAAGGTTTCGGGTACCGTTTACGGCGATTCTTACGGTGGCAATCCGGGAGCAAGCTTTGACAGTAAGAAAACCACAATTACAAGGGTTAACAGCAGCGGCTCAAAGCCGTATCACGTTGGAAATCTTGGTTGGGTTGATGAAAGTCAGCTTGTAAAGGCAAGAACGGGCGGTAAAACAACTGCTGACGGTCTTGCAATGCTTCATAAGGACGAACTTATTATTAATCCGCCTGTTACAAAGATGCTTGAGGATTTGGTTGAGGTGCTTACTCCGATTACTTCAAAGGCTGATATTGCTGCACAACAGGATGCTTTTTATAGATACTGGGGCAGCCAAGTCAACGCTTCACAGCGTGCAATGTATCAGAATATAAGCAACAACAATACTTACAATAATTCCAACAGCAGTACGGATAATCACAGCAAGCAGACAATAAATAACATCAACATCAATGCGCCTTTACAGCAGATTGAGCGTATTGAAGATAATGCCGATATGACAGCGGCGGTTAATGCACTTGAGCGTGATTTGGAGAGAAAGATTGCTTCAAAGCTGTAAGGGCACGCTCTTATTTGAAATGAGAGCGTGGGTAACAAAAATATCCCCCTCGTGTGAGGGGGATAAAACTTAATAATATTTGTATTTTAAATCCATTATATGCTCTAAATCATCACCTGAGATAGTTGTCGAAGTACCGTTTGCATATTCTATTTTAACCTTTGTTATTTCTACCTTTAAAGCAGTATTGTTATACCAAACTTCGCCCCATTCACTACCTTGCATTTTATTTCCTATAATTAAGTGATTACCGCCACCTTTATGTATAGGACCTGTAATTTTAAGATTTTTAGTAGTATCTCCAGTAATATCACAAGATATTAAATCACCTACTGCATTATAACATTCAACAGTAAAAGTAATGTAATTTATAGTTTCTTCTGATTTGCTTTCCCACGCAATTTTTACGTCAGCACCGCCTACACTATTAATATCACTTATTTGTACAACATAAATGGCAATTGTATTTTGTAAATTATAAATTCTAATTTTTTCAGCATCTCTTTTTCGTTCTTCTTCAAGATTGAGTTGCTTTTGTATTTCTTTTTTAGCTTCAATGGCAATTTCTTGTGCTTTTATATCTTCATCAGTATTAGGAAATTTGTTATGCATCTCAGTTGCCAATTCAACAACTTTATCATAATTTTTCTTATCAAATTCATTTCGAATAACTACTAACTGATTATATGGTCCATTTTTGAAATCATCAATTTCTTGTTTTAATTTTGCAATTTCTTCATCTTTTTGAGAAATTTCCTCTTGTTGTTGATTAATTTGAAGTTCAAATTCATTTTTCATATTATCATAATCACTTTGCTTAACACAACCACAAAAAACAAGTGAAGAAGCAAGAATAGCAATTATAAGTTTTTTCATACCCTATTCCCCTTTTCTCGAATTATACCTATCAAGCAAAAAGACCGCAAGGTCTTTTACTTCTGAAAAAACTTGTTCGGGAACATCAATTGTCCCGAACAATTCCATTTTCATATTGGTTTCAAACTAAGCCTGACGGATAACATCGTTGTTATCTTAATTAAAATAACTCATTAAAACACGCAATTATAATATTCCTCATCAGCTTTCATAAGTCCAAAATCTTTTAATGAAAGTCTATAAAAACATCCGTCTTTTTCACTGGTGAAATTATCAAGTTTATTAAGAACTTCATATATGTAATTATTGTTACAAGTAATTCTATCCCCTACTTCTACGTTAAAAATATTTTTTCGAACAAACGTAATATCTCTGCAAACGCCCCAGTTTTTTATATCCATTTCTGCAGTTATCCTTACATAATCTCCGCAATGAGGACATTTCCAATCAACTGTATGCTCCGATGTTTCACAATTCGGACAAAAGTAAGTTTCACCATCAAACATATACATTATATATCCCTCCATATAAGTGCAAATAATACACTCTAAATTTTCATTATCATACCACAAAATAGGATAAGTTTCAACATTTTAATGGTAATTTATCACAAGCAACAAAATGTGAAGTGCAAATTTGTTGCATTTCACATTTTAAAACAGAAACCATTAAGTAATACAAGGAGGCTTTTTTATGGCAAAACACAACAGAATAGCAAACATATCGGTTGCCGATATAGTTATGTATGATGAAACTGCTCTTGAAGTATCGTGGGCGGCGGTAGAGAGTGCTGAGAGTTACCGACTTGAAATAAGCGGCGACAATGGCAACTCTTTCAATGAGATTTACAGCGGTGCTGACACGCATTTCAACTATGATGTTTCAAAGTGTGATTTCAGCAGGGTTATTTTCAGAGTTTATGCTGTAAATGCTGAGGGTGTTTCCCCTTTCCTTGAAAGCAAGGAAGTTACTGTACTTGACTGGATAATTGAGGATTTGGATAACGGGACGATGCTTTTACAGCCGTTCGGACTTATTATTGACTCCAAGGCTTCAAAGATTGATGATGTACCTGCTGTTCGGGAAACTACAGAAGAAATTGCAGGTCTTGACGGTGAAATCCCTGTTGATATGAAATACTCCCCTCGCCTTTTCGACCTTGTTACCTTTATGAAAGATGAATTCGGAAGTGTGCAGGAGCGTGAAGAATTCATAAGATACACTTCACGGCACATAAACAGGAGTGTTCGGAAGCTTCGGTATCTTATGTATCACGGTTACATATTCGGGGTTAAGCGTATAAGTTCGTCAATGCAGCGTAATCCGAGCTGGTGCAACCTTGACATTGCTTTAAAGGCTTATGATGTGTTAGGGTACTCTCCGGTTCAGAATGTGATTTACGGGAACGGGGTATGCGTAAATGACGGTGATGAGGATTGTTACCCTATCATTATATTGAAAGATGAGCAGAACAATCCTACGATTACTGTAAACGGCACGGATTATCAGGTTGTTATTGATGCTCTTGAGGGTGACACGGTTTACATTGACTGTGAAAAGGAAATTGTTATTCGTGAGCGTGAGGGTATACGGACTTATGTTTCGGGTGCTTATTATCTTGATTTTCCTGTGTTCCATGTGGGTGAAAACACTGTAAGCGGTTGTTATGCGGTTAAGTGGAGAAACAGGGTGTTTGCGGTATAAAATTGGCGGCAAAGCATTTCACTTCGCCGCAACGGGATACTTTTCAGGTTCTTCCTCTTGCTCATTATCAGTTATATCGATCTGCATAGGAGATTGGATTACAAATTTAAGTTTTGGCGGATACTGGTTGATTTTTTCAAGTAATCTTTTTTCACCAATTAATTTAATAACATTAGCTATATACTCGCCCTCTGTTTCTTTATCTCTGCAAAATATAGTTACTGCTGTCGCTTCATCATTCAAATAATCATATAAAATATCTTTATCAGTAATATCTAATGAATGCCCGAACACATATACATTTGAAATTTCAAAAAGATTTTTATAATTATCCTTAATCTCTTTAATCCATTTACAATGTTCTGCATATGTTCTTTTTTGAATACGCTGAGCAAACTTTTTGAATATTGTGAAATTTGTATGGTCATCACGTTCTTGTTCAGACCAATATTCATCTATTCCCAAAACCATATTGTTATCTTCTTTATCTCTGTTTGTATAACAAATGCCATGGACATGACATACCGAAGTATCTTGTTTTAAATAATGATTCTCATAAGTAAAGGTATAATTAAAATTTAAGATATAGTCAAATTTAAGATTTTCTATATCGCGAGATTTACCTATTATTTCATTATTGGCAAAATGGCAAAAATATATTTCTAACATATATATAAAATCTTCTAAATCACTATATAATAATTTTCTTAAATCTCGTACAGAACCTGTTTCAGTAAATTCTTCAAAAAGAATGCTACAAAAAATGTCAAACTTTTCTATACCTTTTTTATACTTGCGTTTAATATATAATATTGTTTCAGAAAATGAATTTGATAAATTGTTTGTATACATATCTATAATTTTTACTATAAATCTAATTTCACGTTCAAAATCTATCCACTTATCTCCTCTCATACTGTTTGTATGATATATATTAAATAGATATATATACCAAACATTTTTTTGTGTAATATCATAAACTTCTCTGATTTTTAAAAATTGTGGTTTTAAATGCTTTATTGACTCTATATTAGTGCTAAAAATCGAAAAGCTTTCTTTACACGCATCAATAATTTGCATTCTTGCTTTTTCATTCAAATTAATTTCATCAAGAAATTTAATTTTAAATTCTTCTTCCGATATATCGTTTTTACTTACATATGGTATGCAACTAATTGTATCGCAGAAGTTTAAAAAATCAGAGTATTTGGTAGGTAACCCATGTGCCAAATCAAAACCGTTTCCTAATATCAACACTGTTTTTGACATAAAAATCATCTCCCTTTGATTATATAATACGACAAAAGGAAATAAAACTCAACGTTTTTCCAATAAAATTTTCAAAAAAATTTAAGGAGTGAAAAAATATGCGTAATAACAGATACTTATTTGTAACTGACCGAAACGGTGCTGTTATCGGCAGACTCAGAGAAAATTACGGGATAAGCGGCTGCACGGTTGTAAACAAGCAGAATGACAACAGCACACTTGCATTTGAAATTCAAGCGTGGTTATAAAAATATCCCCTCGTGTGAGAGGATATAATTATTTGTTTGCATTCTATTTCTAAAATATAGTTATTCAAATATCCTTCTTAAATCTTCACATAATGAAATAACATATTCTTCAGACATATTATTCATATTAGTTTTTTCATCATTTTCGTATTTATTATAAAAATCATTAATAATTTCTGTTTTTCCTGACGAATGTTTATCATATGCTTCTAATGCTGCTAAAATAAATTCAATAGGATTACGTTCAATCTCATCTGCTGAATGTTCTCCAGCTAAACCATGAGGAACAAGTAACTTTTCAATAGATATTGCATAAAAATGTGCGTTAAACATATTTCTACCTCCTAATTTATATGCTTGATATTCAAAAATCTGATTAATTAAGATGAAGCTGCTCTTTGAGAGCGTTCTGAAGCACCTGCGAGAAATTAACATTGTTCTCAACTGCAATTTCATTAAGCCACGATGGAATTGTCAAAGTCTTTTTTACAGACTTTTCAAAGTGCTTTTTAGCGTATTCCTCAACATCAACAGAAACCATATTGATAAATGCTGTTTCGTACTCATCATATTCTGCATTAACATCAATATCGTTTATATCTGACGGAGCGGGTATATCTTCTTTGTCCCTTTTAGCAGAATACAGATACAATGCTAAACAATCAACAGCCATTTCAACAGCATTTGCGAGAGTATCTCCGCAGGTTGCAAGGTGGTTAAGGTCAGGAAAGATTACAGAATAACCTCCCTCCTTTTCTTTATAAAAACAAGCAGGATAAACAGATAACATTAAATCAGCTCCTTTTCTATGATTATTATATGCAGGAGCAGGGCATTATTTCAGCCCCGCCTGCTTCAGGATTGAGTTTGCTGTACCTTTGGGTATATCGCCCTTGTGGTTAGGTACTGTTACTTTTCCGCTTTTGGTAGGGTGTATGTACTGAAAGTGTGACCCAACAGCACTTTTTAACGTCCAACCGTCAGCTTTAAGCAGCTTTTCCATTTCTTTGAATGTCATAGCACTTTCCTCCTGCAATTATATTATAGCAAATAATACGTATTATGTCAATACGTATTGCAAAATAATTTATAAAAAAGAGGGGTAACTGTAATGGTTACCCGCTCACTATAGTTAAATTATGTATTTTAACCAATTATGAATTTCTCAAGCATTCTTTGCTCTTCAATTGATTTAACAACGCCATCATATCCTGGAAATAAAAATGCTGCATTATAATTATTATTATATAAATACTTCGCTATTTTTTTACATTCAGATGTTGGTATTAAAAACTTAATCATAAACTCATTCGCTGTTTTGATTATGCAATCTAAATCTGAATAATTGCTATAAATATATGTTTCAATCTTTTTATCAAGAGGAGTGTCATTCACTTTTTCATTATGACATAACGTTTCCTCCCAATATGCTAATATACCTTTTTGAGCCCCTAAATTTTCGTTATCATAATAACTGGGAGTAACAAAATTTAAAGGAATTTTATTACCAAAACTATTTGAGTTAATTAAATCTAGTTTATATAGTGGTAATGTCCATATAACTATTTCATCAGAAATATATTTTCCGTTATTATTAGCTTCTTTTATGGCACCAAAAACAGCAAAGTATAATGCAACATTAAAGTCATATGTCCAATCAATAAAACTGGTAGGAACTCCATAATGCTGTGCCAAAGCCATTAATTCAATGGAATCATCTAAAGGCCATTTTTCAAGCTTTTCGACAAAATTTAATGTATTAAATGAAGCATTATTTCGAGAAAGAAACCTCGGAATTTTAGGCACTTTCAATTTTGAAAGATTAGCCATATTATAAAATTCCAATATTAAATTCTCCTCTGCAACTCTATATGCCAATGATGAATCAAAATCGCACTGAAAATGAGAGTATTTTTTTATTAATTCATAATTATTCGCTCTATATATGCTTGAAACTAATGGCCAATCTTTTGCCTGCCCTCTAAACACAACCGCATTTGAGGACGGCCAACCGCCTAAAAGTGTATACATACGCATTAAAAATTCTTCGAAAGTTTTTATTTTGAATTCACTAACTAACATAAAATTCCTCTATTGATTATTCAGTTATCAGAAATGTTTGTTAATCTCCCATCATATCAAAATGACGGCGGTATCTTTTTGGTATTTCAACAGGAACATCATAACCGAGTTCCTTTAAAGCTTCAGGAATAACGGTCATACCGTCCTTGAAAAAGCGTTCTATGCGCTTATCCTTGCGTGTAATTCCGCAGTAGTCAGGCGGGCACACAAAAGTCCAATCCGCACCCGAACGGTCAAGAACAATGCGGAAATACTTGTCAATATCGGTATTAGGTAAGCCGACCTTACGAAGCAGTATGTGATGTTCAACAGCTTCATCAATCTGACTTAAAATCACCTGCTCAACGTTGAAACCTACAAGCACAAGAAGTGGTTCGTCCTGCTCCATTGCAGCTGTTACGCTTTCTTTATCGGGGTAAAAGGTTATATTCATTCTGTGGTTTCCTCCGTTTCTGCTTCATCGGGAACATACTCATTTACTTTTCCCATTATTGCTGAACGTAAGAAGCTATTCATAGGTTCTTTTGATATATCCACAGCTTTTTTTAAAGCTTCATACTCTGATATTTTTAATTTTACAGATTGATATTTGAAATGTAATTTATCGTGCTTTTTATTTGATTCCATTTTTGCTTTTGATACAGCCATTAAAAGCACCTCCCTAAAATTATTATATACAAATCTCCAACAAGTTACAACGTGAAAAATAAACAAAAATCACGTTATAACTTTATATATAATGGCTATTGTTATTCCCGTTATAACGTGATATAATAATATCAAGGTCAAGGACAAAGACCAAATAACAATTCAAAGGAGCGTGCTTTTATGAGTACAACAGAACTTACAAGCAAAATCGAGAACATCAAGACTTTACAGACAATGATTGACGAACTGACAGCAGAAATGGAAGCGACAAAAGATGAGGTCAAGGCTGAAATGAATGCACAGGGTGTTGACGAAATGACGGTTTCCTGCTTCAAGGTACGTTACAAGGAAGTCCAGTCCAACAGATTTGACAGCACAGCATTCAAGCAGACACACGCTGAACTGTATGCACAGTATTGCAAGCCGACTTTTACAAGACGTTTTTCAATCGCATAAGAAAAAGCCCTTACATTACCGCCGACCAGAGCAAAAATGTAAGAGCGTAAACCTACACGGAGCAGGTTAATTTTATTATATCGGACCTGCTCCGAAATGTCAAGATATGAAAGGAAGTTTTCACAATGAACAAAGCAACATTTGAAGCAATCAAAGAGTTTATCAACACTTTACCTGAGGCTGAACAAATTCAATTACAGTACGTTATCGATGCAAATACTGACGAGATAGACTACATAATTATTAAACCATGAAAGGATATTTTATTATGGCACGGTCAAAGGAATTAACAGTCAAACGGTTTGTAAGAACAAAACGAGGAATTATCCCGATTGAAGAAATAACACCTGAAGAACGTGAAATTTGGCAGAAGAATGTTACAGACCGCTTGAGCATTACATTCAGTAGAATATTATCGAACAACAGAGAATTGCTTGAAGAACTCATAAACGAAGGTGCTTTTGAATAAGAAAGGATGTAGAAAAATGAATAAAAGACAGCGTAAAAAAAGAGATAAGAAAATAAAAGGAATTATGAAACCATTAAGCTCTAAAGACTGGGAATTTCTTAAGCTTCTGGGAGAATCATCTCCTGCTGAACATTATGCAATTACAGAGGTTATGAAAGCTTTTTTAAACAAAACTTTATCCGCAAAAGATGCTGAAGCATTTATGTACCGTAAGATTGAAGAATATAACAATAACAATCCGGTTTGTGAAGCAGTTTAAACCATTCCCTCTATGTATACGGTTTGTATGCAAAATCATATGACTTAATGAAAGGATAAACCAGTATGAATGATAAAAAAAGCATATTTACGGAAGCAAAATTGCTCGCTTCTTCTATAGCTTCTTCCCTTGATATTCTATATGAACACAATGTTATGAGCATCAGTACGGTTAAGCAATATAATAAATCTGACGATGTACTCTTAGTTATCGGAGTAGCAGCAAACAAGCTTTCAGAAATGATGGAAATTTTGGACGAGGAGCGGTAAACGTTATTTTGTTTGGTGGTAACATAAAGATTAACCCGTTTTTTTGACGGATTTTTCTTTTACTCAATTTTGAGTAATACCAACGAAGACATTTTTGTCCCCGTTCCAGTTATGGACTTTTTTGTCCGTAAGTTGTTGCTGTTTCGGATAAAGATATTATAATATTTAGATATAGAAATTAAAATCAGCTTTTAAATACTCAAAATACACACATATTTACACTACAATCGATTTTAACAACATTTTTGATAAACTACCCTATAAATTCAAGAGTGCCTTAAAACAATGCTTATAATTAATTAAACGATATACGCTAAAATTTACTATAACCCACTCTTTTTTGAGCAGGTTGATTTTCGCTTCCCAAATTTGAGAAACAAGTTTTCGCCGTTCTTGACAAAAACCCTCGAAGCTGTTTCCTAAATATGAGAAATAGCTTTTTCATAAATCTGCGAAAAACCTCACAAGCTGTTCGTCAAAATTGTCTAATAGCTGTCTTCCCAAAATGGAAACCGATACAATACCTTCAATCATATGAAAGCTAAGATTTTTTTAGGGTTACCTTTCGCTCAAAAATGAGCTATAGTTTTTTGCCATCTTGATTGTAATTGTTGTGTATAGATTTTTTCGGATCATTGGTTTCTCTTTTTTGAGTAACCAAATTACACATACTGAAAACTTAGATATACCACGTACAAATTTGTACGCCCTAAAAAATAATATAAATCATATAAAAATCAATAAAATATAATAATAATTACAAGTATAAATATAATTATATATGCTATAAATTACAATTACAGTAATAATATATATAATCTTATATCAATATCATAATTTATAAATATATATAATAATAAATAATATAATTAAATCATAACTTATATTAATATTAATATTATAATATATATTATTTAAGTTATATATTATTAAGAATGTTTTTTATAAAATTTGTATTATTTTATTATTGATAGATTGAAAGAAATAACAGCTTGGTCGTGCAAAAAAACACTACAACTTGAGGGCACTATTAGGGCACTAAGGGCACTAAAAATAACGCAAAATCACGATAAATTACAACAAGCAAAAAGTCGTGAAACCACGTAGAATAGGGATATTACAACAGGTTACGCAAAGTTACAAAAAGGGTGTTTACGCCCTCATAACCCGAAGGTCGTTGGTTCAAATCCAGCCTCCGCAACCACTAAAAACCTCGCAGGTACGTTACTTGCGAGGTTTTCTTTTTATATGTAGGAATCAGTTGATAATTTCAAAATAAAAGTATTTAAAAATATTTTTAAATACCTCTTGACAAACAATCAGAAATGTGTTACGATCTATTTAAAGGATTCTTTAAATAGGTGTTGCGATATGAGTGGAATGAATATTTTCAAGGTGCTTTCAGACAAGCAAAGGCGCGATATTCTTGTAATGCTAAAAAACGGAAGAATGAGTGCAGGTGAAATTGCAGAAAAACTTAATGTTACCCCTGCAGCGCTTTCCTATCACCTGAAGCTGTTGAAGGGTGCTGACCTTGTTATGGAGTACAAAAACAAGAACTACATTTACTACGAAATAAACACATCGGTTTTTGACGAACTGATTTTATGGGTAAAGCAATTCGGAGGTAATGAGTAATGAGAAAAGTATTATGGATTTTAGCAATTGTACCACTTGCTGTAACAGCAGTTGTATTGCAGTTTATGCCTGACAAAATTCCTGCACATTACAATTTTGCAGGTGAAATCGACAGATGGGGTTCAAAATATGAAAGCTTCATTTATCCCCTGATTATTATTGCTATGGCAATTTTCTGGGAATGTATCAACTCATACTACTGCAAAAAATCCAAATCAGTTAAAGATGATAAGCAGCGTGCTGAGATAGCAAACAACATACGTGTTATTGGAATTACTGCAGTTGCCACAACTGTACTATTCAATATTCTGCATTATATCAGCCTTTATAAAGCATGCACAATCTCAGATTTAAGTGTAGCAAATGTTGAAATTGACAGCATAAAGATAACCTGCGTTTTAATGGGTTTATTGTTTGTTTTTATCGGCAACATTATGCCGAAAACAAAACTTAACGGAACAATTGGTCTGCGATGTACATATAGTATGTACAATGATGTAACCTGGAGCAAAAGCAATCGTTTTGCAGGATTCGTTTTTGTAATCACAGGTATTCTTACAGTTATAACATCGCTGATTTTCAATGGGGTAATTTCCATGATTCTGATGATGGTTTATCTTATCGTTTCTGTAATTATAATGATTCTGTACGCTAAAAAGATTTATGAAGAAGAAAATATTCCCGACAATAACTGACAAAGTCCTTGCAGATTACTGACGTGTTTACGGTATATAACCTGCTCCATCTGAAGAAGCTACTGGGTTCAAAATGGTGAAACCGGAAGATTACTCAGGATGCTTTGCGGATATAATTTACAGCTAAAAACTGCTTGAACCATATTTCAGGTTCAAGCAGTTTTTATTGCACAAATTTGCATTTTATGATATAATAAAATTAACTATAAACTTGGAGGGTTTACCTATGCTTACTGGGGAACTTAAAAATAAAATTGATGCGATATGGGAGATGTTCTGGACGGGCGGTATCACCAATCCGCTGGACGTTGTTGAACAGATGACATATCTTATGTTTATCCACGACCTTGATGAAGCGGATGCGAAAAAGGTCAAGAGCAGCATAATGCTTGAAATCCCGTACACAAGTATGTTTGAGGGGCACGACCAATACAAGTGGTCGGTGTTCCGTGACCTGCCTGCGGAGAAGATGTATGAGCTTATGCAGACGGAAATTTTTCCGTTCATAAAGAATCTTCACGGAAGCAAGGACAGCACTTACTCAAAATATATGTCCGATGCGATTTTCAAGATTCCTACGCCGCAGCTGCTATCCAAGATTGTTGATGCGCTGGACGGACTTTACACCGATATGGCGAAGCAGGTTGAGAATGACACCAAGGGCGACGTATACGAAAGTCTTCTTGCCAAGCTTTCTACGGCGGGTGTAAACGGTCAGTTCCGTACACCGCGTCACATTATCAGAATGATGGTTGAACTGCTTGACCCTAATCCTGAGGACATCATCTGCGACCCTGCCTGCGGAACATCTGGCTTCCTTGTGGCGGCGGGTGAATATCTGAAAGAAAAATACAGGGACGAAATTTTCTACAACCGTGAAAAGAAGGCTCACTACAACAACACTATGTTCTACGGCTATGATATGGACAGGACAATGCTTCGTGTGGGTGCGATGAATATGATGACCCACGGTGTTGACAACCCGAACATTGATTACCGTGACAGCCTTTCCGAGCAGAACACTGACACGGCGAAATACAGCGTTATCCTTGCAAATCCGCCGTTCAAGGGCAGTCTTGACGCGGACACGGTTTCCCCTGACCTGCTCAAGGTGTGCAAGACAAAGAAAACGGAGCTGCTGTTCCTTGCGCTGTTCCTGCGTATGCTGAAAATCGGCGGCAGATGTGCGTGTATCGTACCTGACGGCGTGCTTTTCGGCTCGTCAACTGCACACAAGGCTATACGCAAGGAGCTTATCGAGAACCATCGTCTTGAAGCGGTAATTTCGATGCCAAGCGGCGTGTTCAAGCCGTATGCAGGTGTGTCAACGGGTATTCTCGTGTTTACAAAGACGGGACACGGCGGCACGGATAATGTGTGGTTCTATGATATGCAGGCGGACGGCTACAGCCTTGATGACAAGCGCACGGATGTTCAGGAGAACGACATTCCCGATATTATTGAGCGTTTCCGCAACCGTGACGCTGAGGCGGACAGGGAGCGCACCGAAAAGTCCTTCTTTGTGGCGAAGTCGGAGATTGTGGAGAACGGCTATGACCTTTCGATAAACAAGTACAAGAAAACCGAGTACAAGCCTGTGGAGTATCCGCCGACGTCTGAAATCCTCGCCGAACTTCGTGATCTGCAGAAGCAGATTGACGACGAGTTGGCTGAATTGGAGGGGATGGTGTGATGGAGAAGGTTAGATTAGGTGATGTTTGTGAAAAAGCCTCATCCAACATAAAACAAAGTGATTTAGATAATATAGATGGCAACTTTCCAATATATGGAGCAAGCGGATTTATAAAAGCAGTTGATTTTTATGTACAGGACAAACCATACATAGGAATTGTAAAAGATGGTGCGGGTGTTGGTCGAATAATTAAGTTGCCTGCATATTCGTCTGTAATAGGTACTATGCAATATATTATTCCAAATAGCGATATAATAAACATTGCATATCTGGCTTATGCAATGGAAAATATGAATCTTTCAAAGTATTATAGTGGCGCAACTATACCACATATTTATTTTAAGGATTATTGCAAAGAAGTTTTACCCCTCCCCCCACTCGAAGAACAAAAACAAATCGCCGCAACTCTCGACAAAGTAACCGACCTCATAGACAAGCGCAGGAAACAGCTTGAAAAGCTTGATGAGATTGTCAAGGCGAGGTTTGTGGAGATGTTTGGGGATATTAATGTTAATGATAGAAAATGGTGTACAAAACCTTTAGGAGAATTATGTGATATATCACGAGGAGGCTCGCCCAGACCTATAGAGCAATATCTAGGTGGAACAGTACCGTGGATTAAAATTGGTGATGCAACTGATGATGATAATATATACTTAAATTCTACTAAAGAACACATTATAGAATCTGGTGTTAAAAAAAGCAGATTGATAAAAAAAGGAAGCTTAATTTTTGCAAATTGCGGAGTGTCTTTAGGTTTTGCAAGAATAATTACTTTTGATGGCTGCATTCACGATGGATGGCTTGCATTTGAAAATATACACAAAAGCATTGACAAAAAATTTTTACTACAATCATTGAATCAAATGACTGAACATTTCAGAAAAATTGCCCCAGCAGGTACACAGCCTAATTTAAATACATCTATAATGAAATCTTATATGCAAATTATCCCACCAATAGATTTGCAAAAAGATTTTATTAACTTCGTAACCCAAGTTGACAAACAGAAATCATTGACAAAACAAAGCCTTGAAAAGCTTGAAACACTGAAAAAATCACTTATGCAGGAATATTTCGGTTAATGAAGGTGAAGTCTGAAAATAAATTTTCAGACCCGAGTTTTGTTTTTCAGACTGTCGTCTGAAATTTTGCGCTCCGACTACGTCGGGCTTAAAACCACAAAACATCGAAAGGAGGTATTTTCCCTGTCGGGAAAATAAATTTAAATATGACCAACTTTGACTTTCTGAAAAAAGACAAGGAATTCGAAAGCTTTGCCGAGGTGGCGATTACTGCGGAAAAGCTGTTCAATATTGACATTTCCTCCTGCGTGTTCAACATCCGCAGGGCGGCGGAGTTTGCTGTGAAGTGGATGTATTCCGTTGACAAGGAGCTGAAAAAGCCTTATCAGGACAATTTCGTCAGCCTTATCAACACGCCGCTGTTCAAGGAAATCGTTGGCAAGGATATTCTACAGAGAATTGATTTTATCCGTATCCTTGGCAACAACTCTGCTCACACTTCCAAGAAAATCAAGCCTGAACAGGCTGAGCTTGCACTTGAAAATCTTTTCTACTTCCTTGATTTTGTTGCGTACTGCTACGGCAATCCTGATACATACGTTGAGGCTGATTTCAACCGCGAACTGCTGAAACAAAAAGAACCTGCTCCAAAGCAGACTGAGTTTGAGCTGGACATGGAGAAGCTTATTGCTGAGAACAAGGCACTGAAAGAGGAGCTTACAAAGAAGCGTCAGGAACAGGTACAGACTTATGTTCCGAAGCCGCTTGACCTGTCTGAAAAGAGCACCCGCAAAATCTATATTGATACTATGCTTGAAGATGCGGGCTGGGTTGAAAACAAGAACTGGTACAATGAATATGAGCTTGAAGGTATGCCAAACAAGAGCGGTGTGGGTTATGCTGATTACGTTCTTTTCGGCGATGACGGAAAGCCGCTTGCTGTTGTTGAGGCAAAAAAGACCTGCAAGGATGTTGCTGAGGGACGTCAGCAGGCTAAGCTTTACGCTGATTTGCTGGAAAAGAAATTCGGCAGACGTCCTGTGATTTTCCTTACAAATGGTTTTGACACACGTATCTGGAATGACAAGTATTACCCTGAACGCAAGGTAAGCGGGGTTTACTCCAAGCGTGACCTTGAAAAGGAATTCAACAAGCTTACTATGCGGACTAGTCTTGCGAATATTTCTATCAATGATGAGATTTCAGGACGCTATTATCAGAAGGAAGCTATCAAGTCGGTCTGCAATGCGTTTGATTCCGAAAACCGCAGAAAGGCTTTGCTGGTTATGGCGACAGGCTCGGGCAAGACAAGAACGGTTATTTCGCTTGTGGACGTACTTATCCGTCACGGCTGGGTGAAGAATGTGCTGTTCCTTGCTGACAGAAACAGTCTTGTTACTCAGGCGAAACGTGCTTTTGTCAATCTGCTGCCTAATCTTTCGGTTGTAAATCTTTGCGAGGACAAGGAGAATTTCAACGCGAGAGGCGTTTTCTCAACCTATCAGACGATGATGAACTGCATTGACAGCACCCGTGACGAAAACGACGGACGGCTTTACACGGTGGGGCATTTTGACCTTATAATCTGTGATGAGGCTCACCGAAGCATTTACAACAAATACAGGGACATCTTCAATTATTTTGACGCTCATCTTGTGGGGCTTACGGCTACTCCAAGAGATGAAATCGACAAGAACACATACGGAATTTTTGAGCTTGAAAATGGTGTACCGACTTACGGCTACGAGCTTGCTCAGGCTGTTCAGGACGGTTATCTTGTTGACTTTGTGACGATTGAAACCGAGCTGAAGCTTATGGAGCAGGGCATTGTTTACGACGACCTTTCTGATGAGGACAAGGAACAGTATGAGGAGCTGTTTGCATCAGAAGATGGTGAAATTCCTGAGTTTATTGACAGTGCTGCCCTCAACGAAAAAATCTTCAACAAGGACACTATCCGACATGTACTTGCTATTCTTATGGAGCATGGCATAAAGATTGATTACGGAAACAAAATCGGCAAGACGATTATTTTTGCAAAGAATCACAAGCACGCAGAGGAAATTTACAATGTATTCAATGAGGAATACCCGAATCTTGCAAAGCAAAGTTTCTGCCGTGTTGTTGACAATTACACAAGCTATGCGCAGAGTCTTATTGACGAATTTTCCGACCCTATGAAGCTTCCGCAGATAGTTGTTTCCGTTGATATGATGGACACTGGTATTGACGTACCTGAGGTTCTTAATCTTGTTTTCTTCAAGAAGGTTATGAGCAGGGCGAAGTTCTGGCAGATGATAGGCAGAGGCACACGTCTTTGTCCGAAGCTGCTTGACGGAAAGGATAAAGACAAATTCTATATATTTGATTTCTGCAGCAACTTTGATTTCTTCCGTATGAACAAAAAGGGAAACGAAGTACCGACGGCATCTTCTGTACAGGAACGAATTTTCAATCTGAAGGTTCAGATTATCTACAAGCTTCAGGACGTTTCCTGCTGCACTGATGAGCTGACAAAATTCAGAAACAGTTTGATTGATGATGTTACAGGTCAGATTTCACAGCTTAACAAGGACAATTTCTCTGTACAGCTGCATCTGCGTTATGTGGAACAGTATTCTGACAAAAAGAGCTTTGAAACACTTAATGCGACGGATTTGTATCATCTTTCCGAAGAGGTTGCTCCGCTTATTCTGCCGATTGAGGACGAAATCAACGCTGTTCGTTTTGATGCTCTCATGTACGGAATAGAGCTCGGCTGTGCGGCGGGCACAAAATATACGATAGGTATCAGAGATCTGAAACGCAAGGCAAGAGCTGTTTCAAAGGTCGGGACGATTCCTGCTGTAATGGAGCAGGCTGATTTTCTAAGGGAGCTTCTTAATACGGATTATATTGAGAATGCGGGCATTAATGAATTTGAGATAATCCGTGAAAAACTCCGTGACTTGATGAAGTATATTCCTCACGATGAAGATCCTGTATACTACTCGGATATTGATGATGATATTCTTTCTCTGGAGTGGAATGAATCCGACCTCAGCAGTGATGAGCTGCAGAACTACAAACTGAAGGTAAATCATTACATTCGTCAGCACGCTGACAATGCTGTGATTGAAAAGCTTCATACCAATCAACCGCTTACAGATGCCGATATTACGGAGCTGGAGAAAATACTCTGGTCTGAAGTGGGCACAAAGGAGGATTATCAGAATGAATATCAGGACAAGCCTCTTGGTGAACTGGTTCGCGAGATCATTGGGCTTGATATGAATTCGGCAAAGGAAGCCTTTTCAAAATATCTGAATGACGTAAATCTTGACGAGAGACAGATTTATTTCGTAAATCAGATTATCAACTATATCGTGCAAAATGGAATGATGAAGGACTTCTCAGTTCTTCAGGATTCGCCGTTCACGGATAAGGGTGACGTTGCCGATATATTTGCTGATACTGTTGTATGGGTTGATATTATGAAGATTATAAAATCAATAAATGCCAATGCAATTCTCAAAGCATAAAAGTAAAGCTATCCGACCAATAATCGGATAGCTTTAGTTTTTACACTTGCAATTATTTACTTTCTTCCGTGGAAATCTTCGTCGGCAGCTTTGCGCCAACCGAGTGAACTTGATAATTTTTTTCCCTTTCTCACGCTTGTTACAGCGGCACACATTGTATCGTACTGAACCTCGCTGCCCATTACATCACAGTGATAATCCACCGCTGTTTCACGGCTTATGCCAATACTTTCTGCGGTTTCAGCCGCATCAATATTTGCACCGAGGAAAACAAATTCCCAGCCATACTTTTCCTGCTGTCTGCTGATTAATTTCTTTACAGCACCTGCGGAATAACGTCGGCTTGCATTCTCCATACCGTCTGTTGTGATAACAAACAGAGTATGTTCGGGAACATCTTCTGCACGTGCATACTTGTGAACGTTTCCTATGTGTTTAACCGCATCACCAACGGCGTCAAGCAATGCTGTACAACCATTCGGGCAGTAATCCTTGCCAGTCATCTTCTCAATCTTGTCAAGGGGCACTCTGTCATGAATGACACGGCTGTTATTATTGAAAAGGACTGTTGATACAACTGCCTCGCCTTCCTCATCTCTCTGCTTTTCGATAAGGCTGTTGAAGCCACCTATTGTATCGGATTTAAGATTTGCCATAGAACCGCTTTCGTCAAGGATAAACACGATTTCAGTAAAATTCTTTCTCATAAAAAATCCCTCCGTATGTTTTTAAGAAAACTGCTTGTCAGTTATCTTTTGTACCTTTATTGTACATCATACGGAGGGATTATAGGTCGCTTTCAAAGCGACATTTAAACACCAATCAGAGTCTGGTCAAAAGCAAACAAGGTTTCATTGATTTTGTAAATATCATACATCTTATTCTCAATGAAATACTTGATTATTACGTCAAACTTTATGCTGTTTGAAAGCGTGTAGCCAGCTTTTTCAAGCAGTTCCTTTGCTTCTTCGATATCCAGTTCAAGAGCAATTACGAACGCAACAGCTGTCTGCTTTTTAGGCTTATAATTGACATCACTGCGTATTTTTGAAAACAGCCTGCGGTCTATGTTTGCCTTTTTGTAAACCTGAGCGTCGGTATAGTTCCTCTCATCTATCATTCGCAGCAATGCCTGTGAAAATGATTCATCAAGCACATCAAACATCTCACAGCTGTCCTCACAGATATCCGATAATACAGCCTGTGCGCTTTCCGGTGCTTTGAATACCGATGTCAGTTTAGGCAAAGCACCGAACATTCTTTCAGAACGTCTGTAATGGTCAGCATGTTCTTCAGCATAATTATCATCAATATATTTCTGTACGCTGTTCAGAAGCTTTTCACTGACCATAACAGCAGCCTTATCAAACACCACCATAGTTACGTCCATATCATTATCAGCAAGAAAATCATTTATTGCTGAGGTCGCAACCTGCAATGCCGCATCCTTCGGATAGCCATATATACCTGATGAAATAAGCGGAAATGCTACAGACTCACAGCCGTGTTCCTTTGCTAACTGCAAAGACTTTTCATAGCAGGAATACAACAGCTTTTCTTCGTTGCTGCCACCGCCCTGCCATATAGGGCCAACGGTATGGATTATGTATTTACAAGGCATTTTGTACCCTTTGGTGATTTTAGCCTGACCTGTTTCGCATCCGCCGAGAGTCATACATTCCTTCAGCAGCTCTGCTCCTGCGGCACGATGTATTGCACCGTCAACGCCTCCGCCGCCAAGCAAGGTATTATTTGCGGCATTTACTACGGCGTCAGCTTTTACTTTAGTAATATCGTTTCTGATTATAGTGAATGGCATTTGTGATTACCCCCTATATCAATAATTATTACTGACATTATATCACATTGGAAAATTAATTTCCAGCCTTTTTCACTGTATTCCATAAGCTTCAGCTTTTGTTCTGCAAGTATCTATTCAAAATATGCAAGAGCCTGCTCCATAAGATAATCCTCACCGTTGATGAAGAGTGATTCGATTGCTGCTTCGTCAAGAGAAACTCTCACGTCAATATCGTTACCGCTTTCGTAATCTGAGCCTGAGTCGATGAGGACATCGCCGTTTTCATCGAGGAGAAGTGCGTTGGAGAAAACAAACTGACCGTTTTCAAGCTTGATTCCGCCGATGCCTTGTGAGGAACCGTTTGGCTCGGTAAAACCAAACACGGTTACATTTTCCATTCCCTGCATTACATAGGTAAGATGGTCTGCGGCACTTACACTGGTTGCGTTGACAAGAATAATTATGTTTCCGTCCCAGAGATTTTTACCAGTAAAGTAATGCTTCTTACCCTCGGCAAATTTTCCTGTTTCAGGGTCGGTAAGGTAGCAGCCTGCCTCGTCGTCCCATTTGCCGTCAGTTGCGTAGTAATGCTCGCCCTCAGGTGCAAAAATTTCAGCAATTGCCTTTACAACCTGACTATCGCCGCCGCTGTTGCCGCGCATATCAAGAACAATATTTTCCACGCCTTTTGCACGGTATTCATCAAGCTTTTCGATGATTCCGTTTTTCATTTTGGAGAAATCTCCGCTTTCAGCGGAATCAGTGTCAAACATCATTGCCTTGATACGCAGGCAGGCTGTTTTCTCGTCAATATCCGCCCACATAAGATGTCCCGTTTCAACACCGCCGTTGAGGATTTTCAGGGTTTCTTCTGCACGTTCAACATAGCTTCCAAGCTTCGGGAGTAGGGCTTCCTTTTCGACGCCGTTTTCGTCAAGGTATGTAACTGTTACGCTTTCGCCACCCACACCAGCTGCAAAAGTTGCAAGGTAGAAAGCTTCATTGTCACGGTCAGCAAAGGTTACTGCTGAAAAATATTCAGACTTTCTTGCCACTTCAAGAGGGTCTGCGCCGTCCCATTTTGTGATGATTGTACCTGTTGTAATTCCATACTGTGAAAGTGTTTCATCAACGCTTACTGCGGCAATTCTTCCATCAGCGAGTGTCACGAGGGAAAGTCCGTAGTCATTGCCGTAAAGACGATTTTTCATTTCGTCTTCAATATCTTCAACTTTGTTAGGAACATAACCCACGTGACCGTCGTGGAATTCGGCACAGAACTTCATCCAGGCAATATAGTTTGCAACTTCATCCTGTTCACGGTTTGCTTCCTTGAACATCGGGAGATACCTATCGTAAAGTTCGTCCCAGTCTGCGCCCTTGTGTTCAGCGAGAACATAATGCTTCTGCATACATTCAAAACCGTCCTTGAAATCCTGAACATAATCTGCAGCACGGTAGCTTTTGTTAAGCAGACATATCGGCACGGCGATTACAATCAGGACTGCTGAAGTAATGCTTGAAAGCTTACGCACCTTTTCCTTTTCGTTGATAAAGCCTGCAATCGGCAGAAGTGAACCGATATATGCAGGAAGCATACAAGCATCGTAGCCTTTGAGTGCTACAATAGCAAGGCAGACAACTGCGGGGATTATGTAGCAGATGCGCCATTTTGTGCTGATAACCCTTGTTGCGTACCCTGCAAGAAAATACAGACCTGCAATTGCGGCAAGGTTAATTATAATAATCAATATATCAAAGTAATTCATAATTCACCCTCCGATTTCAATTAAGGTCGTCCTTGTGGAAGTACACATAGCCAAGGTAAAGGAAAATTGCACTTGCTACAAGCGATACAATGATTGTGCTTGCGATTTCTCCTGCGGAAAGTGGCGCTTCATAGATGTAGTTCATTTTTCCGTCCAGACCGTAGGTATACCAGCTGTCAAAAATACAGAGCATATTTATATTGGTAATGCCGAGAATTGGTGACATTCCAAGCTTGAACATGCTTGCACTTGTTCCGCCAATCATAAACGCAAAGTAACCCAGTGCCATTACTATATAAGGATTTTTTATCACGAACACTAAGAAAAGTGCTGTGCAGAGAATTCTTATAATGGGGAAAACAAGAAGGCAATAACGAAGCACCATTTCGCCAACGTCAAGCTTTGTTCCCCAGCCGTGCATAGCCGTGTTGATGATAAGTGGCAGGGCTGTCATTACCGCAAAGCCGATTACTCCGACGATAAGACACGGAATAACTCTGCCGAGATAAACCTCAATACGCTTGTGACCTGTCATAAGCTCGT
Organism: Oscillospiraceae bacterium; assembly: GCA_018110825.1. GTDB lineage: Bacteria > Bacillota > Clostridia > Oscillospirales > Ruminococcaceae > RGIG8773. The sequence continues at coordinate 79,141 of JAGBCL010000052.1, forward strand.
AGTTTACGGTTTTGTCCAGGAAGTCACCGCAACCTGCAAAGCCTGCAATGGTGAAAAGAAACATCAGTGAGATAAATACGTAAAAAAATCCGTTTTCAGCAAGGAAAGCTTGTGTGGGATAATCTCCCTCCAAGGTCAGTTCACCTTGTAAAAAAATATTTGCAATTGGCATAAGAAGCAAGCCGATGTAAACAAGCCATACAAGACGTTCCTTGCGTAACTGATAAAGCTGTGATTTGATGATGTTTTTCATTTCAGATTTTCCTCCTTATCAGTTTACGTCGCTTTTTCTGAATATAATATAACCAAGAACAAGACAAATTACGCTTACTGCAACCGACACACCGATTGTTCCGATTATCACAGACGGGTCAAGCTCAGTGTGGTAGATTGTTACGTCCTCGCCGTTTACATAGCCTATGCTCTGATTGAATGTGAAAAGCTTCATAAGGTTTGTATTGGCAAACTGATATGTGAATTTGATTTGCATCAATTCTTCAAAAAGCATTGGTATAAACATTGAAAACATCGATAACAAATATCCTGCCGCCCAGGCAATATAGGCACTTTTAACGAGGAATACCAGCAATACATACTGACACACAATTCTTATCATCGGGAAAATTGCAAGTGCGAAGCGGAGTGCCATTCCGCCGAAATCCATTGTTGTGCCCCAACCGTTGATAAGTGTAAAAATAATTATGGGAAGAAGCATAAAGCCAACGCAGAATGCAATACACCAGATATGTGCCACGATTACTCTTGCAAAATAGACCTCACGGCGGTGATGTCCCGACAGGATTTCGTAGTTCATTGTCTTGTCGGCATAGTCCCAACCGAGTATTCTTACGCCAAGCATAAGGATTAAAAACACAGGCAGTAATGAAATACTTTCCCCATTCAAAGCCACATACTCACTTCCGGTCATATCAAAATCCAACATACCGAAAATTGTTAAAAAAATTGCCAGCAATATAGAATAATATGTAACATTATCAGTTCTTGTCTGATAATTCAGAGCTTTTATAATATTACGCATTTTAAATAACCTTTCCTTTCCGAGTTTTGTGGTTTGCGTCAGCAAATCGAGGCTTTAGCCGAAGAAACAAAACTCATAGTTGAAAACCTCAGGTTTTCAATTTTCACCCACCATATTCATATAGTACTGTTCAAGGTTAGCTTCGTTGATATGGAGCACCACAGGCACAACTCCGTTTTCAAAGAGTGTTTTGGATACGTTGTACATATTGTCAAGCTGTTCATAAAGTCGGATACTGCCGTCCTTGTCAACGTCAAACTGGGTAATGCCAAGTTTGTTTTCAAGAATTGCTGCGGCAAGAGAGTTGTTGTCGGTGCTGATACGGTAATACTCACGGCAGAGCTTTTTCAGCTCCTCAGCGGAAACAGCCTGCAGAAGCTTACCCTTGTTGATGAAAAGGTAATCGGTACAAAGAAGTGAAAGCTCGCTGAGGATATGGGAGGAAATGAGTATTGTGATATGCTCCTCGCGGTTAAGCTTCAGCAGAAGCTCACGGATTTCAACGATACCCTCGGGGTCAAGTCCGTTTACAGGCTCGTCAAGCACCATAATTTCAGGCTTTGTCATAAGTGCGTTTGCGATACCCAGGCGCTGACGCATACCGAGAGAAAAGTTCTTTACGGGCTTCTTACCCACATCGGAAAGTCCTACAATTTCAAGCACCTCGTCAATACGCTTTTTGTCGGGTATACCCTTCTGCAAACGCTGTTTTTCGAGGTTTTCCCTTGCGGAAAGCTTTTCCTTTGCGTAAGGTGTTTCAATCATAAAACTCATACGGCTTCTTGCGTGGGCAAGTCCGTTTTCATCGCTTGCTCCGTAGATTTCAAGGCTTCCGCCTGTTGGAAGGGAAAGTCCGCCGAGCATTTTCATAATAGTTGTCTTACCTGCTCCGTTTGGTCCGATAAGTCCGCAAATCATTCCCTCTTTTATCTGAAAGCTTGCGTTATCAACAGCTTTCTGCTTCATATACTGCTTATCAAGATTTTTCACATCAATAATTATCTCGCTCATATTTACAACCCTTTCTGTACGGTTTTTGTGATTGTATTTTTATTGTAAAATCAATTCTTAAAGAATTTCTTAAATTTCTTAATGTTTACAAAAAGTTCATATTCTCATTTAAACACAAAAGCCGCGCTAGGCGGCTTGATTATGTTATATTTAATGCAATACTTATTTTCAGCACGTTGTTTTCAAGCTTTGCATCCACCTCTGCGTCCTGCTTTTCGGCAAGAAGCTTTACAATGTAAAGTCCCAGTCCAGCACTTGTTCCGTGACGGGATTTGTCGGCACGGTAGGTACGGTCGAAAAGGTGCTCAACATCAATGTTTCCGCTGTTCACGGGATTTGAAAAGCTTACTCTGCACTTGTTGTCTTCTGTCTCAAGTGCAATTGTAAAGTCGTGCTCAGCGTACTTGACAATATTATTAAGCAGATTGCTGAACATACGCATCAGAAGCTGCTCATCGGCCTGTGCAAAGACAGTTTTTTCAGGAAATATCACATCTGGGTTAAGGCGGCAGCTTCGGATTACCGCTTCGTTGTCGGCTATGAACTGCATAAGCAGATTGGTGATATTGACCTTTGAAAGAGTTGTTTCGGTGCTGTCACTTTCAAGCACGGACAGCTCGAAGAATTCATCAGCCATCTGCTTCATAGCCTCAGATTTTTCGCTGCACACACGCAGGTACTCCATTCCTCTTTCGGACAGCTTTTCCTCGCCTTCCAACATTTGCAGATTGCCCTTAATAACGGTAAGAGGAGTGCGCAAATCGTGGGCTATATCGGAAACGGACTGCTTCAGATTTCGTTCGGCACGTTCTGACTGGAGCTTCATCTGCTTCTGATAATCGAGATTCTTATTCAACTCCGTGGCAAGTGCGGAAAAATCCTTATCGATAAGGGACACGGTCAACTGACGGTTGTAGTTCTTGTCACGGGTTAATGCAAGTTCTTTTTTCAGTTTACGCATTTCGCTTTTCAGTGACAACAGATGCACCGCAAGAGCTATAACTACGATTGCGAGGACTACGGAAATTATTACAGCAATTACCATATTATTCCCCTTTCAGGCGATAGCCGATACCCCACACTGTTTCGATATAGTCGTTACCTGTAGCCTTTTTCAGCTTGCTTCTCAGGTTGCTGACGTGAACGTTTATGGTGTTGTCCTCATAATAATAGGTATCATTCCACACGGACTCGTAGAGATTTGCTTTTGTGTAAACCTTTTGCGGATGCTCCATAAAAAGCTTCAGAAGCATAAGTTCTTTGGCGGTAAGGGCAACTGTTTTACCTTGATATGTAACGGAGTTTTCATTTGTATTGAAACACAAATTGCCACAGGAAATTGTTCCGCTTGATAGAGAAGTACCTGCTCCGCTTCTTCGGAGCACGACTTCAATTCTCACCTGCACTTCATTCAGGTCAAAAGGCTTGAGAATATAATCGTCAGCTCCGAGACGAAGGACTTCAAGGCGTGTTTCCATCATTGATTTTGCGGAAAGGACGATTACGGGTATCTGTGAATACTCACGAAATTCCTTTATAAGATGCTCGCCGCTTTTATATGGCAGCATGAGGTCCATAAGCACAAGGTCAAAATCCTGTTTGCGCAGAAGCAGTGACGCTTTTCCGCCGTCCTCTGCGGAGTCGGTTTCGTACCCGTTCTTTTGCAGGAAATCTGCAAGAAGCTTATTGATTTCGTGGTCGTCCTCGACGATAAGTATTCGGCTCATAGCTGCCCTTCTTTCGGTTGTAGTATTTGTTAAATTATAACACGGCGAAAAAATTATGTCAAATAGGATTATGGTGATTATTGACAAATTACGGCACTTATTCTAAAATATTAACTATGGATATACAAAGGACATATTGCTGTGTTAAGATACATACATCAGAAGAAAATGGGGTGCGAAAATGTCATACAGAATCCTGCTTGTAGAGGATGACCAACAGATACGTGAAGTTATCGAGGATTATTTTTCCGACAAAAGCGGCGGTGAAATCACGCTTGTTACAACGGCTGACGGTGAAGAAGGGCTTGAGCTTATACAGTATGAGGAGTTTGACCTTGTTATGCTGGATATTATGCTTCCTCACGTTGACGGGTTCACGCTTTGCAGGGAAATCCGCAGGAAAAGTATTGTTCCTGTGTTGTTTCTCACGGCAAAGGCAACTGAGGCTGACCTGCTTCACGGCTACGAACTTGGCTGTGACGATTATATGATAAAACCGTTCTCTCCTGCTGAACTGTACGCTAAGGTTAACGCGTTGCTGAAGCGTGCAAAGGGAATGGTTATCAGCAAGGAAATCGTCTGCGGAAGAATAAGCATTAACCTTGTGACATTTGAAGCGGCTGTTGACGGGAATACAGTTGAGCTTGCACCTAAGGAATTTGCGCTTCTGAAATATTTGATTGAGCATAAGAATTGTGTTGCAGACCGTGACACGCTGCTTGACCGTGTGTGGGGATACGATTTTTTCGGCAGCGACAGGGTTGTTGACAATCACATCAAGAAGCTTCGCAAGGCACTCGGTGAGGCAGGCGGTCAGATTAAGACCGTTATCTCAAAGGGCTACAAGCTGACGGAGTAATGCTCGGGAAGGGTTAGTATGAAAAAACTTAAATATTCGAGGTTTCTTATCAGACGTATGGTGCCAATAATGGCGGTGGTTATTGTTATTTGCGCACTTTCTTCAGCATTTTGCAGTTATGCTGTTGATAAGCGTATTCAAAGTGATGTTGACGGCATTTATTATAATTTTACCAAGCAGCTGCCTGACCTCAGCGATTATTGCCAGGACGACATAACAGCGCTTGATTTATGGACAACTACATTCACGGAAACAGGTTTCCAAGAATGTACAGAAGCGGAGAATTTTCATCTTGTTTTTGCAGTTTCAGATGCAACAAGCAATGAAATTGTTTCCGTTGGTATTCCTGAAAACTCCGAACACGATTCAGAAATAAATTATTTATTGACAGCTCTGAAAGATGATATGCTTTCATTTGGTTTTTCCAATGAAAGCCTTGACACTCATTTTAAAAATGTTGTTCCAACATATGGCACAGACAAAAGAGTCCTTGGCAGCACATATTACTTCTCATTAAACGAGGGAACATACCTGTTCGACTGCATTTATTCCTATGATTTCTCCAAAACAAGCGGCTATGCTGTAGTGATTATCTGGACTGTCGGTCTGCTTATCGGAATTGCACTTTCGGTAATTCTTTCGTTGATTGCCTACAACAAGTACCGCACACAATACGAAATTGATGAATACCGCCGCAATATGACCTCGGCACTTGCTCACGATTTAAAGACTCCCCTTACTGCGATTATGGGCTACTCGGAAAATCTGAAAAGCAATGTTCACTCGGAGAAGCGTGATTACTACGCTGACGCTGTTATTGAAAATGTACGGTATATGAATGAGATTATCACGGGCACGCTGGAACTTGCCAAAATTGAGGAGCAGGACAGCAAGCTGAACAAGACAGATATCGATATGGTTGCTCTTGCAAATGAGCTTCTTGTCAAATACAAGGCTGATTTTGATGACAGGAGCATTGCGGTGTCCGTAAACGGAAAGTGCACCGTCAAGGCTGACCGTGAGTTGATTTCGAGGGCGGTTGAAAATCTGATATCCAACGCTGTGAAATACACACCTGACGGCGGACAGGTTGAAATTATTGCAGATGACAAATGTTTCCGCATTTCCAACAGTTGTGCGGCTGATTTGAAGGGCGTCACTGAGGATTTCTGCAAGGTATTCGGCAAGGCAGATGCAAGCCGAAGTGACCGCAAGGGCAGCGGAATGGGACTTGCAATTGTGAAGAATATTGCATTGCTTCACAAATTCAGGCTTGAAGCTGCTGCTTCGGGAGGAAAATTTACTGCAAAAATTATTTTATAACCCAAAACAGCCGCCTCGGTGACATACCGAAGCGGTTGTTTTTACACAAGCTCACTCATTGTAAGATTTTTCAGCTTTCTGATAAGTGTACCTGCTCTGCCGATGCCTACCTGCTGCAAGCCTACAAGCAGAGTTATGCCGTGCTGCGGCTCGTTGGAGAAGAATGTACCAAGCCAGCCGTCCCAGCCATACTCGCCCTTTGCTGAGAATACTGAGGTCTGAGTTTCGTCGGTACAGATACGCATAAGGTTGCCGTAGGAATAGCCGCTGAGCCAGTCCCAGCCTGAGTACAAATACTTTTTCAATTCAGGTGCAAAGCAGGTTGTGGTAAGCTGCTTTACAGCGGCTTCAGGGAGAATTCTTACGCCGTTGTATGTACCCCCATTCATAAGCATTGTAGCAAAGTGAGAGTAATCGTCCAGTGTTGAGCAAAGGCCTGCTCCGCCTGACTCAAATGCGGCAGGAACATCTCTCATATAGCGCAGGCTGAGGTGATTTGTAATGCACTCCTCAAGTCCGTTTTTACCGTAGTTGTAGACTTTTGCAAGGCGGTGCTGTTTATCCTGCGGAACATAGAAGTCCGTGTCATACATTTCCAGCGGCTCGAAAAATTCCGTACGAAGGAACTCTCCGAAAGTTACTCCGCTTACCCTTTCAACAAGTGCACCGAGAACGTCGGCGGAAATGCCGTATAGAAACTGTGAACCAGGCTCAAAGCACAAGTCAAGCTTTGAAGCCATTTGTGCAAATTCTGCGGTTGTTGCGGGATTATCGGTATAAAGGCGCTGTTCCATTTTCCAGAACATTTCGCCCGACTGCTTTCCTCCAACAAATCTATCATCGGGATATGCAAGTCCCGAGGTCATATTCATCAGGTCGCGGACGGTTATTCTGCGTGATACGGGTTTGCGGTCTCCGTCGCTGTTGACGTACTGCTCCGCAAATTCGGGGAGATAATCCGCAATATCCGCTGACAAATCCACCTTGCCCCTTGACACGAGGAGCATTACAGCGGCGGCTGTCACAGGCTTTGTTTGAGAATATAGCCTGAAAATCGTGTCACGCTGAATAGGCAGGCTGTTTTCAATATCACGCATACCGTATTCGCAGTAGCATTTTTCATATCCGTCCTTTATTACAAGCATATTCACGCCTGCTGTATCGCCGTTGTCAACGGCTTCCCTGATTATATCGTAAGCCTTGTTGTAAAGTTCAAAATCGTCATTGATTTCAGAAATTATATCCATAGTCATAAGCCTCCTTAACAAACTTTTCTGTGTTGCCGTCACGCTTTCCGTCATTTCCGTAGCCGCGTGTCATCTCATCAAACACCACAAATTCGGTTTCTTTTGCACGGTCACTTATTCTGTCACCAAGCATAACTGTTTTCATAGCTTCAACCTGGTCAATACGGTGCTTGTCCTTAATACATCCGCCCATTGTTACGAGGAAAAGAGCCTTGTCAAGTGTTTTCATTGTACGGTTATCTCCGTATGCAAAGCCGTAAGTCCACACACGCTGAAACCAGCCTGCAAGCAAAGAGGGGGCATCCGTCCAAAAGTCGGGATAGATAAAAGCAATTGCGTCGGCATTGTTTATCTTATCCTGTTCAGCAATAACGTCCTCGGGAATTGGTGCAGAAAGATTGTAAAAGGCTTCACGGAGGTACTCTGCTTCGGAAAAAACAGGGTTGAAATTCATTGCATACAAATCTGAAACTGTATATTCGTGTCCCGCATCGGAAAGTCCTTTCAGAAAGGCTTCCTTGACCTGATATGTAAAGCTGTTATGGCTGGGGTGGCAATACACTACAAGTACTTTCATCTTTATTCCTCCCGCTGTCTTAACATTTCACGGATTTCTTCCTCGCTGCAACGAAAATCGCCGTCGCCTATGCGGCAATACGTGCCCTTGAAAATATCCCTACCGATATATACGGGCTTATCCTTTCTTTCGGCAGGCGGCACATTAACAACGATAATATGCTTTCCGTCAAGGTCCTCGACTGTGATATCCTCTTCGGTAAGGATGTTCACGCTGACGATGTCGGGGTTGTTAAAGTCCTCCCACAAATCACGCACCATTGCTTTCGGTGCGGGAAGATTTACAGCGTGGAGAGTACGGTCTGGGTCTTCACGGACGCCAAGCAGAATTACTCCGCCGCAGGAATTTGCAAAGGCGGAATAGGTTTCCCACAGGCTTTCGGGTATACCGCCGAGAGCCTTCTTTGCTTCTATAAATTCGCTTTCGCGGTACTGGTTAAGGTTGGAAAGGTTAATCATAATGATACCTCCGTTGACGTTTATTTTTCAAGCGGTTCAGGATTTTCACAGGTAATTTCCGTTCTTTCGCTGTTTCCGCAAGTCCAGAATACAGCGTTTTCAATTACCCTCTGCACGTTTTTATCGTGGTAGATGGGATACTCCTCGTGCCCGGGCTGGAAATAGAAAATCCTGCCCTTGCCACGGCGGAAGGTTACTCCGCTGCGGAACACCTCTCCCCCAGCAAACCAGCCCATAAACACGGTTTCATCAGGCTCGGGGATATCAAACGGTTCGCCGTACATCTCCTCTTTTTCAAGAACAAACTGCTCGGGTATGCCTTTTGCAATAGGGTGCGACGGGTTGATGCACCATACACGCTCACGGTCGCCGTGTCGCCATTTAAGGTTGAGGGTTGTTCCCATAAGAAGCTTCATGAGCTTGCTGTGGTGTGCGGAATGGAGTGCAATAAGACCCATTCCAGCAAGGACGTGCTTCTGTACAAGCTGTGCGGTTTCGTCGCTTACCTTGTCATGAGCCATATGTCCCCACCATATCAGGACATCGGTTTCATTCAGTATTTCCTCGGAAATACCCTGATTTCCCATAGCAAGGGTTGCGGTTTTCACGGTGATTTCGGGGTTTGCTTCAAGGAAAGCTTTTATACAGCCGTGGATGCCGTCGGGATAGATTTCGGCAACCTCGTGCTGATTTACTTCGTGGAGATATTCGTTCCACACGGTTACTCTTATCATTTTTTCAGCACCTTTCTGATATTTTCTGCGGATTTTTTCATATATTCAGCCTGATTTACGGCACCGAAATGTTCGATTGCAAATCTCCCGTTGTAGCCGTCTGCCACAAGCTTTTCAATAAGCTTATCAATTCCGATTACACCATCGCACACGATTGACGGATACATTACCGCACCTGACAAATCAGCTTTTCCGTTTGTATTGTTAAGGTCAGAATTTGCAGAATTATAGCTTCTGTCCTTGAGATGAACGTGGACAATGTAATCCTTGAGCACATCATACGCTTTCTCGGCATTTTCAAGACAATATTGGAAATTGCCTGTATCAAAGGTATATTTCAGACCATTTACATTCTGCATAAAGTAAAGCAGTCCTTCAGTTGTACAGCATGGTGATTTTACGTCGTCAAAATCTTCGAGAGTTACGGTTACGCCGTATTCCTTTGCGGCAATGCACATTTCGTTAAGACGTTCGGCAACAATCTTTCTGCACTCGCTCATCTGCTCGTTATCATCCATAAATCCCGGCACACACAGCACCTTATCCGTACCGAAATAGGCGGCAGTTTCAAGCAGTTTACGGTACTTTATTTCGCAGTTATTCTTATCCTCGTGTGGGAAATCGAAGAAATTGTATATTGAAGAAACCCTTACTCCACAGCTGTCAAAAAGGTATTTCACCTGCTCTTTTTCCTCAAGTCTCCACAAATCGCACTCCAGACCGTCAATACCGCATTTTACTGCGTATTCCAGCATTTCAGTGACAGTTGAACTGCTTTGCTCAGAGGCTTCAAATATATGCTCATAGAACACGGAAAGCTTGTTATTCATATAAAATTTCTCCCAAAATTCATTTTATATCATTATAACAGCTATTCCGCCGTATTTCAATATCCTGCTGTAAAAGCAATGGTAAAAAAAGTGTAAAAAGCCTTGACTTTAATTCTGTTTAGGGTATAATTCTATTATAACATTAATTGCTATCAGAGGTTTATTATTTATGAATATTATTATTGTTGGCTGTGGCAAAGTCGGTCAGACTCTTGCTCAGGAGCTTAACGAGGAAGACAACAATATTACCGTTATTGACCTTGACGGGTCAATCGTAAATGACGTATCAAGCCGTTTCGATGTTATGGGAGTTGTTGGGAATGGTGCTACCCACCTGAAACAGCAGGAAGCAGGCATCAAAGGTGCTGACCTCCTCATTGCGGTAACAGGCTCGGACGAACTCAATCTGCTATGCTGTCTGATTGCTAAAAAAGCTGGTAACTGTCATACCATTGCCCGTGTAAGAAGTCCTGAATACAGTTTGGAAGCTCCGTATTTAAAGGAGGAGCTCGGTCTTGCTATGGTTATTAACCCCGAAGCTGCTGCGGCTGCGGAAATTGACCGTGTACTCCGTTTTCCGTCGGCTATCAAGATTGATACTTTTGTCAAGGGCAAGGTTGAAATGCTGAAATTCCGCCTGCCTGAGGAAAGTCCGCTTGTTGGCTGTGCAGTAAAGGATATGGCTTCAAAATTCCATTGTGATGTACTTGTATGTACAGTTGAACGTGAAGATGACGCATTCATTGCAAAGGGTGATTTTGTCTTTGAGGGCAAGGATATTATTTCGATTATCGCTTCACCAAGAAACGCAAACGACTTTTTCCGCAAGATTAAATATAAAATCAATTCCGTAAAGGATGCTATGATTGTGGGCGGCGGTGAGATTACTTATTATCTTTGTGAGAGACTTCACCGCGCAGGTATCCCTGCAAAGATTATCGAAAAGGACAGAAAGCGCTGTGAGGAACTTTGCTCACTATGGCCTGAAGTTATCGTAATCAATGGTGATGCCGCTGAACGTGAAACACTTATTGAAGAGGGCGTTGAGGGAGCAGGTGCATTTGTTGCGCTTACGAATATGGACGAGGAAAATATTCTTCTTTCCCTTTTTGCAAAGAGTATAAACAAGGGCAAACTTGTTACCAAAATCAATCGTATTGATTTTGACGATGTTGTAAAGCATCTTGACCTTGACACTATTATTTATCCGAAGAATATCACATCGGATATGATTCTGCGTTATGTACGTGCGATGAAAAAGACTATCGGAAGCAATGTTGAAACCTTGTACAGTGTCATCAAGGGTAAAATTGAAGCAGCTGAATTCTTTATCAAGGATAACTCCGGAATTACTGATAAGCCTCTTGCCGAGCTGAAGCTGAAGCCTGACATGCTTATTGCGGCTATTTTCCGCGGAAAAACGGTTATTATCCCGAGAGGTAATGATACCATTCAAAAGGGTGACTCTGTTGTAATTGTTTCACGGGTTGCGGCACTTCATGATATTGATGATATTCTTATGTAACGGAGTTTGAAATGAATTACAGAATGATTAGATATATCCTCGGATGGATATTGATTTTCTCAGCATTGTTTATGATTGTACCGATGATTACGGCACTGTGTTATACAGAAAAAGCAGGTCTTGCCTTTCTGCTTTCAGCAGGAATAAGTGCGGCAATCGGCAGTTTGTACGTACTTAAAAGACCTGCAAAAACCGAACTTCACGCAAGGGAAGGCTTTGTTATTGTTTCACTGAGTTGGATTGCACTCAGCCTTTCGGGCTGTATGCCGTTTGTTTTTTCGGGAGCAATCCCCCACTTTATTGATGCACTTTTTGAAACAGTTTCAGGATATACGACAACGGGTGCATCAATTCTCACGGAGGTTGAAAGTCTGCCGAAATGCGTACTTATGTGGCGAAGCTTCATTCACTGGGTAGGCGGTATGGGTGTGCTGGTTTTCATTATGGCATTTATGCAGCTCAGCGGCGGACAGAATATGCACCTGATGAAAGCGGAAAGCCCTGGTCCTTCGGTAAGCAAGCTTGTTCCGAGGGTGCGTACCACCGCAATGTTACTTTACTCGATTTATTTTGTACTGACACTTGCTGAATTCGTGATACTGCTTTTTGCGGATATGAGCGTTTTTGATGCTCTCAATACATCCTTTGCAACAGCAGGTACAGGCGGCTTCGGTGTAAAGAATACAAGCCTCGGCGGCTTTTCACCTGCGGTACAGATAATTGTTACAGTGTTTATGATGCTGTTTGCCACAAATTTCAGCAGCTACTATCTGATTATGAAGGGTAGCTTCAAGGATGCTTTCAACAGCGAAATAAGGCTGTTTTTCGCAATTGCAATTACTGCAGCGATAATTATTGCGGTAAATATTTCTGATATGTACGGAAGCTTCGGTGAGGCGGCAAGGCACTCCGCCTTCACTGTTGCGTCGGTTATGTCCACAACAGGCTTTGCAACAACTGACTTTAACCTCTGGCCTGAGCTTTCACGAAGTCTTGTTGTAATCCTTACATTCGTCGGCGGCTGTGCGGGAAGCACCTGCGGCGGTATCAAAATTTCAAGAATTATCATTCTTTTCAAGAGTATGGGCAAGGAACTGCAGAACCTTGTTCACCCGAAGCAGGTCAAGAAAATTGTTGTTGACAAACGTCCTGTTGAGCACGAGGTTGTGCGTTCGGTAAATGTTTATATGGTTTGTCTGGTAATGATTTTCGTTCTTTCTCTGCTTGTCATTTCCTTTGACAATCACGATTTCACAACGAATTTCACTTCTGTTGCAACCTGTCTGAACAATGTTGGTCCCGGTCTCAATATGGTTGGACCTATGGGGAATTTCGCAGGCTTCTCCCCTGTATCGAAAACAATGCTGATTTTCGATATGCTTGCGGGACGACTTGAACTGTTCCCTGTTCTGTTATTGTTCCTGCCTGATACATGGAAGAAATAAAAAAAGTCACAGTACATTTTTGTGCTGTGACTTTTTGTTTGGCTTAAATTACATCACTGTCAAGAATAATGGTGAACGGACCGTCATTAAGCAGTTCAACCTTCATATCTGCGCCGAAAATACCCTTTTCGGTATGGAACTGCTTTGCACACTCGGCAATTATGTACTCGTAAAGTTCATTCGCCATATCGGGCTTACCTGCGTTGATGAAGGAAGGACGATTACCCTTCTTGCAGTCGGCATAGAGGGTGAACTGGGAAATCAGCAGAAGCTCTCCGCCCACATCTGCGAGAGCAAGATTGGTTTTGCCGTTCTCATCGTCAAATATACGCAGACCAAGCATTTTCTTGATAAGTCTGTCGGCTTCAACTGTTGTATCGGTTTGTGACACGCCGATGAGCACCATAAATCCCTTGCCGATTTTGCCGACGATTTCGCCGTCTACCTTTACGGAAGCGTTTGTAACACGCTGAATTACAAATTTCATAGTATACCTCTTTTCCTGTTCAATGAAGATATTATACCACGAAATCAGCGTGCAGACAAGTTAAAAATTCTTTTTCAGGTTCTCCATTGCATCAATAACCTTATCACACCAGTTATCGAACTCCTCGTCTTCAACCTGCAGTTCCTTATGCGCAAGCATATACTCAACGGCAATCTTTATACCTTCTTCGGCACGGATTGTTGCGTTGAATTCGGGAACAGCGGCTTTAACCTTTGAGTTGTCGAAAACAACGGTATTTGCCTTGTCGCCGATAAGTCCGCCCTGGAAATCGTAATTACTTAATTCGTGGAGCATCTGTGAGGAAACGTAGTACGGCTTTAGTTCAACACCGAGGCTGTCGGCAATTGCTTTGTAAATTTGATTCCAGGTCACGCTTTCATCGCTTGTAATGTGGAACGCTTCACCAATTGCGTGTGGGTTGCCGATAAGACCAACAAATGCAACTGCGAAATCCTCGTTGAATGTAATTGTCCAAAGGGTTGTTCCGTCACCGTGAATGATAACAGGCTTGCCGTCAATCATTCTTTTCAGTACCTGCCAACAGCCCTTGTTTCCGTGTACGCCGAGGGGCACGCTTCTTTCGTCGTATGTATGGCTTGGGCGGATAATTGTTACGGGAAAGCCGTTTTCACGGTACATTTTCATAAGGTACTCCTCGCAGGCAATCTTATTGCGTGAGTATTCCCAGTAAGGATTTGCGAGAGTTGTTCCCTCGGTAATTCTGTAGTGGCGCACTGGCTTGTGATAAGCCGAAGCGGAGCTGATGTAGAGGAACTGCTTTGTTTTGCCATTGAACAGGCGATAGTCACGTTCAAGCTGTGCAGGGACAAATCCGATAAAGTCGCAGACAGCGTCAAAGGTCATTCCTGCAAGCTTTTCAGCGGCTTCCGCTTCGTTGTTGATGTCCGCACAGATTGTTTTCACGCCCTCAGGAAGAGTATCGTTGCGTGTGCCGCGGTTGAGGATATATACCTCGTGACCCTTTTTTACGAGGAGTCTGGTTATTGCGCTGCTGATTGTACCTGTGCCGCCGATTAACAATACTTTCATTTTTACCATTCCTTTCATTATTTGTGGATAGCCGTTATCTGTTGTCGACCTTATTGTAACATATATTGGTTGATAAGTCTACAATTATGTGTTAATATTTATAATAAAATATCAGATTTGCAGATTTATTTTGTTGACATATTCCAAAAAAAATGGTATAATCTTTTAAAACTTACCACATAAGAAAGGATTTTTAACTATGGCTTTCTGGAACAAACCCCAAAGTGCTGCTCCGGCACCTTCCCCTGCACCTGCTTCCTCCCCTGCGAAATTTGTTGACGCTGATGACTTTTTCAAGGATATGGGCAGAAAGCCCAAGCTCCCGAAGGATTTGGCTTCAATTGAAACCCCTGAGGTTACAGGACTCCGTGAGGGACCTGCTCCTGTTCCTGAATGTACTCTTGCTGATTACACAAATGAGATAAATACTGACGGACTTATTGACAAGGCTGCTCTTGATGACGGACAGTACCATGGTTATATGGAGGACAGACCTACTGACGAAGAGGTTGCCAGAAAGGAAGCCGCTGCTGCAAGAAAGGCTGCTGCAAATCAGCCTGCTTTCAATGACCCTGACGATTTCTTCAAGGATATGGGTAAAAAGAAGCTTCCTAAAGACCTGGCAACAATTGAAACTCCTGACGTTGTCGGACTTCGTGAGGGACCTGCTCCTGTTGCAGAATGTACACTTGCTGATTTTACTGCTGAAATCAATACGGACGGACTTATTGACAAGGCGGCTCTTGATGACGGTCAATATCACGGATATATGGACGAAGCATGATTTAAAACTGCTGTATCCTTAATGGTACAGCAGTTTTTTATGAACAAGGAGGATTTTTCTGAACAATATTTTGACAGAATTGACAAATTTATGTCAATTCACACAAATGTTGTCTTATTTTATATATTTCACTTGAAATAATGAGAAATATATGATATAATGAGTAAGATATTAATTCAATATTAAATTAAAGGCGCTTTTTCGTCTTGTTTCTTTGCTATTCCGCCTTTGGGAAAACTTCTCAAAGGCTTTACTATATTTATGGGGGATATTAAAATGAAAACTTCTGATGCAGCAACTCCTGCCATTGCCAATGTTCTTGTCATTGATGATAACGTTATCCTGCTCCGAACTGTAAAAGATATGCTCAACTCTAAATATAATGTTTCAATTGCAACTTCCGGCGAACAGGCTCTGGAGTCAATCGCACTCAAAAAACCTGATGTAATTCTTCTTGATTACGAAATGCCTGATCTTGACGGTGAGGATGTTATAAAAATGCTCCGTGACAACGAGGAAACTGCTGATATTCCTGTTCTTTTCCTGACAAGCAGTGCTTCCCGTGAGGTCGTAACAAAGCTGATTATGCTCAATCCTGACGGTTATATGCTGAAACCACCCAACAAGCAGACTATGATTGACCACATTGAAAAGGTGCTCCGTAACAAATAAAGGGAGGGTTTACCATGACTCACATTTTTATTATCAATCCCTTTGCGGGACACCAGACCTTTGCTGACGACCTGCGCACAAAGCTTGCTGAAGTTAAAAACCTTGACTACTTTGTGTTCAATACCCGTTACAAAGGCTATGAAACTGAACTTGTAAGAAAAATCCTTCACATTTTTGAGGGGGAAAAGCTTCGTTTTTATTGCTGCGGCGGATCGGGAACAATGCGCAACATGCTTAACGGCTTTGACTCTCTTGACGATGTGGAGGTTGCTTTTTTTCCATGCGGTCTTACCAATGACTTCCTGAAGAATTTCGGTAAGGATGAGGCTCGCTTCCACAATATCGAAGAACTTATCAATGGTGATGTCATAAAGGTTGACTACATTAAGACAAATTACGGTATTTCCCTTAATTCCCTTTCTACAGGTATGGATAGCAACTGTCTCGGAAAAATGAACGATTTCCGTATTTTCCGATTTATAGGAAAGGATCTGCCTTACACGCTTGCTACCCTTTACTCGATTTTTGTATCCAATCCCCATGAATACGAAATTACTCTTGACGATGAAAAGTTTACCGGAAAATTTGCAGAAATCTTTATCGGCAATGGCTGTGTTTTCGGTGGAAATATGTTCTTTGCCGACAAGACCTGCGTAAATGACGGAAAGGCTATATCCCGACTCGTAGGCAACAAGAAGGCGTTCACACTGCTTCCTGAACTGCTTGACCTTCAGAATAAAAAACATGATAAAATCAAAAAAAATATGCTTTGCAGTGAATGCAGCAGAGTTACAATCAGACGCAGCAGCGGTTCGGATTTTTCAATCAATCACGATGGCGACCTTATAAGCGGTGTTTCAGTATGTGAGGCAGAAATTGTCCATAAGGGTCTGAATTTCGTTGTACCAAAGGGTGTAACGGTAAATAAGGGGGCAGAAGAATGAGATCACAATTTCAGACGGGCAGCACCACCAACACGTTTTTCTATGTATTTATGGGAATTGCTGCTATTGTTATGGGCATTGCTAATGACAGATTCTCACTTCCTATTCTGATTTTTTTCATTGTGTTTTTCGTTGGAACAACTACAGCTTTTGCGATTGCTGCCAAAAAAACGAAAAGATATACCTTGTACGGAAGGCTGCAGATGGTGGCTTTTGCTATTCTAAACTGCTTTATTTCAATTTCCTTTGACTCGGCGCAGGCATTCATTTACGCGATGTGTTTCAGCACGATTCTTGGGTTTGTATTTATTGATGTGAAAGTATCGAAATTCCAGTTTATTCAAAGCTGTATTATTGTTGTCATTGCGGCGGCTTTTATCAGTTACTACACAGGGTCAAAGCAGACTATGCTTGCATACGGCTTTGGTACGATTGTACTTCTGGTTATGAACTGGGTCGTTGTAAGTATGGTTATCCATATAAGATTCCAGTACCGCAAGAACTCGGAGCAGGAACGAAGCCTTGATGATATGCTGAAGGTTGTTGAGGCAAAGTGTGATGAGGCGCGTAATGCTACAAAAATCAAGTCGCGTTTTCTTGCTCACATGTCCCATGAAATCAGAACTCCTATCAATGCGGTTATCGGTATGAATGAGATGATTCTCCGTGAAAGCAAGGATGAGGAAATTCTCAAGTATGCCTCCGAAACAAAGACTGCCGCTGACTCCTTGCTGGGCATAATCAATGACATTCTTGACATTACACGAATTGAAGCGGGAAAGCTTACTCCGATTTATGTGGAGTACAATCCTGCAAAGCTTATCAATGATATCTACAATCTGATACGCTTCAAGGCTGAAAGCAAAAACCTTGATTTTATTGTTATTATTGATGAAAATATCCCCAAAAGGCTGAAGGGCGATGACATAAGACTCAAGCAGATTGTTCTCAACCTGCTCAGCAATGCTGTCAAGTATACTCACGAAGGCAGCGTTACTCTTGAAATAAGATATCTCGGCGAGGGAATACTCTCTTTCAGCGTAAAGGATACGGGAATCGGTATTAAGGAAGAAAATATTGAAAAACTGTTTGAAGCGTTTGCCCGTATGGACGAGAATATCAACAGAAACATTGAAGGTACGGGACTCGGACTTAACATTACTTCGTCACTGCTGAAAATGTTTGGCAGCAGACTTGAAGTTGCAAGCAAGTACGGCACAGGATCATATTTTGCTTTTGATATTTTTCAGGAAATCATTGACCCGACACCTATTGGAAAGATTGACCTTAACAACACGGAATTCGACTATAAGGCTTACAAGGAGGATTTTACTGCTCCCAATGCACTTGTTCTTGTCGTTGACGACAATGCTATGAACAGAAAGGTATTCAAGAACCTGCTTAAAAAGACACAGGTTCAGATTGAAGAAGCTCCTGGCGGTGTGGAATGTGTGGAAATGATAAAGCAAAAACGCTATGACATCATTTTTATGGACCACATGATGCCTGTTATGGATGGTATACAGGCTCTCGGTCACGTTCGTAATGATGAGGACAGCCTTTGCAAGGATGTTCCTGTAATCGCACTTACGGCAAATGCTGTTGTAGGGGCCAAGGAGCTTTATTTCAATGCGGGCTTCGACAATTTTCTTTCCAAGCCTGTTGACCCGAAAAAGCTTGAAAAAATGCTGCTTAACGCTCTCAATCCGACACTTGTTGCAAGCTATGAACCTGAAACAGACAACTCTGCTGTTGCCGAAGAAAATGTTGAACTGCCGATAATAAACGGAATTGACTGGCGTTATGCCAGACTCAATTTCGATAATGACAATTCTTTACTTGATACTATTAAAATGTTCCGTAAATCTATTGCCAAGGATGTCGAGGAAATCGACGGATACTTCAGTACAATCGATACGGAGAAATCCATCAACAGCTACAGAATAAAGGTTCACGGTATGAAAAGCACTGCTGCTCTGATAGGTATTGTACGTCTTGCAGGTATGGCGATGGAGCTTGAAGAGGCTGCCCGTGAGAAAAATGCGGAAGTCATCAGGCTTCTTCATCCTATTTTCATCAAAATCTGGAAGGATTATTACAATGAGCTTGCTGTTCTTTTTTCTGAGGAAAAAGCTCTCAAGAATGCCGTTGAATTCCATGACGAAATCCTCGGAATTTTTGAAAACATCCGCAATGCTGCCAAAATGATGGATGTTGATGTTCTTGATGAAATGTCCAAAAATCTGGATGAATACAGCTTTGAAGGCGAATATTCCGAAAAAATCGATCAGGTAAAAAAATCTATTTTCAACTTTGAAGTTGAAAAACTGCGTGAATGTTACTACAATTAACCAAAACCGTCTTTTTCCTTTTATGGAAAGAGACGGTTTTTTGCTGTACATTTATTTCAGGTTGACTTTTTACTTGATATATGATATCATAAATTTAATTATATGTGTATTTATTTCAACCCAAAATATAAGGAGAATTTATCATGATTGGGAAAAAAAATCTATTGTCACGTGCTGCAGCATTTATGGCTGCAATCGCATTTCTGATAACGCTTCTTCTGCTGTTTCCTGCAGGAAGTTTCCGTGTTCATGCGGCTGAGATTTCAGCTGAAGCTGCAGGCATGAACATTACAGGTTCAATCAATCTGAACGGTGCTCCGCTTGTTGACAATTCAAGTGTCAAGAACGGAGATGTGCTTGATTTGCGAATTGACTGGAATCTACCTGAAAACTTTACTTATACCGATACCGGCACAACATTCGTTTATGACCTTGCTCCGAAGCTTAACGGTATCACGCTTACTCCAAAAACTGCGTATGTTGGAAATACCGCTATTTATTCCGTTAAAGATAATATGCTTTATATCCAGCTTCTTGAAGGTCACAGTGACCGTGAAGGTTATTTCAGCCTCAACGGTACGGTAAACGTTGACGCTTTAAATGAAAATAATAAATTTGACCTTAAATTTATCAATACAACTGCTTCCGTTTTTGTAACTGACCTTACTCCTGAACTCAAGGCTTACAAATCCGCAGGTGGTATTATATATGACAAGGATTCCCAGACATACTATCAGAAATTTACAATTTCTCTCGAAAGTAAAAATCAGCCTTCCAAGAATGTAACTGTTACTGACATTGGTGAATCAGGATTCGATTTCAGCAAAATCAAGGATTTTAGTGTTGCTTACGGTGACGGAACTGCTATTCCCGTAACTCCTACCAATAATGCTGACGGATTCAGCATCACAATTCCTGAGGTTACCGGTGACCAGTGGAACAACAAGGTAAATATCAGCTACTCTGTTCCTATAGATGTTAACGGCGTTATCAATGGAACAGATGGAAAGAAGAATACCGTTACAGCAGCTGCTGCAAATCAGGATCCTGTAACATCTACAGCTGATGCCAATGTTGCTGCTCCTTCTATCAGCAAGAGCGGCTCATATGATGCTGTAAACAACAAGATTAACTGGACAATTACTGTTAATCCGGGTACGCTTAAGGACAACAATATTGATTTTACGGTAACTGATATTCCTGGCACAAATATTACTGCTGATGACCTCAGAGCTGCTTTCGGCGATGATTTGCAGATTTCCAAAAGTGAGCTTACTCCCGACAGCAACGGCATATACACTATTACATACTCAACTCCGGTGTCGTCCACAAATCAGACTTCAGATACGTATTACTCAAATTCTGCTTCTGTAAAATTTGATGGTCTGCCAGAATACACTTCAAATGAAGCACCGGTTACTATCGAAAAGGAATTCAAAGATTTTGCAAGCAAAAGCTATGGCAGCATAAGCGGAAACAGCTTGCCATGGACTATTTCAGTAAAGCTTCCTGCTTCACCTGCAACAAAGATTTCCATTCAGGATTATACAGATGTTCCTGACAAGGTTAAATTTACACATGATATGTTCAAAATCAACGGAACATATACTCTTGCTGCAAATTCAACTGTTTATTCATCTGCGTCAAAGCTTGCTACAGATGTTGGTTACGTCGAATATCAGGGCGGCACTATTCAGTTTGTAATTGTTGATCAGGATTTTCTGAGTGCAAATGCAAACGGAGAAGTCAATATTACCTATACAAATGAGCTGCCTGCTGATTTAACCACCTTAACAAACAGAGCAAACGTTTCTATTGATGTTGACGGAACAACTCTTTCTGAATTTGAAGCTGTAACCTACAGCCGCAGCAGAATCGAAAAATATCTTGCGCCTACTGACCAGTTCAATACAAGTGCATATGAATTCCCTGTAGTCTGGGGCATTAAAATGCAGTTTACAGAAAAACTTGCTGTAGGTGATGTGATTACTGTTACAGATACCCTTCCTGAAGGACTTACCCTTGTTGACGGTGCTTATAAAGTAAGCGGCAGTCAGGACAACGGATATTCCAATGTTCCTCAGGATTGCATTACAGCTTCTGTAGACAATGCAACAAACACGGTTACTTTCACTGTCACTGTTACTCAGCAGCTTATCAATGAGAGCTATGAAAGCATTTGGAACAAATATCCTTTGCGAATCGTATATCTTACAACTGCTGACGGCGACAGAACTTCAATCTATCAGAACGTTTCCAAAACATACAACAATTCTGCATCTGCAACAAAGGAAACCGGAAATAATATTACAGATATGGGAAGTTCTTCCTGCGAGGTGACATTTAAACCTGACGTAAGTAAAGTTGTTACAAAGCAGGCTGTTGAACATGAGGGTACTCTCACTTCTCCTCCTTATACAACTTACACTGTTGTAATTAACCCTAACTGTGAGGATTTATCACTTGATGATACAATTACAGCTACTGACACATTGGGTGAATATCTTACTTTAGATGCAACCTCAATTACGGTTACACCTGCTCCGCCTTCTGCACCTTCGGTAAGCGGAAATGAAATAACATTCACACTCAATGACCAGACTGCATACACAATCAGCTATAACGCAACGGTTAAAACTATTTCTACAGATGTTGACAAGACACTTTCTGAAGAAAGAAAGGAAGAACTGTTCGGAAATACGATTTCTGTAATGTCCACAGCTCAGTCTTCCTATTCAACAATGACTATGCTTGCAAATTATGCTGTTGATGCGGGATACTCAAATACTCAGACTCAGGGTTATATCACAATTAAAGGTACAAAATCCTGGACAAGTGATGAATACAACTCAGGTGCTCGTCCGAATTTTATTGAAATCACACTTCGTGCTGTATCCACACCTGTAAATGGTGCACCTGTGGAAACATTTATTACCGAAAAGTTTACCCCTGAAAATGATGACTGGGCATATAAGTTTGAGGACCTTCCTATCCTTTCTACAGACGGCACAGAAAATGTTTACTACATTCATGAAATAATGGCTGACGGATATGACATTGTTTCATATGAAGGTGATGTCAATACAAATAATAATAACGCCATCACAATCAACAAAACTCAATCCGTTTATGACATTGAAATCACAAACGATTTTACTGCAATTGACGAAGAAGTAGGTTCTCTTACTGTTACAAAGAACTGGGAAAATGACACTGAAGCTGACAGACCTGTTCTTCAGTTTACTGTAACTGACAAAAGCGGAAACTACACTCAGACAAAAACTCTCACGGGAAGTTCTGTTACTTTCACAAACCTTCCTCTTTATACTTACTCAAGAGATAACAATAATAATCTTGTAAGAACACCGAGAGAATACAAGATTACTGAATCAGTTGTGAACAGTTCAGAAGCTGAAAAGCTTGACCAGTACACTATGACAAAATCATACTCTGAAGAGTATTTTGTCCTCACAAATGACACTTCTCTTACTTCCCCGCTCGCTACACCTGTAAATCAGACAATTACCAATACGTTCAACTCTGTTCCTATGACATCTGTTACTGTTACAAAAGAATGGGATGACGCTGACAATCAGGACGGTATCAGACCAGGCAGCGTTGTTGTAAAGCTTTTGGCAAACGATGTTGATACCGGAAAAACAGAAACTCTAAACAGTACAAACAACTGGACTGCTACTTTCAGCAACCTTGAAAAGAAAGACACAAATGGTAATGATATTGTTTATACAGTTGATGAGGAAAATGTTCCAAACGGATACGCAAAAACTGTAAACGGCTTTACAATTACAAACAAGCATATCCCTGAGGTAACTTCTGTAAGCGTACTCAAGGTATGGATTGACAACAACGATCAGGACGGTTTAAGACCTGAAAAGATTATTGTAAATCTGCTTGCAGATGGAACTGAAATTCAGGAAGTCGAACTTTCTGCCTCAAACAACTGGAGACATGAATTTACCGACCTGCCTAAGAATAACGATGGCGAAGAAATCGAGTATACAATTTCAGAGGAAACTGTTGATGAATATACTTGCGATATAAGCGGTTCTGCAGATGCAGGATACACTATCACCAACAGTCATACTCCCGGTAAAATCAGTATACCTGTCACAAAGGAATGGAATGACGACAATGACCGTGACGGTTTGAGACCTGCAAGTATTACTGTAAATCTTCTTGCTGATGGTGTAATCAAGAGTTCTCATGAACTTAATTCAAGCAACAACTGGCGATACACATTCCAGAATCTTGACACTCACAAGAATGGTAAGAAAATCAACTACACAATAAGCGAAAATGCTATTCCTAATTACAGCGGTGCAATCAGCGGAACTGCTGAAAGCGGTTACACAATCAAAAACACCCATAAGCCTGAACAGATTTCTGTTGCTGTCACAAAGGTATGGGATGATAATGCTAATCAGGATGGTGTAAGACCTGCGAATATTTCTATCAACCTTTATGACAGTGATGATTTGAATACTCAGATTGCAGGTGCGACCCTTTCAAATGCCAATAACTGGACACACACTTTCAATTATCTGCCTAAGTACAAAAACGGAGGCACTGAAATTGAATATGTAATCACAGAGGTTATGATTGCTGCTGAAAAGAATTACACATCTGTAATTACGGGAGATTACAAGCAGGGCTTGACTGTTACAAATACACATACACCTGAAACCATTTCTATTGATGTAGCAAAGGAATGGGATGACGAAAATGACCAGGACGGTATAAGACCTGACAGCGTTACAATCAAACTCCTGGCTGACACTGTCGATACGGGTAAAACTATTACCCTTAACGAAGCAGGCAACTGGGAAGGCTCATTTACTGACCTTGACAAGTACAGAGATGAAGGTGTTGAAATTGTATATACCGTTTCTGAGGAAACTGTAAGCGATTACGATGCACCAATAATAAGCGGCGATTCAGCTAATGGTTTCAATGTTAAAAACAGCCATACACCTGAAACTGTTTCTATTGCTGTAACAAAGGAATGGGACGATGAAAATGACCAGGACGGTTTAAGACCTGACAGTGTTACAATCAAGCTTTTGGCTGACACTGTTGATACGGGTGAAACTATTACTCTTAACGAAGCAGGCAACTGGGAAGGCTCATTTACCGGTCTTGCTAAGTACAGAGACAAGGGTACTGAAATTATTTATACTGTTTCAGAAGATACTGTAGCCGGTTACGATACACCGATAATCAGCGGTAATGCTGCAAATGGTTTTAATGTTAAAAACAGCCGTACACCTGAAAAGATTACTATAAGCGGTCAGAAAACCTGGGTAGGCGGCGACGAAAACAATCGTCCGCAGGTTACTGTAAATCTTCTTGCAGGCGGTAAGAATGTTGCTTCACAGACTGTTTCCGCTCCTGACTGGGAATTTGAATTTACCGGACTTGACAGATACGCTGATGGTGAGGAAATTGTTTACAGTGTTTCTGAAAATCCAATCGAAGGTTATACTCCATCATATACGGTTGTAGGAAATAATGTTACTATTACCAATACGTATACCCCTGGCAAGACTTTCCTAAACGTAACCAAGGAATGGGATGACGCAGGTGACCAGGATGGAATCCGCCCTGATAATGTTACTGTAGAGCTTCTTGCAAACAACACGGTAATCAAAACTCAGGTCCTCAGTGCTTCCAATAACTGGACTTTCTTCATTGACCTTGATATTGCAGATGCTCAAGGAAATACCATTGTATATTCTGTAAGAGAAAAAGATGTTCCTGACGGCTATACATCTTCCGTTTCAGGTAACATTGCAAATGGATTTGTTATTACAAACAAACACACACCTGCAACTGTTTCGGTAAGCGGTACAAAAATCTGGGACGACGTTAATAACTATGACAGAATACGTCCTGCAAGCATTATAGTAAGACTTCTTGCTGATAACAAGGAAGTAAACTACAAGGAAGTTACTGAAGCAGATGGCTGGCAGTACAGCTTTGATAATCTTCCTAAATACAAAGACGGAACTGAAATTGTTTATAAGGTTACAGAAGATGCTGTCACTGACTATACTACAACATACAGCACCACAAACTACGACATTACAAACACTCATGTTCCTGCAGATGCAGATGAAAAGATTTCTGTTGACATTACAAAAACATGGAATGACAATAACAATGCTAACAGAAGACGCCCCGGCACGCTGACAGTAGTCTTGTATCAGAATGGTACTTCCTATAAGACCATATCCGATGAATGGGTTATTAACGGCAACACATGGACTTACAGCTTTGATAATCTTCCTAAGTATGATGACAACATGGTGCTTTACACTTACGATGTTATAGAAATAAGCCCATCCGGCTATTCATCTCAGAAGACAAATGCGGGATACAGCTTCAGTTTTGTAAACAGCTTCATAAGTGTTCCAGAAAACAATCCTGTTGTTCCGAATATCCCAAGCAATCCTTCACAGTCAACACCACCTCCTCCGATTGTTACACCTGTTAATCCGAATTATCCTGAAGAAGATGTTTCTTCGGATGCGGGCATAATCGAAGAAGATGACACTCTCGGTTCAGTTGACACTACGTCCTATTCATATGCTGCAATTCTTCTTGCTGTTACAGCAGGCGGTATTGTAATTGCAAGACGTAGACAAAAGTAAAACAATAAGGTCTGTTGCATTAAGCAGCAGACCTTATTTTATATACGATATTTGATTTTTACACGTTCAAGCTTTTCACCTAAAGGCTTTGCCATAAACCACATAAATATACAATTTGAGACTGAATACATTATGGTATGTGGCAAGGCGGTTATAATTGCTGTAAGATAAAGCTCAGCACGGAATGAACCGTCATACCATACTACTGTCCATACATCCATAATAAGGGAATAGAAAATTCCTGCAAGTACACCATATACAAGCAAAACTGCCCTATGGCTTTTAAGCGGCTTTGCAAGAATTCCTGCAATCAAGCCAATCATTCCCCATGCAAGCATCTGAAATGGGGTCCAGGGGCCTTGTCCAAAATAAAAATTTGACAGAAATGCAGACATTGCACCGATAAGAAATCCTGTTTCACCTCCGAGATAAACTGCAGAAATCACTGTAAGAGCTGTTATAGGTTTGAAAAAAGGTATAAACCTTCCTGCAACGCAAAATGCAATGATTACCGCGGCAATAATCATTCTCCGTGAACCTATAGGCTTTTTTTCGTAACCTGCCGCAAACAGAACGAGTGCAAGCAACGCTACCCCAATTGAAATAATTATGTGCCGACGTTCGTCGAAGAGAGTTGCACCAAGAACAACAAGCATCGGTACAGCCAGAAACGGAACAACTATTTTTACGGCATTGCGGAGTTTTTCATTTTCGATACTTATCAACTATTCCACCGCCTTATTCAGCCTGCAAAGTTCCACTGCATCAGCAATGGAAACAGCATCTCTGTAAACACCTCGGGTCATACGGCTGATTGCTGTTGTGTAAAAGTTATTTCCCGAAAAGAATTCCCTTGGAGTATCAGCTGAGACAATTTCTCCTCTGAAAAACATCGCACATCGGTCTGCACAATCACATGCAAATTCGGTATCATGGGTTACAATTACAATTGTCATTCCGTCCGATTTAAGTCTTCTGAGTATATCCGTAAGCTGATATTTTGAATCAGCATCAATCCCCTTTGTTGGCTCATCAAGCAAAAGAAGCTTCGGCTTTGCAGCAAGAACCTTTGCAAGGGCAACAAGCTGCTGTTCGCCTCCTGACAAGTCATACGGATGCTTGTCCATAAGCTTTTCAAGGTCAAGCGGCAGCATTTCTGCCTCTGATTCTGCACCCTCCAATTCTTCACGAACGGTATTCCTCATAAACACGGTCTGAACATCCTGAGGAAGAACAGTCAGACAATTCCGATAAAGGGATTGGTTTTTATACTCTTTAAGTTTTTTTTCGAAAATTTCAACAGTACCACTGTAGGGCTTGACAATATTTGATGCAACTGACAATGCTGTTGTTTTTCCTGAACCGTTGCCGCCAAGTATACAAAAAATCTCGTTTTCATAAACTGTGAAACTCAATCCCCTCAGCACGTCAGGATAATTTCTGTCATATCGGAAATACACATCTTTGAAACACATTGCAGGCTTTTCGGAACAGGCATATTCTGTTTTCGGAAGTGCTGTTATTCTGTTGCCGAAATTTGTTTCAATAAAATGCCTTCCATCACGAATATCAAGAGGACACTTTCCTCTGCCGTCAACAGCATGAAAAAGTCTTACGGCGGCAGGCATTCCGCGGAGAAGTCTTTCGTCAAGCTCTCCTACAATTTTTTGCGGTGCATCAAAAGCTTTCACTGACCCATTTTCCAGCACAAGCAGCTTATCACATACAGTAATTGCATCCTCAAGGCGATGCTCGGAAAGTATAACCGTCAAGGATAATTCACGGTTTATTTTTTTCAAAGTTCCTATGAATTCTGAGGCAGCAATCGGGTCAAGCTGTGCAGTCGGTTCGTCGAGTATGATAATCTCAGGATTCATCACCATTACAGCTGCAAGACAAAGCAGCTGCTTCTGTCCGCCTGACAGCTCGGAAACCTTTTTATCATACCACTCTTCTATTCCGAAATATGATGCGGTTTCAGCAATTCTTCCTGCCATTACATTCTGCGGCAGATTGAGATTTTCAAGCCCGAAAGCAAGTTCATGCCAGACCGTATCGGTTACAATCTGATGTTCGGGATTCTGCATTACAAATCCGATTCCTGAAGCACTTTTCTCTGCAGTAAGCTTACTGACAGATACACTGTCAAAAAAGATTTCACCGCTTACTTCTCCCACGGGTGCAATTTCACGTTTCAGCAAACGCAGCAGCGTGGATTTTCCGCTTCCCGTTGCTCCGCAGACAGTTATGAATTCCCCGCTATTTACAGAAAAATTTATATTACTGATTGCCTGAGAATCTGCAAGAGGATATTTGAAATTCAGATTTTTGACTTTAAGTATTTCCATTTCAATTCCTCCTTTATGTTTATAATTACGGGCAGCAGAATCATTACTCCATATGAGATGTAGGCAGCAGCAAGCTTCATACTGATTTCAGGTACGGAAAAATACGGATAAAATTCAAACTTTGCACCGACTATTCCGTACAAGGCTACTGCTGAAAAAATCGGTATCATGCAAAGTAAAATCACATCATCGATTTTAAAATGGAACAACGAAAAACGTGAGCGTTTTCCTGTTCCGTAGCCCCTTGCTGTCATACTGTCAGCGGTAATAATTCCATTTTCCAATGCCCAGGTTATCATTATTGAAAACACACGCATACCGCCTTTGAAGCTGTCAATTATGTTGTCATCCTTATACAAACCCAATGCCTTCTGACTTGCCTGAACCTTTTTCAGCTGCACACTGAAAAGTGAAACATATCGCAATGCCATCGAAAGTATCAATGCAAGTTTCGGAGAAAACGCACCAAACAGATATAACAATTTGTCACTGGTCATCACAATTGTAAAGGAACGGAACCAATACAGAACTGCTACAACAGTTGCTGAGGTGCATACACCGTAGATAAATGCTTCAAGGGTTATTGGGTTGTTGTTTATTACAAACAGCACCGTTGCACCGTTATGCGAAACAAGCGGATTGACAACTGCCATTACTGCAAAAAGCAAAAGGGAAAACAAGTGAGTTGATACTTCCTTTTTTTCATTTGTCATCAGGAACAGAACAATTGCCCCAATAAGCGAAATTGCTGAAATTACAGGGTTTGCACTGAACATTGCTATGCTTGTAACAGCAACAAAATATACTGATACCACTATTGGATTGCTGTCTGCAAATGTTCGCATGTTACCCCTCCTTATTTCAAATCTTTTCCCATTTCAAGGCTGTATACCCATTTTATTCTGTCACCATCAGCAAGTGTGTAGGAATTGCAGCCAACGGAGGCTTCTTCTCCGTTGACGAAGTACATCCAGCCTGATAATTCTCCGAAATCAAATTCATAAATATAGTTCATTCCCGAAATGTAGCTTCCTGAAAATTCTGTCTGTATATTGTTTTCACGGCAAGCTTCAACGAGTATATCGTAAACTGTTTCGCCTGTTTCAAATGCATACTCCGTTTCTTCAAGAATTACTCCGCTTTCCGGAATATAATCTTCCTTACCTGCAACTGTATCACATCGTATTTCTATTGTTACTGTGCCAATAGGATTAGACTTTTCCGAGGCTGTTCCATAGTAATCCTCTGCTGTTGAAAAATCTGTAAATAGCACGATTGTTATGGCTGCAGCAGCAAAAATTGTTATAGCGATAAAATTTTTCCTGCTGCACTTTTTCGTCAGAAGCAATATAAGGCATGCCAAAACGGTCAACGCACCGATAACAACGCAAGCAAGCGGTTTATAGGACTTGTTTTTTTCAGCTGTATACGTTGTTTGTGCTTCAGAAATGCTTGTTGCTTCCGTTGTTAATGCTGTTACTGTGGCTGTTGTTTCCGTGTCTGAATCATCTGATTTGTCTGTAATAAACAAACTTTCCTCGTTTTCATAAGCAACAGATGCCATGAAAGCCTGAACAGTTGAGGTATGATTTGTTGTACCTCCTATTTCATGACAATAGCTTCCATCATTAAGGCGGAATTGTTCCAAGGCGGAAAAAAGTGTGTTTCCGTTTTTTATGAAACGACTGTCTGTTTCAACATCAATGTCAAGTTCGGAAAGTGCAATAATTACTTGTGAGATACTTTCGGAAACCTCTTTTCCCATTGACTTGTATCCGCCGTTTTCAAGTTGTTTATCCGAAAGGAACTGCACTGCCTTATCAATTGCTGTTGTTGCTTGCTCATACTGTTTGTAATGCGGTGCAAGTGCCTGAATTGTCATTGCTGTAACATCAGGGTCGCCGTATTCACCCATTACAGCCCAGCCACCGTCTGCAAGCTGCATTGAAATAATTTGCTCTATTACATTTTCAGAGGTAAATGACGTACTTGTACAACCGTTGTTAAGCAGGTGCAGGCCGTAAACGTAACTCATCAGTCCTTGTTCACCAATTGAATTTTCCATTGTTTCCGCAATATAATCCGAGTTGCTTCCCACAGTAAGAAGTGCAAGTGCATACTTCTGACGTGAGGTTGCGGAACGGATATCGTTATTGTTCAGATAAGTTTCCAGCGCAGATTTATAAGCCGCAAAATCATACTCACCGTTTTTGCTCAAGGCAATTACGTACCACTCTGAACTTGCTCCTGCATTTTCAGTAAGTACAGTATCAATCCATTCCTGAATGTTTTCTGCTCCGCTTTCACTAAGGTTATACTCAATGATTTCCGCTGACAGCAACTGTTCCGCATATACCGCAAATGTAAGCAGAAATACAGCAATTATGCAGGAAATTACAGCTGAAATTTTACTTTTCATTTTTCTTTGTAAGGAAAGCAGCTGCAAGTGCAATTGCTGTTACTGCAACAATACCGCTTGTACTGTTGCCTGTTGCAGGTGCAGTTGTTTCGTTTTCGGAGGAAGCAGTTACGGTTACCTTGCAAACGGGAGGAACAAGTGTCTGTGTTTCGGAGACAGCGCTGATTACATACTCGCCTGCTTCATCAAACTTGATTTCCACCTTACCCTGAGAGTCAGTTGTGAAACTTGTTTTTTCGCCGTTTATGGTAATTACAGCGTCACTTGCAAACAAAGTAACGGGGTTCCAGTCTGAGTCATAGCCTGCGTAGGAAAGGGTAAGTGCAATTTCTGCACCTGTATCAACTTCGGCCGAGTCGATATCAAACCAGCTGTACACATCAGACCATGCTATAAGGTCGCTGTATGCGTAAGCGTTGATATAATCTCCCTCTGCAATTGTGTCGCTAAGGCTCATTGCAGAAGCATTATTCTTGTAATAACCGTAGCTGCCACCATTTTCTACACCCCAGAGCTTATTGAGTGAAAGACCATACTCTGTTTCACCCGATGCAAAGCCTGCTTCTGCACCGCCGTCATACTTAGCATCGTGAGCAGCAAAAAGTGCATCGTTGATTGTGAGCGCACCGTCAGCATCAACGTCTGTAACGTTGATTTTTTTCTGTGCAAGAGGAAGTGCCCCTGTGCCGTCGGAAATTGTTACATAAACATACGCCGCTTCAGTGGCATAAGCTGTAAAAGCCATACTGAATGTGAGTGCGATTGCGGATACTGCTGCGATAATTTTTTTCATTGTAATTACTCCATTTCCATAAAAAATAAAAGCCCCTTCACTGGTCTGAAGGGGCAAATTGATTACACGGCAAAAACAGCCTTGAAAAGTGTAGAAATTCAAAGCTAATAGCGACATCGGAATGATTTCGCTTTGTGATAATCGGTTGCATTGCTTCACGTCCCAAGCTATTTAAACCTCAAAACACGGCAGGTCTCCTGACTTATGACAAAGCATCGCTGCGTGGAACACGCCTTCTCAAGCGTTTGCTCAATGGCATTTGTGCTCCTCTCGTCAAATACAGTAATGGCGGTTGCTCCGGATTCTCACCGGATTCCCTATTAATCTACGCGTCACATTGCATTGCAATCTGATTTCGAACCGTATTTCGTATCGTATTCAATTGTATATAACTATAACACCAATGACGGAATTTGTCAAGTGAAAAGAAAACACCGTGAAAGCCGAAGCTCTCACGGTGCGCAAAAATCAATTATGCCTTTTCGTTTTCAAGGTACTTGTATACAACAGCTGCGAGTGCTGCACCAACAAGCGGACCTACAATAAATACCCATACGCAAGCGATAGCGTCTGCGTTGCCTGTGATTGCTGCAACGATTGCAGGGCCGATGCTTCTTGCAGGGTTAACGGATGTACCTGTAAGGCCGATTCCGAGAATGTGAACGAGTGTAAGTGTAAAGCCGATTACAACGCCTGCAAATGAGCCGTGGCCAGCCTTCTTGGATGTTACACCGAGGATTGTAAGAACGAAAATGAATGTGAGAACAACCTCAACGAGAAGACCTGCAACAGCACTTCCATTTACGCCTGCAAGGCCATTTGAGCCAAATCCACCTGTCTTGTCCTCAACACCGCCGAGAGAGAAAATTGCAGCGAGGACACCTGAGCCAGCGAGTGCACCTAGGCACTGGGAAACAACATAACCGATGAAGTCCTTACTTGTCATTCCTCCGCTCATAAGAACACCGAGGGAAACCGCAGGGTTGATGTGACAGCCTGAAATATTGCCCACGCAGTAAGCCATACCTACAATTACAAGACCAAAAGCAAATGCGGTAAGGATATATCCGCCGCCGTTTACAGCGTCACAGCCAACAAGCATTGCTGTTCCGCAGCCGAGAATTACCAGTACCATTGTGCCGATAAATTCTGCTATGTACTTCTTCATATAAAATTCCTCCCCAAAATTTCTTCAGACAGATATTTCCTGTCTTGTTACAATTATACTACAAAATATTATCATATGCAACATCAAATTGTTACTTTTTCATAAATATTACAAAATAAGTTAAAAAGCATGAATACCATTTCGGTTTTCATGCTTTTCTTTTGCTCTGTTGTATGCTTTCGGATTATCGGGGCAGCGTGTCACAGGTGACATTCCGCCCCAATCCTTACGCTGTCGCTTATGATATTCACGCTGAGCTTTCTTGCTCATTTTTTCAAGGGATGTGTAATTTTTCATAGCATTACTCCTCCTCCTCTGCCCCTGCTTTGAAGTTGTAAATCGGCTTGATAATATCCACAATTTCAGCGGTATCTCCGATATTGCTCATGATATCCTCCATACCCTTGTAAGCCATAGGACATTCGTCAAGCGTTCCCCTACCGATTGAGGTGCTGTAGATACCCTTCATCTGCTTTTTGAACTCGCTTACTGTAAAGCTTTCCTTTGCCTCACCACGGCTCATAAGTCGACCTGCACCGTGTGGTGCGGAACAATTCCAGTCGGGGTTGCCCTTGCCAACGCAAATCAGACTTCCGTCACGCATATTGATTGGGATAATAAGCTTCTCCCCTGCCTGTGCTGAAACCGCACCCTTACGCAAAATCATATTTTCGGTATCAATATAATTGTGGATTGTTGTAAACTGCTCAACAACCGTCAACTTCATTCCCTTTACGATTTCGTCCATCATTGCCTTACGGTTCAGTGCGGCATAACGCTGAACAATTTTCATATCGTGGATATAGTCATCGAAAAGCTGTCCGCTGACATAGGCAAGATGCTTCGGTACGGCTGTACGTTTTGTGTTTTCAAGCTTTTTCAGTTCACGGCGGATTTCCGTATCACGCCCCTGTGCCTTCAAATCAGCAATAAGCTGATTGACAGCATCCTTTCCTGCGTTGTTAAGCTGCTTATATCCCTCATTCTGATAATATTTTGCAACCTCAACACCGAGGTGTCGTGAGCCTGAGTGGATTACGATATAAATGCTTCCGTCGCTTCCCTTGTCAGCTTCAATAAAGTGATTGCCTCCGCCAAGCGTACCCAACGACCTTTCCGCACGGCGCAAGTCAATCTTATCAGCACATCTGAGTTTACAGATGTCGATTTCGTCATTGTACCTGTGGGGCTTACTGCGGATTGCAAAGCCTGAGGGAATGTTGCTGTAAATAAGCTTGTCAAGCTGCATAAGCTCGATATGCTTTTCCTTGATTTTTACAGTTTCCATACCGCATCCGATATCGACACCAACGAGATTCGGCACGATTTTATCGGAAATAGTCATCGTTGTGCCGATTACGCAGCCCATACCTGCGTGAACATCGGGCATCATACGGATTTTCTGCCCGATAGTGAATTCCTGACTGCAAAGCTCGATAATCTGAGAGATTGACGCCTGGTCAATCACGTCTGTATAGACCTTTGCAGAATTGTACTTTCCTGTTAATTCAATCATATTCTGTCCTTTCTTTGTACGCATCAAAGCACAATACGTCCGCACAGGAAAATAAAAAACGCACCCGTACAGACGGATGCGCATACATTGACACGGATAGTTTGTATACAGAGAATTACTCCTGTGACGAAAGTCCGGGCGGACAAGTCACAAGCAGCCGTCTTGATATTTTATTTTCGGATTTATATATAAAGAATATTGTCACGGCTTCCGCCCTCCTTTCAGATTATTTTTTCAAAGATATCTTTTCAGCTTCAAAGCTTGATGATTAGATTAACACACTTTTTTATGTTTGTCAAGTACTTTTTTAAAATTCACAAAAAATGCCGCAAGAGATACACTCCTGCGGCATTATGTAATTAAGCAAATTACTTGGATTCGTTGTCGTTAATCTTCTTTTCAACCTTTTCAAGTGTGTTTGCAGCAAATGTTCTGCCGCCGATACCGAATGCGATTGCGAATGCAATACATACAGCAGCGATGATGAAGATGAATGTGCTTTCAACGATAACTGTTGCAACGCCGAGCTGGCTGAGGCAGAGGAAGCCTGTTACAACGTAGATTGCAATCTTAGCGATAAGAGCACCGCCCTTTGCTTCTGGGAACTTCTTGGAGATTGCGGACTCAGCTGTATTGCCAGCGAAGATGCCGATTGCAATAATGAGGATTGCACTTACAGCAGCTGGAACGTAACCGAGAACGATTGCGCCGATTTCTGTGAGAACAGGAAGTTCGAGAACATTAACGCCCTGAACGAGGAAGATTACAACGAGGATGTACTTAACAGCCTGAGCGATAACCTTGGAAAGTACGAGTTTCTTGGAAGGTGTGCCTGTAACCTTTTCAACAAGTGTATCTGCACCAACGCCAGCAAGGAGGTTTTCGAGAAGACCTGCAACAAGGCCTGCAATGAAGATACCAACTGCGATGATTACGATTGCGCCGAGGATGTTAGGAATAATAGCGAAGATTGCGGAAACAATCTGGCTTGCAGGATTGGAAATTGCAGCGATACCGAGCTGTTCGAGAGCAGCTGTTACAACGAAAAGAATTACAAGACCGTAGATAACGTTAACGATGATGTTGGAGAATGTTGTCTTTTCTGTAGCCTGAACGCCTGTCTTTTCCTGAAGCTTGTCAACCTTTGTAGCCTTAACAAGCGGAAGAAGAAGGTCCTTGAGAATCTTTGCAATAAAGAAACCAACAACGATAATGATACCTGCAGCAACAAGCTTAGGAACAAAGTTGAGGAAAGTATTTGCAAGATTTTCGATAGGTGCGGAAACGCTGTTCATACCGAGCTTGTCGAGAACGCCTGGGAGGAAGAGAAGGAATACAACGAAGTAAACAAGCTTAGCAATAAATGCCTTTGCATTGTCAACTGTTGATGTTTCAATTCCTGCTTTACTTGTGAGCTTTTCGGTCTTAACAAGACCAAGGAGTTTAATTGCAAGACTCTTTGCAATCTTTGCTGCGATAAATGCAACAATAAGGAGAATAATTGCAAAAATCACGTCGGGTACTCTGTCAAGTAAGGAATTCAAAAATTTGGTTAATGTATCCATTTTCAGATACCTCCTATAAATTTTTCCGTCATTGATTACGCTCCGCCTGTGCTGACGGATAAAACGCCAGGCATTTTGCACACTAAAGTGCTTACATTTGCATTGTAACACATTTGTCAAACCTTGTCAATAACGTAAATAATTGTAAACGGTTACTGCTACTCATTTTCTTTCATAACATCACGAAGCATATCAAGATATTCCTGCTTTATGTCAGCAGGGCGGACAATGCTTGCGTTTACACCAAACTGAAACAGCCATCCGTAGAATGGTGCACCGCGTCTTACTTTTACGCTTACTGTAAAATGCTCATCGCCGTCCGGGATAATTATAACAGATTTGCCAAAGCGGTCAAGCACGACGTTAACCAGAGAATTATGGAAACGAAGCTTCACATCCTTGATTTCCCCGCTGAACATTGAAAAAGTTGAATTCATATACTCAGACAGTGAAAAATCCTTTGGCACCTTTGCAACTTTATCATCAAGTATTTTAATTTCTTCCATTCTGTCGATTCGGAAATTAGTATAGTTATCAGGACGCTTCGGGTAAAATGCAACAAGATAATACCGCTCATCATCCCATGTAAGTGCAAAGGGAGAAGCTACACGCACACCATCACGGTAGTGTTTTTTCTTGTTAAGGTCATAATCAAAATATTTGAAGGAAATCTGCTTTTTCTCATTTATGGCACGATGAATAATATCCACATTTATGTAGATACGCTCATTCATTGATTTCACACGGTTTGCAACGAATACCTGACGGTTAATCTGCTTACCTTCATGAATACTTGCAAGGTCCTCGATTTTACGCAGAAGCTCACGTGACTTCTTATCTGTAAGAAATCGCGATGAGGCAACAGCATCAGCAAGGAGTTTCAATTCAGGCAATTCAAAATCGCGGCTTGCAAGGTAATAGGAATACTGCTTTGCGTTGTTCATTACAATGTCGAGTCCGAATTCCTTCAACAGCTGAATATCGTTGTACAACGTTTTTCTCTCGACTGAAATACCATATCCTGCAAGCATTTCGATAATTTCCGCAATCGTCAGCGAATGCTCCTCATCGGTATACTTCATAAAAATCCTGCTGAGGTAAAGCATTTTCAGTTTCTGATTCGGATTTTTTTCAGACATACAACCATTCCTTTCCTGCTTTTTAATCAGTATATCACAATCATTTTCCTATTTCAAGCATTTTGGGAAAAAGCAGTACATTTTTTTGTACATCAATTGCTTGAAAACAACTTTGTGAAGTATTATAATGTAACTGTTCTCAATGTTTGTTCTGAAATATCTTTTTGCAAACCCATACCTGATTGGTATGGGTCATTTTTTTGCTGTATAATTCATCGGCAGTTGCATTTATCCTGCGTGCAACTATTATGAGCATAAACGAATTGGTTTCAGAATTATTGCAATTACTAAAAAAAAGGATATACTGAAACTATGGGAACATATTACGCACTGCTAAAACGTTAAGGTGCGGAATAATATTTTGGAGAGTTTTATGAAATTAAAAATTATCCACAAACGGCCTGACTCTTCAGAAAATATAACTATTATCCGTACATCAAGGTTTCGTATACGGAAACTTATTCGTCAACTGAATACAGGTCTTTAAAATAAGGAGGTAAAATGAATTTCATAGGTATTGATGTATCACATCACAACGGTAATATCAACTGGGATAAGGTTAAGGCTGCAGGAATAAAT
Source organism: Oscillospiraceae bacterium (assembly GCA_018110825.1). GTDB lineage: Bacteria > Bacillota > Clostridia > Oscillospirales > Ruminococcaceae > RGIG8773. The sequence goes on from JAGBCL010000052.1 coordinate 116,423, forward strand.
TTTGCTATTCTTCGCTGCGGTTACGGCAGAAAAAGCATAAAGCAGATTGACAAACAGTTTGAACGGAATTACAGAGAATGTAAACGCACAGGAGTACCTGTTGGCGTTTATCATTACAGCTATGCAAAAACTGCTGAGGATGCTCGTCTTGAAGCCGATTTCATGCTGGAACTGATTAAGGGAAAGCAATTTGAGTATCCCGTCATTTTTGATATCGAAGATAAAGGTCAGGAGGCTTTTGGAAAGAAGGTACTGACAGACATAACAATTGCTTTCTGTGAAAGGATTGAAACAGCAGGTTATTATACTGCTGTTTACAGCAGTGCCGACTGGTTCACAAACAAGCTTGACCTTACACGTCTTGAACAATATGACAAATGGCTTGCGCACTGGTGCAAATCACCAAAGTGGGGCAGCGAATTCGGCGGTCTCTGGCAATACACCGACAACGGCAGGGTTGACGGAATTGAAACTGCAGTTGATATGAACATATCCTACCGTGATTATCCGTCAATTATCAAACGTGCAGGACTGAACGGTTATGGCAAAACTTTTTCTGTAACAGCACAGAAGGACGGGCTGACATCTTCCGAAGCAGACACACTTGCTGAAAAAGTATCCTCTCTGGGTATGACCGCCGTAAAGAGAGGAAGCTGATTATGAACGATTTTTTCAAGCAGATTATAGCATTTCTCTGCACGGTTTTAAGCTTTGTATTCGGCGATATGGACGGAATGATGATTGCACTGATTGCGCTTATTGTTCTTGACTACATATCGGGAGTAATTGCTGCAGCGGTTGAAAAAAAGCTGTCATCGGCAGTTGGTGCAAAGGGTATTGCAAAAAAGATTTTTATGCTGCTGATTGTGGCGGTTGCGAACATTGTTGATATGAATGTTATCGGCGATGGACATGTACTTCGTACGGTTACAACTGTATTCTATATTGCCAATGAATGCATAAGTCTTATTGAAAATGCAGGACGGATTGGTGTTCCCGTACCCAAAAAACTTCTGGACGTATTGGAACAGCTCAAAAATGGTGATAAAAAGTAAGCTTATCCCACAAGAATTTCAAAAGTGCACCGATTAAAATAATCGGTGCACTTTTTTGCATATTCGTATAGAAATTGCAGATAATGTAAAAAAAGAAAGGACATACCTATGAAAAAAGGCAAGCTTTATTTTTCCATACTCGGTGCGGTAACGGGTATCTGCAACGGTTTGTTTGGCTCAGGCGGCGGGATTGTTGCTGTGCCGATGTTACAGAAGGGCGACGTGCCGACGAGAAATTCCCACGCAACTTCCCTTGCGCTTACGCTGCCTCTGTCGCTGGTGTCGGCATTTTTCTATGCAAGCGAGGGTAGCTTTCAGTGGGAATACACACTGAAGCTTATTCCGCTGGGACTTGCGGGGGCGGTGCTGGGCAGCCTGCTGATGAAAATGATACCGACGAAGCTTTTGAAGCGGATATTCGGGTTACTGCTGATAATTTCGGGAGGGAGGATGCTGTTACTATGATTTGGGCGTACATTGCGGCTTTTTTGACTGGAGTCCTTGCCTCTCTCGGAGTCGGCGGAGGGATGGTGCTGATAATCTACCTGACGGTTTTCGGGGGTTTTGACCAGATTTCCGCACAGGGAATAAATCTGATTTATTTTCTGCCGATTGCACTTTTGTCGGTGATAATCCACAGCAGAAACGGTCTTGTTGAGTGGAAAAAAATACTCCCGTCGCTGGTGACGGGAGTGATATTTGCATTGGCAGGTGCGGCTTTGGCACGGTACATCGGCTCGCCCCTTTTGCGAAATTTTTTTGCGGGATTTATCCTGCTTATCGGGGTCAAAGAGCTTTTTGGTTCTTTCGGTAAGCGAGATAAGTCTCAAGAATAATCGTTGCGGCAACAGCGTCCACAACAGCCTTGCGCTTCTTGCCTCTGACGTTGGTTTCGTTGAGGTAATTGTGTGCGGTAACGGTTGTGCGGCGCTCGTCCCAAAGCTCGGTTGGGATACCCGAAAGCTCGCCTGCAAGACGTGCAAACTCGGCACACTTCTCGGCACGCTCGCCAGTTGTTCCGTTCATATTTTTAGGGTAGCCGACTACGATAAGCTCGGCTTTTTCCTTTTGTGCAAGCTCGGCAACCTTTTCAGCACAGCGCTGAAAGTTGTACTCGGTGATTACCGTAAGCGGCGAAGCAAGCATTTCGCTCTTGTCGCAAACAGCAATTCCTGTTCGGCTGTCGCCGAAGTCTACTGACATTATACGCATATTTTTTCTCCTCTATCTCAATTTCTTTGAAAGATACAAAACAAGGTCATCATCATTTGTGTAAATTGTATCATATGGCGTGCACGGCTTATCCTTATACCACACACCTGACCCGTCAGGGATATATCCTCGCTTGACATACATACGCTGTGCACTTCCATAACCGTTGTGCAAGCCAACGCCGAGATAAACCGTATCTGCATACTCTGCGGCAATTTTTTCGGCAATGTCCATAAGCTTTGTGCCGATACCTTTTCTTTGGAATTTCCACAACACATTGAAATCCACAATTTCGGGATACCCCATTCCGCCAAAAGCTCCCCATTTGCAATCGGGATAAACATTCACATAGCCCGCAGGCTCGCCGTTGTAATCAGCCGCAAGGGAAATCGCTCTCCCCTCGGCTACATCTTTAAGCCGCATTTCAAGCTTTTCAATTGTTGAGTCCCAGCCTTGCGCAATTTCGCCCTCGGTAAATATTTTCGGGTCGGTTTCGCACAAGTCACGGATTAAGATTGTTCCATCATTATAATATATCATTCTGTACCTCTTGTAAAGTTACTTTTCCTTGAATTCTTCCATTTCCTTTTTGCACCACGCCGAATGTGAGAGCGTGGAAAGCTCATCGGTCAGGTGGTCATTGTTGTTGCGGAAGATGATTTTCGGAACGAGATTGTCGTCGTATTCCACAAGGGAAACCGCCGTGTTGTCCGACCAACCCACGTCTTTAAGCCGTTCAATCGGCATACCCATAGCGTAGCAGAGATATGTTCTGAGTGCACAGCCGTGGGATACGACAGCAATTGTTCTGCCGTGATTTTCTGCGGCAATTGCTGTAACTGCGGCTTTCATTCGCTCATAAACCTGACGGACACTTTCTCCGTTTTCAATTTCAAAATCGTACATACGATTTTCCCAGACCTCATATTCTTTAGGGTAACGCTTTGGAATGTCAATCCAAGGCATACCTTCCCACACGCCGCCGTTGATTTCAACAAGCTGTTCATCACGGATTATTTCAAGGCCGTGGTGCTTATTTACAGCTTCGGCGGTGGAAATCGTGCGCTTCATGGGACTGGAGTAAATTCTCTCAATCGGGATGTCCTTGAACCTTTCCGCAAGACATTCAAGCTGACGTGCGCCCTTTGGACTTATTTCGCAGTCGGTACGTCCCTGAAAGAACTCCTGCACGTTGCCCATTGCTTCTGCGTGGCGGACAAAATATATTTTCAGCATAGTAATTTTCCTTTGCAATTATTTTTCAGCAACGCTTTTTATCCAGCCTGTTACACCCTTTGGCAGACGTTCGTCGGCAGGTGTACCGTTATCAAACATAAGGTTGTTCTGCACCCAGTTTATCATACAGTGCTGCCCCATTTCAAAACCGTAGAACACCGATGACAAACCGCCGTCGCCGTTGTATACCCATTCGGGGAAGAAAAGCATAAAGTTTTTCAGCGTTTCAAGCTTTTCGATATGTGGCACGATGCACTCGTCAAAGGTTGCCATTTCATCGTGCTTGCCGTGAGCAATGATTACTTCTGTGCCGCTTTCGGAAATGCGGTCAAGTGCCTCGTATGAGGGCATATATCCTGAGGAAATCGGAATTGCTCCGTCGAAATAATTTTCGTAATCTTCAAGCAGTTGCCATGTAAAGTAACCGCCTGATGAAGCACCCATAACAAATTTTTTGCCGATATTCGCGGAATGTTCCTCGCATACCTTATCGTAAATTGCCTTGACAGGTGCGGAATAAACCTTGCCCCAACCGTTCAGAATCTGTCCTTCCTCGGTACGCTCCTCATTGGCAAGGGGCACGATTATGTAAGCACCGCCCATTTCCTGCTGATACTTTGGTGAAGCGTACTGCTCCGCGCCGCAGCACATTATGCAGCCGTCACCCATAAGGGAGTTGCTTGCACCGTGAAGCCACATTGTCACGGGGTAAGTTCCGTTCGGGTCTGCACCGTGCTTTACGGGGTCATAAACATAGTAAGTGATATCGCCTGTGTCATTGCAGGGATAGCTGTACTTGTCAAAAAGGGACAGATATTTGCGTGTCGGATAGGTTGTGGAGTAGCTGATAAATTCGCCTTCCTTCATATACTTCGCCCAGTCGGGAATTACGTTTTTGTCCTGTTCCATCTTTTTAAAATCAGGTAATGCCATTGTCGTTCACCTTTCCTTTTTTCATTTTTATGTAAATCAATGCCGATGCAATAACAATATTTCCGCATATTACAGGTTATTTACATTATACCATATTACACTCCGTTTTGCAAATAATTAACAACAGGTTACTCCACTCATACTTTTAATGGGAATTAGTTATATATTTTTTACAAAAACCTCTTGACAGTAAAACGATTACAATGTAAAATATAAATATGCGGGAAACTGCGTTTAAAATGGTTAAAATTGGATTATACATACCTAAGGAGGAACTCAAGATGAGCGAATTTTTCAAGGAAATCGGCAAAATCCCTTACGAGGGCAAGGACAGCACTAACCCACTTGCATTCAAATACTACAACCCTGATGAGGTAGTCGGCGGCAAGACAATGCGTGAACAGCTCAAGTTCGCACTTTCCTGGTGGCACACTATGGGCGGCGACGGTACAGATATGTTCGGCTGCGGCACTACTGACAAGAGTTGGGGCGAAACTGACCCTGTTGCAAAGGCAAAGGCTAAGGTTGATGCTGCTTTTGAAATTATGGATAAGCTTTCCATCGACTATTTCTGCTGGCACGACCGTGACCTCTCCCCTGAGTACGGCAGCCTTGCTGAAACAAACGAAAAGTTCGACGAAATCGTTGAATACGTTGCTGAAAAAATGAAGGCTGACCCAAGCAAGAAGCTTCTCTGGGGTACAGCTAAGTGCTTCGACCACCCACGTTATATGCACGGTGCAGGCACATCTCCTTCCGCTGACGTTTTCGCATTCGCAGCTGCACAGATCAAGAAGGCTGTTGAAGCTACAATCAAGCTCGGCGGTCAGGGCTACGTTTTCTGGGGCGGCCGTGAAGGTTACGAAACTCTCCTTAACACAAATATGGGTCTTGAACTGGACAACATGGCTCGTCTTATGAAGATGACTGTTGAACATGCTCGTTCCCTCGGCTACACAGGCGATTTCTACATCGAACCAAAGCCAAAGGAACCAACAAAGCACCAGTATGACTTCGATACAGCAACAGTTCTCGGCTTCCTCCGCAAGTACGGACTTGAAAATGATTTCAAGATGAACATTGAAGCTAACCACGCTACACTTGCTCAGCACACATTCCAGCACGAACTCCGTGTTGCAAGAGAAAATGGCGCATTCGGTTCTATCGACGCTAACCAGGGCGATACACTCCTCGGCTGGGATACAGACCAGTTCCCAACAAACGTTTATGACGCTGCACTCTGTATGTACGAAGTTCTCAAGGCAGGCGGCTTCACAAACGGCGGTCTTAACTTCGACTCCAAGGCTCGCCGTGGTTCCTACACACCTGAGGATATCTTCCACAGCTATATCGCAGGTATGGATACATTCGCACTCGGTCTTAAGATTGCACAGAAGATGATTGATGACGGCAGAATTGACAAGTTCGTTGCTGACCGTTACGCTTCCTGGTCAACAGGCATCGGTGCTGACATCATCAGCGGCAAGGCAACAATGGCTGACCTTGAAAAGTACGCTCTTGAAAAGGGCGAGGTTGTTGACAGCCTTTCTTCCGGCAGACAGGAAATGCTTGAATCTATCCTCAACAACATTATGTTTAATCTTTAATTTCAAAGGGCGGCATTTTGCCGCCCATACATTTATATACAGCAAGGTGACAAACAATGGGCAAACAGATTAACTATTATATGGAGTACGAAGCCTTTCTGAAAATTGCACAGGCAGCACTTGACAGTGGTTGTGTTATTGTAAAAGACTATGATGGTAAAATTACGGGTACAGACATTTCCATTGTCACTCCCGACTGTACTCACTATTTCTTTCATCTTCCAGAAGCAGGAGAACTTGGATACAAAACATATGATGATGGAAGAACAATTGTTGACTATTCATATACCGCTTCGGGAAATTCGCTTATCGAAGCAGGATATTCATTATTAAACGATACGGATAAGGAAATCCATAGCAGCAGGTTATTTTGTATAAGCGGATATTATGACAAAAACGATGAATGGATAGCTCGTCCTGATTGCATCACAAAGCTTTACAATAAGTTGGTGCGTATTGCAAAAAAACAAGCACCATACACAGAAGTATCCAAAATAAGTCTTCGTGATGGGCAGAAATATATGACAAAAGAATATATATCACCGTTATGCCTTGAACTCACCAGCAACAAAGATTATAAATTGAAATAAGGAGCGATTATTATGCGTTATGTAATTGGTATCGACGTCGGAACAAGCGGCACAAAAACCGTTCTGTTCGACGAACTCGGCAAGGTTATTGCCTCCGCAACAGTTGAATATCCTATGTATCAGCCGCAGAACGGTTACGCTGAACAGGATCCTGCTGACTGGTACAATGCGGCTATATCCACAATCAAGACAGTTATCACAAAGAGCGGTGTAAGCAACAAGGATATCGTTGGTATCGGTCTTTCGGGACAGATGCACGGCCTTGTAATGCTTGACGAAAAGGGCGAGGTTATCCGCAAGTCAATTATCTGGTGCGACCAGCGTACTGCTAAGGAAGTTGACGAAATGAACGAAAAGCTTGGACGCGAAAAGCTTATCGAAATCACCGCAAACCCTGCTCTTACAGGCTGGACAGCTGCGAAAATTCTCTGGGTTAAGAACAACGAGCCTGAGAATTACGCAAAGTGCCGCCACATTCTTCTTCCAAAGGACTACATCAGATACATGCTCACAGGCGAGTTTGCAACTGAAGTTTCTGACGCTTCAGGTATGCAGCTTCTTGACGTGCCTAACCGTTGCTGGAGCAAGGAAGTATGCGACGCTCTCGGCATTGATATGTCCCTGCTTGCAAAAGTTTACGAGTCCTGCGAGGTAACAGGCAAGGTTACAGCTTCCGCTGCTGAACTGACAGGTCTTGCTGAGGGAACAATCGTTGTGGGCGGTGCTGGCGACAATGCGGCAGCTGCTGTTGGTACTGGTGTTGTTACAGACGGCAAGGCATTTACAACAATCGGTACATCGGGCGTTGTTTTTGCTCACACCTCCAAGGTTTCCATCGACCCTAAGGGACGCGTACATACCTGCTGTGCGGCTGTACCAAACTGCTGGCACATCATGGGTGTAACTCAGGGCGCAGGTCTTTCTCTCAAATGGTTCAGAGATAATTTCTGTCAGGCTGAAAAGGATACTGCAAAACTTATGGGTGTTGACGAATACTACCTTATGGACAAGGAAGCAGAAACCGTGCCAATCGGTGCAAACCGTCTGCTTTATCTCCCATACCTTATGGGTGAACGTACACCGCACCTTGACCCTGATGCAAGAGGTATGTTCTTTGGTCTTTCCGCAATCCACACAAAGAAGGATATGCTCCGTGCGGTAATGGAAGGAGTTGCGTACTCTCTCCGTGACTGCGTTGAAATTTGCCGTGAAATGAACATCAACGTTTCCGATATGATGGCTTGCGGCGGCGGCGGTACATCTCCGCTGTGGAGACAGATGCTTGCTGACCTTTATGCTTGCCCTGTAAAGACTGCTTCCTCCAAGGAAGGTCCTGCCCTCGGTGTAGCAATCCTCGCACTTGTTGGTGCAGGTGTTTATGCAACAGTACCTGAGGCTTGCGAAAAGCTTGTAGGCGTTGACAAGGTGCAGGAGCCTGTGGCTGAAAATGTTCCTGTTTACGAAAAGTATTTCAGACTTTACGACGAGATTTATCCTGCGGTTCAGGATAAATGTGCAAAACTTGCCAAATTGTAATTCGGCAACTCTCCGAGTTTTGCTTCGCAAAACATCGGTAACTGGCTAAATTATAATCAACAAAACGGGTACCGTGCAAATTGTACGGTACCCGTTTAAAAATAAATGAATTATCCTCTGCCAGCGATTACACAATTGTCAAAAAAGTCACTATATTTGAGATTGCCGTTAGGAATTACAACATAACCTGCGTGCATCGAAACATCAAATTCCTTTTCACCGTACTTGACAGTTTCTCCATTATGGGCAAGAATTTTTTCAACAGCTGCCTTTGCGTCATCTTCATTGTCAATATCGGTAATCAGCACAAATTCATCTCCACCGATTCGGATTGGAAGCATACTGTCATCTGAATATTCATCAATCCTTCGCAGACACTCAGCAATAGCTATATCCCCTGCTGCTGAACCGAGATTATCGTTAATCCACATAAGATGAACCATATCAAAGCACAGCACATATTTGCCGTTTTTGGATTTAATATAATCATAGAGATGTGAAACATCAAATTTTCTTGAACTCATCTTAATAATTTCCTTCCCTTCATAATTGACAACTCTTTCCGATTTGCCAAGCTTAGGGAAAATCTCACTGAACTTACGGTTCTTACGATACTTTGAAGGAGTAACACCCCACAGTCTCATAAACGCACGGGTAAACACCTCATGAGAATTATAGCCGTATTTCACAGCAATATCCAACACCGATTCATCTGTTTCCAGCAAATCACGGGCTGCAACAGTGAGCTTTCTCCTTGAAATATAATCGCTTATTCCTATATGAAAAACACAGCTGAACATTTTCTGAAGATTTGACAAGGAATAACCGCACTTCTCCGCACACATTTCAGGAGTTAGACCGCTTGTGAGATTTTCTTCAACATATTCAAGCACAACGGACAGAATTTCAAATTTGTTCATAATGGTCACCATTGTTTCAGTTTCGATATCGTATTTTTATTTTAACATGGCTTATCGCAAAATTCTTGATGATTTGAGTAAATTACATTTTATTATACAATGTATTTTCCTATTATTCAAATTATATTAATTGAAAATTGTGCAGAAAATTTCGCATTATGACTTGACAAGTTCATAAAAATAGTATATCATTGTATTAAACGAATAATACACAAAGGAGGAAGCATATGCCTTGGAGCTTTGATTCATCAACTCCGCTTTATCTTCAGATTATGGAACAGATAAAGTTCAGGATTGCTGTAGGTGACTATAAAGCCGGCGATAAGCTTGCATCAGTTAGAGAACTTGCTGCTGAGGCAGAAGTTAACCCTAATACTATGCAGAAAGCGCTTTCCGAACTTGAACGTGAAGGCCTGCTCTTTACTCAGCGTACCTCGGGCAGATTTGTTACAGAAAACTCGGAATCGATTACAAGTTTAAGAAGAGGTCTTGCCAATACACAGCTTGACTTGTTCCTTAAAAAAATGTATAATCTTGGATATGACAATGAAGAAGTTGTTAAGCTTCTTCAGGATTATATTGGACAGGAGGAACAAGCATAATGCTGATTGAATGTAAGAATCTGTGCAAAACTTACGGCGAAACCATTGCACTAAATAATATTAATCTTAATATTGAACACGGGAAAATAATTGGCCTGCTGGGTCCGAACGGCAGCGGCAAAACCACACTTATCAAGATATTAAGCGGTTTGCTGACCAAAAGCAGCGGCGAGCTTACAATTTCAGGAAAAGAAATCGGTATTGAAACGAAGAAAATAGTTTCCTATCTTCCCGAAAGAACTTACCTTAGCGAGTGGATGACCGTCAAGCAGACGGTGGATTTTTTTAAGGATTTTTACGAGGATTTTAATGAAGAAACCGCATATGGTATGCTTGAAAAGCTGGGCATCAAACCTGGTGACAGACTTAAAACAATGTCAAAGGGTACAAAAGAAAAGGTGCAGCTTATTCTTGTTATGAGCCGTAATGCTGAACTTTTCCTGCTTGACGAACCGATTGCGGGTGTTGACCCTGCGGCACGTGACTACATAATAAAGACCATTATCGGCAACTATAACGAAAATGCATCGGTTATCATTTCAACGCATCTTATCAGCGACGTTGAAAAAATTCTTGACGAGGTTGTTATGATTAAATACGGTTGCCTTGTGATGCACAAGACCGTTGATGAAATCCGTGACGAGCACGGCAAATCCGTGGATGCACTGTTCAGGGAGGTGTTCGCATGCTGAAAAAACTTATCAAGTATGACATTCTTGCTGATTATAAGCGTTACGGAATTGTATTTGCGGCAATGTTCCTTTTCAGTATTCTGCTTATGACACTGGACAGACTGACAGATATGTTCAAGGAGAACCGTTTCTTTCAGGTAATGATGATTATCTGTGTAATGCTGTTCTTTGCGGCAGCTATTGTAATGTTTACAATGATTTTTGTAATTGCAACAATCCGCTTCTACAAGAACCTTGTCCGTGATGAGGGTTATCTGATGCATACACTTCCTGTTCCTACATGGAAGCTTATTATGTCAAAGTTCATCACAACTTACATCTGGTCAGCAGCTGCGGTAATAGTAATGGGTATCTGCTTCGGAATTGTTTCAGGCGAGCCGCTGTGGCTGTTCAAGCTGGACATCGGCTGGGAATTGCTTTCATCAGCTTTTGTTGAGGATACCATTAATGGTACACCTGAACAGCTCCGCAATTTCTTTGTGGTTTGCTTCATAGTTTTGGTACTTACCCCAGGGTTCATGGTGCTTCATACCTATATGAGCCTTGCACTGGGTAACCTTTTCCACACACATAAGCTGGGAATGGCTGTACTGATGTTCTTTGCACTTTATATTGCCGAACAGCTTCTTTCAGGTGTGGCAATGTTGTTCATGTCATCTGAAATGATTGAATATCTGACAGTTATCGAATCTGTAGTTCCATTTGAGACTGGCTACAAGTACATGATGACATCACTGATTTTCTCCATTGTTTATACAATTGTACTGATGATTGTATTCTTTATCGGTGCAGAAAGAATTTTCTCGAAAAAACTTAATCTTGAATAAAACAAAGGCCTGGAATTGGGAACACCCATTTCCAAGCCTTATTTTATTTACCAGGGCTGAACAGTGCCTACGATATCCTGGAGGCTGTTCAGGTTGTTGTCAGCAACATACTTTTCAAGTCCCTCGATAATCTCAACAGGAGCCATCGGATTGGAGAAAAGCGCTGCACCAATCTGTACTGTCTGTGCGCCAGCCATCATCATTTCAACAACGTCCTCCCAGCGTGAAATACCGCCCATACCGCATACGGGGATATTTACTGCGTTGGCAACCTGCCAAACCATCCTTACCGCAACTGGGAAAATTGCTGGGCCTGAAAGTCCGCCAACATTGTTGTGGAGAATAGGTCTGCGGGTCTTGATGTCGATACGCATACCGAGAAGTGTATTGATAAGGGAAACTGCGTCAGCACCCTCAGCTTCAACAGCCTTTGCGATTTCAGCAATGTTTGTAACGTTAGGGGAAAGCTTCATCATAACAGGCTTGCTTGTTACAGCTCTTACGATTTTTGTGATTGAAGCCGCGCCCTCACAGCTTACGCCGAAAGCCGCGCCGCCAGCCTTAACGTTAGGGCAGGAAATGTTTACCTCAATCATATCAACGTCTGTGCTGTCAAGCTTTTCAGCAATTTCACGGTACTCGTCAGCTGTTGAACCTGCAATGTTAGCAATTACAACAGTGTCCTTTGTCTTAAGGTTAGGAAGCTCAACTGCGATAAAGTGGTCAACACCAGGATTCTGGAGTCCCACGCTGTTGAGCATACCGCTTGGAGTTTCAGCAATTCTTGGTGGGAGATTACCTGTGCGCTGTCTTGGAGTTGTACCCTTTACTGAGATACCGCCGAGAGTTGACAGTGGGTAGAAGTGCTCGAATTCTCTGCCGTAGCCGAATGCACCCGACGCAGGGATAAGCGGATTTTTGAAGTCAACGCCGCAGAAATTCACGGCAAGCTTGTTTGAATTACTCATCGAAAAGCACCTCCTCAGCATTGAAAACAGGGCCGTCCTTGCAGACGTGAGCGTAATATTCGTTGCCGTCACGGATTGTTCTGCAAGCACAAACGAGGCACGCACCAACGCCGCAGCCCATTCTTTCTTCAAGGGAAACCTGACACTTTACGCCGTTTTCCTTTGCGATTTCGATAATTCTGCGGAGCATTACATTTGGCCCGCAAGCGTAGATTACGTCAGGCTTTTTGGAAGCAAGAACTTCCTTGAGGGCGTCTGTTACGAAGCCCTTTCTGCCTGCTGAACCGTCATCTGTACAGAGAATTGTTTCTGCGCCTGTTGCCGCAAAATCCTCCTGAAGAATTACAGCGGAAGCGTTTCTGTAGCCGCTGATTACGGTAGCGTTCTTGCCGAAGTTTTCAGCAACCGCAAGCATTGGAGGGTTACCGATACCGCCGCCGATGATGACAGCAGTTTCGTGGCCATCCATTTCGAAGCCGCGTCCGCCGAGAGGTGCAACGATATCAATCATTGCGCCCTCTGCAAGCTGGGACATAACCTTTGTACCCTCACCTCTTACCTCGAAGATAATGCGGAGAGTACCCTTGTTCTTGTCAATTGAGCAGATGGAAATCGGACGGCGGAGCATAAAGCCGTCAACCTTGACGTTGACAAACTGACCTGCCACAGCCGCTTCTGCAACGTCGGGGCAGAGAATTGTCAGGTCATAGATTTCCTTTGCAAGTGTTTTCTTTGAGAGGATAAGATATTTACCCTGTGTGTATTTCATTGGGAGTTTCTCCTTTCATATTATTTTGGTTATTATTTTTGTTATTTGGTTTATTCCTTTTTTACAAATAACGAATGTACCTGATAATACAGTTGCTACAATACCTGCCTTCTTCACAGCATCCCAATTTTTGGATTCGCAGTTTTTACAATACTTTCGTTCGGTATTACCAGTAAGTTCTTTACCACATTTTTTACAAGTCATATGTATACCTCCACATTAATAAAATTCGTCTTTTAACAAACTAATATTTTCTCGTTGGTTAACAGTTAATTTATTAAGTTCATTATATACAATACGAGGTTTATCAATCCAAAAATTATTATCCGAAATACTATCATCATATTCCTGAAGCATTTCATAAGCCTTATTTTTAATAATATTAGAATTAATAAAATCCTTATATTCAGTAATGCTTTGTAACATAGCATCTTTTTCTCCGAATGCCATATAACCCTGGGCACAAATGCTTGTTGCTTCATTAATATACATAAACGCGGTGCGTATATTTTTTACTGTTTCGGCTGTGGTCTTCTGTGAACTGAAAATTGTAGAAAGTGGAGCTGCTGTCTTTTCAGAAAGATATTTTATATCGTACTTCATTGTTTCCATCAACTGTGCTCTGCCATTATTTGCAGTTTGAATTGCGGTAGCCATCAAATGTCGTTGTAATTCACTATCATTGACGGAAAGAGCTTGTCTGAAAATGTTTTCAGCACTACACACAAGTCCTATTCTGTCATTACGTTGTCCAGCTTCAACTTTACCGAGTGTTTCGTTGATTTCATCAAGTTTTTTGCTTATTTCAGCCAATTGCTTATTAATTACATAATTATTAATTCCATCTGCCAATTCTGGGGTCATATCTTTGGGATGTAATCTTACTTGAGCGGCAAATTTATTATCAGGACCTGATAATATAGGTAAAAATCCATCTCCATCATTCCTTGGAACAAATTTTAATGTACCTTCATCAAGTAATTTTTTTGCTTCTTCACCTAATGAAATATCCCAACCTTGTTCCGATTTTAAACTTTGAACAAACTGACCCAAAGCATTTGAATTGCCCAAAACATACATAAAATTCTTTTCAGCCTGCTTTAATGCAATATCAGCAATTGAACCTTGATATTCTTCAATTTGTGTACCCATATCAAGCGTATTCAACATCAATTGAAAATCATCATCAACAGTATTACACATCAATTGTCACCTCACATAAGCTTTACGAAAATCGGGGCAAAAGCCCCGATTTATCATATTTCCGTAATATCAATCATTTCCATATCGTCGATGTTCTTGCCCATCATAAGGATGTCAGCAACAGCGTTTGCTGTGTCGATTGCTGTCAGACAGCAGATGGAACGTTCAACGGTCTTACGGCGGATTTTTACGCTGTCAAATGCAGGGATACGTCCCTTTGCGGAGGTGGAAATTACATAGTCAATCTTGCCGCTGTCAAGGAGAGTCATAACGTTAGGCGCTTCCTCAGATGCACGTCTTGTAACGCTTGCGGCAACCATATTTCTGTTCAGCATTGAAGCTGTTCCGCTTGTCGCGTAAATATCGAAGCCAAGATGCTCAAATTTTTCAGCAACATAGATAATTTCCTGCTTGTCGGTGTCACGAACTGTAATCAGTACGCCGCCGCCCTTCTTCTTTTCAAGGCTGTAGCCTGCAGCAACAAGTCCCTTGTAGAGTGCGTCCTCAAAGCTTTTTGCAATACCAAGGCACTCACCTGTAGACTTCATCTCAGGGCCGAGGGCTGTATCAACATCGTGAAGCTTTTCAAAGCTGAACACAGGAACCTTTACAGCGATAAAGTCAGCTTCTTTGTAGAGTCCACTTGTGTAGCCCTGATCCTTAAGGCTTTCGCCCAGCATAATCTTTGTTGCAACGTCAACCATCGGCACGCCTGTTACCTTGGAAATGTAAGGAACAGTTCTGGAGGAACGTGGGTTAACCTCAATAACGTAAACCTCGTCATTGTAAACAACGTACTGAATATTTACAAGACCAATAACCTTGAGTTCCATAGCAAGTCTGCGTGTGTATTCGATAATTGTTTCACGGATTTTCTTTGTGAGAGTGAGGGCAGGATATACGGAAATTGAGTCGCCCGAGTGGATACCAGCACGCTCGATATGCTCCATAATACCGGGGATAACGTAGTCTGTACCGTCACAGATTGCGTCAACTTCAACTTCCTTACCCATCATATATTTGTCGATGAGAACAGGATTTTCAAGTCCACCACGCATAATGATTTCCATATACTCGATGATATCCTGATTGGAGTGAGCGATAATCATATTCTGACCGCCGAGAACATAGGAAGGACGCATAAGAACAGGGTAGCCAAGCTGTTCAGCAGCCTTGAGTGCTTCCTCTGTGTTCATTACTGTAAAGCCCTCAGGACGTGGAATACCGCACTTGTTGAGGAGCTCGTCAAAACGTTCTCTGTCCTCTGCTGCGTCAATGCTGTCAGCAGAAGTACCGAGGATATTTACACCCATATCGGAGAGGTGCTTTGTAAGCTTGATAGCGGTCTGACCGCCGAACTGTACAACAACGCCGTATGGCTTTTCAGTT
The DNA here is from genome assembly GCA_018110825.1 of Oscillospiraceae bacterium. GTDB lineage: Bacteria > Bacillota > Clostridia > Oscillospirales > Ruminococcaceae > RGIG8773. Next base: position 131,962 of record JAGBCL010000052.1, read on the forward strand.
TCGATAATAGCTTCAACATCTTCTCTTGTGAGTGGGTCGAAGTAAAGTCTGTCGCCTGTGTCGAAATCGGTGGAAACAGTTTCAGGGTTGTTGTTGCAGATAACAGCCTCGTAACCCATTTCTTTAAGTGCCCATACACAGTGTACAGAACAGTAGTCGAACTCGATACCCTGACCGATACGGATTGGGCCTGAGCCGAAAACAATGATTTTCTTCTTGCCTGTGTCGTTGTTCTCAATGAACTGCTTTGCTTCGTTCTCCTCGTCAAATGTGGAGTAGAAGTAAGGTGTTTCAGCCTTGAATTCACCTGCGCAGGTATCAACCATCTTGAACACGGCTCTTGTTCTCTTAGGACACTTCTGACCGCTGATGCGCTCGATTGTGCTGTCGAGGTAGCCGTACTTCTTGGCAATATCGTACTTTTCTTCTGTAAGCTCGCCGTCAGCAAGATATCTTTCAAGCTCGACAAGATTGTTCAGCTTGGAGATGAACCAACGGTCAATCTTTGTGATTTCGTGGATTGTATCAATTGAAATACCACGCTTCAGCGCCTCAAATACAACGAATGCACGCTCGTCATCAACGTTGTAAAGACGGCTTCTGATTTCAGCGTCATCAAGACGTTCAAGCTTCTTCAGATTCATTGTATCAAGTCCCAGCTCGATTGAACGTACAGCCTTCATCATAGCCTGTTCAAAGGAAGTACCGATGGACATAACCTCACCTGTTGCCATCATCTGTGTGCCGAGTGTACGTTTAGCATAAACAAACTTATCAAAAGCCCACTTCGGGAACTTTACTACACAGTAGTCAACAGCAGGCTCGAAGCAAGCGTAGGTGTTGCCTGTAACCTGATTTACGATTTCATCAAGGCTGTAGCCGATAGCGATTTTTGAAGCAACCTTTGCAATCGGGTAGCCTGTTGCCTTGGAAGCAAGTGCAGAAGAACGTGAAACTCGTGGATTAACCTCGATAACAGCGTACTCAAAGCTTGTTGGGTGGAGTGCAAACTGACAGTTACAGCCGCCCTCAACCTTGAGCTCGGAAACAATGTTCAGCGCTGCTGTACGGAGCATCTGATATTCTCTGTCTGTAAGGGATACAGCAGGAGCAATAACGATTGAGTCACCAGTGTGAACGCCTACAGGGTCGAAGTTTTCCATTGAGCAGACTGTGATAACGTTGCCCTTACTGTCACGGATAACCTCAAATTCGATTTCCTTCCAGCCGCTGATACACTTCTCAACAAGAATCTGTGTAATCGGTGAAAGACGCAGACCATTTGTAGCAATATCACGAAGCTCGTCCTCATTGTATGCGATACCGCCGCCTGTACCGCCGAGGGTAAATGCAGGACGCACGATTACAGGGTAGTCGATAACTTCAGCAAAGTCAACTGCGTCCTCAACTGTTTCAACAACCTTTGAAGGGATGCAAGGCTCACCGATTTTTTCCATTGTATCCTTGAATGCCTGTCTGTCCTCTGCCTTGTGGATAGTTTCAGGGTTTGCGCCGAGAAGCTTTACGCCCTGTTCAGCGAGGAATCCGCACTCTGCAAGCTGCATTGAAAGTGTAAGACCTGTCTGTCCGCCGAGGGTGGAAAGAACGCTGTCAGGCTTTTCGATTTTGATAATCTTCTTTACTACATCAAGGGTCAGCGGTTCGATGTAAACCTTGTCCGCCATAGCCTTGTCGGTCATAATTGTAGCAGGGTTGGAGTTGATAAGTACAACCTCAAGACCCTCCTGCTTCAGTGTGCGGCAAGCCTGTGTGCCTGCATAGTCAAACTCAGCAGCCTGACCGATGATGATTGGTCCCGAACCGATAACGAGGACTTTCTTTATATCTTTTCTCAGTGGCATATTACTTGTCCTCCTTATTCATCATTGAAACGAAATCATCGAAGAAGGAAACGGTTTCCTGCGGTCCGCCGCTTACCTTCGGATAGAACTGAAGTGTGAAGCAAGGAATATCCTTGTATCTGATTCCCTCGCAAGTACCGTCATTAGCGTTTGTATGTGTAATCTCGCAGGAAATTCCGTCAAGATTTGCAACAACGTAACCATGATTCTGTGCTGTAACGAAGGTTCTCTCGCCGTTTGTTTCCTTAACAGGCTGGCTTGCACCACGATGACCATGTTTCATCTTTTCAACCTTTGCACCCATAGCAAGTGCGGCAAGCTGATGACCTAAGCCTGTTCCGAAAACAGGAATATTCATACCGAGAATTTCACGGATATTTGTGATAATTTCCGTATTTTCAGCAGGATTGCCCGGACCTGCGGAAAGAACGATACCGTCAGGATTCATAGCCTTAACCTGCTCAGCTGTTGTGTCGGCAGGAAGCACGGTAACGTTACAGCCACGGCTCAGAAGCTCATTGCGGAAACTCTTTGTGTGACCGAAATCAAGCATTGCAACATTGTACTTACCGTTTTCTGCTGTGTAGGTTTTCTGTTCCTTTGCAGTAACAGCCTTAACAGCGTTTTCAATCTTGTACTCGGCAAGCTTCTTCATAAGCTCGTCCTTTTTCTCGTACACGTTTTCAGTTGTAATAACGCCGTTCATTGCACCGTTTTCACGGATAATTCTTGTAAGACAGCGTGTGTCGATGGAGTGGATACCAACAACACCATGCTTCTTCATAAACTCGTCAATGTTGCCCTCGCAACGGAAGTTTGAAGGAGCGTTGCACCATTCTCTCACAACGTAGCCGCTGAGAGCAGGTGCGTCGGACTCGTAGTCCTCATCGTTGACACCATAGTTGCCAACGAGAGGGAAAGTCTGAGTTAAAATCTGTCCGTAGTAGGAAGGGTCGGTAAGAGCCTCCTGATAGCCTGTCATACTTGTGGAAAAGACGATTTCGCCGTATGCTGTACCTGTTGCGCCAAAGGAGTAACCCTCGAAAATTCTGCCGTCAGCAAGCATAAGATAAGCCTTATCGCCCATATTGAATAAAGACATTGAAGTTTCCCCCAGTCAAAAATTTGGATTAATTACTTTTTGAGAGCTGTTACGAAGCCTGTGATATCCTCTCTCATTCTGATGCACTCACGTCTTGCTGCACCTGCAAAATCTGTTTCGTCGCAGTTTTCCTTCTGGTAAGCGCACATTACAGCTCTGGAGGAGTTTACGATTGCGCCGAGGCCCTTGTCATCGAATGCCTTTGCAACGCCTTCTGCACCGCCGCCCTGTGCACCGTAACCAGGTACAAGGAAGAATGTGTGTGGGAGCTTTGCTCTCATTTCAGCAAGCTGTTCAGGGTAAGTTGCACCAACAACAGCACCTACTGCGGAGTAACCGTATTCGCCGATTGTGTCAGCACCCCAGTTTTCGCACATATCACCCATTGTTTCGTAAACGCTCTTGCCGTCGTCAAGCTTTCTGTCCTGAAGCTCACCGCTGGACTTGTTGGAAGTCTTTACGAGAACGAAGATACCCTTGTCCTTTTCCTTGCAGACAGCTGTAAGAGGAGCGATACCGTCTGTACCGAGGTAGCCGTTTACTGTAAGAGCGTCAGCACCGAAGCCCTCGAAAACCTGACCGTCAACAGTTGTGCTGCCGAGGTAAGCGTTTGTGTAAGCTTCCATAGTTGCACCGATGTCGTTTCTCTTACCGTCAACCATTACGAACATACCCTTTTCCTGAGCGTACTTAACTGTCTTGTAGAGAGTCTGAACGCCCTGCCAGCCGTACATTTCGTAGTAAGCTGCCTGTGGCTTGATTGCAGGAACGATATCATAAACTGCATCGATGATTGCCTTGTTGAACTGCCAGAGTGCTTCTGCCGCACCCTCGAGTGTTGCACCCTTTTCAGCGAAAGCCTTTTCCTTGATGAAGTTTGGAACGTAGTCCAGCTTAGGGTCAAGACCTACAACTGTTGGGTTGCCTGTTTCCACGATTTTCTTGATAAGTCTGTCAAATGACATTACTACCACTCCTTATATAAATTTAAATTTTTAACTTTATAAAACTGCATTATTGTTTCGTGCAGAAATAACCTGCTGTTACGAAAAATGCAATTACAAAAACTACCCAGAGAACGTCGCTCAGCTTTGTCTTTTTCTTCTCGGCATTTTCAAGCTCGTCAGCACAGAAAGCCACACCGTCAACCACATTACTCGGAACGTGCTTCATTACATTTCCGTTTGAGTCCTGAACACTCAGCATAGGTTTTATGTTCAGCTTTGGCGGATAATCAGGATTTTCACAAGCCTCGTAAACGGTGCAGGTCAGTCCCTCGTACTCCTCAAATTCAGAATGAAGAGCAGGTGTTTCAAAGGTTACTTCCCTGTTGAGCATAGTGCTGAAACAGCTGACTTTCAGATACCTGCTGTAGCGTTTATTGCTATGACTACTGGCATTTCTTTTTTCTATCAGTTCAACAACCTGCCCGCTGATGCAATTACCCTCATTGAGCATACGCTCACGTTCTTTTTTGTGGGCCTTGACTTCTTTTGCCGCAAATCTGCTTGCAAAGAGAATAAATGCAGCTATGCCAAACATAAAAAGCGAAGCGGACAACTGTGGCTTATCCAGTTCTCCAACCGTAAGATTCCATATTGCAAGTCCTGTAAGAATCAAGCAAACAACAACGCACACCGTTGCCGTAGGGTTTTCTTCCTTGCTGTATTTTATCTTCATTATGTCAGCTCCCTTAATCAAGCTTCAAATCTGATTTCACCGTTTGTAATTGTCATAATATTCTTGCCCCTGAGCTTCTCACCCTTGAACACAGTATTTTTTGACTTTGAGTGAAGCTCCTCAGGAACAACCGTCCACTCCCTGTCAAGGTCAACAACCGCAAGGTCAGCCTTTGCACCATTTTCAATTCGTGTAACCTCAATACCGAGAAGCTTTCTCGGATTGATTGCCATAAGCTCAGCAATTCTATTCAGCGTAAGCTTGCCTGTATGATAAAGCTGTGTAAGAGTTACTGCAAGTGAAGTTTCAAGCCCCACAACACCGTTAGGCGCCTTGAGGAAGTCAGCCTTTTCCTCAGCGGCGTGAGGAGCGTGGTCTGTTACGATACAGTCAACCGTACCGTCAAGCACCGCTTCAAGCACCGCAAGTCTGTCATCCTCGCTTCTGAGAGGAGGGTTCATTCTGTAGTCAGCGTCACGGCTGAGAAGCTTATCCTCAGTGTATGTGAAGTAGTGCGGACATGTTTCACAGGTAACTTTTATTCCGTTTTTCTTTGCGTCACGGATAAAGTTCATACTGCCTCTTGTAGAAACGTGGCAGATATGGATTCGTGCACCGCAGGAATCTGCAAGCGCAATTTCACGTGCAGTAATGCTGTCCTCTGAGGCTCTGTCCATACCCTTTACGCCAAGCTTTTCAGAAACGGCACCCTTGTGAATTATACCGCCGTTGATGATTGCCAAATCCTCACAGTGAGAAACCACAAGAAGTCCGTTTTCGTTTGTTGCTTCAAGTGTCTGACGCATCATTTCAGCATTTGCAACAGGACGTCCGTCATCGGAAATCAGCTTTACACCAAGCTCTGTCCAATCGTAAAGCTCGCCGCCCTGCATACCCTTTGTGATACAGCCAACGGGGTACACATCAACGCCTGTGTCCTTTGCCTTGTCAAGAATATAATCAACTGTTTCCTTGCTGTCAATTGCGGGGCTTGTGTTAGGCATACAAGCAACACCGCTTACACCGCCTGCCAGCGCCGCCGCACAGCCTGTTTCAACGGTTTCCTTGTGAGTCTGACCGGGGTCACGGAAGTGAACGTGCATATCAAAAAGTGCAGGCATAACCGCAAGCTTTCCGCTGCCGTCAACTACTCTGTCAGCTGTTACCGAAAGATTTTCGCCGACCTCGGCAATTTTTCCGTCGTCAACAAATATATCGCAGATTTTATCAGTCTTATCATCAACTGCTCTTACATTTTTAATAAGAATACTCATTTATTTCCTCCATTATTCAAAAATTACAACCTTATCGCTTCCGTCAATTTCCTTCATCTGCACCTTTACCGCTTCTTCCCTTGATGTCGGCACGTTCTTGCCAACATAATCGGGACGTATCGGCAATTCACGGTGACCTCTATCAACAAGCACCGCAAGCTGAATACTTCTCGGTCTGCCGCGCTTTGTAACAGCGTCCATAGCCGCCCTGGCGCTTCTTCCCGTGAAAATAACATCGTCAACAATTATCACGCTCTTGTCTTTTACGTCAAACGGAATATCGGTTCTGTCAACGCTTGGCGAGTGCTTTTCGTCGTCACGGTAAGCCGTAATATCGAGCGTACCTGTTTCGACCTCAACTCCCTCAAGTTCAAGAAGCTTCTTCGCGATTCTTTCTGCAAGGTGAACCCCCCTTGACATTATACCCACAAGGCAGATGTTGTCGGCACCCTTGTTCCGCTCAAGAATTTCGTATGAAATTCTTGCCACGGCTCTTGTCATAGCATTTTCGTCAAGTATAACAGCTTTCTGATTAAGCTGCGGACTGCTCATTTCAGCACCCCCAAATAAAAAATACCCGTCCGTGAACTGACACAGACAGGTATGAATCAACTTATATTTATTTTACATTACAGGTACAGCTTACCCAAAGGTACGGCTTACACCTGCCGCAGAATTACTATAAGCGACTGCCTTGTCAATCTCACAGGATTAACTTAAAGGTTGTCTAAACTTCAAATATTATAGCACATTCTGCACAACTTGTCAACACAAAAATCGTCATTTTAACAAAATAATCATATTTTTTCAGCCTGCTTATCCTCAATTGTTTCATCAGCCTTTTTTTCAGGATTACCCTTGAATCCGCTTTCAATTTTAACCTTTGAGGAAATAACCTTCAGCCTGCGCTTCAGACTTTCCATTGTATCACTGTATGATGTAGAACGCAGCTGAGGAAACGCTTTAATAAGACGTTCAACCGAACGGTCACGTGAGTCCATCAGCTTATCATATTTTTCACGCCATTCACTGAGTTTAAAGTCAGCAGCATCAACAATTTTACCATATTTTGCCTTAATTTCTGCAAAACGCGACTCGCCGTCCTTTGTAGATTTCAACTGCTCATATTTTTCACGGAAGCTCTGGGTTGTAGCGTCGGTTTTTTCAGCAATTTTTTCTTTAAGTTCCTGAGTCTTTGCATCAGCCTTTTCAACGGCATTATCGTATATTTCCTTACCTTCAAGAGTTTTCTGAGAAAGAGTTCCTCCGATTTTTTCAGCACTCAGAAGCATTACCTTTGAAATTTCATCAAGCTGCTTCAGACGCAGATTAAGCTTTCGGATTGCACCCAATGAAGCAACGATATCAATCACAAGCAGAGCTGACCAGAGCAGAATAAAGAAAAATCCCAACTTTACAGGCATTTTATCTATTGCAAGCTCAACCATAGGCTGAACAAAACGGACAACTGTAAGACATCCGACACCCCAAAGAATGGACACCTTCAGGCAGATATACCCTCGGAAATTGAATTTTTCATGAGAATAATCCCACCACCTTGCGTGGAAAAGCTTTTCCATTCCCATTCCGACAAACAGTTCAAAGGTTGTGCAGAGAATTGCCGTTACAAAGAAAAGTGGAATTATTGTATGGGAAAGCGGTCGGAAGGAAATCGTAACCATAATTACGCCGAAGCCATAAATCGGGCATATAGGCATATTAAGAAAGCCTCTGTTCTGATATTCGCCCGTTTCCAGCGTCATATAGCAAACCTCTACGCACCAGCCTATAAATGACCAAAAAATAAACATATGAAACATTTCATATAAGCTGAATTCTATAAATGGTATCGGTGTCACGCTTCTTCCTCCTTCCACAAAAAATCTATGGGATATATTATACCACATATAGCATTGTTGTCAATACAATTTTTGAATTTGTTACTTTTTGTAATCATTTGCACACAATTTTTGATACATTAAACAAAAAGCAGTTAATCAAATGTCAATGGATTGTTGACATTTTTACCATTGTCAGATATAATTATCATAGGTAAGTGTTTCACATTACAGTCCGACATGATGGAGGTAAGAATATGCTTTTTATTATACTATGGCTTATTTCGCCTATTGTTCTGCTTATAATGTTCCTTGTTCAGCTGTCTACCTGCTCTGAGCTTAAACGTTCAAACAAATTTCTCAGCCAGCAAGTCAATGAACTTCTTGCACAGCTTGCTGAAAAGTCAGCAAAATCATCTGCTGATAATAAATCTGACGAACCACAACCGGCAAATATTCCGCAAACCGAAACGATTCCCGAACAGCCTAAGGCTGTACCGTCCCATATCCCGCCGGTTTACAATGTTTCCGCTGTCACTCAGTCCTCTGTGCAGCCTATTCACTCAGAATCTGTTGCCCATATACAAAAGGTTGACGCTTATGTAAACCCTGAACCTGCTGCACCCAAAAAGAAAATCAGCACTATTAATATTATTCTTATTCTCGGTGCATTGTTCCTATCACTTTCAGGATTTATTTTTGCAGCTGCAACATGGGGAGTGCTCAACAGCTTCTTCAAGGCAGTTGTCCTTGTTTCATTCTCTGCAATTTTCTTTGGAATCCACTCCTTTACAGAACGCAAGCTGAAGCTTGAACAGACGGGACGCATTTTCTACATACTCGGAAGTGTATTTCTCCCTGCGGCAATTATTGCAGCAGGTCTGCTGGAAGTTTTCGGACACTACCTTTCTTTCTATGGCGACGGAAATCTGCTTGTCTTTGCAATGGTTGCACTCAGCGTTTGCATACCATTCTTCAAGGGTGCTTACGATTACAAAAACAAGTTTTTCGCAGCTGTTTCCCACTACAGCTTCTCAGCGGCGGTTGCATTCGTTCTCTTACATGTTATTCCGAGAGCAGATATTGCTGTGCTCGCTATTGCAATTTACTCTCTGCTGATTGTAATTGCTGAACCGTTCATAAAGGGTTTTTACGACGAAACATTCGGTGAGGACAATGTCTTTTCTTCGCAGTACAGTTATTTTGCACTCATAAGCACCACAATCCTCGGTATATTCTCAAACTGCGTGTTCCTTGACGATACATTCAGCGTTGTAACCCTAATTGCATTTGCAATTTACTCCGCCTGCTTCCTTACAAAAAGCTTCACCGAAAAAAGCGGTGTATTCAGTCCAATTGCCTTTGCTTCATTTATCACAATTTCTCTTTTCTCAGGCTTCGACCCTGACAACATTTCCGGGATTGCATGCGTAATTGCGGCAACTGCCCTCATTTATGCAACCCTTTCCGCAATGGGACTTCTTCCCGAATTTATCAGAAATATAATGAAAGGTTTTGCAATTGCAGCCGCTTGTATAGCAGGTCTGTTCGGTGTTGTTGAGAATATCCTCTACCTTGCTGATGAGTCTGTCCCATCATGGGAAATGGTTCTTGCTTCGGGTGTGGTATTTGCTGAAATGCTTATTCTCGCAATACGCTACAAATCAAAAGAATTCAAGGGTTTCACCTTTGCCGCTCTTATATGGTTTGCAACTGACTTTGTACTGTTGCTTGAACTTGGTATGTACGGAAGTCTTATTTCCTTTGCAATAATAACAGCATATTTCCTTGTAACACGTCTTAGCCTGCTTAATAACAGACTTTACAGCGGAGCAAACGATATTGTATTTGCGGTTTATACTATTGTAACTTCATTCTGCTGTCTTACTGACAGTGAGCTTGCGGCAATCGCTGTACTTGCTGTGGGAATTATCTGTACAATTATTTCCAGCCACCCAAAATCATCCGCTGTCCTTTGCCCTATACTTACATTTCAATTTGTGATACCTATAGCTATGCTTTTGGATATTCACAGCATAATTCTCCCGTATGCAACAGATATAGGCGACTCTGCAATGTCGATAATTCTCATCCTTTTCTGCACAATTGCATCTGTACTGCTGTTTATCCCCAAGGCAACACGCTACGTAAAATCCTATGGCATTTCAGTGATTTGCCTGATTCCTGTATTCCTTATTTCCTGTATGATATGGGAAAGCGCAGACTTTGTTTCAATGCTTGCAGTATGTGTGTACACTGCTATATTCCTCGCAAAGCAATCTTTCCCGAAAGAAAAGTTTGAACACATTAATCTGCTTAATGCGGCACTTCTCCTGACCTCGGTTATTGCAGGCTACAAATTCGCTGATGACTTTTACTATCATATGTTCTTCCCTGCTGTTACGATAATGCTTATATTTGCAGTTTACGCATTGGGGGAAGCATTTGACACATTCAGTAAAGTAAATCCGCATACCTGCTCATTTATTTGGGGAATTGCCCCTCTCTACAGCTCTTATCTTTTCTTTGTAAATAACGATGCAGATGACACCGCAATAATGATTTTCGGAGCAATTCTTGCAATCTGCTCAGCATTTGCCTCTTTCAAAAAGAAAAATACACTTAACCTTATCCTGCCGATACTTGTCCTTACATTCACATTTGCCAACATCTATTCTGCTGAAATGCTGATTGTTCCGTTTATAGTGCTTGTTATCTCAGGACGTGTTCTTTTCAGCGATAAGCTTATCAAAAATCTCTGCATCGACGTTTTCTCACTTGGTGCATACGTTCCTGTTATTGCATATCTAGCCGAAACATATGATGACCTCAGGGAATGGACAGCACTCCTTGTTCTTGCTCTGCTTACACTTAACCTTGTTCGCAAAGAGCAGACTTCCAACACAAAACGCACGTGCATAACTGCGGCAGGCGTATTTATGTTTCCTTTGTTCTGGACGCAGCCATTCTTTGAAGTACCTGAACTTATCAACGTTCAGTTCAACCTGCTGCCCGTATTCTTCTTCTGTTTGCTTGTAAAGCTTATCTGGAAGGACGCAGCCGAAACGGCAGACAACTTCTCTTTCGTTGCAGCAATCATTTCTCTGGTAATTCTCTTTATGGAGTCCTTTACATCAAGCGACAGCTTCGACGCCGTATTTATCGGAGTAGTGCTGTTCATAATGCTTGCTGTATCCTTTATCATCAAGAAAAAACGCTGGTTCGTGCTTGCGGTTGCTTCAATGGTAGCTTCGGGTATTCTCCTTAGCTTTGGTCAGCGTGACAGCATCGCTTGGCTTGTGTACCTTGCCCTTGCAGGTGCGGCACTCATCGCTCTGGGACTTGCAAACGAACTCAAAAAGCAACAGCAGAAAACAGGCGAAGAAACCAAACTTAGCAGATTTATGTCCGACTGGACCTGGTAAAAACAAGCCACATAGTGGCTTGTTTACGGGTTTTGCTTCGCAAAACGCCGTAGTTTTCCGTTTCACAAACTTTTTATGAGGTGAAAATAATGGCTGAAATATTTGATATTATCAACAACCGCACAAGCTACCGTGGTGCTTACAAGGACACAAAAATTCCTCGTGAACATCTTGTGCAGATTATGGAAGCGGGACTTGCCGCACCGTCAGGATGCAACAAGCAGACAACTTCACTTATCTGCGTTGACGACCCGATTGTCCTTGACAAGCTTAAAGGTATGATTGACCCGCCGATTTGCGAAACCGCACCAGCGATAATCTGCGTGCTTACGCAGAAAATTTTTGCATACCGTGACAAGTGCTTCAATGTGCAGGACTATTCTGCGGCAATTCAGAATATGCTTCTTGCGATAAAAGCACTTGGCTATGAAAGCTGCTGGTATGAGGGGCACATCACCGACGATGACGATATCGGCGGACAGCTTGCAAAGGTGCTTGGTGTGCCCGATGATTACAAAATGGTGTGTATTCTCCCCGTGGGAATTGCCGACGGACAGCTTACCCACGCAAAAAAGAAAAGCTTTGAGGAGCGTGCGTGGTTTAATAAATTTGGAAATTAGGAATGTGGAAAGTGAAATTTTATGGTTACACAACAAGATTATTTAGCTGATAATTTTTGGAATAAGTTTAATTTCTCAAACGGTAAAATTGAATATATGGAAACATACTTGGACGAAGATATGTTACAGGTTGAATATCCTAATAAGCTACTGCTTGATGCAGGATATTACAGTGGTATTTTCGGTATTGAAATTATATGGGACTGCAATTGGCAGACACCTGTTGCAAAATATATATGCAAAACACAGGACGATTTTGAGAAATTGATGCATATCGCAATTAATCAGATTGGAAAAGAAATTGAACAGAACCGATTTTCCTATTATGGACCTCTTTGGGAAACTATCGAAATTAGTTACTTATAATAAAGTTGGAATGTAACACTCTAATTCCTCATTCCACTTTCCAAATTCCACATTCAAAAAAGAAAGGAACATCACCCCAATGAACAAAAAAGAAGTAGCCGAAATCAAAAAGAATTTTACCGACAGCAGCGGATTTTTTACGCTTAACCACATTGTTTCCGCTTACATTGACCCTCAGAAGAATATCCGCTGCAACCAGAACAAGCTTTACTCCCTTATCGAGGAGGACGCTGGTGCGGTTATGATGGAGTCGCTGAAAAAGGTGCTGGGCGGAAGCGTTGGCAAAAATCTTATGGAGTACGGCTTCCCCAATACCGAATATGACGAGGAGGGCGCACAGAACATTCTCTATGCCGCTGTCAAGGGCAAGCTTGAGGACGAAACTGCTAACGCAAAGCTGATTGAGCGTATCGTCAACAACATGGAGTACGAAATGGCATACACGCTGATTATGGGCTATTGCTCATATAGCATTATGACCAAGGACAAGAATGACGAGTCCTACGACGACGCAACCGAGGAATACAACTTTATCGTGGTTGCCGTATGTCCAGTTTGCACAGGTGACGACGGTCTTATGTTTGACAGCGAAGCAAACGAAATCGTGAAGAAGTCCAACACTGACCTCATCGTAAGCCGTGCACCAACGGACGGTTTCTTCTATCCTGTTTTCAGCGATAGAAGTCCTGATGTTAACCGTGTTATGTACTACACCAAGACACCGAAAAAGCCAAACATTTCCGTGGTTGAGGACGTTCTCGGCTGCAGCTTTGTAATGACCTGTCAGAACGAGAAGGACACCTTCCGCGAGGTGCTTAACGATGTTGTGGGTGACGAACTCAGCTACACGCTTATTACTCAGGTGAACGAAACTCTCCGTGAGATTGTTACCAAGTCCAAGAACGAAACTGAGCTTCCGATTATCGACGACAACAAGCTCCACAACATTCTTTTTGATGCAGGTGTAAGCAGTGAAAAGCTTGACGCACTTCCTGCCGTGTTCAAGGAAAAGGTTGGCGACGCTGACGGACTTATCGTGGAAAATCTCGTTGAGAACAAGACCGTACTTGAAACACCTGAAATCACAATCAACATCAGCCGTGACGGAACAAACAAGGTACGTACAAGCGTTATCGACGGCAGACGTTGCCTTGTTATTGACCTTGACGACCCGAGTATTTCCATCAACGGACTTGTTACAAGCGTTACATAAATCCATTGGGACAGCAAAAGCTGTCCCTTATTTTTTCTCAAACGCTTGACATCAGCTTATCATAGTTGTATAATGTAGTTAGTTAAAGCTAACTACATTATGAAATGAGGGGTAAAAATGTATCTGACATTATCAGTTTTCGGTTTAATCGGCGGGCTTCTCTGCGCAATCGGCGATATTCTTTTTGATTTGAAGGGCAATGACAACCAAAAGACAGGCCCCGGCGGCAACATTGACACCAACTGGGTAAAGATGTCCGACTGGAGATTTGTTGCTTCAATTATTGTTGCGTTTTTCGGTGATATAGCGGCAATGCTTGGACTTTACTCACTTGGTATGCAGATTGCGGAAAAGAATACCGTCCTCGGTTATGTGACGACAATCTGCGGCTGTGCGGGTACAATCGGCGGTTTTTTTGTACACTCCACGCTGTGTATTCAGCCGCTTCTGTACAAGCGACTTGTTGATTGCGGCCACGCCGACCTTGTGGATAAGATTTTCCCGACCTTTTACAAAGCCGCAGCTTTCCCATTTTTCTTCGGGTACATACTTCTTATGGTGCCGTCCGTTACGTCGGTAATTGCAATCCTCACAGGTTGTCTTGACGTACCGAAATGGTTTGCACTTCTCAACTCAATAGTGTTTATGATTATAGGAATAACCCTGCGAAAGCTTAATCGCCGTGTATTCTGCGACCTGCCCGGAATTATTATGCCAAGTATGGGTCTTGCAATGCTTGGTCTTATCGGAATTGTCAATCTGCTGTGAAAAAAGAGGTATCAGAAATCTGATACCTCTTTTGATTATCTGTAAACTTCCGTCAGCTTATCCCAGTTTTCAAGCGCAAGCCTTGCAATTTCAGGATCATACATAATTCCCACGTTTTTTTCAATCTCCGCCTTGCAGACTTCAAGCGGCAATGCATTTCTGTAGGCACGCTTTGAAGCCATAGCGTCAATCGAGTCGCAGACAGCGATAATCCGTGCACCGAGAGGAATTTCCGTACCCTTTGCGCCGAATGGGTAACCCTTGCCGTCCCAACGCTCGTGATGATGAAGGATTATTGCGGCAAGACGTGCGAAATGGGATGACCTCGACAGAATATCCGCACCGATTTCGGGGTGCTTCTTCATCAGCTTCCATTCCTCGTCATCAAGCTTTCCCTCTTTAAGCAGAACACGGTCAGGAATACCGATTTTGCCGATATCGTGCAGATGTCCTGCAATGTGTATTTCCTGAATATCTTCCTCGGATAAGCCCATAAGTTCGCTTATCATGCAAGCCATATCGCTGACCCGTGCCGAATGTTTACCTGTGTACGGGTCACGGGCATCAAGTGCTGATGTTATACACTCCACAAATTCGTGGTACTCATAATCTATTTCACATTCACAGTTCATTATTACACCACCTTGTACAGTTAGTTTACGCTTACTTTATTTTACACCATTTAATTCGTTCTGTCAAGGTGCAAAACGTCAACTGTATTTATTGTACAAATTTCCAAAATTAAAAAAATAGTGTTGATTTGGAAGGAAAAGCATAGTATAATATTGTACTGTAGTTTGTTGTTAAGGAGTAAATTTATGGATAGATTTGACCGTATTAAAAATATGATTGGCAACACTCCGCTGCTGGAAATTACCCTTAAATATAAGGGCAAGGAAATGAAGGTTTACGCTAAGGCTGAATATATGAACCTTTCAGGCAGCATCAAGGACCGTGTTGCATTCTACATAATGAAAAAGGCTTACGAAACAGGCACAATTAAACCAGGGGACATCATTGCCGAGGCTACAAGCGGCAACACTGGTATTGCTTTTTCCGCAATGAGCAGCTATCTCGGTCACAAGGCTATAATTTTTATGCCTGACTGGATGAGCCGCGAGCGTATCAATATGATGAAGAGCTTTGGTGCAGAAGTAAGACTTGTTTCCCGTGAAGAGGGCGGCTTCCTCGGTTCAATCAAGATGACAGAGGAACTTGCCGCAAAGGGCGGTGTATTCCTCCCAGGACAGTTCTCAAACGAGGATAACTGTGACGCACATTACTACACAACAGGTGAGGAAATCGTTCGCCAGCTTGCTTCAATCGGCAAGGTTGCTGACGCTGTTGTTGCAGGCGTAGGTACAGGCGGTACTGTAATGGGTATCGGCAGACGTCTTAAAGAGGCTAATCCGAACTGCATTTCTTACCCCCTCGAACCGCTGAACTCCCCTACTCTTTCCACAGGCTACAAGGTTGGCAATCATCGTATCCAGGGCATTTCCGACGAGTTTATCCCGCCAATCCTCAAGCTTGACGAGTGCGGAGAGGTTGTTTCTGTTGATGACATCGACTCAATCATTATGGCGCAGAGAATTTCCCGTGAATTCGGTATCGGCGTAGGTATTTCCTCCGGTGCAAATCTTCTTGGTGCAATTATTGCAAATGAACGTCTTGGCGAAAATGCAGTTGTTACAACAGTTTTTGCTGACGATAACAAGAAGTATCTCTCCACTGACTACTGCAGCGAAATTACTCCTGCAGAAGACAGCATGAGCAAGGACATTGAGCTTATCAGCATAAATGCAATAAAATAAAAAATGGCTGTTACCACACAGGTAACAGCCTTATTTTTATCTCTTCACGAAATATTCCTCGTACCAGACAAGGAAGGTGTAAATTGTCCAGATTTTACGCCAGTTATCGGAATTTCCGCCGATGTAGTCCTGCCAGATTGCATCAACCTCGTCAAGGTTGAAGAACTTGCCAGCTATTTCGCTCGTAAGCTTCTTCTGTACGTCCTGATTGTAGCGTTCATCTGCAAGCCACATTCTGATTGGCACGATAAAACCAAGCTTCTTGCGGAATGCAATTTCATCGGGAATAACATTTGACGCAGCGGTACGGAAAGCAACCTTGTTCTGCTCCTCGTTGACCTTGAAGCGTGACGGCATTCTTGAAGCAATGTCGAAAATTCTTCTGTCGGTAAGAGGCATTCTTACCTCAAGACCTGCAGCCGTACTCATTTTGTCAACGTTAAGATAGATGTCGCCCTCAAGCCATACCTGAATGTCAATGTCGGACATCTTTGACAGCGGGTCAAGTCCCTCGTTTTCCTCGTAAATATGCTTCACAAGGTTGATGGGAAGGAAATCTTCGTTGTAATGCTTGAGAATACGCTTTTTCTCGTCCTCTTTCATAATGTTGGTGTTGCCAACGTAAAAGGTCTTTAAATTTTCGCCGTAGCGTTCAGCGTTGCGATACATATTGTAGCCGCCGAAAAATTCGTCAGCACCCTCACCCGAGTAGCAGATAGGTGTATGCTCAACTGTTGCTTTGCAGCCCAGTGCGAAAGCAATTGCAGAAGCGTCGCCCAAAGGCTGCTCCATATTGTACATTACATAGGGCACAATATCAAAGTAAGCTTCCGGAGTTACAAGACAACGATTGAACTTTCTGCCGAGAATGTCAGCGGTCTGCTTTGCAAGTCCAGACTCGTCAAAACGCTCATCGTCGTAACCGCAGGAATTTGCTGCTTCAACGTCTGTCATTGCCAGCACATAGGACGAGTCAACTCCGCCGGAAAGGAATGACTCAGCTGTTTCGTCAGCCGTCTTTACCTCGGGAATAATTTCTTTGATTGTGGAATGAATTTCCTCCGCCCAGTCTTCAAGTGACTTGCTTTCGTCAGCCTTGAAGGTAGGCTTCCAGTAGCGGGTTATCTCCATTTTGCCGTTCTTCCACACAAGATAATGTCCCGGCATAAGCTTCTTTACACCCTTGAAGAAAGTGTCCTCGCCTGCAACATAAGTAAGGCTCATATAAATCTGCAAAAGTTCCTCGTTAAGCTCCTTGACGAAGCCGTCCTGCTCCATAATTGCACGGATTGTTGTGCCGCAGAGGAGCTTACCGTCAGCTGTCACATAGTAGTAGAATGTCTTTGTACCGAAGTGGTCACGCAGACAGAAAAGCTGTTGATTTTCCTCGTCCCAAAGCGCAAATGCAAACATACCGTGCATATGCTCTGCCATATCGAAGCCCCACTTTTGGTATGCCTTTTTCAGAATTTCGTTTTCACGCTCCTGACGGGAAAGTGTTTCAGAAATTTCAAGCTCAGCACACAATGCGTGCCAGTTTCTTATATGTCCTCTGTAATCTTTAATTTCAATCATAGGGATTACCTCATCTCAAAAAAATCTATAAAAATAATACCACAAATCAGTTTATTAGTCAATTAGAAAAATTATTCCCATGAAATTTCAGTTTATTGAACTTGCATTATTGACATATCCGTGCTAAAATTGTATATGATAACAAAAACGGCAAAGGAGAAAAAAGATGTATTTTGATGACCTTACACTCGGTCACGAGTTTGATATTCCGCCTGCTGTGATTGACAAGCAGCAGATGATTGATTTCGCAAAGCTTTACGACAACATTCCGCTTCACACCGATGAGGAGTACGCAAAGACAACCCATTTCGGACAGCTTATCGCCCCAGGTATGATGTCCTTTATGGCGGTATGGGCGAAGTACCTTGAAGTTGACCTTTTCGGCGATGACCTGCTTGCAGGAAAGTCCTCAAAGGTTGAATGGTTCAAGCCTGTTTTTGCGGGTGACGTGCTGACGGGTAAGGGCGTTATCTCAAAGCTTACCCCACGAAGCGAGAAAAACGGAACAGCTGAAATTACCATTACCGTGACAAATCAGCACGGCGAGGTTGTGCTTTCTAATGTTACGGAAGCGGTTGTTAAGAGGAAAATGGTATAAAGCAATAAATCCAGAGAATTTAAGTTTCTCTGGATTTTGTTATTTTATTGATGAATTAGGATTTAGCGTTTCATTTTTACAACATATTCTGTTGTGCCTTCTTCATATTTTCTTTCTTCTGTAATCACAAAACCATGCCTTTGATAAAATTTTATTGCTTTTACATTCTTTTCAAGAACCCATAAATAATCGCATTCTTGCTTCTCAATGGCATATTTTATAAGTCTACTGCCAATGCCTTGATTTTCAAAAAATGTATCAACATATAATTCTACAATCTGTTTTCCTTCAATATGTATCATGCCCTTAACAAATTCATCATCATAAACCCATATTCTATCTAATTCATCAGAATTATCAATATACCTCTTTGCTAATGGGTATACTTGCATTTCGCCAAATGACACACTATCATTCTTAAAAATCTTTCTATAATTCATTCTCTTAGAAAAAATCAGTATTTCTGCTATTCTTGATGCATCTGCTATCGCTGCATGTCGTATCATAATATTACTACTCTCCACCGATTTCTATTTGTTACCTTAACAATTATAACATCCACAGCTAACACTGTCAACAAAAATGCCCGAAGCAATACTCCACATTTTTTCTGATTACATTGACTTTCATCATATTATATGCTATAATCCACTAAACAATAATCGCTTACCCACAAAGGAGGCTTTTTATGAATTGCGAAGTTTATATGCACGGACAAGTTCTCGGTACACATTCCTTTTTATTGAAGGGTGAATTTTTACAACCCGACGAATACTCGGAAATCAAAGCGAAATACTTTCTGCCGGGTGGTGAAACTGGAACTGCTGCAACGGTTCTTGCTTCTCTTGGCGTAAATGTTAAAATCGACGGCACACATATCGGAACAGAAGTTGCGCCGCTTTTAAAAGAATTTTACAAGGACAAAACCGTGGATTTATCCTCTCTTTATTTTGACCCCGATTATGAAGGTCTTATGGATTACGTTGTAATTTCGGGGCTTGTGCGTTCACCGATGGGTGTGTTCGGGTCGCTGTATGAAAAGGGGGCAAAGAAACGCTGGAGCATGCCAAAGGAAGAGGACATTGCAAACTGCACAGTCGGAGCAATTGACCCGTTCTTCCTTGAAGAAACACAGGCTGCTGCTGAACTTTTTGTAAAACACAGAAAGCCGTTCGTTACAATAGATTGCCGACACGACAGTTACCTTCATCAGCATTGTGCGGTCAACGTAGTATCGAAAGAATGCACTGGCTGTGAACAGTACAAGGACAAGAGCGTTGAGGAAATCTATCAATTGCTTACAGACACTACTGACGGTCTTGTAATTATTACCCGCGGAGAAAAGGAAATGCTGTACGGCAGAAAAGGTCAGCCAATGAAGAAAATGAAGCCTTTTTCTGTTGAGGTAAAGAGCACTCTCGGAGCGGGTGACACATTCAAGGCAGGCTGTGTTTACGGCTTGCTGAACAATATGTCAGATATTGAGCTTGTACGTTTTGCAAGCGCTTGTTCCGCAATTGCAATATCACGTTTTCCTCTGCCACTTAATCCGCCTACTTTGGAAGAAATTAAAAAGCTGTTGAGCTTATAAAAAATAAAATCCACCGTATCAATTCCGACACGGTGGATTATTGTTTTTTAGAGCAACTTAACTCCCTTTTCTTCACATTCCTTGATCATATCGCTTGGCCATACAGATACCTGCACCTCGCCGATATGAGCCTTTTCAAGCAGAAGCATACAAAGTCTTGACTGACCGATACCGCCGCCGATTGTAAGTGGAAGTGTATCGTTTGCGATAAGCTGGTGGTACTCGTACTTTATTCTTTCCTGCTGACCGCTGATTTCAAGCTGTTTTTTCAGACTTTCAGCGTCAACACGGATACCCATTGAGGAAATCTCGATAGGTGTTTTCAGCACGTTGTTCCAGATGAGCAGGTCACCGTTGAGTGCCCAGTCGTCATAGTCCGGTGCACGTCCGTCGTGACGCACGCCGCTTTTCAGCTTGCCGCCAATCTGCATAATGAAAACTGTCTTGTGCTTCTCGGTAATGAGCCACTCACGCTCCTTGGGAGTCTTGTCGGGATACATATCCTCAAGCTCCTGAGAAGTAATGAAGTAAGTTACGTCGCAGATAGTTTCCTTAAGCTGAGGGTAACGGAGGTTAACCTTTCTCTTTGCGTTGGAAAGGGATTTAACAATATTTTCAACGGTATTCTTCAGAAAATCAATGTTGCGGTTTTCTCTTGTGATAACCTTTTCCCAGTCCCACTGGTCAACGAAAATCGAGTGCATATTGTCAACATCGTCATCACGTCGGATAGCGTTCATATCTGTATAGATGCCCTCGCCTGCTGTGTAGCCGTAACGGTGGAGAGCCATTCTCTTCCACTTTGCAAGTGACTGCACAACCTCTGCTTCATTGTCCATTTCCTTGATGGAGAACTCAACCTTACGCTCAACACCGCTGAGGTCGTCGTTGATACCGCTGTCCTTGCGAACAAGGAGAGGTGCAGTAACTCTGTCAAGGGTAAGCGCAAAGGAAAGCGCCTGCTGGAATACGTCCTTGATATACTTGATGGCGTGCTGTGTTTCACGGAGCGTCAGTGCAGATTTATAGCCGTCAGGGATATAAAGCGACTTTGACATATCAATCATTCCTTTCTGAATTATCCGATTAAAGTATATGTGCAAAATTAGCGAACATTACCTACTGTTCTTGGGTAGAGGATTACGTCTCTGATGTTGGAAACACCTGTTACATACATAATAAGACGCTCGAAGCCGAGACCGAAGCCGCCGTGCGGTACGGAACCGAACTTACGGAGTTCGAGGTAGTCTGTATAGAGGTCGAGGTTCATATTTCTCTCGTTCATTGCTGCAACAAGCTTATCGTAATCAGCCTCACGCTCACTGCCGCCGATGATTTCGCCTACACCGGGCACGAGCAGGTCAACAGCTGCAACTGTCTTTCCGTCAGGGTTCTGCTTCATATAGAAGGACTTGATTTCCTTAGGATAGTTTGTTACGAAAACAGCCTTGTTGAACACTTCCTCGGAGATGTAGCGTTCGTGTTCGGTCTGAAGGTCGCAGCCCCATTCAACAGGGTAAACGAATTCCTTATCAGCCTTCTTGAGAAGCTCGATTGCTTCTGTGTAATCGCAAACCGCAAAATCATTGGAGATAAGGTTCTGGAGCTTTTCGATGAGTCCGTTTTCGAAGTGTGTATCGAAGAACTTCATTTCGTCAGGGCACTTGTCAAGAACTGTCTTAACAACTGTCTTAATCATTTCTTCGGCAATTTCGATTACGTCAGGAAGTTCAGCAAATGCGATTTCAGGCTCAACGTGCCAGAATTCTGCAACGTGCTTAGGTGTATTACTGTTTTCAGCACGGAAGCTTGGGCCGAATGTGTAAATCTTACCGAAAGCCATAGCTGCAACTTCACCTTCAAGCTGACCCGAAACGCTGAGACCAGCCTTCTTGCCAAAGAAGTCGTTGCTGTAGTATTCATCTTCATTCTTATATTCTGTGTTGTAGCCGATAGTTGTAACCTGGAACATTTCGCCTGCACCCTCACAGTCGCTGCCTGTGATGAGTGGTGTGTTTACGTAAACATAGTTCTTGCTCTGGAAGAAGCTGTGGATTGCTTCAGCCATTACGGAACGTACACGGAAAACAGCGTTGAATGTGTTTGTTCTGCCGCGGAGATGTGGCATTGTACGGAGAAATTCGAGAGTATGGCGCTTCTTCTGGAGTGGGTACTCAGGAGGACAAGTGCCAAGGACTTCGATTTCGGAAGCGTTGATTTCAACAGCAGCCTGACGTGCTTCTACAACTGTACCTGTAACCTTGAGGGAAGTACCCAGCTTGAGAGCCTGGTCAAGTGCGATATCGGAAGCCTTGTCAATAACAATCTGGAGGTGCTTCAAGGAAGTACCGTCGTTAAGCTCGATAAATGCTACATTCTTGGAATCTCTTGATGTTCTTACCCAGCCGCAGACTGTTACTGTCTTGTTGATAAGAGCGGAATTGCTGAAAACTTCTTTGATATCAATGTGTTTCATAATCATTTTCCTTTCTGATAAAAAATAAAAACTCCCGTCCTAACACTTAGGACGGGAGAAAAATTAACCCGTGGTACCACCTAAATTACCGCATAGCGGTCACTCATCAGCAGGAACGTCAAAGCGTTCTCCCTGCCTTCCGTTTAACGCACAGAACACGGCGCCCCTACTTACCTTAACGGCTTTCAGTTTGCTGCTCGGAAGTGTTATTCACAAGGACTCTGATATGCGGTTTCCACTATCCCGCACTCACTGAAAACGAATTTCCCTGCTACTTCTCTTCGTCATAGCATTTCAAAAATCTAATTTATTTTAGCATATCTTTATAATTATGTCAAGGGGTTTGCTAAAAATTATTATATGGTAAATTCGTTGTTGCGTTTTGTCAATAATGCACATCACAATCCGCATTGTTATGTGCAACAGCAACAAACTTAGAATTACCCCATTGACAACTATGTCGCACCGTGATATACTCAAACCATGATATACATCGCACCGTGACATATCGCAGTACAACACATCGAACTGCGACAGAAAAAACTGTTACAAAAAGGAGGAAGGCAAGCTTGAGCAACTGGTTTATATACTTTGTAATAATATACCTTTGTATTATTCTGCCGATGATACGCAGAAAGAAAAATGCCGCTGTTATTGCGACAAGGAAAATCAAAAACAAAAAGCTAAACAAAGAGGAGCGAATGAAAATGTACGAATTACTTAAAAGATTTATCGGAAAGAAATGCAACATTTCCATTATGAATTCAAACTCAGGCATACTCGGTACAATTACAGAGGTGCAGGACAACTGGGTTATCGTTGACACAGACAACAACGGCACTGACGCTGTAAACATTGATTACATCACTCAGATAAGTGAGTGGCCAACCAAGGAAAAGAAAAAGAAGTAAGATAAAGGAGAATTGCTATGGAAATGATGAAAAGATTTATCGACAAGGAAGTTATTATCACAACCCTGCACAATGAGTCAGCAATGCTGGAAGGCTTTGTCCGTGAGGTAAACGAAAACTGGCTTGTTATCGAAACCGCTAACAAGGGACTTGATATGGTCAACATTGAATACATCGTAAGAATTCGTGAGTATCCAAGAAAAGCAAACGGCAAGAAAAAGCAGATTTTCGCTTAATGTGAGGTAACTATGACTGATCTGGAAAAGCTTATTAAAAAGCACCTGCCGATGACGGAAACGGCGTTTTACATTCTGCTTGCGCTGAATGAACCCCGTCACGGCTACGGAATAACAAAGTTTGTTGCCGAGCTTACCGAGGACCGCATAAAGCTTGGCTCCGGTACGGTTTACGGCACGCTGACAAAGATGCAGAAGGACAAACTTATTGACGTTTACGATGACAGCGACAAGAAAATCATCTACGAAATCACCGATATGGGCAGAGAGGTGCTGAAAGCGGAAATAGCCCGTATCAAGCTGGTTTACGGCAACATTCTTTCACAGGAGGCGAACCTGAAATGACTGTAAAATTTATGCCGTTCTGGTTTGCTGATGTGGTCAAATCAGAGGAAAAGCTTTCACGTCTTGCATCCGAGGGACTTATGCTGACAGGCTTCAAGCCTTACGGATTGTTCACCTTTGAACATGGTGAGGCTGAGCAGGTAAAATACCGTATTGTCCGTGAAAAGAAATGCGAGGGCAGAGTGCCTAAGCGTTTAACGGAAAACGGCTGGGTAAAATGTGCTGACAGCAAGCACTATTACATTATAAAAAATGCTGACAAGGAAACCGACGCTGAACCGTCCTACAAAAGCTGGGTTACGCTTTACAGAACATTGCAGACGGTTATGTTCTTTATCATATGCTTTGTGGTAGGTATGTTCATCGGTGCAGGTGCAGCAACGCTTGAAGATATTGCAACAAAGAAAATACGCTGGCAAGCACTTATTGTGCCGTTTGTGCTGTCGGTTATCTTTATACTTATCTGGCGGAAATTACATAAATCCAACAAGAAGGTGCTTGAAAAAAATCCCGATGCGGTAAAGTTTGCTTTCACCATTCCCGAGGAGAATTTCATCTACACCAAGGAACAGGAAAAGGCTATGCTGAAATCTAAGGAAATGATTAAGAAATCGCCGTTTTTCTGGGTTGCCGCACCTGACAAAGCAGAGGCTATGGTTGAGAAAATGGCGGCGGAAGGCTGGAAATTTTACCGCTTTGACAAGTTGGGTCAGGATTTCTACTTCATCAAGTCAGAACCTTGCAAGCTGAGATTTGTAGTGGATTTTCAAAGTGAAATCTCTGAAGAATATATTGCACTCACAAAAGAAAACGGCTGGAAGCTTGAATTTGCGTCCGTTACAAAGAAGGACGGATATTGCATCTGGTCTAAGGAATACACTGACGATGAGGACATTCCTGAACTTTACAGCGATAATGAGTCGGCACTCAACCACGCAAAGGATTATCTGAAAAAGATGATTATCCCGTTGACTGTTGATGTAATACTTTCCGTACTGCTTATCATATGGTGCTTCACGGACGACCTCGGAATGACACCATTCAAAATCGTATTTATAATTTTTATGGCGGTTATCGCTTTGGAATACGGCTTCTTTGCAATCAAATCTCTCGGTTACTATTTAAGATTGAGGAAAAAGAATGATTAATCTGTACAAAATTTTTTCAATTATATTCAACAGCTTGTTGGATATTGACAGTTGACAATTCACCAAAAACATAGTATTATTGTATTAGTTCTTTAATACAAATTAATTACGAAAGGTCGGTCACTATGGACACAAACACAAATTACACCACTCCTCCTGCCTACGCAATCTCACCACGCCATCAGGTAAAGAAATGCTACAACAGAGCTTGTATGGCAATGCTTTTCCAGTTTCTTATTGCCAATATTATTGTTATGATTCCGCTGACAATCTATCAGGGAATGATAATGTCCCAGCTTATGCTTGAGGAGGGCATCACTGACCCTGTGGTACTTTCCGTACGTACAACAGAGCTTATGAATCCTATGTTTATGATTCTGCTCAACGCAATTGCATTCCTTATCGCAAACCCTGTTGCTTACCTTATCGGTAATACTATGACGAAAAAATATTACAAGGCAAAGCCTTTCAGCAAAATCCAGCTTCCTGCTGCAGACTGCGTGATCGCTGTTCTTGCTGTTGTCGGATTACAAGGCTTCTCACTTCTTGTTCAGTACGCAATTATGTCTGTTACAAAAATGAGTGGCGTCAATGAGTCAACTGCGGCTATGTTTGCATTTTCCGATGACATCACCAAAAACATTATAATGGTTATCTACTTTGTATTCATCGCTGCAATTACCGAAGAACTTCTCTGCCGAGGTCTTGTTCTCAAGCTTTTCTCCCCTGTAAGCAAGAAATTCGCAGTTGTTGCTTCCGCAGTTCTTTTCGGTGTTATGCACGGCAACTTCAATCAGATGTTCAACGGCTTCCTGCTTGGTCTTGTTATTGGTTACGTTGCTGTAAAAAGCAAGTCAATCTGGATTCCTATAATCTGCCACATGGCTGCAAACACAAACGCTATGGTACTAAGCTACTTTGAATATAAAATTGGCGAGGACTTCTTTACAACAGAGCTTATTTACGGCGCAGTGCTTACTGTAATCGCAATCGTTGCAATCGTGCTTCTCCTCAAGAGAAATGGCAAAATTGACGAAGAAAAGGACGGTTTCCCTGTTGAACAGGCACTTGAAGTTCCTGAGGAAGAAAAGCCGAAGTGCAAGTGGAAGGCTCTCCTTTCAACACCTTGCTTCTGGATTTTTATTGTAGTTTACGCTTTCAACGCACTTCTTATGCTCACACCGCTTGTTTAAGGAGAAATTAAAATGAAAGAATATAAAGCAGTAACAGTTAAGTGGGACGTACACCTTGAAAAGCTCAACAATGAGCTGAACGAATTTACAAAAGAGGGTTGGAATATTGTCAACGTTACAACCGAACCGCCCAACACTCTGAATTTTGTAGTTATACTTTGCCGTGAAGTTTAACAGAACGCAGAAATGCCTGAGAGGATAAATTCCCCTCAGGCATTTTTCCTAAGTTATATCTTTGTAATCTTCGCAAAATTAGCCATAAGCTTCTTTGTACCTACGCTGTCGAATGCAATTTCAAGCATAGCGTCATTGCTTATCTTCTTGACGGAGAGAACTGTTCCCTCGCCGAAAATATTATGCTTAACACGCTCGCCGACGGAGAAATCCGCTTCGGCTTTTTTCTTTGCCTGTTCTACTTTACGGTTTGCAAGCTCGCTCTGCAAGGTATATTTCGGCACACTCTGCACGATTACGTCATTGTTATCATCAGCAATCTTCATCGTGCTGTCGATACGTTCAACGTAATCCGAGTCAATTTCCTTTGCAAAACGAGAAATGAGATTGCGGTTTGTTGAACCAAACAACATTCTCTGTTTAGCATGGGAAATGTACAGCTTCTTCTTTGCACGAGTAATCGCAACATACGCAAGACGTCGCTCTTCCTCCATATCTTCGAGACTGTTCATACTTCTTATGCCTGGGAAAATTCCCTCTTCCATTCCAACTACGAAAACTGTGGGGAATTCAAGCCCCTTTGCGCTGTGCATTGTCATCATATAAACCACATCGCTGTCTTCCTCAAGCTTGTCAACGTCGGTATAGAGGCTGATTTCCTCCAGGAAGCCTGAAAGGCTTGCTTCCTCGCCGTTAGCTTCGGTATACTGCTCCATAGTTGTTTTAAGTTCGCTGATATTTTCAAGTCTGCCTGCACCCTCGTCACCGAGAGCCTTCATAGCGTTTGCGTAGCCTGTCTTATCCAGCAGCTCATCAAGCAATTCGCTGAGAGTATGTGTTTCAGCAAACTCAATCAGATGGTCGAACATTGCCGCAGTCTTTGTAAGCAGCGCAGACTTCTTTGCAACAGGTGCATAGCTTTCGCTGTCACGCATTACATCAATCGGAGAAACATTCAGGTCAACGGAAATCTGCTCAATCATTGACAGGGTTGTATCACCGATACCGCGCTTAGGCTCGTTAATGATACGCTTGAAACGAAGCATATCTCGGTTATTATTAAGCACGGAAAGATACGCTGTCATATCCTTGATTTCCTTGCGGTCATAGAATCGCATACCGCCGATAACCTTGTAAGGAATACCGCTGTGTGTAAACGCACGTTCAATGCTGTTGGACTGTGCGTTCATTCTGTAGAGGATTGCAAAATCCTTATAGGAAGCACCATCCTTGACCTGCTCCAGAATTGTTTCCGCAACAAATCTTGACTCGGCAGACTCGTCATAGGCTTTGAACACGGTAACCTTGTCACCGTCGCCTGCATCTGTCCAGAGCTTCTTCACCTTACGGGAGATGTTGTTGGAAATAACGGAATTTGCAGCACTGAGGATATTCTGTGTTGAACGGTAATTCTGTTCAAGACGGATTACAGTTGCGTTGTCGAACTGTTCCTCAAAATTGAGGATATTTTCAATTGTTGCGCCACGGAATTTATAGATAGACTGGTCATCGTCACCAACAACGCAGAGATTGCCGTGTCCGCCTGCAAGGAGTGAAACCAGTCTGAACTGTGCTTCATTTGTGTCCTGATACTCGTCAACCATTATGTACTTGTAAAGGTTGCGGTAATGTGCAAGGGCCTCAGGCTCCTGCTCAAAAAGTTCAACTGTAAGTCGGATAATATCGTCAAAGTCAAGAGCGTTGGCCTCACGCAGACGCTGCTGATAAAGCTTATAAAGCTTTGCAATTCCGAGCTTACGGTAATCACCTGTTGCTTCCTTTTCAAACTCATCGGGAGTGATAAGCTTGTCCTTTGCGGATGAAATCACGCCAAGAACTGTTTTCACAGGGAAAGTTTTGTCCGAAAGGTCAAGTGGGTCATAGCAGGACTTCAGCAGACGTTGGCTATCGTCGCTGTCATAGATTGTAAAGCTTGAAGTATAGCCGAGTTTGTCAATTTCACGTCTTAAAATTCGTACACAAGCGGAATGGAATGTAGCCGCACAAATGCTGTCAGCCTGTTCGCCCAACATTGCACGCAGACGCTCTTTGAGTTCACCTGCTGCTTTATTTGTAAATGTTATTGCAAGAATATTCCATGGGTTGACACGATTTTCAGCAACAATTTCAGCAAGATGTGAAACATCACTTCCGTCAGAATAGCTGTCAAGAAAAGCAATATCGTCATCATTAACAGATGCAGGCACATTTTCGCATGCATAAGCATTGCCGAAAGTAACCATATTTGCGATACGGTTTACAAGCACAGAAGTCTTTCCGCTTCCTGCTCCTGCAAGGATAAGTACAGGACCATTAACTGTGAAAACCGCTTTCTTCTGCATATCGTTAAGCTTCCCGAAATGCACTTCGAGAGCCTTTCTTTTTACATCAATAAAACCAAGATTTTTCGCCATAAGAACCTCCAATGTAGTAACGCAGACCTGAGCGGTCTATAAGTGGGTATATTAGATATTATACCATATCCGCAGATGGAAAAAAAGTCCCCTTTTTCATATTTAACAGTTTTATAATATTTGCCGCTGATTTTAAATAAAGTGTATAAAAATACTCGTTCACGGGAATACTTCAACAGAAAAAGCAAGAAAGGACTTGTCAAATGAAAGCAACCAAAGAACAATGGTCCTCAAAATTCGGATTTATTATGGCTGCAGCAGGCTCGGCAATCGGTCTGGGCAACCTCTGGAAGTTTCCTTATATTACAGGAACAAGTGGTGGAGCTGTATTTGTAGCAGTGTATATTGTATTCCTGCTTCTTCTCGGAATACCTATTCTTCTTTCTGAACTTGCAATAGGACGTTTTGCAGGCATGAACGCAATTGACTCCTGTGCAAAAATCCATCCCAGGTGGGGCTTCGCAGGTGCATTTGGGGTTATCGGTGCATTCGGAGTTATGGCAAGCTACAGCGTTGTAGGCGGATGGGTAATACGTTACATTATAAACAGCTTTACCGATACAAATATGAATTCAGATTATTTTACTTCCTTTTCTGCACAAAGCTTTGAACCGATTTTATGGATGGCTGTATTTCTGCTTCTGAATTGCCTTATTGTAAAAAGCGGCGTATCAAATGGTATTGAAAAAGTAAGCACGGTACTTCTTCCTCTGCTGATTATCTTTCTTATCGCAATAATGATTTACAGCCTTACCCTACCCAATGCTGCTGATGGAGTAAAATTTTTTCTTGTACCTGATTTTTCCGCAGTAGCAAGTCTTTCCGACTTTATGTCAATCGTATTCAATGCTATGGGACAAGTTTTCTTTTCTCTTTCCCTCGGCATGGGCACACTTATAACTTACGGCAGCTATCTCCCTAAAGACAACAACCTCGCATCAAGCACTGTAACAATTGTCACTCTTGATACAATTATAGCAATAATTTCCGGACTTGCAATTCTCCCGGCAGTATTTTCCTTTGGTTTTGAACCAACCGAAGGGTTCGGACTTATGTTCCGAACTTTACCTGCAGTTTTTTCAAGAATTACAGGCGGAACAATTATTGCAACAGCCTTTTTTATACTTGTCCTTTTTGCGGCGCTTACCTCTTCCATTTCTCTTCTCGAAGTAATCGTATCATGGGTTTGCAGCAACACAAAATTAACCCGTACATGGGCATCTGTAATTGTTACGGTACTGATTTTTATTGCAGGTATTTTTTCATCACTTTCTGTAGGTGCAATTCCCGACATAAAAATCGGCAACATGAGTCTTTTTGAATTTTTTAATTTTTTCTCCGACAAAATCATCATGCCGCTTGGTGGACTCTTTATCTGTATCCTTACCGGCTATGTATGGGGAATTGACAATGCTGTAAAAGAAATAACAAATAATGGCAGATTTAAATTTGCAGCAAAAAAACTTTTTGCCTTTTCAATAAGATATATAGCCCCTGCACTTATTGCTGTAATATTTGCCAGTTCACTGATTAGCTTTATCTTACCTCTGTTCAGATAAGAAATGGTAAAAAAATCAATATTTTTCACAAAAAAACTTTACTTTTGCTTTTGAAAGGTGTATAATATGCTTATAGACTTTCATAAGAAAGGACGTATTCCGTTGAAAATAGATATCAATAAAAAGTATAATACCATTTCTGTTTATTGCATATTCACTTTTGCTGTTTGCCTTGCACTTGTTCTGCTATGTATTAAATCCTCCGTTATCGGAGGTTACATAAGCGAATTTTTCAGAGTTATTGCCCCTGTGACCTGGGGTATAGTTATTGCATATATCTGCAATCCCTTGATGAAGTCTTTTGAGAAATTATTTGCAAAGCTTATTGAAAAGAAAAAGCCGCATCCGAAAATCAACCGCTGTCTCAGCATTTTTGTCAGTCTTTCTTTACTTATTGCTGTAATTGTTGCTTTGCTTACAGTTATTATTATTCAGGTGCGCGACAGTATTATGGAAATCCTGTATAATATTCCGACCTACATTTCTCAGATTGAAGTCTTTATCACAAAGTGGCTGGGCGACTATCCTGAAGTTGTAAATTACTTTGAATCACAACTTGAAACAATCCAGCCGAAGCTTATTGAATATGCAAACAATATGCTTGAATCCCTCGGTGATTTGTCTGTGAAGCTCAAGGACGGAGCGATTGTTTTCCTTGTAGCACTCAAGGATTTTGTAATCGGATTTATCGTTGCCATTTACCTTTTGTACAGTAAGGAAACTTTCGCTGCTCAGGCAAGAAAAATTGTCTATGCTATATTCCCAAGAGGAATGAGCAAAACAGTACTACGTATTTCATCAAAAGCCAATTATACACTTTCAGGCTTTCTCTCAGGAAAGCTTCTCGACTCTTTCATTATCGGACTTCTTTGCTTCATATGCATGACAATTATGAAGATGGAATTTGTAGCCCTTATCAGTGTTATCATTGGCGTAACAAATATAATTCCATTCTTCGGACCATTTTTCGGAGCAATTCCAAGTGCATTTCTTTTGCTCATAACCACTCCGAAACAGGTTATTCCATTTGTCATATTCATTTTCATTCTCCAGCAGTTTGACGGAAATATTCTTGGTCCGAAAATTCTCGGCGACTCTACCGGACTTACACCTTTCTGGGTTATGTTTGCAATTTTCGTAGGCGGCGGCCTTTTCGGATTTGCAGGAATGGTTCTTGGTGTACCAGTCTTTGCAGTAATATATGCACTTATCAGTGAATTTGTTGCATACCTGCTCAAACGCAAACGTCTTTCCCACCGTACAGAGGATTACATCGACTTTGACATAAGCAATCCACCCGCAGCAGTAACAATAAGTCAGGAAAAAGCTGAAACTGCTCCTGATGAAAAAAAAGAAGCAGCTGATTCTGCTACTGAAACAAAAACAGATAAATTTGCCACATAATTAAAGCCTGAGAGATTGGTATTTCTCTCAGGCTTTTTATTATTATTGAATGTCTGTTACGTCATATCCTTCGTCTTCAATAAGATTCTTCAGCTCGTCATTTGACTTGTCAGTGTCGCAGACAGCGTAACCTCCGTCAAGTGAAACCTCAATGTTTGCCGCACCGATACCTTCAAGTGCTTCCCTGACGTGTGCAACACAATGCCCGCACATCATACCTTCAATCATAATTTTCTTTGCCATTTCAATCAATCCTTTCACTTATCTATTTTCACCTTTTTAAGGCGCAATGCATTTGAAACAACCGATACGGAGCTGAGACTCATTGCCGCGGCACCAATCATCGGATTAAGAAGCGGTCCGCCAAAAATGTGCAGCAGACCCATTGCTATCGGAATACCCAACGAATTGTAGCCGAATGCCCAGAAAAGATTCTGCTTGATATTACGGATTGTTGCCTTTGAAAGACGAATCGCCTTGCACACATCACGCAAATCATCCTTGATAAGTACTATATCAGCACACTCGATTGCCACGTCAGTACCCTGACCCACGGCAATTCCAACATCTGCCTGCGTAAGTGCAACAGCGTCGTTTATGCCGTCGCCTGCCATAGCCACAATTTCACCTGCTTCCTGCAGTTTCTTGATGTGCATAGCCTTTTCCTCGGGAAGCACCTCTGCAATGCAGGTGTCAATTCCGAGTTCATCTGCAACATTTTTCGCTGTAAGTTCATTATCGCCAGTAAGCATAACCGTTTTGATGCCCATTTCCTTAAGCTGTCTGACCGCATCAATGCTTTCACGGTTTATCGTATCTGCCGCCGCAATCATACCGATGAATACTCCGTCTGCAGCCGCATACATAGGAGTTTTTCCGCTGTCGGCAAACTTCTGAGAATCAACAACCAATTTCATCGGCACACCGATATTTTGTTCCTTCATCAACCTTAAATTGCCGATTAAAATTTTCTTGCCGTCAACAGTTACAGAAATTCCACGACCATCAAGATTAGTATAATCCGTTGCTTCGACAAGTTCAGCACCGAGTTTCCCAGCGTATTCCATAACAGCTTCGCTGAGCGGGTGACCTGAAGATGCCTCGCCGCTGGCAATAATCCGAATGAATTCGCTTTCCTCAATCTTATACGGAACAACATCTGTCAGCGACGGCTTACCTGCGGTAAGCGTACCAGTCTTGTCAAAAACAACCGTAGTAACCTTGCAGGCCTGCTCCAAAGGCTGACCGCCCTTGATGAGGATTCCGTTTTCAGCACCCTTTCCTGTGCCGACCATAATTGCTGTCGGGGTAGCAAGTCCAAGAGCACAAGGACAAGCTATTACAAGCACGCTGATTAAAATTGTCACGCAGAATTCAGCGTCCTTGCCCGCAATTGCCCAGCCCACGCAGGCAAGTACAGCGAGTGCAAGGACAGCAGGCACAAAGTAAGCCGCAATAATATCCGCAAGGCGTGCGATAGGTGCCTTGCTTCCCTGTGCTTCTTCAACAAATTTTATAATACGTGCCAGAGCCGTATCTTCGCCAACCTTTTCGGAGCGATACTTAACAAAACCATTTTTGTTAAGCGTTGCACCAACAACCTTATCGCCCACCTTTTTGGAAATCGGCACGCTTTCGCCCGTCAGCATCGACTCGTCAACAACAGCTGTACCCTCAATGATTTCGCCGTCCACAGCAAAGCTTTCACCTGCTCGTGAAACAACGATGTCGCCTACCTTGACCTGACTGAGTGCAACCTCAAGCTCCTTTTCACCACGCATTACAAACGCAGTTTTCGGAGCAAGGTTCATCAGCTTCTTAACCGACTCGTCAGTTTTGCCGCGGGAACGTGCTTCGAGATATTTGCCCATAGTAATCAGCGCAAGAATTGTTGCACAAGACTCAAAATAGAGATGCGCATCGGTCATTCCCTGCGTAATTTTGTACATCATAAACATACTGTACACAAACGCCGCAATTGAACCCAAAGCGATAAGGCTGTCCATATTCGGTGACAGGTGAAACAGATTGCGGAAACCATCATAATAGAATTTCCAGCCGATTATCATAACAGGCACCGTCAGCACAAGCTGTACCAGTGCGTAATTCATAGCATTGTGATGTGGGTCAATCACCGCAGGAAGCGGCATTCCCACCATATGCCCCATACATATTACAAGCAATGGTAAAGCAAAAACTGCCGACAGAATAAGCCTTATCAGCATTACTTTTTCGTGGGACATTTTCTTCTTTGCATTCTTGTCAGCAAATGCGTAACCTGCCTTTACAACCGCCGCTTCAATTTCCTTTGCGCCGATTTTTTCGTACTCAACAGTAAGCGTTTCAGCCGCAAAATTCACGCTTGCGTCGGTTACTCCATCAAGCTTTTTCACGAAGCGCTCAACTCTCGATGCACAAGCCGCACAGGTCATACCTGAAATCTTAAAGCTTTTTTTCATAGCTGTTCCTTTCCAAAATCATTTCATAAGCTTCTGCAGCGTTGCAACAAGCTCATCTATCGTTTCGTCCTTGCCATTTTTGATATCGTCAGCAACACAACTGCGTATATGGTTTGCCAGCAATTCACGGTTAAACGCGTTCAGTGCCGCATTTATCGCACTTACCTGCACAAGAATATCCGTGCAGTAAGTATCTGTTTCAACCATTTTCTTTATGCCTCTGACCTGACCCTCAATACGGTTCAGACGATTTATCAGCGCCTTGTATTCATCTTCGGAACGCTGTTTCTTTTTACATTCGCAACATTCTTTTCCCATTATAAACCTCCAATACCCCCGTGGGGTATACTTACATTATATACTCCACGGGGGTATTTGTCAATAGCTATTCAATTATTCCTCATTAGGGTTTAATGGGGTAACGTACAGCGTACGATTGTTAGTAAATATAACCATTCCTGGTTTTGAGCCTGACGGCTTCTTTACAAACTTTACCGGAACGTAATCCACTGGCACCTGCGAGGAATTTTTCGCCTTACTGTGGAACGCCGCAAGTCTTGCCGCATAAACAATAGTATCGTCAGGAACCTCCTGCCCGCCTGCACGGATTATTACGTGAGAGCCTGTTATATTCTTTGTATGCAGCCATATATCGCTTTTTTCAGCAAGCTTCGTGGTCAGCATATCATTCTGCTTGTTGTTCCTGCCAACAAGAATTGTGAAACCCTCAGGGGATTTGAACTCAAGGGGCGGATGCGATTTGGGCGGCTTGCCTTTAAGCTTTGCGGCACGGATATACCCCTGCTCCGCAAGCTCCATACGAAGCTCGTTGACTTCGTCCTCGCCGTTTGTACGAGTCAGCGCATCGAATACGCTGTCAATATAAGCAAGCTCCTCCTCGCCCTTTGCAATCTGCTCGGTAAGAATTTTCTCTGCCGTATCAGCCTTGCGGTACTCCGCATAATAGTGCTGCATATTCTGCGACGGGGTAAGACGTGGGTCAAGCTTTATCTCAATTTCAGGACAATTTTCATCATAAAAATTTTCCACCCTGACGCTTGCCATACCCTTTTCAACACGGTACAGATTAGCAGAAATCAAATCACCTTTCAGCTTGAATTCCTCACGGTTTTCCGACTCTTTAAGCTCCATACGCTGATTTGCAAGTCGGCGGGAAATTCTGTCTGTAGCATTGAGCAGAAGCTTGTACATATCCTGTGAACGCTGTTTCATTCGGGAAATGCTGTCACGCTCACTATAGAAGTAGTCAAGCAAATCACACGCGGAGTCAAGCTCCTTCGTGTCCATAAGACCAACATACTGATTTATCGGAATAAAGGAAAAATCCTTCAGCAGACCTTCCTTGTCCTTCACAACGGTAAAGGTACAACGGTTTTCGTCGCACTCCCTCGCCGTCTGATTGATAACAAAAGCAAGTCTTTCCAAAAGTTCACCATGCAAATCACTTTTAACAGCATCGTTGCCCTGTGCCGCGTAGTAAATCCATTCACGGGCAACAATGGGAGAAAGTCCCTCAAAAATTTTGATAAGTGCCTTTGACAGATCGCAGTCAGGCAATTGCTCCGCCGCATTTATAATATCATCAGCTGTGCAATTGCGGAAATCAAGTCGGTTGTCACGTGGCGGATATGTGTAAGTCATTCCAGGAAGCACCATTCTCTCACGGGACATTTCCGCATCGACACGCTTGATGCTGTCGATAATCTTGCCCTCAGCGTTGATGATGACAAGGTTTGAGCAACGCCCCATAATTTCAACTGCAAGCGTAACCTTTACCATATCGCCAAGCTCGTTCATTGCCTCAAAATCGAAATAGAGGATACGTTCAAGACCGTCCTGACGGATATCTAAAAGCCTGCCGTTGCCGAGATGCTTACGCAGAAGCATACAGAACATCGGCGGCACTTTCGGATTTTCAATTGATTTTTTTGTAATGTGTACCCTCGCTGACCCTGCCGAAGCAGAAATCAACAGCTTGCAGTTGCCGCCGTGAGTACGGAAAGCGATAACCACTTCCTCACGGGAAGGCTGACTTATTTTATCAACTCTGCCGCCGATAAGGTGACCGAGTTCTTTTTTTACAATGTGGAGAAATGCTCCGTCAAGTGCCATAGTGACCTCCGATTAATTACCAACCATTTATCATAGGCTTCATCTGCGAAAAAACAGTATGCAGAGCATAAAATAAATTTTCGGTATGTTTTTCTTTTGAAGTTAAATATGCGTTACCGTAATCTCGTATAAATACAAACTCCTCTGAATTATTTTCATTTTTTCTTATACCATACATACTTGACCAACCGCGTTCCGTATTGTCATAGAATGAACACGAAATCATTTTTTTATTTATATTTACCTGCAAAAGTTCAACATAATATTGCTTAAGCACATCTGCATCAATTGTTTTATTTTCTGTGTTATTCGTAATATCTTTATACTGTTCAACAACAAGGTCGTGTACTTTTTTTATATTTCTAACGTCTGCATACTGATTTATTTTTTTTACTGTTGAAAATTTTGGGTAGCTATTATCTAATTCAGTATAAAGTTCCATATCACAAAACTCAAAGCTTCTGATACAACCATATTTGTCAATATACTCACCTGTAATTATATCATTATAGTCCCAATAAAATTTGACAAAAACAATATCAGGCATTTCCGCATAAAGTTTTTCCGAGTCCTTTTCATCAGAAACAAAGCAGGTCAGAAGCATTAATGCTCCGAGAAATACGGTAACAAATATTCTTTTCAAATTCAAAGCTGTCACCTCAATTCGTTTGTTCTGAACTTACTCCGCAAACTCGCTGATTGCAACAATTACCACAAACGGGTCACGGTCGGACGCACGGGAAATCTTAACGTAGATTTCCATTTCCACGTCGTCAACCTCCTCGTAATCATAGCCCTCGATTTCACGTCCGCCCTCGTAGGTTTCGAAATCACTCATTTCGTCAACAAATCCGTTGAAAAGCTTTTTCAGCTTTCTTCTGAGTACAAAGTCGTTCTTCAAATCAAGGAACAAATTCATCTTGTCGAGAATTTCCAGCGGGTCAAGGTCGTGAATTTTACTTGTGCGAATAACAGTCTTATCCTTCAGGCGGCGGTCAGCCTCGGCATAAAAGTCGGTTGCTCTTGCCTTGAGAAGTTCTTCAGCTGCTTCCTCTGCTTCCTTATCTTTAAATAAATTCTTGAAAAAATCTGCTATTGACATAATAGTTTCCCCCATCATATTTTTTTATATACCAACACCTCAAAACCGATTTCCGTAGTCAGGGTGTCAATTTCTGATAATCTTTTCTGTCCCTCGGTGCTCGTTTTATAGTAATACGGCGTCATAGAGAACAGTGCTGTTATATCTTCGTTACAAGGCAAACTAATCTCACCTGTAACTGTTTCACGTTTCAGCAATTCAAATCCGTCAAGTGCGAAGTCCTTCACCTCATTGAGGTACGGCTCATCATAAACCGCACATTTCAATTGCCAAAGATGTCTTTCGGCAGGTATGACCATAATCATTACCCCGTCATTTTTCAGCACACGCTGAAATTCCTCACCGCAATACGGTGCAAACAGCGTTGTCAGCACATCACAGCTTCCGTCCGCAACAGGAAGATGAAACACGCTTCCAACCGCAAATTTAACAGCTTTTGTACGACGTGCAGCATAGTCCACCGCATTCTTGGAAATGTCTATTCCCACGATTTCCATATCGGGACAAGCTACAGCAATTTTCTCGGTGTAGTAACCCTCCCCACAGCCTGCGTCAAGGATTTTACATCCTTTTGAAGCGTACTCCGAAACCGCCCTGCACAGCGCCTCAGCAAGGGGTGCATAGTAACCCTTGTCGAGAAAAGCCTTTCTCGCATGCACCATAAGCTTGTTGTCCCCGGGCAGTGCCGAGTTCATCTGATTGGCAAGAAGCAGGTTGACGTAACCGCTTTTTGCAGTATCATAGCAATGGCGGTTCACGCAGGTGTATGTACGCCCCTCTGTATTAAGTTTTTCCTTGCATTTAGGGCAGATTAACATTTTCGCACCTCTTAAAGAATGTAGTCAACAGGGTCAGTATCAGCCTTTGCCTGAACAAGCTCAAGACCTGCGTAAGCCGCCTTGAAACGGCTGATAAGATACGGAATTGCAATATCTTCAGTGTGAAAGTGTCCGCAGTCATAAAGTGCAATGCCATTGTTTCTTGCGGTAATCCACTGGTCGTGCTTCACGTCGCCTGTGATGTAAGCGTCAGCACCCTGTGCGATTGCAAGAGGAAGATTGCCACCTGCACCGCCTGAACAGAACGCAAGCTTTGAGATTTTCTTGCCGCTGTTTGTATAACGTACAACCGTACAGCCAAAAATATCCTTGAGAAGTTTGCCCAAATCCTCGGGAAGAATTTCCTCGCCAACCGAGCAGGTAAAGCCGTAACCCCTGCCGTCGGAATGGATTGGCTCAAGTGTTTCAAGCTTTTTCAGCTTCAGAGTCGAGTTAAGCATATCAAAAATAATATCGTTTATGCCGCCGTCCGCCATATCAAGCGGTGAATGGAAGCAGATACAAGCAATATTATTCTTGAACGCAAGACAAGCAGTATTGATGTCATCAAGTGCATAGAGCGGGTGGAAAATTATCGGGTGATGCGCAACAATAACATTTGCACCTATTTCGATTGCTTCACAGACAACATCGCAGGTAATATCCAACGCAAACAGTACCTTCTTTACCTCTGCGTCGGGATTGCCCACAATAAGCCCCGAATTGTCGCCCTTGTGAAGATTTTTCATAGGCGCAATTTCGTCCATCATCGCATATATATCTTTAACAGTATACATTGGTTTACCTCCGCTTGCACAAATAATTTCCGCCGCAAGGCCTATATTTTTAACAGCCTCTGCCGACCGTCCCGCATCACGTAATGAACGTCCCGAGGCATAAAGCCTTTCAGCCTGTTTTTCAGCATATGTCACAGCTGCTTCATCAGCAAAATCAAGCTTGCCAACCTGCTCAAAAAGCGGCGTAACACTTGTCGGTGCGGCATTGGTTTTCACGGCATTTATAACCGTGTAGCAAAAACGTCCGTCAATTACGGCACGCTGTTCAATAATTTCAAAACCATTGCCGTAAAGCCACTTCACAAGGTACGGTGCTTGGGTCATAGGCTGTAAAATAAGATTTTTGCCCATAAGCCAGTCGCAGGCCTCAAGAATACGGGAAATCAACTCGCCGCCCATGCCCGCAATAACAATGTCGGTTATTCCGCTTTCGGGCACGCTTTTCAATCCGTCCGAAAGAATAACGTCCGCCTTGTCAAGCACGCCTGACTTTTCGAGAGTTGCCCTTGCCGCCGCAAGAGGACCCTCATTTATATCTGCGGCAACCGCCGTGCTGCATTTACCCTGCGAAAGCAATTCAGCAACAAGGTAAGCATGGTCGGTGCCTATATCGCAAATGCGGTCGCCCTTGACGAACTCCGCACATAAATTCAATCTTTTATCCAGCATAATAAGCCGCCTTTTCAGGTATGTAAAATTATATACTAATCAGCAATTTAAAACTATACAAAAAATCAAGCATAATCCTGCGTTATTGATTATGCGATGACTTTTGTATATAGTTTTATCGGTGATTAGGAAAAAGCTGATTAAAGCAAAGCGTTAGTTTCACCGTTTTCAAAATGCACGAATTTGCGTCTTTGAGTGCATTTTTTAAAACGGTAGAAACGTATTAATCAGCGTTTCCTTAGTATTAAGCGCCGAGTATGAAAGGCTTACCTGACATATTCGGCGCACGCTCTTACTTGTTGTCGAAATGCTTGTTGAGCTTTGCAACCATTTCAGCTGCGCTTACGCCGTGAACAGCACAAGCGTCTGCAAGGCTTTCGCCTCTTGCGGAAGGACAGCCGAGGCAGTGCATACCCATTTCAAGGAAGTAAGGTGCAGTATCAGGATCAAGGTCGAGGATATCGCCGATGATCATATCTTCTGTAATTCTCATTTGTTTTTCCTCCATATATAATATACTTATTTATTATACCCTATTTTTCAAACATTTGCAATAGCATATTGTTTTTTTTCTTTTTTGGTGGTATAATACTTGATATACTGATTTTTCCAACCACGAAAGGAGATAATTTCTTGAATTTTTTAAACAAGCTTGAACGCAAATTCGGCAAATTCTGCATTGAAAATCTTATGCTTTATATAGTCATCGGTACAGCAATTGTATTCGGATTCTGGTATCTTTTCACCGATATTCCGCTGGTGGAGTATCTTACCTTTGACCGTGACGCAATTTTCAGCGGACAGGTGTGGAGAGTTATTTCCTTCATATTCATACCCGAAAGCG
The DNA here is from genome assembly GCA_018110825.1 of Oscillospiraceae bacterium. GTDB lineage: Bacteria > Bacillota > Clostridia > Oscillospirales > Ruminococcaceae > RGIG8773. Next base: position 172,370 of record JAGBCL010000052.1, read on the forward strand.
CAAACCCGATAAATATGGTTTTCTGGCTGTATCTCTACTGGTTTTTCGGTTCAAGCCTTGAAAGTTACTGGGGAACATTCAAATTCAATGTTTTCTATTTTTCCGGAGTAATCTTTGCAATTATCGCCGGTCTTATCACGGGTTACGGAACAGTACATTACCTTAACCTTTCCTTGTTCCTTGCAATGGCTGTAATTGCACCGAATATGGAAATGCGTCTTTTCTATATCATTCCCGTAAAAATGAAGTGGCTTGCGTGGATTGATGCCGCACTACTGATTTATAACTTTATCCCTGTTTCAGCAATTGTTATTGCAATACGTGCAAAGCTTTCCTTTGCTTCAGCAATGTCATTTATGTGGCAGTTCAACGACATCCGACTGGCAATTTTTGTTTCCCTGCTTAACTTTTTCCTATTCTTCGGCGGAGATTTCTTCCGCAAAATCCGTGATAAGTTCAAGTACAGAAAAGTACGCAGGAACTTTAAGAAGAACATCAAGATGACACGGTATGATGAGGAAGATTGACAATGTTGTAAGCTATACTCATCGTAATTTTCCAAATACCCCTTGACAAATCATATTATATGCTGTATAGTATAATTACAGAAAGAAAAGAGGCGGTAAAATATGAAAACTCTCGTTATTTATAATTCCCAGACAGGCTTCACAAAACATTATGCCGAATGGATTGCCGAGGCGGCAAATGGTGACTGCCTTGAACTATCTGAGGCTAAAAAGAGAAACACTGACGAATATGATGTGATTGTTTTCGGCGGCTGGGCAATGGCTGGTGGAATAAGCAAGCTTAACTGGTTCAAGAAAAAAATGCCAAAGTGGGAAGGTAAAAAGCTGATTGCTTTCTGTGTGGGCGGTAGTCCCCTTGAAAATCCCGAAATTGAACCGACGCTGAAAAAGAATTTCACTGAAGACGAACTGAAAAAGGTTGATATTTTCTATTGCCCAGGCGGATTTAATTACGATAAGATGTCTGCACCGTCAAAAATGGCGATGAAAATGTTCATCAAGGCACTGAAGGCACAGAAAAACAAAACGGAAAAGGACGAGATAATGATAAAGATGATTTCGTCTTCCTACGACATTTCTGACAAAAAATACATTGAACCTATCCTGGAATGTATAAATTCCAACCAAAAATAAAAAAGTTGCAAAAAGTCTTGACAAGCCGTATTTTGTGTGGTATAATACAGAAGTTGTGTTACAACAAGCTATCGTATTCTAAAGACAGCAGGTGATTGAAAAATCGTAAGTCCTGCCGAGGAAAAGATGGTAAGTATTATATGTATACTTCCGACCTTTTCCTATCTGGAAAAGGTTTTCTTTTTGAATCCGTTAGCAAAAAGCAAAATGAATACATTTTGTTTTATTGAATTATCGGAGGTGAAATTTTAATGCCAAGCGCAAAGATTCTCGAATCCAAGCAGGCAAGAGTTGAAGCTCTTACCGAAATGCTCAAGAATGCAACAGCAGGTGTTATCGTTGACTACAAGGGTATCACTGTTGAAGAAGACACTAAGCTCCGTAAGGAACTTCGTGAAGCAGGCGTAAACTACTTCGTAGAGAAGAACTCTATGCTCCGTTTCGCTGCTAAGAATGCAGGTCTTGAAGGTCTTACAGAGGTTCTCAAGGGTACTTCCGCTATCGCTCTCACAGACGGTGACGAAACTGCTCCTGCTCGTATCCTCGGTAAGTTTGCTGAAGAAGCTAAGGACAAGTTCAACCTTAAGGCTGGCTTCATCGGTGAAGAAATCTACGACGAAAAGGGTGTTACTGCTCTTTCCAAGATTCCTTCCAGAGAAACTCTTCTCGCACAGCTCCTCGGTTCTCTCCAGGCTCCAATGCAGAACCTCGCTGCTACACTTCAGGCTCTCGTGGACAAGAAGAACGAAGAAGAAGCTGCATAATTGCAACATTGCAATTAATCAAGCCGTTATCGGCTTAACAAATTCAAAAACAAGATGCGCTTAATTATCGGCGCAAATAAAATTTAAAAGGAGATTATTATCATGGCATCTGAGAAAATTACAAATATTCTTGATTTAATTGACGCTCTTTCCATCCTCGAACTTTCCGAACTCGTTGAAGGTATCCAGGAAAAGTACGGTGTATCCGCTGTTGTTGCTGCTGCAGCTCCTGCTGCTGGCGCTGCTGCTGGTGCAGCTGAAAAGACAGAATTTGACGTTGTTCTTGCTTCCTTCGGTGACAAGAAGATGGACGTTATCAAGGCTGTTAAGGACGTTTGCGGTCTTTCCCTTAAGGAAGCTAAGGAACTCGTTGAGTCCGCTCCTAAGACAATCAAGGAAGGTGCTTCCAAGGCTGACGCTGATGACCTCAAGGCTAAGCTCGAAGCTGCTGGCGCTACAATCGAACTCAAGTAAGTTTGATTTACATTACAAAATCAAGCCGTACCTTTTTGGTACGGCTTTTTTGTGTTTACTTGACTATCTTCCAAAAATAAAGTAAAATATTCCTATAAAATTTTTTCCAAAAAGTTTGTAACGAAACGGAAACTGCGTTGTCTAATTATTGAAAGGGGGTAAATATGAAAAATATTGAAGAGCTCTACAATACATATTTTCACGATGTTTACCTTTACATAAAATCAGTTTCCCGTGACGATGAGATTGCGCAAGAAATCACACAGGACACCTTTTTCAAGGCGATGAAGTCCCTTGACAGCTTCAAGGGAGATTGCAGCGTTAAAAGCTGGCTTTGTCAGATTGCTAAAAATCTTTTTTTCAACCATTGCAAAAAACAAAACCGCTTCACTGACGAGGAAATCCCCGCTGACATTCCTGACACGCAGGTTTGCTTTGAAGAAAAAATTTCCGACGCTTCACAGGCGCTTGAAATCCACCGCATCCTACATACAATGGAGGAACCTTACAAAGAGGTATTTTCCCTGCGTATTTTCAGCGAGCTTTCCTTTAAACAGATTGCTGACATTTTCGGCAAAACTGAAAGCTGGGCAAGAGTAACGTTTCATCGTGCAAAAGTAAAAATCATTGACGAACTGGAGGAAAAATATGAGTAAGAACACTTGCGAACTTATAAATGACCTGCTTCCCCTTTACGCTGATAATGTATGCAGCGAGGAAAGCAAGGCGGCTGTTGCGGAACATATTGCTGATTGCGATAAGTGCCGTACACAGCTTGAAAAAATGGGACGCCCCATAAGCGTTGACCCTGCGGAAGATATTGCTGTCATGAAGCGTATCAAGAAAAGAATACATATAGAAAAAATTGTTATCGGTGCTTTGATAGCAGTTGTTGTGATGATTGCACTTTTTGTGCTGAACTTCTTTTTGTTTGCGGCTGACTTTACTATGGATTATTACGATTGTAATCTTGCAAAAAATATTGCTGTTGAAGAGGACGAAAACGGCGATGTATGGCTTATCAGAAAAAATGAAGCCTGCGAAGCATGGCATATGTTTCCGAATATGATTGACGCAAATGGTAATACACTTTTTGACAAGGATTTTGACAAGAATAACATTGTTGCCCAGTGCTACACACTCAAGGTACGCGGCTCAACCGCTATCGGAAACCGAAGCGTTGTTATGGGCGGCATTGAGGAGCAGGAATTCCTGTTCAACAAAAATGACAAGCCGAATATCGAAACGATTTACTATTACGATGACACAAACGATGAGATGTATGTACTTTGGGAAAGGGGTTAAATTATGACGGAAAAGAAATTTCATATACCATCAATAATCATTGCCTCTGCGGCAGTTATACTTGAATTGTTTTCGTTTATTTTAGAGGGTGCAATCGTAGCAATTATTGCGCTTGTAATCTGTGGCTTAAAAAGAAAAACACACCGCATAAAAATTGGCGTTGCACTGGCTATATTTGCTCTGATATTCGGAATAGGCGCATTTTTTGCATTTATGCTAATAGCATCACAGATTGGACCTGACCTTTTTGAAACAGGCTACTGGTTTATTGACTTGATATTCTAAAAAAACACGGTATCATCAATTCAGATGATACCGTGTTTTTAATTCATCTCATAGTTTGACAACTTCGCTGTCTGCATTTCTTCGTCCGTTTTTCATCAAGCCGCTGTTTTCCATCTTTACAATGTCATATCCAAAGGTAAGATTACCCGTATATAGCTTTTCATAACAGGAAAGTATTCTCTCCGCACAAATCTGTCCGCCATTATCCTTTGAATCATATAACATTACAATTACCTGACGGCTGGAATATCTTGCCGAAACGTCTGCCTTTCTGAGTGATGTAAAAATTGCACGGTCAAGAAGCTCTACTGCCTGCTCAATTTCAGATGGGTCAGCATTCTCATTCTGCAATGTGAAGAGAATTGTATTCACATCCTCGCCGTGTCTTTCCACAACTCTGCGTATGAAATTATAAACATAGTGGAAGTTATCAAAATCAAGCATATACGCTCCCTTGCCGGGGTCATTTCTGTGCATCATTTCACGCAGATATTCAAGGTCAACGCTGTTGCTTGCACGTTTATTTTCGGCTGCATACTGGTCACTGTAAAAATGGTAGGAATTCTTGCCATTCTGCTTAACACAGTAAAGAGCCTTGTCTGCAGCATTGTACAAGCTTTTGAAATCTCCGCCATCCTCAGGAAATTGAGCAATACCTACAGAAACAGAAGAATTGGTTTCAAACTTGCTATTGTCGAGGAAATATCCTACCTCTGCTATAATATCAGCAGCATGCTTTCCCAAAGCGGACTTTGACGATGGTTCTGCAACAAAGGTCATAAATTCATCACCGCCGATACGGCAGATAACATCGTCCTCGCCTGCATATTTCTGCAAGGCTTCAGCAAATGCTTTCAAAGTGCTGTCCCCTGCCATGTGACCGTAATTATCGTTAATCGCCTTGAAGTTGTCCATGTCCATCATGAACAGCGCACCCTTTACTCCTTTTGCAAGCAGTTCACTTACCTTTTCTTCAGTATAGGCACGATTCCAGAGTCCCGTAAGTACATCCTTGTTTGACTTACTCTTAATATCGGAAACCTCCTTGATTTTCTCATCAAGACGATTTGCAAGGCTCTTTCTCAGCTCCTCAAGTTCAAGAGTCCTGCCTATTCTTGAACGCATTACCGCAGGTACAAATGGCTTTGCAATAAAGTCAACCGCACCTGCATCAAAACATTTCTGCTCTGTTTCTGCATCACTGTCTGCTGTCAGAAAAATCACCGGAATATGTGAGATTTCAGGTGTTGATTTTATTTTTTCAAGAACCTCAAAGCCATCCATTTCAGGCATATTGATGTCAAGCAAAATAATGTCAGGTATATTCTTTTCAAGGAATTTCAGTGTCTGTGCTCCGGAAAGCACCGCAGTTGTTTTATATATATCGGAAAGTGCTGCCTTCGCTGCGGTAAGATTTGCCTTGTTGTCATCAACAATCAATATATGCTTCATAAAAATATCCTTTCTGCATTACGAAATGAATTTTATTTTTCTTTAATATAAAGAAGTCCGAAAGTTCTTGGACCGCTGTTGCTTGAAATTGTTGCAGAAGCTTTTGTTACAAAAACCTCATCGAATTTCATGAGACTGGCCACATATCTTTTAACCATTTTTATATCATTTGTACTGCAGCCTGCATGGGTGATAAACAACATGTTGCTTTTAATTTTCTTTCCCGATTTAAGTTCAGCACGGATATACCTTACCGCACTTTTTTTGTAATTTCCCACATGGCAGGCTTTAAGCTTCAGATATCCGTCCTGCATTGAAAGTACGGGATGAATTTTGAACATCGTGCATATCTTATGAATGCCCTTGCTTACCTGACCGTTAAGATAAAGAAAATCAGTGTTGTCTGCCATAAATGAAGTGGACACCCTATCACGCATATTCATCACTTCAGCAACTATCTGTTCTGTATTGTTTCCTTCTCTTACCATTTCTGCGGCACGCAAAACCAGATGTGCGATACCCGTTGAAAGATGTCCTGAATCGATTATATGAACATTCTTTCCTTCATCACCCATTTTTTTTACTGCTTCTTCAGCATTGCTGACAGATTTGCTTATCTTTGAGCTTATAGCAATATGTATAACATGCTCATAATTTCTGAGTTTTTCGGTAAAAAAGCTTACAAACTCATCCGAAGGCGGTGCCTCGGTTATTGTTTTTGAACCTCCGTTTCTCAGATAATCAAATACATTCTGCGCAGTGATTTCATCAACATCCTTGAAACGTCCGCTGTCTGTCCTGATATAAAAGTAAATCAAATCAACATTGTTTTTTCTGAGTATTTCATCAGGCAGGTCACACACACAGTCGGTTGTTATGCATATTTTATTTTCCGCCATATCATGCATCCTCCCTTTCTATACCAAACTCAATACACATTCTGTCAAGTTCCTCAAGTGCAAGTTCATACTCAAAATCAGCAGCATATTCATTTATTTTCTCAAACCATCTCTTAAGCGGCTTTTCTTCATAGGAATACATCGATGCCTCTTCAGCAATCCGTACAGCTTCGTCACTGTCAAAATCGTTGCAGCTATTTTCCATCAATGATATATATTCTGTAAGTTTTTCAATAGTTATCGACTCTGTCTGAAGTGCATTTTCGTTATCCTTTGCTTCGTCGGTTTCTGACTTTCCAACGGATATTCCCTTTTTGGCAAGCAGGTCTGTTCCTTCTTCGATAACCTCGCTGTATAGCTTCATAAGGTCGTTGTTTCCATTTCTGATTACTTCATAATCTCCGGATTTTCCTGCAAGTTCCAGCTTCTTTGCAAATTCAGAAAGCTTGACCGAACCGATGCTTAATGAAGTACTCTTGAGAGCATGAACCTCTATTATATAATTCTTCCAGTTTTCCTCCACTGCAAGACTGCTTATCAGCTCACGCTTTTCACTGCCCTTGCGCACATACATTTCCAATATTTCATAATACGCTTCTTCACTTCCACCGGTATAAGTGAGTCCCTTTGCGACGGAAATAAGTGCACCCTCATTCACCAAATTAACACGTGCACTTCTTCTGCGGTCATTCTGATTATGCGATGACGTAAAAGAGACTACCTCCTGCTTATCAGCAGGAATCCATTTTTTCAGCACTCTGTCAAGTGCAGGAAGTTCAATAGGCTTTGCAATAAAATCGTTGAACCCCGATTCTATAAACATTTCACGGACACCGCTTACCGCATTTGCAGTAAGCGCTATAATAGGCAGATTCTCGTAATATTCCCCGCCCATTTCTCTTATAATCCTTGTTGTTTCCACACCATCCATTTCAGGCATCATATGATCCATAAACACAAGGTCAATCTCCTTGGAATGAAGCATGGAAATTGCTGCCTTACCGCTGTTGGCAGTCATAATCTGCATGTGATACGGCTGCATAAGTCCTGCTGCAACTTTAAGATTTATCTCTGTATCATCAACAATCAGCACACGTGCTCTTGGAGCCGAGAAAGAAATTGACAAACTGTGTCGGTCATTTAAATTATGCAGGATACTTTCGTTGTTCAGCGCAGAAGCTGCAGACATTGTATAGAAAGGCTTATATATACATTTCATAGAATTCGGAAGCTGAACCGAATCAATAACGTCCTGAATCAGAACCACATTTATCTCTGAAGAAATCTTTACAAAATAATCCTTATAATTGAGATATTCCTCTTTACCGATAAAGCAATGGGTTATACGTCCGCTTTCAATTGAATTCATAAGTTCTGTAATCGAAGTTGTGTGCAGCATTTTCACCTTAAGCTGACGGCTGATTTCATTCATAAGTTCAAGGTACTGCTGTTCAACTGCAAGCTGTTCAAACTTCTTGAAATCAATAAATACTGCCGCATTCAACTTTTCAGGTTCATTTATTGTAATAAACGGACGAGAATCACTTACCTTAAGGGGAATTACAATGCTGAAAACAGAACCCTGTCCGTACACGCTTGAAACATTGATAAATCCGCCCATCTGCGCTACAAGACGTTTTGAAATTGCCAGTCCCAGACCTGTACCTTCAATTGAACGGTTCTTTCTCGTATCAACCTGTTGGAAACTTTCAAAAAGCTTTTCAAGATTTTCTTCTGTTATACCTATACCTGAGTCTTCAACGGAAATCTTAAGGTTTATTCCGTAATCCTGCACAGAACGTGAAACCTTGAGTGTTACTGCACCATTATGAGTAAACTTGATTGCATTCGTCATAAGATTTATCATTATCTGACGTATGCGCACCTCATCACCGATAAGACCACATGGAATATCAGGGTCGGCGTGAACCATAATTTCAATTTTCTTTTCGCCTTTTCTCGTCATAGTCATATTTATGACATCATTGAGCATAGCGGCAATATTGAATTCAGACTCAATAAGTTCCATCTTACCTGACTCAATCTTTGAAAAATCAAGTATATCATTTATAATCGACAGCAAACTTCTGCCTGAACTTTGAATATTGAAGCAGCTGTCCCTTACGCTGTCGCTGATATCCTGGTCACGGAGAATAAGCTCACACATTCCCACAATTGCATTCATAGGGGTTCTTATTTCGTGGGACATATTTGCAAGAAAATCACTCTTCGCACGGTTAGCTTCCTCAGCAGCAATTTTTGCAAGACGCATTTCTTCACTTTGCTGTACCTTATGTTCTGCACCGATAAGATATATGATAATTATAACAACAAGCAGCCACAATAAACCAAAAGTCCAGATTACCAATGGAATTATCAGGGATATATCTCCGGAAGGTACATCAGACGGAACGTGTCCCATTATATATAAACCTGGATAATTTGTTTCCGATGCAAAAATTATAATATTTCCGTCATCGCTGTGTGCTGCCGCAGAAACATTTACATTCATTGCCTTGCTGATTTCTTCAATGGCAGAAGCATTATTTTCATTGTTAAGGTCATTGATTTCCGATGTTGAATTCAATGAACGAAGTATAATGTTACCGTCCGAATCCACGAGAAAACATTCACCCACACCGCCATAACATATAAGATTCAGCTTTTGCTCAAACACTGAACTATCATAAAGCTTATACAATGCATATTTCACATTTGACCCGCTATATACAGGTACAGCAAATAAAATAGTATCACCGCTGATGCTCACAGAAGGATTACCTCGCACGGCCTGAAAAAAGCCATCATAATCTGAAAAACTCAGACTCTCACCGTAAGCTGCAGAACCATCAATACGCATAACACCGTAAGATACTCCGTCTTGTTTGGCAAATATATCATTAAGCTTCCCAGTCTCTATATCCACAAGTACCGCAGCTTCTGCAAGCGTATCCAACTCATTTTCCAATATATTATCCACAGATTGAGCTGCCATTCTGCTATAACCGGAAACATGATTTTCAACCTGACTCATTGTAATATCCTGAAGCTTCAACCACATAAATACACATATGATACCGATTATCAGAAATCCGAGTATTATCAGTGCTGCTGCATAAAGCAGCCGCTTTCCGTCAACTTTCTTCATTGTATATCTCCACTCCTTCAACAAACCAGTCCATGTTTTTCAGCAGGGTTTCATCGCTTAATATTTCACCCTCACTGCATTTCAAGACATTGTTGTTATCATAAATCAGACCTGAAAAAACATCATTTCCCATCAACAGCCTGTTCTGCGCAGCTTCAACTGCCTGACGTGATTCGTCGCCTACTTGTGCTGACAATTCTGACAGAGCAACCACACCGCTTTCAATAGAAAACCATCTGCGCTCCATTTCATTAGGCTGTCCTTGTATAAATTCTCTTATTATCTGAAAATAAAGCGTATCCCAATTCCATACTGCAGCTGTAAGATATTTGTCTGACAAACCTTCGGCAGGCTCGTTATAACCTATTGAATACACACCTGCTTTATCCGCCGCTTGTGCTGTATAATGCTGATTCTGATGATATGTTATAACATCGACAGATTTATTCTTAATCAGATTCTCAGTTAAGACCGTTTCTTTTTCTTCATCATCCCAGGAATTTGTCCAGCTCACATACACTGTTGCTTCAGGGTTGACACTTTTTACACCTAATGTAAATGCATTTATCCCTCTGTTAACCTCATTATTAGGCATTGCAGCAACATATCCGATTGCACCATTTTCCGTCTGCATTCCCGCAACGATACCCGAAAGATATCTTGCCTGATACATTCTTCCGAAATATGAAGTAAGATTTTCTGCAACATATTCAGAAGAAATTGCATAAAATGCGATATCAGGGTAGCTTTCAATAACTGACTTTGCTTCGACAGGATAAGAATAACTTGAAAGTATTATCATCTCTGCCCCTTCATCTACAAGCTCATGTATGGCTTCAGCACACATTCCGCTTCCCTCATTCACATTTTCCTTTACTATAAGCTCTGTACCAAGCTTTTCGCAAGCCGAAACCACGCCGTTATAATGTACGCCATTCCATCCGCTGTCATTTATTTCACCCGTAATTATAAGACCGATTTTCTGAGAAGTGTTCTTTTCTGCTCCCGTTACAGCTATGAGCAATATTACCGTAACAAGAACCACCACCGCTGAAATAAGCAGGATTGCTTGTCTGAATCTATGCTTATTCATCAATCACTACCCCCTCTACATACCAGTCAAATTCGTTAAGCATAGCATTATCTGTCATTGTTTCGCCTTCCGCTATGCGCAGATTACCCTCATTGTCATAAATCGGACCGTAAAAAACGTCGTATGTCCCGTTGTCAAGTCTTTCCCTTTCCGCTTCTATAACATCAGCAATTTCAAGCTTTGCATTGTATGACAAAGGAGCAATATCCATAATTCCAGTATCAGAACGTTCCCAGTAATTGTCTCCGTAAAATTTGCCCTGAAGACATTTAAGAATATGAGGGGTATAAAATTTTTCCCAATCCCATATTGCCGATGTAAGACATGTTGCAGGATACATAGCATGATTGTCGATATTGTATCCTATGGACATAATACCATGATCATCTGCAACCCGTAAAGGCTCCAAGGAATCGGAATGCATTGCAAGTATATCAATATTATGATCAGAAATCAGTTTTTCTGCCACATTTGCAGCTGCAGTATCATCAGTCCAGGAATTTATCCATTTTACATATACCTTTGCCTCCGGATTGACACTGCGTACTCCAAGAGTAAATGCATTAATTCCTCTGTTGACCTCAGAAATCGGAAAAGCTGCCGCATAACCGATTTCATTTGTTTTAGTATGCAATCCCGCCGCTATTCCTGTAAGATATCTTATCTGATACATGCGTCCGAAAAATGTAGACAAATTTTTTCCGCTGCTTGTTCCTGTTGCATGGAAAAAGAATATTTCAGGGTAAAGTTTGGCGGCCTCAACCATCTGTTCACTGTAAATTGCGGAATTGGCTATTATAATCTCACAATCATTCTCAACAAAGTTTTCTACAACATCCAGAACATTTTCAGCAGCCACATACTCCTCAAAAATAATATCAAGGTTAAGTTCTTCAGCTGTTTTCATAATTCCCTCATAATGAGATTGACTCCAGCTTTTGTCGTCCTTGAAGCCGTTAAGAATAACGCCCACCTTAGTAGCTTTTTTAGTTACATCAGTTTCTGATTCATATGTATTAACGAAAAAAATTCCACCTATGATTGCCGCAATAATTATCACCAAGGTTATTATTATCTTTTTCATCTTATCACTCCGAAAAAATGTTTTTACAATTACTGTTATATTATAACATGTTTTTGATTCAAAAACAATGTTTTATTGTAAATGTATCCTGAGAAAATACATAAAAAATGTGCAGAAAAACGCATTATTACGCTTTTCTGCACAACATTATCCTGCATAAGGTTTTTTATCACAAAATCAATAACAAAAGATATTTGGTAATTTAACAAGTAAAGAGTAAAAGTATTATGTCGTGATTTTAAATCACGGCTTGAAATTAACCATTAACAATTTTCTCATTTTCAAATAGTCTGCCAGTAATGAATATTGCGACTGCAGCAAGCAGAAGATTTACAATGCAAGTTATTGCTACAAATTCAGGTGAGTAATCACAGGCTACAACATCCTGCATTACGGCCATCGTATTCCAGGCAGGTATACAAGCGTTAATAGCACCTAAATCATCTACAATCTCCCCGAAACTTTCCACAACTGTCAGCATACTTGCAACCATAAGAACCATCATAAGTGCAGGTGCAATGCTTGTAGCCTGTTTGACATCCTTTGCAACTGTAGAAAGGATAAGCAGAACGCCTGCAATAGACTCTGCGGCAAGGTTCATACAAACCATAAATTTATCTGCAAGGGAAGACGGATACATATCTTCCATTAAATATTCAGGAATACCCGGACCGCCACCGCAAACCAGCAGAACAGGATTACTGATATCCTTAGCCATAATAATCATTCCAAGGTCTGCACCGTCAACATTCAAATAACACTTTTCAGCTAAGCTGTTTTCAAGTACATTCCCATTCTCATCATAAAATTGTGGAAGTTTACCCCTGTTCGGCGGAAAAAAATCAAAGTTGTCAGCAATAATACTGCAACAAATATCAGAATACCGATTATCATTTTACGCACTCTCTTTCTTTGCATATATGTCTCCTATTCTATCAGAATCTTATCAAGAACATCTTCCCACTCAAAATCTTTTTTTATACCCTTCATTGATGCAATAGAGGCTATTCCGTGAACCTTTGCCCACATAGCAATTACGCCATACTTGATTCGTTCGGCACTCATTCCTTCATTTTGATAAACCAGATATGCTTTTTCTTTATAATATCGATAAGGTTCAAAATCGGTTTCTTCGCCACTTGCTGATAAATCTATATTCAGGCAAGGCTGAGTGAACAAGAAAGAATAATATTCAGGATACTCAATAAAAAAGCTTATATAGGCTTTACCGATATTAAATATTGCTTCAGGTGAATCGCTGAGTTCCGTATTCTCGTAAGCATTTTTCAGACATTCATATAACTGTTCGGTTACATATTTCTGCATTTCAATCAACAACTCGTCCTTGTTCTTGAAATGACTGTACGGTGCAGCGTGACTTACTCCGCAGGCTTGTGCAACCTTTCGCAGAGATAAGCTGTTCACCCCCTGCTCGTTGACTATTTGTATTCCTGTTTTGATAAGTTCATTTTTCAAGTTTTTGTGATGATATGTTTTACTATCCATAGTAGCCTCCAATCTTTACACTGTAAACATCATAACGCTCAATCTTTACATTGTCAAGATTGTATGTTATAAAAGATTATTTAGTGTGAATATAAATTCAGAAGCAGCATAGAACGAAAACGAAAATCCTATCGCCAATTTTTACTTGACGATAGGACTTTTGATTAAATATTTACAACTAACCCAAGCACAGTTTTACCCGGATAAAAAACGAAGAAACCCGAACCGCATTTACGGTTCAGGTTTATCCAATATGGCTCCCCCAGGCTCCTGCCATCCGAAACACACCCATCGGGCAAGGCGAGAGTACTCGCCTTTTCCCGACAGTTGAAGCTCACGACCATTCTGTCATCGTAAAGATACACAGAATTTACGAAAGTATCAACCATTATTCTCTTGTTATCATCACTTGCCAGATCAAGTGACTTCATCTTTTTCAGCCATTCAATGACCTGTCCCCTGCTGAGCTTGCGGCTGTTGATCTCCTCATTGATGATGTCCGCTTCAAGCTGCTCCTTTCTCGCTTCAAGTTCATCAAGCCGCTGCTTTGTAGATTTCGTAAGCATACCCATCTGCATTGCGTCGATAAGATTGTCGATATATTTTTCCGTTTCCGCCAACTCCTTTTTCAGCAGCGGAACAGCAGTATCTTCCTTATCCTGCAATACCATTACCTTGTCGGCAATTTTGTCTATCATATCCTCGGTGAACATCTTGTCCGCAACTTCCAAAAGCACCGCTTCTTCAATGTAGTCCTTGCGAACAGCCTTTTTGTGACAACCCTTGCGATTCTTTGCATTGGAACATTTATAATAGTTGTATGTAACATTCCCTCTGCCCGTTCCCGACTCTCCCACCATACAAGCACCGCAATCACCGCAAAACAGCTTTGATGAAAGGAAATATTCTTCCTTTGCCTTAAAATGAGAACGGGAATGCTTATTCTTTTTCAAACGCTCCTGCACACGATTGAACAGTTCATCGGAAACTATTCTCGGAACACCGTCCGCTATCTCAACGTCCCTATACTTGTAAACTCCTTTGTACTTGCAGTTTGACAGCATTGTAGTAACAGATGTTTTCGTCATAGGCTTTTTGTATGCGCTGACCACGCCTTTTTCATTCAAATATTTCACAATATCCTTTATGAGATAACCGTCCGCATACATTCTGAATGCTTCTTTTACAAAAGGTGCCACCAGCGGGTCAATCACATAATGCTTGTTTTCATCAATAATGTACCCGATAGTTCCGGGACCTCCGTTGTACTGACATTTCAGTGCATTTTCCGTCATTCCACGAATTACCTTTTCCGAAAGCTCTGCCGAATAGTATTCCGCGTAACCCTCCAAAACCGACTCAAGAATAATTCCCTCCGCACCCTCGGAAATGACTTCCGTTGCTGAGATAACTTTTGCACCGTGCTTGCGAAGTACAGCCTTGTAGTGAGCCGAATCATAACGGTTACGGGCAAATCGGTCAAGCTTCCACACTATAATAGTATCGAAAAGTCCCTTCTCGCTGTCCTTTATCATTTTCTGAAACTGAGGACGATTATCGGTTTTAGCAGACATTGCTCTGTCTATGTATGTGCCGACCAGCTTAATGCCCTTACGCTCTGCAAATTCCTTGCACTCTCGAAGCTGTCCCTCAATGCTTTCTTCTCTCTGATTATCGCAAGAATATCTTGCGTATATTACTGCATTCATAAACTTTCCTCCATTTCTTTTTGCTTTTTCATCAACAATAGTATATCATATTTCAAGAAATTTGTCAACACTTTAAAGCGGTGAATTGAATATTTTTCTCAAAGCTATTGACTTTTTAGATAATATCGAATATAATAATAGTAACAGAACCCGACACGCCTCTTAACAATGCGTACCACGTCGGGTCGTTTAATTTATCAGGGGAATTGCTATGGAAATCAAAGAACATCAGCCATCAATGAACATTGACGAACAAATCGAAAATTTAAAGGCTGTCGGCTTAAAAATCAACAATGAAGATTATGCTCGTCAGATTCTCAATGATATATCATATTTCCGTCTGATCAAGGCTTATGGACTTGGTCTGAAAAAGAAAAATGCAAATTTTGACGGAAAGGTTTCATTTGAGCAAATTGTGGAGCTTTATCTCTTCAATGCAAATTTCCGCCAGCTCTTATTTACTATGGTCGAACGCATTGAAATAAATCTCCGGTGCAGGATAGCTAATCACTTTTCTCATACATACGGTGTCCTCGGATATGAAGATGCCGCAAATTTCAATGATCCCGATTACCACAAAGAATTTCTCGATGACATTGATGATGAGATCGACCGAAACAGTAAAGCTCCGTTTGTAAAGAATTTCCGCAACAATTATTCCGATGGCAAAATTCCATTTTACGCTTTAGTGGAATTATTTAGCTTCGGTACGCTTTCCAAATTCTACAAGAATATGAAGCCGCAGGATAAGAAAGCCGTTGCTCAGTTGTACGGCATCGGCTATACCTACCTTGAAAGCTGGGTCGAGCATATTGCCTTTGTCAGAAATATCTGCGCACATTACGGGCGATTATACAATGTTAATCTTGCCAAAACGCCTAAGCTGTACAAGCAATATACCGAGCAGGGCATCAGCAGTATTCGAGTGTTTGCAACCCTTCTGTGCATCAAGCATCTTATACCCAATGACAGGCATTGGACAGAATTTGTTGACACGATCGATTTACTGTTTGAGAAATACCCTCATGTTGATAAAAAGCTTATGGGATTTCCCGATAATTGGGCTGATGTTCTTAGATCATAATTTATCATCGCACTTGCAGAACGCAGGTGCGATTTTTTTCAAGCAACTTTATTATCACTCTCCTTTTCCTCTGAAACATTTTTATAGTATTCGATCATCTGAGCAAGCAATGAAGCCGCAAGTGCTTCAAGCTGCTCCTCGGTGATTTCCTTGTCATTGTATTCTGTAATGATTGTCATTAGGGTTCTCCCTTCTTATATTTTCTTTTGTTCTATTTGGGGTTTTAGGGAAATATTCACCGACAGTAACCGCTGCGGCTCCTGTTCCTCATTTCTCTCTGACGCTGATCTCTCCTCCGCTGTTCCTCTGCTCTCCTGTGCTGTTCCTCACGCATTTCCAGATATGCAAACTCCGCATTTCTCTCCGCTGTAGGTTCAGGCTCTGCCTTGTATGTACCGTCCTCCTGCGGTTCAAGTCCGTTGTGATAATTCTCGATCTGAATGCGGAGCTGCTCCCGTTCACGAATCCTGTCATAATCGGATTTAAGAAAATCCTCCAAGTACGCAAGTGACATTTCAGCTTTTGAACGTTCTTTAGATGCTCTGCCCATTTCTGTGGCAAGACTGTCAAGCTGTTTTAGGTCATTACGGAGCTTGTCCTTCAGCTTCGGCAGCCAGTTATCCATATGAGTATCCCAACCGCCGATACCTCCGCTAATCATAAGCTGCCAGTGCAGTTTTTCCAACCGCTTCTGCTGTGTTTCATCTCTGTTCTCCGTTTTAAGCAGACGGGCATATTCATCTCCCAGATAATTCAGCGTTTTCAGCTGTTCCTTTTTATTTGCAAGACTGAAATATCTGTGCATAGCAATGTCCTCTTTCCGATTTGCCGTCGCAAGGCAGGATCTCATATCTTCAAGAGAATGAATGTGATTGCTGTGGATAAAGTTCAGCACCTCGAAAGATTTTTTCACCTCTGCATAAGTCGGCATATGCACCGACTGAGAACGATATATGTCAAACTGCTGTTCACGAATGCCGACAGCGATTTCAACCTGAAAACCGATAAACGCACTTATTTTTCTTCCCACAAATTCATTCTGCTTGTTGTTTATCCTCTGAATCAGCATCTGATACGAATACCCGAATCCCAGCTTTGAAATGCAGCAGCCGTATTTCACGCCCTTCGGTTTTGCGATCATTCGGTTTTCGTTGGTAAAGGTGTAACCGCACTTTTTCATTTTTTCGATAAGCGAATAAATGTCCGTAACATCATCACTGTGGATAAGCCTGTCAATGGTATCAGCCATCTTGACCTTCCACGAATATCCCTTTTTCCTTGCATCGTGTTCCTTGTAGCTGACAGTGCTTTTCTTTTTCGGATTTCTGATAATGTCAAGATTATGTTCAAGGCAAATTTCATCGGAACGCTTGCGAACGAATTGAAGGGTTTTTGAGTTACTGTGCCAACGGATCCCGTCAAGGTCATACGGACAAACGGCTATGTGGTTATGAACGTGATCGGTATTAACGTGAGTGCTGACGATTATCGGTCTGTTCGTCCCGAATACCTTTTTCGCCCATTCCACACCTATCCGATGTGCTTCTTCGGGAGAAACGCTTGAATCAAAAGACTGCGTATATGAGTGAATACGGATATGCCGCTTTCCGCTTTTCTTTGATAATTTGCAATCATCAAATTTTTCAGAATTGTACTTTTCAAAAATTTCCTTGAAATTGTCATAAGCAGTTTCAAGGTCATCTCCGCAGCAGATGCCTGTGACATATTTCATTTTCTCATTTTTGTCGGGATTGAGAATATATTTCAAATGAGCTTTAGGCGTTGTATGTATTGCTGTGTGTTTTACATAAGCCAAATCACAACACCTCGTATGACAGCGGTTTCAGATGCTCGTTGAGTTTTTCGCTCAATTCCGAAAACTGCTTTTTAAGTTCTCTGACATCACTCTGATAAACCGACCTGTTGGAGTTCACCACCATAGCGATCTGGTTGATGTTGTTCCCGATTTTCTTGATTTCGGAACGAAGCCCGAAAATGTCGGCGGTGTTGTAAAGCACCACCTGACTGTTCACAGCAGATGTCCTCAAAAATCTGCTGACATTCATTCCTGCGACAGCGGCTTTGCGTCTGATCTCAGATGCTTCTTCCTCTGTTGCTCGGAATTTTAATAATATATTTCTGTTCATATTGCCTCCTTACTTTATGTGGGTTTATCCTATATCAAATGCCCAACTGGGCATTTCGGCGGCGTAAGCCGTCTGAATTTGGGTACACAAATTCTATGCTTGCTAAATCATAGCAACCACACCTTTTCTCAAAAATCCTGCCTACCTCCCGTATATCCGCAACTTACTTGCAAATATCCGCAAGAGTTGCAGATATTACTTCTTGTCCTGTCCGAATATGTGTTTGAAGATGTTATTCTGTTTGGATGCGTTCGATTTGTCGGCACTCTGCATTTCGGCAAGCTGCTCCTCTGCCTGACGCTTTTCCTCCTGCAATTCCGCAATCTGCTTTTCGGCTCTGTTATACTTTTCTGTCATAATAGACAGCTGTTTGTTGAGCCGTTCGATAGTGTCCTCCTGCTCGTCACTCTTCTTATAGAGCTGATGAATACGGTTATCCTTTTCTTCTAACTTTTTACACTGATCCGAAACCGTAGAAGCAAGCAGCTTCCGACCAAACTCTGTTTCCTTTATTTCGGCTGTAAGCTCCGCTTTTTCCTTGTCAAACTCGCTTTCCATAACCTTATACAGAGCCTTCGCATCTGCACATTCCTTCTTGAAACGCTCGCATTCCTGCGTAAGTAGGGTTACGGAGTCCGCATATTCCTTGTTTTCCTTTTTGAGATACTCAATAACAGCTTCATAATCGGACATTTTTGAAGCTAATTCATCACGTTCTGCCCTTATACTCTCGTTCTCCGAAACTATTTCTTTATTCTTTTTATATAGATATAAATTACGTTCATCAAGAGCCTTGTAGCTTGCCTTCTTGGGTTTCAGAAGGTTCACCGCAAAAGGATCAAGGTCTGTAACATTTCCCTTCTATTGGCTTCAATTATCTCCCATTTTGATACCAACTTTTCAGCTCCATTTCCGCTTGATTATATAGCTGATACCAAAACAACGGGATTTTGAAGTCATACCACCTTGAAAAAAGCAATACCACTTGACGAAAATCTCACATTTCAAGAAAATCGTCATCGACGAAATCTTCATTTTCATCAAAATCAGAATCATCGGTATTTATCGAATCTGCATTTTTCTGAATTTCTTCCTGTGCTATATTTTCTGAAATACTGATTTCTGAAAGATTGCTTGTCTGTTCAGAATACACATTCTGAAAAACTGTGTCTAACTCCTCTCTGACGATTTTCCTTATCCCATCAAGAAGCGTTTTCCGATTTTCTTCGTTTTCGGAAAATGAGATAAGTGCCGCCACGATGGTATTTGAATAGCTCATCTCGGAGCCTTTCAGAATGTCATAGGCTTTTCTGTGGTCGGGCTTGTCCAGATTAAACCTGAGATTTGTTGTCTTTATCATTTGCACCCTTCCTCAGCTTTCTCTTTGCCTGACATTCATAGCCTTTTGCGTTTGCACAAACATCTGTTATGAATGTTGCACCGGGCGGATTGACATTGTGATTGTTCATTACAACTGCTCCGCCGCCTACCACATAGAGCTTCATCAATTTGGAATTGTAATCGTACTTGTAAAGGGCATTGAGAATGCTCTTGCAGTATTCCTCGGTACAATACCTCATTACATTTTCATAATCCTTCGGAAGCTCCTGCTCCGTTTTCATAAGAAACTTTTTGATGATGCTTTCGTCAATGTCCTCGTGGAATTTGTTCATAAGAGCATTGCGTATCTCTATCACGCACTTTTCCACTCCCAGCTTTTCGGTACGGCAGCTGTCGGTGATGACCTTGTGGTCGATGACTTTCATAATGTTCATTGTTCCGTTGCCGATGTCGGCTATCATATTCACTCCGTTCATATCCTTGAGCCTGTCATACACCGCACAATATCCCTGCGGATAAACCGAAACGCCCTCGATATGAACGCTGTACCTCTTGCCGTTGTATATGAAAGCCACATTTTCATTCTGCATCATATACTCGGAAAATCTGTCACGCTGCTCCGAATACCACATAAGCGGAAGTCCGACAGCGAGATGAACGTTCGCTTCCGTAATTCCCGCAAGTGACAACTCCTTTGCGATTCCGTAAAGGGTGAGGTAATAGTTATCCATATCTGTGGTCTTGTCCGCTGTGAAGGACTTGTGATTTTCACCGATACAGATGAATTTTCCGTCAAATTCAAGAAGCTCCTTCTTGAAAGGCGGCTCAATGTCATGCACCTTTACTCCCGATGCTGTAACTGTATTGGCGGTTTTGAGATTTCCATAACCATGGTCGATGCCGATTATGTATGTGTCGTTATACTTTATCATTTTCATTGTCCTCCTTACTGTCCAGCCAGTCTAAAAACTTATCCCTCTGAATAAACTTCCGACTGCCGATTTTTACAACAGGCACGTCCTCACGATTAAGGATATTGTACGCCATAGTACGGGTGAAGCCCATTGCCTGAATATCGTTTGCCGATAACATCATCGGCAGATTCTCTCTGCTGTTCATTAGCAGCACCTCCATATTCTTTCGTTCGGCTCTTGGGATTTTTCCTTGAGCCTGCTCCCATTATATATCAAAATTTCCCGAAAACGCCTTTTTGACCTCATTCTTTTTGCTTCGAGCAACTCATTAAGCCTATGCGTGCAAATGTTGTACAAATACAGATGATTCTGTGCTATCCGTTGACGAAACGTGCAAAACGTGATATATAAATTCTATAAAATTTTTTAGGTGGGGTTCATTTGATTTTTTCCGAAATGGGCGTATTTGTTATGATAAATCGTTTTTTTCTCCCCTTGACTATATTTATAGTTTGGGGTATAATGGAATAAATC
Source organism: Oscillospiraceae bacterium (assembly GCA_018110825.1). GTDB lineage: Bacteria > Bacillota > Clostridia > Oscillospirales > Ruminococcaceae > RGIG8773. The sequence goes on from JAGBCL010000052.1 coordinate 193,269, forward strand.
GGGTAGCTAAACTGCTCGACAAATCGGAATATGTAGAGGAATGCAATATGTTTTTTCACGCTTCACCTATTGGTGGAATCAAACAATTAGAACCAAGAATCTCTAATCATGGATTACCATTGGTATACTTTTCAAAGAAAAGAGAGAATACCCTTGTTTATTTAAGCAATGCCATTGAGATGTATTGTAAAGAAACGGGTTTCATACACACAGGTAAATGGAAAAAATGGGGTCCTTATGGGTTCGATAAAGAAAACCGTCTGCGATTGGAGGAATACTATCCTAATGCTCTTGAACAAACATATAAGGGTATTTCAGGATACATATATAGTGCAGAGAGCATAATTGACTCAGGGTTTGAAGTGCAGATTCCCGATGCAGCAACCAGCAGTTCACCGGTTACAGTGACAAACGTTGAGTTTGTACCGGATGCGTATGATGCTATTATGCAAGCTGAAAAAGAAGGCTTGATAACAGTACTTCGCTATGAGGAAATGGCGAAAAATAGGCGGGAATGGCTTGTAAAAACCATAAAAGAAGAATACAACAGCGCAACAGATCATCCTGACTACATGTACTTTTTGCAGGGCAATTTCAGTAATATTATAAATAGCTGACAACTTCCAATTTATCGGGGAGTGTGAGCAAAAACTCACGCTCCTTTTTGTATAACTACAACCATTACGCCCTTGCGTGCAAACATCAAACAAATACAGATAATTCCACACCATCCGTTGACGAAATGTGCAAAACGTGATAAAAAAATCCATAAAATTATTTTGGCGGATTTCATTTGACTTTTTCCGAAAGGGGCGTATTTGTTATGATAGATTTGTTTGAGTGCTGCGGAGAAATTGCTTCGGTGGGCATAATCGTTGACTTTTCCGAAGATACGGAAACATATATTGTCGGTACTCCTGCCGATATTAAGGCTTGGGCTTACGGCGGTTGCCCTATGAAAGCTCCAAAGGGACTTATGCGGCATAGCAATAAGGCAGGCAATCTTGTAAAGGACATAAACCGCCTTATGAAGGTAAAGTATGAACTTAACGAGATTATGGAGATAAGCGACAGGCTGTGCAATGCGGACGCATTATGTGACGGGAGCTGCAATTCCGTACTTGAGGAACTGTCGGAGTATTACGATATGTCCGAATACGCCAATATCGTTAAAAACTATATTATCTATTTTTTATACGGTAAATTCAAGCTCCGCCAGCGTGATTTCAATAAAAAAATCGGGTTGTCCGTAAAGGGCAACCACGATCGTGCGGAAAAATATATTGAATTGTTCAAGGCGGATAGTGAGAAAATCTTCCGTCCATTCATTTCGGCAAGGGCAGCAGATATTTTTGATATAAGAACAACTATTCGGAGCGGCAACGAAGTTTTAGACAGTTCTCTTTACAGGGTACACAATGATAACACGAACATAAGCCTTTATGTGGCAAATGACGCTTTACTCACTTTGCTTGACATTTACTCTGATATTATGTCCGATGCAGGCAGGCTTATCACCAACTGCGAAAACTGCGGACAGCTTATGATTACAAAAAGGTCAAATGCTTCGCTGACCTGTGGCAGGACAACTTGCAAGAAGGAGCGTTTATACAAGGCGAATGATGATTACAAGAAACGTGCTATGGCTGATCCGATAAAAGAAACATATTTCAATTTTGACAACAAATGCAGGAGCTACCGCAAGAAGCTCTCCGGGTATCCGGAGCTTTTGGAAAAATACAATATAGCGTTTGATGAACGGCGTGAGAAAATTCGGACTTTCAAGAACGGTCTTACCGTCAACAGCAGCACCAAAGATATTGACCGGTACAATCAGATGTGCTTTGATGCTTGTCAAGATTTGCAGGATTACTCAAAACGGTTGAAAGAAAAGCGCTCGAAAAAAGGTCATTTTATTCTCTTAAATATTCCCAAATAGACTTAAGCTCATCTTCCGACATCTCACCGATTATTTTTATTTTAAGGAAATCGTCTATAAATATATTGTCCTCAGAAGCAGCATTAAGGCAATCTTCAAAATCGGGTATTCCGTCAAGCGTTTTATTTTCCTCTGTTACATCGGAAATGCCCTCTATAATAAATGTTCTGCCGTCATTTGAAGCATATTCACAGCAGAACCTTGAAGATAACCCGTTTTCATAAACCTTTGTATAGCATTTTACAAGCTTAAAATCCGATATTCTTATTGATGCCATTTTATTGTAAATATTGGATTTTGGTAGATCTTGCGGCACATTGTCCATATAATCTGTTTCTGCACAGCTTGATTTTATTTCTCCAAACTCTTTGTTATCAAAATTATTCAAAATGTTAAGAAGAGTGTTTAATGCAGCATTAAAGGCTTCATCTGACAAAAGGTCTATATTTTTTTCATTTTCAACCGATTCGTGAGGAAGGGATGTATCTAAAAAAGTTATAGCTGGAATTTTCCAATGCATAAAGCTTCCGCTATCGGAATTTGCCCCCTTGAAATCCTTGTCAAACTTATTTTCACAAAGACTGTTGACGTATATTTCAAGCACTGATTCCAAGCCGTTGCTGGTTGCTATTTTAAGGCTTTCGGAACTTCCTCCAAGCATATCAAAATTTATATTTGCAATAATTTTTGACCGCTGTTCCTGTTCCATATTTTCAAGATAATATTTTGAGCCGTACATCGAGTATTCTTCCATATCAAAAAAAGCAAGAACAATATTAAAATCATAATTGGCATTTGAAAGGATTTCTGCCGCTGAAATCAGAAACGCCGTACCGCTGCCATTATCAATTATGCCGATATTATCTTTTGTTGTGTCATAATGTGCGGATAAAATGATAGTTTCCTTTTCATGGCTATAGTTAGGTGCTACTGCAATAATATTTGTACCCGTACCAAGCAATTCTGCATTTTCGCTTTTAAGATTATACGGATAAAGCATAACATCCGCATAACGGTAAACAGGAAAATCCTTGTTTCTTACACTCCAGCCGAATTCAATAAGCTTATCAGAAATAAACTTTGCCGCCTGTTTTCCTCCCGTTTCTTCCAACCGCCTTGGTTCGTGTGCAAAATCGGACACTATACTGACAACTCCCATATCGTTTTCCAAAACAATCTCACTTACCAAAGCTTCGGTACTTCGCTCGGTATTCTCCGATTGAATAAGTTTTTCAGACATAGATTCGATTATTACTGATGATGTATAATTTGTTTCGGAAGTCTCAAAACTTTTATTATGGTCTTGACAACCAGAAAAATACAGTATAATAAAAAAAGGCATAATGACTTGTAATATCTTTTTCAATTATAAACCTCCTGATTCTATGTGCCAAAAGCTATTGCATTACTTTTATGTTTCCGGTGCTAACCATATTTTATAACCAACGTCATCAGAAAATGGCATTGAATCTATTTCCTCAGCTGATACAATTGCAAGAATATAATTGGTGTCTCGCTTATTGTCGGTAATTCCGCATACGTCTATCCCAAGTTCCTCAAGCCTATCACTTTCAAGCTGAAGCGAATATCTGTCAGCAGCAACCAGCATATCCATAGATATTTCATAATAATATTGATCCTCATTTGTTAGTTCCGTTATTCTGTTTGAATATTCCTTCACTTGCTTTTCCGTAAGATCGGGATTCAGATAAATGTCGGATTTTTCGCTAAGCCGTTTGATCTCTTCGTCTATCTCACTGCGCTTTTCATTTATTTGGGCGTATGTAAATCCGTCCATAACTGTATTGTTAAGGAATTCTTCGGTTTTGGCACTATGTGTATCATTGTAATCATACACATCAATATAAATTGCAAACATTACCAAAGGATTATCTGAATATTCATTCATCGCATTTTTAAGCTCTGATGATAAATAAACTTTACCAGAAGCAGCTTCAAAGTCTTCATCAACACGGTCATAGCCCGTACCGTACACAATATCCGGTTCTTCGCTTATTTGGATATCTATTGAAGGACTCTCTGTAACTTTACTTGAAACTTCGGTCTTTGAAGAAAAGCTGACATTACTTTCAGATACTGTTGTAACAATATGTCCTGAATTATTTTTATCTGTGGCAGACTGTTGACTTGAAATTTCGGATGTACTGCTTGATTCCAAATATGTTGCATAGGATTTATCCGAATTCATTGTGGAATGTAAGTCACTAACACTTTCTTCTGAATTAACATTACCGCAACCTGTCAATAATGCTGTTAGACTTAAGCAGATAATATTTTTAATTCGTTTTTTCATTATAATATCCCTTTCATTCATATAAAGCAGACACAGCTTCATATTTTGTATGTAGTTATGTCTGCTTATATAAATTCGTTATAGTTCATTAAAGCCAAGATAATCCAAAATAAATTGTTCCAGTGTTGGAATTTGGTGAAGTATTAACAACCGTGATTTTATATGTTCCGTATTCTGTCGGTACAAATTCTGCAATTTCAACATTGTTTCTAGTATTAGATGAAGCAACTAATTTTCCAGTTGGAGAATATATTTTAAGATCAAGACTGGGTAAAACATTATCCACAGGTGAAATAGTATGATCAGTTGTACTCATTTTGTTATATTTCAAAAATGACAAGGAAACTCTCATCAGAGTGTCGCTTGATGTTACGTTCATGTTAAAAGTTTTGCTTGTCTGAGATGAAGTCATACTTGATGAATAATATCTTGTATTAGCAGTTATCCAACATGCTCTGTATGAATCAAGCAAGCCTGCACCATACTGCCTATAGCCATTCTGGGTGGGACAATATTTATGTGGCGAATTTGGATTAACTGATGCTGTTAAAATTGCTTTTACGACATCTTGTTGTGTTTTTAAAGCAGGCTTTTGTTGACAAAGTAGTGCTATAGTTGCAGCTACATGCGGTGACGCAAAGCTTGTGCCAGAACTTGACCCAATTGAAGTGCTAATGTTGGTACCAGGTGCACATAAATCAGGTTTATATGCATATAAAGTATTTGTGCTATATGATGAAGTGCTACGTAAAGTATCATCCTGTAGTGATAAAGTATTTTTATCGTCAATATTACCCACAGTAATTGCATTATATGCCATGCCACCGCTTGTTACACCGCTCGAACCAGAATTGCCAGCACTTTTCACAAAATGCACACTATGATTTATAGCAATATGATCAATCCATTTTGAAACTGAACCATATGTATTATAACTATCTGTACCTAAAGAACTATTACCATCAACTCTTATGCTGGCATTAATAACATTTACGCCTTGAGATAGCAACCACTCAATAGCTTGAATTGGTCCACCAGACATATTTGATGACGCAGAATACAATGTAGCTCCAGGTGCAATTCCTTTGGGAAGAGAAGAAGTTTGTTGACCAACCATAATTGATGCAACCATTGTTGCATGGTCAGATGTAGAACTTCCAGCAGGGTATGTGTGGATACGTGATGCTATTGGAGATAACTGCGCAGATGTTATGTCTGGAACATCTGGTTCAACTTGTCCAATTTTTATTCCAGAACCTGTATAGCCGTAGTTGTTTTGCACCGTATTTGCTCTGACTACAGGTATGCTTACATCCATTTCTTCTGCACAATCGGATTCATAATAGTCAAGGAATTCTGTATCTGATTTTGCAGCCAAATCAGTAACGCCCTCATAATCCAATTCAGCAATAACAACAGGGGAATATTGACTCACATAAACAATATTATAGTCCTGCAAGTGTTCTTCTGCAAACTTACCATTCATATCAGAATACATTGCCCTTGCCAATGCTCTTTCTTCCTCAATTGAAGCTTGTATTTGATTACTAAGAGCAACCGTTTCAGCGTCAATTGAGAAATCCGATGTTTCAAAATATTCATCGGAATATACGGAATCATTGTTAAGCCAAATTTCATCATATGATTCAAAGTAGTCATAAGATTTATATGGCTGCATTGAAGCCATCTGTGCTTCAATGGCATTATAGTTAATATCGTCTGAACACCAAATAAGAACGGGAACGGTATTGGAACTCTCAACATTCTCTCCCTGTGGACTTACGCTTGAAACAGCCTCTAATTCATAAAGAAGTCTCGAAGTTATTTTAGAGGGAATTGATTCTTGAGTTATTTCCTCAAATTCAGAATATGCACTTACACTAAATGAAGCACACATAGCAGTTGCCGTTAAAACTGCTACAATAGATTTCTCAAGTCTACAAGTTTTCATTTTTAAAACCCTTTCTGATGCACGTATGCTAATTATTACCTTGAAATCTGAACGTATCAGATTTTATCACCGTAAAGCAGAGATAAAATCTGATAACTGTTTGAGATGCCTATTTCATACACTCTTGAACTAAGGAAGTGCTGATTAATTAGTCATTTCGATTTGCTTTGCTGTGAAAGTGACGTATTTATGTGTGTCTTTCCCCGCCTTCGGCGGGGAAAGACACATTAATCAGCAGTTCCCTAATGTTCTGCCACAAATCAGAACTTTCTCAATCTTTTGATTTCCTTGACTGGTATTGGTAAACAAATAAGCTACAATGAACACTGCGAATGAAATGATATTTTCTTTTATTAGAACATAATATCCGTAATCTATACAATCATCCATGCCACTTAGTATTTTCTTATACTTTAAATAGTAACTTCTTTGCTTATCTTCTCAACAGTTTCCGATTGACTTCCGCTATAAACTGTAAAAACAGTTCGTACATGGTACGTACCACTGTCAAGGTTGCTTTAGCTGTTGCTTAGCATATAGCATATTAGTATTTATATTACCCAAGAGAAGTTAACATTTTGATATAGGCAACAACCACCAAAAATTGTAAGGCAATTATTTATATTTTATTATTAGTATGTTTTACTTACCGAATCAGAAACAGTTTCGCTTGAACCGTTTCGGTTTACGGTAGCTGTGACGCTTAACGTATAAGTTTCACCTTTCGTTATGTCTGAAGTTGTCTTTGTAAATGCTAAAATCGTGCCTGTTGAAGATAAGTTGTTCCAAGATGCAATTACATCTCCATTACTTGCGGTAAGGGTTACTGCACAGTTCGTTATACTGTTTGTTCCCGATTTACCTATAATTGTACCTGAACAGGTTGCTTTGCCGGAAGAAAAGCTCAATGTAATCTTTGTTCTGTTTGTGTCGGTATAATATGGTTGAGCTTGTTCAGCGAATACAGAAATTGACAAACTCAAAAGTATACAACATGACATCATTAGTGCAAACAAGCACTTTATTCTTTTTTTGATAAAATCATCCTCTTTTATTGCCTTACATTATTTAAAACGAGGATTTTCGGATTTTTACTACAAATTATTTGGAACTTTTTATATTTTCAGCAATTTTAATAATTTCATCTTCAGAAATCTGTGCATCTATGCTATATTCATATTTTCCATCAAACCATATTAATGTATTAAGGTCATCTAATTCTGATTTATAAAAATAGTACAGTTTATTATTTTTGAATATTTCCTTATAGCTATGTGTTTCATTATCAATAGTTATCGAAGAATTTTCAGCAAAGCTGTAATCAAAATATAGATTATGCCCATCTTTAGATTCATAAGTAAGAAGATTTCCGTTTCCCATATAATATACTGATCTAAGCTCATATCCCTCAGGGACATATCCCAGCCGAATAGTATCATCAAAAGTCATATTTTCAGAACTTCCTTGGTATGTGTATTTGTCATGTGTCGAAAATATATTTCGAATAACATTACCGACAGCTGCATAAACTTCCTGCTGTGTAAGTAAACCGCAAAACATAATTCCCATTACGGTCGCTGCTGTAACCGCAAATTTACCGATTACTTTACCGATTGTCTGTGCCTTTTCTTTTCTGCCCATACTTTTGATCAATTTATTCATATTATGTTCAAACTGCGAAGAGAAATTGTGCGGCTCAATATTCTGTTCCGTTTCATCAAGCTCACGGTTCATAGATTCGATTAAGGCTTCTTTAATTACAGCATCCCAAAGGCGCTCGTTTGCTCCTCTACTTAACGGCATAACCATTCTCCTCCAATCTTGCTTTTAAAATGGCTTTTGCTCTGTAAATACGCATTTCGGCATTTTTTTCTGTAATACCCAGCAGTTTTGCAATTTCGCTGCTGTTGTATCCGTACAAATGCTTAAGTGCTAATGCGTCACGATATTTATTATCCATTTCATTGATAATATCCAGAACAAAGCTTATCCCGATATTCGAGAACACTTTATCAATATCAGGCATTTCAACATTACTGCTTACGAAAGTATCATCGTCCAAAGGGACACTATCATTTGGATTTTCCGTACGCAAAATATCATAAGAAGTGTTTCTAACTATAATAACGATAAAAGATGCCGTTTTACTACAAACAGGAGAGGATATTTTCGAAATATTTTTTGCTATCTTAAGAAAGCTTTCCTGCACCGCTTCCTCTGCAAGTGCCGTGTTATGCAAAATGCACATTGCCTTTCGGTGCATCATATTTTTATAATGATTATAAATCTCAATAAATTTTTCTTTATCATTTGGTTCATCTATGAGGGCAAGAAAAAAGCTTATCATAATAATCACATCCAATTTTTATCTAATTATACCTATACTTACTATACTATATTCATTTATAAAAAGCAAGAGCACCATCATAAAATGTGATGCTCACGTATTCAGCTCAAAACAAAACTGGCACCGCTTGCTTCTCGGCACCAGTTTCTTGCTTGATTCATACCATAGGGGCTTTTTTGTACTGTCTGTACAAAGTGGTTCAGTCCAATATAAATTAGGAGAGCTTTTTTATGTGATCATACATAACGATAGATATTTTTCATACACAAACTAAATAGATCTAAGTCCTTACACCATTTTTTCATTAATTCTTACTCATATTTGCAAAAAATCTATCGTAATCATTACGAATAATTTCCGTTGTGTTCTCCTTGAACATTTCAATCTTTTTGCGAGCAATTTGATTTGGATCACTCTTTTCATCAATTATTGTCTTATATTCCCCACTATCGGTTGAAAACTTATGACATTCAATTACAAGCTCAGAGCGAAATTTACTTTGCCGTAGCCATGTATCCTTGTATGAATCTAATGATTTTACCCCATTCAATATTGCTAAAGCTGCAGCAATAACTGCAGCAATAATGTTAATAGATACCGAAGCCTCTTTAGGCAACGAAACTGCTAAAGTATTAAGAAAGGAAATTAATGTTGCAAGAATAACGACTGTATATTCAGATAATTTCCATAATCTTTTATTTTGATCTGAAAAAACATCAACATCGTTTATCATCTGAAATATCTGATCTATATAGTTATCTTCTTCAAGTTCTGCTGCTTCAATTGTTTTTTGCCACACTTCCCTGCAGTATTGCTCTTCATTTTTATCGCTTGTCCATTTGCAAATCTTTTTTTTGTTAGTTGACGTTGTTATTTGTGTCTCTTCAGATTTCATATGTAAATTATCCTTTCCGATTATTTTTTGAGAGCGTACCCATATCAATTGCAAACGAGTTTAGATGCAAAATGATTGCTCATTACCCATTTTACGAATATCATCCAGCCAATGTAGGATTTCAAATCTTGAATATATTCTATCTCCATTATCATCCTTCTGATTTTCAAGATAAAAAAGCAAATAAGCATATTCATTGCTCAAACTTGAAGAAAAAACGCCCTTATCGTCAGTATTAATTGATACATTCAATTGTACTTCTCCAGGATTTTTTCTAAGACCCACATCATAAAAACCCGATATAGGATGATTTTGGTAATCTTTAATAATGCTTATATAAAGATTCGACGTTGGATTAGTTTCTATTGCAATTCCTTCGTCAGCAATCTTCTGCTTTAGTTTTTTCTGAACCAAACATAATCCATGAATGAAGCTATCAGGCAATTTTTCGGTTATGATATCATTTCCCCTTTGTACTACCTCATAGCTGTAATGATATAGATAATATAAATAGCACGCTTCAAAATTTTTGCGAGCACTACACATATATTCATTTGAGCTGCACATCCTATAACTTTGAGAAGCAACTCCGGGGGCGTTATAGTATCCATCCTTATATAACTCAGGATCATCACCTCTTAATAAATATGAAAGATGATAATGGTAAAGATTAAATTCCAAAATATTGCTGCGAGTTGCTACATTTATACCATTAGCAGTATCATATAATTGCAGTATCCGTTCCGTACGGGGTGATTTCACTTCTTCATCATAGATATAATGAAAACATACCCTAAACTTTTCTTCAAGATATGACATTAAATTTGATGACTCCTCAAATTCAATCAAATTTTCTCTCAGAAAATAATACATCCAGACAACATTATCTAAAAACACCTGATACGGTATTGAAATAGGGTTTTTATTCTTATAGAACTCCTGCGGATTGATACCTAATAGTGTTGCATGTCCCAAACGACAGCCGGAGTGTAAATGCAAAAATGTTATCGCTTCATCTATTGCACGAAGTCCGTCTAATAAATCATAATTATCTTCACCTACATGGTACGTTGCCTTGAGTTGATTAAAGATTGGAATATCTCCAGGTTCTTCCATCGGTTCATAATATTGCAGATATCGAAAAGCTGAACCAAACACTTCCGGTCTGCAATTCATTTCCTCTCCACAAGCATCAATGCCATAAATCCTTTTAGAAATAGCGTAAAGTCCGAGTTCAAATATTGCCTCGGATTTTTGTTGTATTTCATGACGCAAATTAAAATGTCTGCAGTGACCTCTCTGATATTCTTCCTGTTTTTTGACAAAGTGAAGAGTATAGAAAAAGTTTTCTTCACGACTCAGTTTGTATTTGTTATTTGATTGACTGATAGCAAGATCAATAGCCGCCTCATAAGTGTGAATAGTTTCCGACATACTCTGAGCAGATTTATCAGGAGATATTCGCAATTCGGCTCTATATATCTTATTATTATCAATCAAGCTAGAAATTGTGTCTGCAGCTACATATTTTTCTTCACTCCACGGAATAAAGTAATCTTTTCTGCTTTGGTATCGGTTAAAATTATCAAATCCTATTTTATCGTTGTTTTGTATTAGTTCAATAAAAAACATATGTTTGAAAATAAGATATAAAAAAAGTAGCTGTTTTATTGTTCGATATCCATCCTCCTTTATTCTAATCTTTTTTAGGCACTCATAAATTATATATCTTTCTCCCACAAAATTATAATACTTTGATTTTATCGTCATTGCATTTGGAATAGCATAATCCATAGCCCCGGAAACATTTATTGAATTGCATTTTTCTTGAATACGGTAGCATGGAAATGTACAGAGTTTCTTTGAATCATAAGGTAGTACCTTTTCCATAATAAATTCATATAATTCAGAATATTCATTATGTGCTTTCATTGGATCGTCTGCGTTATGCTTATCGCGAATAGTCAAGTAAAGCAAAAGGCGAATTGAAGCTGCTTTGCGCCATACAAGGCAAAGTGGGTACTCAGAATTCTTATTTGAATTATAATTCAATGAGTTTTTTTCAATTTCACGAATTCTATTGTCATAATCACTATTTGTGATATTATTCATAAGATATACCCAAGATATATCAAAGTATGGTGATGAACCTCTCAAGTGAAAATGATTTTCAGAAACTCCAACACCTCTCCGCAGCAATGATTTAAGTTCATTATTGTCATGTTCTAAACAGTATGGCCAATCAAACTTTTCCCTTTGAGCAATCCTTCTGCGCAAATCATCCTGTACAATTGCAGAGATAACAAAAGGCTCCTCACCAATCTTACTGGTTATAATTTTCCATATGTCTGTATACTTATATTTAAAACAATATTGGTTTTCATATCTTATGATCATTTGATCAGAGAGCGCAAACATTACATCAAAAAAATCTATCTGACAAGACTGATCTGAAGAAAACGTATTGCAGAAGTTTTTTATATGCCCCTTCATTTCATACTCATTATATTCTTCAAACCATTTATACAACATTTCTTGCAGTTCATCCTCAGAATATACTCCCAGTCTATATGATTTGAGTTTATGTATACTTTCCCGAATTATTGTATCTGTATAAACTGCCTGGAAAAAACGGGCTGCAAATAAATTATTATGGTGTTCCATTATTTTTTTCTCCACCATTCAATTGAATCTTAATTTGGGCAATCAAATCTTCAAAACTAATATTCTTATTTCTGTAATTTGTAACTAAAATTATGAGTAACTTAACCTGATTTCTTGATATATTTTTCTCCAATTCATCTGCAAAATAGTAACGAAGCGATTCAATATCTGACCACATTTCACCCTTAGAATCCTGAAGGCGTGTCAGGCAGTCGTTAAGCGTACTTATCTCCTCAACTTTACTGCTTTCGTCCTCATATCTGTTCTCGTGAATTCCAAGAATTTCATCAATTAATCCAGTAAGAGTTATGAAACTCATCTCATGATTTCTGTATGACCCAATAAATGTCAAAATATCCTTGCGATCAGCGGTTTCGATTTCATTATATAAATACTCAGAATAATATAATTTCAAAGCGCTAATATCCGCCCAAAAAATACCTGCTCTGTCTTGAAGTGAAGCAAACAATTTACACAGCATATTATCAACATGTGCTTTTTTATGAAATGTAATTTCGCATGCCATACATTTGCTCGATAACTCTTCATTTATTCTTTTTACAATGAAATTGTTTTCAAATGAATTCGAAAACGATGTAAAATAGATTTTATCTTCCTCGTTCAAATGTTTCGACAATTCTTGATAAAAAACTTTAATTATTGCAAGGGGCTTTCCATTAACAAATCTTTTTTCTTTTACATTGCTTTTACTTTTATAAATAATGGAAGAAATCGTTCTTTTAATCACATTGTATGTCAAATCAATATTTTGAATAAGGAACCAGGGAAACATATCATTTAAAACTTCGGATTTTATGCTATCAATAGCATTTTTAATACATTCATTGACTTTTTTTCGGATCTCTACATCCTCTTTTTTACAAATCTTATGCTTAGATAAAATTATTATAATTAATTCTGTAACTGAATAAAATGTATCATCAGTGTTGTTTGTGGTCTCAATCTCTTTACCTTCAAACATGAATTTCAGACTTGACATTCGTTCATCAATCTCAAGCGTATTTATAATAAATGCAGTCGGATCAATTCGTATATCAATATTATATTTAATATCATTTCCACCTAAGACATAATCATCAATAGAATATACATTAATCGAACTATCAAACGAACGAGAAGACAGCATTAGATATGCAACAATTATATTAACAAAATCAGCAATTTGTTCATCTTTAAATTGCTTTTTTTCAAATATTTCTTGTAATCCTGCAACAGAAAATACGATATCAATATCGTTACCATTAAATAAATCCTTTCGCCAAGTTCCAATAAGGGAATAACCAAAAATACTGCTCAAATTAGCAATGTGTTTGTCATATTGATTTCCGCCATTTTTAAAGGAACATACTATTTCTTTTCTCTCTTTTTCTACATATTGTGGGAAGGAGAAAGAAAACGATGCAAGAATAAATTTAATAAACTTTCTGTTCATTTTTTCAAGACCTAAACGAGAAGCAGAATACAAAACCCGAAACACTTCTCCAAAGCTATAATTTTCTATTATATATTTTTTCTTCTCTTCATTATAAAAACCTTCTCCGTATACGCTACATATTCTCTCTTTTTCAATGCTGGAATTTAAGCATTTGAAATAATAATCCCAAATTCTAAATCCACGGCGTTCAAGGGGTTCTTCCAAAAAATCATCAATAAGACTTTTTACATCAATGGAAAAATCATTATCTGGAAGCATTTTAAAATGAAGATAGTCAAGCACAATTTTTCTGTTTTTAATTTTATTTATTTCATTTGTTTCTGTATCATCATTAATGTTTTCCATATCGTATAATAAATAAAACATATCATAAAGATTTCTCAGGCTGTCCGGTTCCATAAAATGAAATTTCCGCCCATAAACGTCCAAATATATTTCTGTTCTCTCAGAAAGAACAATCATTATTAACTTTTTAGGAGAAACAGTATATATATTGTTATTTTTGTCGTTTTCAAAATACTTTTTTATAATATCATAAAGTCTGCCATTCTTTAAACGCTTAAACTTCTCGTCAAATGAATCAATCAAATCTTTTGAGAATCCAATTTCTACATCTACAAGATCTCTATAGTCACTTTTTCTCCAAGAAGGCATAGTTATCCTCATATCAGAAGGGATGATTTTACTCAAAAAATCATTTGTTTGTTCAAAACTCAGATGAAAGTTATACTCTTCCTTATCTCTTATTGTGTTAAAATTTGAAAAGTATTCCTTTTGTAATGCAGCTGATAAAACCGGAAAACTTAAAGTTACCATAACAATAACATTAGGTATCATAAAATATTGATGAATATCCTGCATAATACGCAAATGTCTACTTTTCACCATATCAACATCATCAATACAAATGATTAGGTACCCGTCTGTATTTTTTCTATTATTAATCTGGTTTAAAAGATTGATGTAGTCTGAAACTAGTTTTGCAAATTCTGTGCGAACATTACATTTCGCCAAAGTTTTCTCCATAAGACTGTAGCTTGAATTAAGATTATGCGAGTCCTTTTCTCTTATACTTAAATAGTGATCGTATACCGTGCAAATACGTTCTTTAATGCTGTTAATCTTTTCGTTCGTGTCTACATTATAACTATGATTATACGTTGGCACGCTGTCATGAATCAAATTGAGCATTTTTGAAAGTACAATTAAAAAAACGTCCTCATTTTCCTCCAACACAGACACATCTGTATAAGGAAGAGCATAGAACGTCTCTTGAAAACTACTTTTTCCATTTGTTAAATTATTTGCAAATGAAAGCATAGCTGATGTTTTGCCTGTACCACGTCTACCTGTATAAGCAACTACATTCTGTATTGAATTCTGCATTTCATTGATTTCAGTATTTGCCCTTGACTTGTTTAAATTAATTAATGTATTTATTATTGATTTTGATTGATCATAAATATCATTTAAAAAAGAATAGCTCATCTGATCATATGGTTCTTCTTTTACTCCTTTATGCTGTAAGCTTTCAAATGGAATTTTATTCATATGAGATGTCCCCCATTATTCTAATACGTTCTGAAATCATACTTTCCGCTACTATATTTGAATTATCAATACGTACCCCCGTGTTAGAAATAATGACTGAGCCAGAAGTGTTATCATAGCCTTTAACAATAACACCTCGTCTTTTACCTTTCATATTTGTAACCGAAGAAGCTCTGCGAACAGCAGCAGTACGTGCAGCAACAGAAGGAATTCCGCGTCCAATATTACTTTCAAACACATGTACAGCAGGGTGTTTAGCCGATAAAACCTTAGTTAAATTCATTGAAATTTTCCTCTTTAAGTCTTCACTAATAAAAAATATTTTCGTATAAACTCTGCCATTTATACAATAACCCACAGTAATGCAAAAGTGGATAATTATATGTATTATTATACTCTTTTGAGCAGCACAAGTCAACACTATTTTTCAAATGTTACACAAATGTAACATTTGAATAATTTGTCCGTCAAAAAAGCTATCATCTTGTACAAATCATACAAGACACATGATTGACTGCTTCTCCAAAACGTTTTAAACTGCTAGAATGAGAAGTGGTTGTTTACGCTTCACATTCAAATACTGTCACATTTCTTCTCCTGCTATCTTTGAAAAAGCTGGCCAAGCTTTTAGTGTACATTTATTAGTGCACTTTTTCCTTTTAACTACTTGTTACCAATATGAATATTCGCGTTTTCCTTTTTTATTCATCAAATATTGCAATAAGTTAGTTTGCACTTAATTCAAGCATAAATTTCAACATTACGTAAAGCAAAAGTGCACCACTGCATATGCGATGCTCTTTTGTTCAAACAACGTAAAATCAACGTTTCTGACCGCAAATACCCTGTGATTACAGGCGTACCCACAAAATGCTATATCCCCATATAAACAACAAATCCGAACACATCGTTGTTCACAAATGTGTTCGGATTATGAGTAAATGGCTCCCCCAACTGGACTCGAACCAGTGACTCCCTGATTAACAGTCAGGTGCTCTACCGACTGAGCTATGGAGGAATATGCAAACAAAGCACTGAAAGTAGTGCTTTGTTTGATTTGTGTCGGCATCGATCTATTTTCCC
>JAGBCL010000053.1 GCA_018110825.1 Oscillospiraceae bacterium
TTGTAACCTTCAAGGTTCAGAAAATGGCTCCAGCCGGGCTTAACGCCATAAACGCTTGTCGCATGCCAGACGGGAATCTTGTCGGAATAATCGTTTGCATACAACTGGATCTGTAACTGACAATCTTTAAGTTGTGCAACGCATTTGACAGCTTGGGCTGCGGCACGGGCCTTGCTCAAGGCAGGCAGCAGCATGGAGGCGAGAATTGCAATAATTGCAATAACTACCAGAAGTTCTATGAGCGTAAAATTCTTCTTCATTTTTTCGTCACCTTTCTTTTGTCGTTAAACTGTATATTTATTTGTGATTTCCGGTTTGCTCCCTGAACCCTCAGCTGTATTATCAACCTCCTTTCCGGGGACGGGAACTTGCTCTGAAGTTAATATAGTTTATTTAAGTTGTCTTTGCAAATAATTTGGGGCTTCAGGAATTTTTGTGGGTGTGATTTGAGCGTAAAGTTGAATGGATAGGGTTAAAAAGATGACAGAAACAGCAACTAATTTTTCGAGGGTACTCTTTGAATTTGAGCGTAAAATCTCAAATCAGCGAGTGTTTTCACCTCAAAATATTAGTTTGCGTTTTTCCGGTATCAATACATCGGAACCTGCCGTCAATCAAGCCCTGATCCGGCATAACCGGTCGTTGCACTCCCTTTTATTCCGTTCATGGCTTGACAGCCGTCAGAACCCAATGTGCAAACAGCTTTTGCTGGTTTTGAAAAGAGAGAATTTCTCTTTTCAACCGCTTTCAAAATCTGAATTCTGTGCTATATTTGTGGTGAGGTGATTCCAATGACATTAGAAGCATTTTATCAGAAACTGTTAAATCCCCCGAAGCCATGGAATGTGTCCAAGGTAGAAATATCGGAGGATGGTTCTCGCGTGGATGTATGGCTTACTCATGAACAATATACTTTCCTGTGTTCGGAATGTCATTGTCCTGCGTCCACTTATGATCATATGCCAGAACGGGTATTTCAGCATCTTGATACTTGCGAAAGCAAAACATTTCTTCATGTCAGACTACCCCGTGTAAACTGCTCAAAACATGGTGTTAAACAAGGAGTTTTTCCGCTTGCAGGACAATATCAAGACGTAACCTACAAACTTGAGGCAAAATGTATTGCCGTAATGGAAGCTTGCGACCGGACAGCAGCATCCGAAATAACCGGAGTTTCCTGGGAACGGTTAGGCGGAATTATGAATCGGGCAGTAAAAAGGGGGCTTGAACGTCGTGGAGATATTCCTCCGCTAATACTTGGCTTGGATGAAAAGCAGGTTTTTTCACGACATCGCTACTTTACCATTGTAACCGATCCTGTAAATCATTGCGTTTATGATGTTATCACAGATGGCAGAGCAAAAAAACATATTGAATACTGGTTTCAAGAACGCAAAGAAATGCTGTCCAAAGTTGAAAAAGCAACCATGGATATGAGTGCTTCCTACTATTCTCTGACAGCAGAATATATGCCTAATGCAACAATTTGCTTTGATCATTATCATGTTATTGCCATAATGAATAAGGCTGTTGATGAAGTACGGAAACAAGCCCAGTCTGAAATTAAGGATGAAGATGCACGAAAAGCATTTTTTCGGTCAAGAATGACTTTTCTTTACGGAGAAGAAAATCTTCCCGAACATCTCCGTTTCAAATTTGAACAAGCAAAAAGTGTTTCTGCCGCAACAGCAAGAGCATGGGAAATCAAAGAATTATTGCGTGGACTTTGGAAAGTCACCAAAGATGAGAGCGAATTAAGGGTTTATTTCAAGAAATGGTATTGGAGAGCTACTCATTCACGATTAAAACCTGTTTGTGATGCAGCAAAGAAACTTAAACGCCATTTACAGGGAATTATCGCTGCTGTATTGCATGGAATATCTAATTCAGCAACAGAAGGGTTGAACAGCAAAATTGAAGTAGTAAAACGGTCTGCGTGTGGATATAGGAACAAAGATAATTTCAGAACAGCAATTCTCTTTCATTGTGGAAAGCTGGATCTGATGCCAACAATGGAGGGATGAGCAAAAACATTTTTATTCGATGGTGTCAGGTCTTTCTGACTTGACAAAACACTAAATAACAAGTATATTAACAACGAAAGGTTCGGGAACAATCATGGATACAAATTTTTACCCACAAAAATTCCCGAAGGATCAAAAA
>JAGBCL010000054.1 GCA_018110825.1 Oscillospiraceae bacterium
ATTGTCCGCCGTGAACGCCGAATCTTCCGTTTGTCATAACATCAATCCTTTCTGACAGCTTTCACGAAGGCTGTCATTTTGTTTTTATCCTTAAAGCCATCTGTTTCAAGGGACGAACTTGCGTCAACCGCAAAGGGGGCAAGCTGTTTTACTGCCGTTTTCACGTTTTCGGGAGTAAGTCCCTCTGCAAGAAAATACGGTCTTGCAATATCTTTCAAAAGCGAGTGGTCAAAAACTTTTCCCGTACCGCCGCCCGAATCAAGCAGAATATAATCTGCGGAGGAATTGTTTGCCATAAGTATGTCGGCTACGCTTTCTATGCGGAAAGCCTTTATTATAGGACAATCAACCTCTTTGCGCAAATTCGCTATATACTCATCGTTTTCATTGCCGTGAAGCTGAACGACATCAATTATTTCACGCTTTACTAAACCCGCAATTACATCAATATTTTCATCAACGAAAACTCCCACAGGTGTAATTCTGTCATCAAGATGTTCTCTCAGAACTTCAGCCTTTTCGGGAGAAATATACCGTCTGCTTTTCGGCGCAAAAACAAAGCCGATATATTCGGGCAGCAACTCATTCACATACTCGATATCACAGGGACGGGTAAGTCCGCAAAGCTTGATTTTTGTCATACGCCACGAAGCTCCGAAAGCTTTGCTTTCTTATTTTCTGCACGCATAAGTGTTTCACCGATAAGCACAGCGTCCGCACCGATTTCACGCAATTTCTGCACATCCTCTGCTGTCTGTACACCGCTTTCCGACACAAAGATTATATTCTTCGGCACAAGCTCTCTCATACGTCTGCTATTATCCGTATCAACGGAAAAATCTTTGAGATTTCGGTTATTTACCCCGATAATCCTTGCACCCGAATTTACTGCAAGCTTAACCTCGCTTTCGTCGTGTGTCTCAACAAGTGTGGAAATTCCGAGCCTGTCGCAGATACCGATATACTCCTTGATTTGTTCTGCCAAAAGTATTGAGCAAATCAGAAGCACAGCCTTCGCTCCCAGCAGTTTTGCTTCGTAAATCTGATAATCGCTGACGGTAAAATCCTTTCTCAGACAAGGGATTGAAACGGATTTCGCAATTTCTTTCAGATACTCATCACTGCCCATAAACCATTTCGGCTCGGTCAGCACGGAAATACAGTCTGCACCTGCCTTTTCGTATTCCTTTGCAATTTCAAGATAGGGGAAATCCTTTGCAATAATACCCTCGAGGGAGACGCCTTTTTACATTCGCAGATAAAGGAAATGTCAGGCTTTTTGAGTACTTTCTCAAACTCAAAGTCATCTTTCGGGAGAGCAAATGCAAGGCTTTTTATTTCATCAAGTGAAACGCTCCGTTCCGCTGCTTTTACACGTTCAAAAGCGTGTTCGGCAAGTTTATCAAGTATTGTCATAATCCACCTCATAAATTTGAAAGCCCTATAAGTTTTTCAAGAGTTTCCATTGCCTTTCCACTGTCTATAATTTCTGCGGCAAGCTTTATTCCGTCAGCAAGCGTTTCAGCCTTTTCGCCTATACAAAGTGCCGCACCTGCATTCAGAAGAACAGCGTTTCTTCTGTGCCCCTTTTCACCGCTTAAAATGCTGCGTGTGATTTCCGCATTTTCGGCAGGCTTGCCGCCCCGCAAATCCTCTCGTGTGCAGCGTTCAAAGCCGAACTGTTCGGGAGTGATTTCGTAAGTCCTGAACCAGCCATCCCTGAACTCGGAAACGGTAGTTGGTGCGCAAAGAGAAATTTCATCAAGCTTATCCTGACCGTACACAACCATACCTTTTTTTACGCCAAGCTTCATAAGCACCTGTGCAAGCGGCTCAACCAACGACGGATCATAAACGCCGAGAAGCTGTCGTTGGGGACTTGCAGGATTTGTGAGAGGACCGAGAATATTGAACAC
>JAGBCL010000055.1 GCA_018110825.1 Oscillospiraceae bacterium
AGGACCTTAAAAGTGCGTCTTTTTGCCCATATTTTTCTTGGATGACACAACGTTTTATAACTGAGGGCCTGCACTAACCAATGCTTTTCCTGCATCATTTCCGGTGTACTTATCGAAATTCTTTATGAAACGAGCTGAAAGGTCTTTTGCTTTTTCATCCCAATCACCCTGATTTGCATATGTATCTCTAGGATCAAGGATTCCTGTATCCACACCTGGAAGCTCTGTCGGTACAGCAAGATTGAAATACGGAATTGTTTTTGTTTCAGCTTTCAAAATTGAACCGTCAAGAATAGCATCGATAATACCACGAGTATCTTTAATAGATATACGCTTACCTGTGCCGTTCCATCCTGTGTTTACAAGGTATGCTTTTGCACCGCTCTTTTCCATCTTCTTTACAAGCTCTTCTGCATATTTTGTAGGATGAAGTTCAAGAAATGCCTGTCCGAAGCATGCTGAGAACGTAGGTGTAGGTTCTGTGATACCACGCTCTGTTCCTGCAAGCTTTGATGTAAAGCCTGAGAGGAAATAATATTGTGCCTGCTCAGGTGTAAGAACAGAAACAGGAGGTAATACTCCAAATGCATCTGCAGAAAGGAATATTACATTCTTAGCATCAGGAGCAGCTGATACAGGACGAACTATCTTCTCTATGTGGTCTATCGGATAAGACACACGTGTGTTCTCCGTAACAGAGTCATCAGCAAAATCGCATACACCGTTTTCGTCAACCGTAACATTTTCAAGAAGGGCGTTACGTTTGATAGCGTTGTATATATCAGGCTCGGATTCCTTGTCAAGATTGATAACCTTTGCGTAACAACCACCCTCAAAGTTGAATACACCATTGTCATCCCAACCGTGCTCATCATCACCGATCAGTAAGCGCTTTGGATCGGTAGAAAGTGTAGTCTTACCTGTTCCGGAGAGTCCAAAGAACAGCGCCGTGTTCTTGCCTTCCATATCTGTATTTGCAGAGCAGTGCATAGAAGCCATGCCTTTAAGTGGAAGGAAATAGTTCATCATAGAGAACATTCCTTTCTTCATCTCACCGCCATACCATGTGTTTAAGATAACCTGCTCACGCGATGTGATGTTAAACACTGCAGCTGTTTCGGAATTAAGTCCAAGCTCTTTGTAGTTTTCAACCTTAGCTTTTGATGCATTGTAGCAAACAAAGTCTGGCTCAAAATTTTCAAGTTCTTCGGCTGTAGGATTGATAAACATATTCTTAACAAAATGTGCCTGCCAAGCTACCTCCATAATAAAACGGATAGCCATACGTGAATCTTTATTTGTTCCGCAGAATACATCCTGAACATAGAGTTTTTTTCCGGAAAGTTCTTTTACTGCAATATCCTTGAGCTGTGCCCAAGCTTCCTTGCTGCAAGGATGGTTATCATTTTTGAATTCATCAGATGTCCACCACACAGTGTCTTTTGAATTTTCATCCATAACAATAAATTTATCTTTTGGAGAACGTCCTGTGTAGATACCTGTCATAACATTAACGGCACCAAGTTCTGTTACCTGACCTTTTTCAAAGCCTTCAAGTTTTGGATCCGTTTCTGCAGC
>JAGBCL010000056.1 GCA_018110825.1 Oscillospiraceae bacterium
ACCAAAGCTTAAAATGTCCTGGCAGCACAACAACAGAAACACACCAATGGCAAGGCCAATGATGTTACCGGTCTTTTCACGCTCGGTAAATAACCCCACTGCACACGGCACGATAATAAACAACGTCCACCAACCGTCAAAGAAGATGTTGATGTCCGTTATGTTCAATGCATTCAGTGCAAATAACGCACCTGCCGCAATCAATACGATTCCCCAAATTACACTACTGATTTTTTTCATTTTTGCTTCCTTCTTTCTTAATGTCTTTTACCTCATAAGCGCATTTTGTAAATTTCCAATTTCCTATTTCAAACTTGTCTGCCGTGATACGCTTTGCGAGCTGACGGGTTTCGATAAATTCATCGGTTACGGTAACAAGGAACTGTTTTCCGTCCTTTTCTACAAGATAAAATTCCTTGTCCATATTCTTAAAACTGTTGATAAACTCCGGTGTGCCAAACGGTGCATCGGTAAAGAATCCGAGTAGATTATCAATGACTTTTTCGCTTTTGGTCAGTTTGAGTTTACCAAGTAAAGTATGTATCTCGGCATCGGGAAACTTTTCACGGATTACACGGTCTTTCTTCTTTTTCTTGATGTCTTTGCCATAATCGGAAAGATTGTAAGGCTCACGCATTACAACTTCATCAATTACTTCGCCGTCATCCAGCAGATAGTCCACGCTCACATTTAGGAGCTGTGCCAACGCTTTCAGATTGTCAACATCGGGAAGTCCGTTATTCGCTTCCCATTTCGCAACAGCAGACCGTGATACAGCCATCTTTTCCGCAAGCTGCTCTTGGGAGAGACCGCATTGCTTTCTTGCTTCTTTAATTTTTTCGCCTAATGTCATTTTCGTTACCTCCGGTATAATTTATTTCGTATTCATTTTACGCCGGAGGGCGCAAGTGAACAATAAACTGCTTGTAACACCGATGTTACTCTCCGTAACAATATTAGATTTGTTTGTACCATTTCATAAAAGCAGTGATATTTTCTTCGCTAACGTAATTCTGATCGTTCTTCAAAAGATAAAGCATTCGCTCGTCATCTTCCGTCCGATCTTTTTTGGAGTCCATTCCTTTTGTCAGCATATTGATCATAACCTTGTTAATTCCGTGGAGCTTGGTTTTATCCATACCGCCTTGCATAGTGAAAAGTGGTGTTTCTTCGGAAATAGCGTTTACCTTACGAACCTCTGCGATAGCTGTTCCGGTATCGCAAAGGCCAACTGCGCAAATGGCGGATATCTTGTATTGCTTTGCCGCGTTTTTATACCCCTTGATATTGTTAGCGAAAAGCCAACCGAGATATATGATTTCCGTTCCGTTTGATAATTGCTTTGCAGCTTCGCTCAAAGCATATACAGGCAACCCCGTTTTCTCGCCAAGTATTTTGGCATACTCAGCGGTGTGCCCTGTATTAGATGTATAAACGATTGCTTTCATATTCATTTCCCCAAATTATAATCATAGTTGTATAACACACCAGATAAACAGCGGTACATAACAACATATTAAAACAAGTCTTTGCCAAAGGCCTCCGTATCTTAAAACAGTATTCGCAAACTTTTCTTTCTCACCCATAATGAAAAAGCAAAAGAACACAAATGCTACAATAAAGCATAAAAGCGAGATTAAACCAATAGCGACCTCTGAGATTTGAAACTGCAATATTGCCAAAAGCAACGGCACTACAAGTAATGTCATAAATCCGATTGCGGAAGCTCCACCGTGTATTTTGGTTATGGTATCTTCCTCTTGTCTGTTTTCGTTGAGCGGACAAAAGCCCGATATGATTTCACATCCGATTCCGTATATTGCAAGCAGTATCCATATTGCTACCGCCAAGCCACAGCTATTAGCTTGATAGAACGCATACGGAGCAACACAAAATACGATACCCGACACTATGCACCATAAATTATAAATCCACTTCACGTTCACGGGACTTTGCCGTGAGCCGAGTACGGATAATGCCATTTCTTTATGCTTATAGTTTGGGTAAAGGTGTGCAAG
>JAGBCL010000057.1 GCA_018110825.1 Oscillospiraceae bacterium
ATAGGAAATAAAAAAGGACTTGAAATTTCATCAAGCCCTTTCTTTTTTATCCGATAACCCGAGAAGATAATCGGTTGAAACGTTATAGTAAGCGGATAATTCAATGAGAACATCAACAGACATTTTTCTTTTTCCGCTTTCATAAAGCTGATACTGTTGCACGTGCATTTTTAATGCAACGGCAATTTCTGCCTGTGTCTTGTCACTATCTTCTCGTGTGTCTCTCAATCGCTTTGTATAATGTGTCATATTTTCATACCCTTTCTTTGTGCATTTTTACTGATTATATCACACAATCATTTGATTGACTTGACTTTCAACCAAATGATTGATAAAATAACAATCAAACGATTGAAAAGGAAGTGACACTATGAACGACAACAGCACAGTATCAACAACAATCTTCGCCTATATCAAAGACGGAGCGACCATTGAAGAAATCGTAAACCTCTTGATAGTTTATGCAATGCAACTTGCGGGGCGTAGGGTTTGCTCAACCCAAATCGCAATCGAAACTGAGCAGGCGAGGCTCAACGAGTTTCTCAGGGCACCACGCAACAGCTTTAACGGATTAATCGAAGAATTTATCTTCAATTATCCTCTGGGAAATGCTGATATCAAGTTTATGCAGTAACTAGAAATATATATATATACTTGATTATAGCCTCAAAAAACACTCACTCTTGCAAAGTAAAAATCACCGCAAACTCTTATTCTATAAGGGAAAACCAATGTTTTGGAAGGAAGGAAAAAAATGGAAAGTTTCAGCGCACTTTTGAACCAAAATTCAGCCGATATATTGCGGAACGCAAAAGCAAAATATCAGCCTGATGGAAAAGTAAAAATCACCCTTTTTAGCAAAGCGGTGTTTGTCCCTGACGGTTGGGAACGGCAAGACCGTGGAACACTTCGGCGGCAGGGGAGCGAGGGGCAATGTTCATTGACACCCCGAGCAGACAATCTACGCCGAGCAAAAAACGCCGTCTATGAAATAGCGGCTGCGAATGATTGGGAGTACTTAGTGACATTGACACTCAACGCCGAGAAGATAGACCGATACAACGCAAAGGAGATCGTGAGGCCCTTTACGAAGTGGCTTCACAATCAAGCCACACGAAACGGACTTCGTTATCTCATAATTGCAGAGAAACACAAAGACGGAGCAATCCATTTTCACGGCTTAGTCAACGAAGCACTTCGGCTGACCGACAGCGGAACAGTTACCACGCCCGACAGAAAGAAGCCCATAAAAAAAGCCACAGCCAAAAAATACGGCTATGACCTCAACGCTTGTAAAGCGGTTTATAATATCCCCGGTTATAAGTTCGGATTTGCGACAGCAATTCCGCTTGATGAAAACAGAGAAGCCGTCAGCCGATACATAACGAAATACGTCACGAAGGACTTTGGCAAAATCTTTGGAAAGACATATTTCGCAGGCGGTGACGGGCTTCGCAGGGAATTGCCTTTTACACTTCACAATATCCCATACGAAGATTTTATTACAAAGGAATACACAATACAAGGCTTCGGGGCGGTAAAATACATTCAAATGGATAAATCCGATTTTGAAGAATATATCAAGGGGGTCGCATAATGGATGCCGACAAAATCATAACGCTTATTTTTAATTTCCTTTATTGTGAAGAAGCTCGGCTCGATAACATCAAATACGAGAAAGCAAAATACATCAATCCGCATAATATCACATACGAGCGAGCGCAGCGTTTCATTGAGGCAGATATGAAACACAAGCATTTCGAGGAATTTATGCAGAAGATAATCGAGATTTTAAGACTTTATAAAAGTGGGGGCATTTAAAGCCCTTATAAAAAACCCTACGCAACTACACAAAAGAAATATTCTTTTGCAGAAGAAATGACCGATTTGTACAAAATCGGTCTTTTTTTATGGCATTATCTGCTCGGGCGCAAAGTCCGTTTTTTCGGACTTACCCATACGGATTTGCCCCCTGCGGGCTGAGCAGAATTATATAGGCGACTCGGGAACAAATTAACCTACTCTGCAATCAAAAGACGGTCGCTCGCTATTAACCTTTGCAAACTGAAACACAGAAAACAAACACCGACTGCGTGTACGTATTTGAGTTCAGCACCATTGACAACGCAATAAAAGCAGGGTATTATTAAGACAAAGGAACAAATGTTCGATTACAATTAAAAATATCATTAAAATGTCTCTGGGCTTTGGCAGTAAATCCCGAGTGGTTCTCGGGCTTCATTTGTTCCTTTTTATCGCTGAATTTCTTTCAGTTTTACTTCCGACAAAGGGAAACGGTCACGCTTACAGCGTGACTTTTTCCGTTCAGTTTACACTTTAAGCATTGACAACCAAGGAGAAAATATGAAATCAGACTACGCAAGTGGCGACATAATGTCTCATATACTCGCCGCACTTATGTATGAAAACCGCCTTGCTTTGCTCGTCTCAATGCAGACAGGACTTCGCATTGACGACGTTTTGCACCTGAAAACGGCAGATATAAAAAAAGACCGATTTTCAATCAAGGAAATGAAAACAGGCAAACGAAAATATATCCGCATTTCAAAGCCACTTAGAGACGAACTTTTTGCACAGGCAGGTCGCTTTTACGTGTTTGAGGGCAGAAATGACCCGAAAAAGCCACGAACACGGCAGGCAGTATATAAAGACATTAAGAGAGCACAAACGCTTTTCAGGGTCAAAAATACGCAAATTTCACCACATACAGCGAGGAAGATATATGCCGTTGAAATGTATCGTAAATATGGCAATCTCAAAAAGATTCAGGAATTGCTCAACCATTCAAATGAAGCGGTTACCCTTCTTTATGCTATGGCGGATAGCATAACCGAAAACAAGCACACAGCAGGGAAGCGAGGGCAGACACCGAACGGAGCACGGGGGAGCGCCACGGACAAACAGAACATATAAAAAAATTCGTCGGCAAAAAAGGGGCGACACCCCGAGCGCAGTGAGAGTGCAACCGAGCGACAAGAACAGACCATAGGCAACGGAAAAAAAGCAAACCAACACCCACCACAAAAGCAGGGGCAGGGAAGAAAGGCGCAACCCAGAAGGGGCGGGGCAACCAAAGTGACAATCCACTCACCCCGCAAGTAAATAAAACACTCCCGATTTATTGAGGGAAAAAAGCGCAATAAATAGCCCATCAAACAACCATATGCGCTTTTTTTCCGAAGGCATAGTTGCGCTGGCGCAACTATATAAATCGGGTGTTTTATTTTGCATTTTAACTTGCGGTGCAGAAACCAAAAGTCAGCATTTGCGCTTTTCTTCTGCGCCCCGAACCTCTTTATCAGACTTACCATTGCACAACCTTACAGCGCAGACTAGACCGCATAGGAAATAAAAAAGGACTTGAAATTTCATCAAGCCCTTTCTTTTTTATCCGATAACCCGAGAAGATAATCGGTTGAAACGTTATAGTAAGCGGATAATTCAATGAGAACATCAACAGACATTTTTCTTTTTCCGCTTTC
>JAGBCL010000006.1 GCA_018110825.1 Oscillospiraceae bacterium
ATCAGTAATGGTGAAGTTTTCGCCCTTATCGGGTGCAGTTGCTTCCGGTGTGGGAGCATCGACCTCATCAACAACAGGTGCGACCTCCGGCTCTTTCTCAGCCTGAACAGTCTGCTCACGCTCCAAGCTGTCAATGAAATGTGATCCTGTATAATAAAACTTGACACAAACCATTTGAACAAAGTATAATAAAACAAAAGGAGAGTGTCAAAAATGAGAACACCCAAAAAATACGATGAGGAATTTAAGAAACAGGCGATTAAGCTGGCAAAAGAAATAGGAAACAAAGGAGCGTGTGAAGAACTTGGAATACCGAAAGGAACGTTGAGCACATGGGTAGGAAAAGCGAAAGCAGGAGAGATAGATATAGGTACAGGCACTCGTTCACCAGAAGAATCTCTAAATCTTGCCCAGCAGTTACAAGCTGCAAATAAGCGAATCAAGGAACTTGAAAAAGCAAATCGTAAGCTGGAAGAACTGAATGAATTTTTAGAGGAAGCATCAGCTTTTTTCGCAGCGAGCCGTCGGAAGTCAGGAAAGAAGAACGATTAAAATTCATTGCACTAAAGACCGAAGATGGCAAAAATAAGGGAAAGATAAGTTTCTATTGCAAGGCATTAGATGTAACAAGGCAAGCTTTTTACAATTATATTGAACGTAAGAACAAGCCATGGAAATATCAGTCGCTTGTGGATGAAATGATGATAATCCATAATGAAGATATTTATAATGATACCTATGGCAGGGAACGTATGTATCTGGCTCTGCAACAGAGATACGAAGAAGGAAAATCAGATATTCCTGTGCCAAGTGAAGGTACTGTACGAAAGATTATGGAAAAAATCGGAATTATACATAAGCCACGCAGAAAAGCAAATGGAATAACCAAAGCAGACCGTGAAGCACGTAAATCTGATGATCTTCTGAAACGTAATTTCAAGGCAGATAAGCCGTTGGAAAAAGCAATAACAGATATAAGTGAACTGAAAGCGAAAGATGGAAAAGTCTATGTTTCGGCAATATTTGACTGTTTTGACCTTATGCCATTAGGTCTTGCCATTGAAGATAATATGAAAGCTTCACTTTGTTGCCATACTCTTGAGAATGCAAAAATATCTTACCCTGATATAGCTGGATGTATAATCCATTCGGACAGAGGCAGCCAATACACAAGTGCAGAATATCGTGAAAAGTTGCATAAACATGGTATAATCCAGAGCATGAATAGTGCAGGTGGAAGATGTCATGATAATGCACGCTGTGAAAGTATGTGGGCAAGAATGAAGGAAGAACTGTTCTACAGCCGCAACGATAAGCCTGAAAACTATACAATAGAGGAGTTAAAGACGAAAATCTGGCGATATTACATGAGTTATTGGGCCAACAGAAGGATTTGTACAGCAAATGGAGGATTTCCGCCTGCTGTTAAAAGAAAACGCTATTATGAAAGCATATATCTTGCAGCATAAGTCATCCAAATAAAAACTGTTACCGATAAAAATGATAACCATCCGCCACCATTGACAGAACCTGAAAGAAATGCTGTTAAGTCTTTGCCGACGGTGACGAACTCAAGAACAGCTCGATAGCTCCCACCGTTGGTCAGCTATTGTAGCATTTCTTTCAGAACCTGTAAATGGCAAGCTGCCTTGCGGCAGTGGCTGGTTTTTTCCTCCGGTTCTGAATCTAAGAACAGCTCTGCAATCAAATGCAGTGTGCATTAAGTTTACACTTGTTCATTCTATTCGAATAAAATGTGTCAAGTATTATTGACAAAATCA
>JAGBCL010000058.1 GCA_018110825.1 Oscillospiraceae bacterium
CAATTTTCTTCAATCCAATCCACTCTGCAAATTTTTGTTGTTTTCTTGCAGTTGCTAACCACCAAATAAATGGTATAATCGCAAACAAAATTATTTGCACTATACTACTCACTATCTTGTTGATAAATAAATTCATATGACACCTCCAAATCAAACTTTTTTCATTTTATCATAATCATGATGATATTGTCAATATTGGTTTACACTTTTTTCTCAAGAATGTTCGACCTTATGCTACCTCCTGCAGTGAAGCATAGTATTGCTGTCGCTTAACCAGCGGAGGTAGTCCACCGTTGGCAGAGCAGATCCTCCCGATTATTCCAGTAGCTAATGAAGTATCTCCAGATGAGCGTTTTTAACTGTTCTACAGTCATTGAGGTACATCAATACTGTTCGTTTGAGGGTTATAGTCTGCATATATCAATCTCATTTTATCAGTCCTTTCTTGAAAATGTATTATAAGCATTCCATCCAGTCCCAACTGTCATTTTCATAAATTGTTATAAGTTGTTACCAGATTTTCTTTCCCTTGTTTTTTCCCTTATGAGGATTTGCAAACAAGGGCAGAACAATATAACACGATACAAGATGTGACGGGGAGGACACCCACGAAAACTTTAGTGTTTTCAAGGGTTTGACGAGATTTTTATAACACGATATAACAGTTATTAAATCATATAAATTTCGCCATTTGAGAACTGAAATTTATCTCTCCATTATTACTGTAAAATAGATACCCAAATCCACATTCCGTTCTGGATTTCCAAGCGATAAACAGCATTTCCGCTTTCATCATAAGCAGTTGCCTCAACTTCTTCGTTTGACTGTCCAAGTGGAGCGTCAAATGTAAACAGAACCACCTCGCCCGAAGAAACTTCCTTTGTCTGTGTTTGCCCAAAGCAAGTTACTTCTATACTTTTCACATTTTCATCGTATACCCTAACTGGAAGTAACTGCACTCCTTCATCATACCGAAAGTGAAGAGTCGAACCAGCCATCTCAATGCCGATATTTTCTTCATATATACTCCATTTAGGCCAATTTAAATATGTATCAAATTGCTTCCACCCCAGTAATGTTCTTTCCACATAAACTACATCATAGCAACTATAACTATCATAAATATAAAAATGTAAATCATCCTTCCACTCATAACAAGCTACTATTTGTGATACATCCTTTAATCTGCCGCTTAAATCTGCCGCTGCTTTGGAACTTAGGCGATAACCATTGGCATAAC
This sequence comes from Oscillospiraceae bacterium, assembly GCA_018110825.1. Classification (GTDB taxonomy): domain Bacteria; phylum Bacillota; class Clostridia; order Oscillospirales; family Ruminococcaceae; genus RGIG8773. The sequence goes on from JAGBCL010000058.1 coordinate 1,241, forward strand.
ATAAGCAGCTAAAACAAAATATCCAAATAAACAAGGTGATAAAAGCAGCTGTTATTTTTCTTTTCTTTCGCAATTTAGATGCCAGACGTACATACTTATTCTCTTTATCATCTTGTTCTTTTATGGGCTCCATTTCTTTTCCAAGAGCCTCATAATATTTTGAACATTCCTTGCATTCTGCCAAATGTTCAATTACAGTCTGCTCACTTGACTCTGAAGCCTCATGATCCAGACAAAGAGGCATCAAATCCTTTACCATATCACATCTATATTTCATAACCATATTCCTCCTTTAATCGTTGTCTAATCTTTACTTTTGCCCGTGAGAACAACACTTTTGCCGTTGCCTCTCTAATTCCTATTAGTTCCCCTATCTCCTTATACGGCTTTTCATCAAACAAACGATACTCCACAACTTTTTGACTTCGTTCGTCCAAGTCTGCAATTACTTTTCTTATGTGAGATATCATTTGTCTTTTTTCCAGTTGGGTACTAATGTCTTCTCCCTCCTGTTGTCGCTGAAAGTCCTCGTCCAGATAGGTTTCCTTTGCATGAGTTCTAAGATATTTGTAATATGTATTCTTGGCAATCTGACATAACCATGATTTTACAGAACATTCTCCACGAAAACGAGTAAGAGAAGTAAATGCCTGGTAAAAGCTTTCTTGCGTCACTTCCTCTGCTATATACTCCTGGTAATCCGTTAGTTTTAATACATAATAAAAAACATCTTTATAATATAAATTATATAAATCTTCAAATTCACTCATGCTGCACCTCCTTTCGCCTTCCTCTATTAGTACCGAGTATCCCCAAAAAGTAACATTCAATTTCTATTTCGGAAAAAATTAAAAAAATCCCAAGAGACAAAGGTATCTGTCGCATACCCTGTCTTTGGAATTCGTCATACTTCCAAACATTCAAACTATTATGTAAATACACGTGAGAATTCAAGTTTATCATTAAGTTTATTATAACGAAACCCTGCTTAAAAGTCAATAAAGGAAATAGTAATTATCTGGTATACGGTTGTAAAAACCAGCACTGGTGTGCTGGAGAGTTTCTTCTAAAGAATTTGGTAATTCAAAGTTAGGCTTCACGTTCTATACTATATATAATTATCAGGTTCTTACGATTTGGACGCATCTTGGTGATGCGTCGGATTGTTCTTAAAGATATATAATGCCTGCCGGCGGCAATTATGTATCTGAAAAAATATTTTACAGGAGGTAATTACTTATGGTAATTACAGAAATTAAGATCAGAAAGACATTTACAGACGGTGCACTCAGAGGTATTGTGTCCGTCACAATCGACGACTGCCTTGCGATCCACGACATCAAGGTCGTTCAGGGCAGCGAGAGATTGTTCATCGCCATGCCAAGCCGCAAGGACGAAAACGGGATTTATCGTGATGTAGTTCATCCGATTTATCCTGAGGCAAGAAAGTATTTCGAGGACACTATTCTTGAAACTTACAAGAATTATGTTGAACTCGAAAGCGTGCTTGACTCGGAAGATGACAAGATGTCATTCTGATTCTCAAAAGCTTGTGCAAAGGTCTGCTCGGCTTTTGCACAAGCCAAATTTACGAAAATCAAAACAATAAATTTTAACTTTAAAAGGAGTCAATTAATATGACAATTTCAAATGTAACTATCCACAACGTATTCACAGAGGGCAAGCTTAAGGCTGTTGCTTCAATCGTTATCGACAACTTTATTGAGGTTCACGACATCAAGGTTGTTCAGGGTACTGACAGACTCTTTGTCGGGATGCCAAGCAGAAAGACTGCTGATGGCGGGTTTGCCGATATGGTGCATCCGATTTTTGCTGGAGCAAGAGAGATTATCGAAGTGCCTGTGCTTGATGCTTATGCGGCTTATGTTACACAGATGACAGAGTAACAAAAAAGCGTTGGGACTTGATGTTCCAACGCTTAAAATCTATATGGAGGAAATTTTTTATGTGTAAAAAAGACTATGTGAGCTTGCTGTATGAAAAGGTGCAGGCGGAACATGATGACTTTATTGCTGAAATGAAGGGCAAATCTGCTGATGAAATTATTGAGTCGGCGTATCAGATTGTGATTAAAGATGAAATCACTGTTTTCTGTCGGGACTGCTCTCCGAAGCTTACTGACAGGCAGTTTGAAGCGTTGTTGTCAAGCAGAAATGCTCTTTATGAGATTTTTGAGCAGTGGTGCAAAAATGGTGAGCTTCACGGGTTGGAGGATATCGGCATTGCGATTGAAGAAGCTGCGGACAGGATATTGGTTTCGCTTGGTCAATAGGAGGTAATTGATGAGTATAATTAAAAATATGTACTATGGCGAGTTGTTTCCGCTGTGGGAACGTTATCCTGATACGAAGGAATACGCTGAAAAGACAAAGGAAATTCTTGATATTCAGCGTGAACTGCTGGAAAAATTTCCTGATGTGAAGGAATATCTTGAACGATATTTTGAGGCACATTATGGTGCGGCAAACGAGTTTGGATTTCAGCAGTTTCAGATGGGTGTCAGGGTTGGGGCACAGTTGATGTTGGAGATGATGAGGAAAGTTGATGAATAACGAAACCCTCGGTTATGGCTTAAACGCTGTAACCGAGGGTTAATTTTTATGCTGTCTTATAGCATTTTTTCACTTTTTTATTTTCAAGCACAAGACATATACAAAAAACGATTTCCGTGCAAAGCATAAGTACGGCTATAATTCCGGAAGAAAATTTTATCCCTGTTATCAGAACGGCAATGGGTATCACTGCGGACAGGACATAATAGGTTTTCGACTTGTAAAGCCAGCCATATGGAAGAAGATGTGCACCGAAAATCATTGCATATACCATAAGCATATTTTCGGGACTTGCTGAAAATATCCACATTGCAATCAACAGGTACGGCATCTGCCCAACGGAAAAAACAATACCGAGATTTGTAAGTGGATTGCTCTTGTTCTGAAAATCAACCTTTATAATTTTAGAAATCATATATGCAAGCGGCATAAGCGGTGCAGAACAATAAAATGTAAACAGGTTTTTACTTTCAATTGGCAAGTCTGAACTATGAATTAACAATACTGCAATCCATATTAATACGGAAGCCATAATAAAATGCAATCCCTTTTTCTGCTTTACACAGCAATCATCACGCAGTCTGTCAATAGTTTCATTCATTTGCAAGCTTCCTTTCCTGCTGATATTTCTGCAAAGCAACGGTATAACGTTCGCCGTTTTTCTTTCTGTAAACGCTGTAGATTGCAAGGCAGATAAGATACATTAAAACAACCAGCGCTGAAAACAAAAGCCACTCATAAGCGTGCCCACTGCCTGTAAACAACCCTTCGTGATAAAAATACCCTGCTTCGTAAGCTGTTATCAGTACCATAAAAAGTGTAAGTCTTGCGGTAAATCCTGTTTTTCTTAATATAAGCTTTCTAAAAGCAATACAGAATAGCAGTACGCCCCCCGCTGTCCACAAAAGCATTTCAATAAGCTGAGTTACCGATATTGTATCAATACCGTTTACTTTTAATGCTATAAGCCTTAACAAAAGAAGCCATGTAAAAGCAAAGCAAATTCCGTTGCGGAACCATATAAAAAATACTGCAAGTTCTTTTTTTATATTCATAAAGTTTCTCCTATATATTAAGTAATGTTTTCAGTGTTTTTGCATACCGGCGAGAAATGTTAAGCACCTCACCGTTTTCAAGAATTGCCGAAACAGAGCGATTAAGCTCTGGAGCAAGTGATTTTATACAGTTGATATTTGCAATCTGCGATTTTGAAATTCTTATAAAATCCTTGTCGGAAAGGATTTCTTCAAGCTCATACAGTCTGTATTTTATCTCATATACATTTTCTTTTGTGTATAAGAAAGTGCGGTCATCCACCGACTCAAAATAAAACACATCTGCTGAATTTATAAGAAAAGTTCTGTCATCAAGCTTTGCAGTAAGTTTATTTTCAAACAGCTCTATATGGCTTTTGAGTTTCATAACTTCACTATCTGCTTTTCGGCATTTTATTATAACCTGTAAGGCTTCTTCAAAGTTTTCAATTATCCGGATATTCATATTGCACCTCCTGTGATTATCATTATATATCCATGTTTTTGTTATTGCAAGAGCTTTAGGGGTAAGCGGTACAAAATATGGATGTGAACGGTTATATGCGTTTTAATATGAAACTAACCCTTGACAAACCAAATCAATCGTGATATACTAAAGCATCATAAACACTATGAAATTTTAAAGAAAGCGAGGTAATTGAATATGACACAGGCTATAGTTAGAAACAACAGAATAAATATAATTACCTCGGTAGGTTTGAAGCAGCTTTGCGTATAGGCTTTTGCAAGGCATTGCTGTAATTTTTGTATAACGTAAGGATACCGAGCGTAGCTTGGTATCCTTTTTTATTTTTAACAGGAGTTGATACATATGAAAGAAACAAGTATTTTTTTAAGCCTTATTTTAAGGCACAAGCCCTCTGCGGCTGGTATTACGCTTGATAGTCACGGCTGGGCAAGGGTTGATGAATTGATTGACGGTGTAAATGCAACAGGCAGATACACGCTGGATATGGCAAAGCTTGAAGAAATTGTCCGCACTGACAACAAACAGCGTTACAGCTTCAACGAGGACAAGACGCTTATCCGTGCAAATCAGGGGCATTCCGTCCCTGTTGATGTTGAGCTGAAAAAGTGCGAGCCACCCGAAATTCTTTATCACGGCACGGCGGAGCGTTTTGTTGACTCGATTATGGCAGAGGGGCTGAAACCGAAAAGCCGTCTTTATGTGCATTTGTCGAAGGACATTGAAACTGCTGTGACCGTTGGCAAAAGACACGGCAAGCCTTTTGTGTTCAAGGCAAAGTCGGGTGAAATGCACCGTAACGGATTTGAGTTTTTCCTGTCGGAGAATGGGGTGTGGCTGACTAAAGCTGTACCTGCGAAATTTCTTGAAGTGCTTGATGATTGAATAAAAGCGGGGGTAATTATGAATTACAGAAATGAGAAAATAATAAATGCTGTTATTGAAAAGGCAGAAAAAGTATGCCCTGATTCTTTAGCACTTATAGGAATTTACGGTTCAGTTGCAACAGGTGATGACTACGAAAAATCAGACCTTGATTTACTTATACTTATTCAGGATGATAACGGCTGGAAGTTGGGAACAGGCTTTATTCTTGATGACATCAAGGTTGGTTATGATATCTACTGTACGAACTGGGACGGATTGAAATATGATTCAGCCTGTCATCACGCACAGCTTTCAAAGCTGATGGACTCTGAAATTGTATACATTAAAAATCAGGAAGCCTACGAAGAATTATGCCGATTAAGAGAGCAGACAAAAGCATTTTTATGTTCAGAGGAACGCTCTGACAGAGTAAATGAGCTGATAGAAAAGGCAAAGGTATCTTTTGCAAACGCTTGTCTGCACGAAAAAATCGGACAAGTGCGAGTGGACGTCTGCGAAGCGATACTGTCACTTCTTGATGCGGTTATGATTTATCACGGAACATATTTCAAGCGTGGCGTAAAACGTACTTTTGAAGAGCTTGCTCAATTTCCTCTTGATGAAAAATTCTCCGAAGATATTAGAAAAATATCGAAAAACGGCAACGTTTCGGAATTGCGCTCTCTTGCAAAATCGCTGATTCTGTATGCTGAAAAATACACATCAAAAGAAAATGAAAAAGCGGCTCCTACAAAGGAATCGCTTTCGGGAACATATGAAGAAATGTATTCAAACTGGCGAAACAAGGTTGAGGAAGCGGCGGTCAATAACGATGCCTACTCATCATTTGTAAATATGTGCTGTCTGCAATATATGATTTCAGATGTTTCAGCGGATGTGAACATTGGAACTTATGATATTATGGAAGCTTATAGTCCCGACTGTTTGAAAAACAATATAAGGATTTATGATGAGTTTTTGGCAGACTACGAAAGATTATATAAAGAAGCAGGAATAGCTGTCAATCGCTTTTCTGATGTGGATAAGTTTTATGGGGCTTATGTTGGGGAAGATGATTTGTAAAAGTAAGCATTTCTGTTCTATGAAGTATATGAGGTGAACACAGAATGATTGAAAACAAAACGATTGAAACCGGAACGATTGAAACCGGAACAGTTGAAATTGGAACAATTTTTACACAGGCGATACACACGGAAAGATATTAAAAATCACAAACGCAATCCGCAATGGTATCCTTACAACGAATGACACGATAGTAATTCTCGGTGACGCAGGGTTTAATTATTACGGCAACGATCTGGGCGACAAGCGGACAAAATACAAGCTGAACGAGGTCGGCATTACTGTGTTCTGCATTCACGGCAACCACGAAATGCGTCCCGAAACGATACCGACCTATACCACTAAAGAGTGGCACGGCGGCGTTGTTTACTACGAGGAAAAATATCCGAATATTCTCTTTGCCAAGGACGGCGAGATTTACGACCTTGACGGGCAGAAGTCCATTGTTATCGGCGGTGCGTACTCCGTTGACAAGTTTTATCGTCTGCGGAACGGCTTTCACTGGTTTGAGGACGAACAGCCCTCTGCTGAAACAAAGGCACGGGTTGAAGCTGTGCTTGACCGCTGTAACTGGGAGATTGACCAGGTGCTTACTCACACCTGCCCATACAAATACATTCCTACGGAGGCATTTCTGCCCAGCATTGACCAGAGCACAGTTGACAACAGCACGGAAAAATGGCTTGACGCCATCGAGGACAGGCTGACCTACAAGCGCTGGCTTTGCGGTCACTGGCATATTGACAAGCGTATTGACGATTTGCGGTTTGTTATGGAGGATATTATTGAGTAGCGTTACTCACGTCTGAAAGGAGCAGAAAATGTCACTTAACAAGGCAATAGAACACGGCAAGGAGCACCGCAGACCCTATCGTGGAAGTAAGGCGGTTGACTATACCTGCCGAAATCACGGCACTTGTGACTGGTGCAAAAGCAACCGTATGTACAACGAAAAACGTGAGCTTGAGAAAATGAAATGCAGGCTTGATGAAATCGATACTGACATAAAATGATAAAATAACTGAACGGAAGGTGAAAGAATGTTAACTTGTCCACAGCACGGCTGGTCAGAGTTCCGACTTGAAAACACATCAAGATACTCATTAAGCTATTTGGATGATATTGCATTTGAATGGCTTGAACAAGCTATACACGGCTTGGAAAATTTATATCCTTTTTGCGTAAAGGGCAACCTTGAACCTGACAGGTTTTTATGTGTTGTCATTCATTGGCATTGCCACATAATTATAGAAAATGATGATAGGTGCCCTTTGGACAAAGATGAAATTATCCACGAGTTTTCTGATACAAATATGCTTGATTTCTGCAGATATCTGTATGAGGATATAAGCAAAAATATAAATGAATGGGCTTCATTTGTTAGTTACAATAATGAAAATACAGAGATAAAATTTCAGGAACTTACAAATCTGCTGGAGAAATTACGTCTTCTGATTATCTCTAAAGAAGAATATTTTGGGAAGGATCGCGGATTTACTTAAGACTGATTTTAATACAACCGCACTCCAATAGAAGCAATAAAATTATGTATGCTTAATTCCGATTGCTAAAACCGCTTCCCTATGCTATACTTATTACATACTACTGACAAGGGAGTGTTACAAATGCAGGAAGACACATTGGCACGAGCAAAAGATTTGCTTAACAACCAATTCCACATAGATGGCGAACTGTTTGACTTTCAGGAACAGTGCATTAATAGAATCATAGATGAAAAGAAAAATGTATTCTGTATCCGTGAAACAGGTGCAGGTAAGTCGCTTTGCTATCAGATTCCTGCTCTTATGCTGGACAAAGACCATTGTACTGTTGTAATCTCTCCCCTTATTGCACTGATTGACGACCAGGTCAGGTCGCTCAGGGAAAACGGCATAGATGCTGAAGCGTTTCACTCACAAAGCCACAGCAAAGCTGAGAGAAAACGCATTGAAGAAGAAATTCTGCGTGACGATAGAAAACCCGGACTCATTTACACCACTCCCGAAACCTTGCGTGCAAAGGCGGATTCCTTTTTCAGCAAGCTTAAAATCTCCCTGCTTGTAATTGATGAGGCACACTGTGTTTCTGTATGGGGCAACGATTTCCGTCCGTCGTACAGGTGTGTTCAGAATTTTATTGAGAAGAAGCATCGCACTGCTACTCCTCCCATAATTGCGGCGTTTACTGCAACTGTTGATGAGAAAATTTTTAAAGATGTTGCAACTAAGCTTAATATGGGAATTGAAAAAAGCGACTGCATAGGACAGCGTCCCAAGAAAGAATTCAAAATCGACAACAAATCGGGAAAGTATAAAATATCTCTTTCTAACGGAAGTCTCCAAAGAAACAACAACGTCTGCAAATTTATTATAAAACACAGGAATGAAAAGCTTCTTGTTTTCTTCAGCAGCAAAAAGTTGATGGAGAAAGTGAGTAAGAGACTGGAAAGTATGAGTAGTGGCCTTAAATTTGCAAAGTATTTCGGCGGCACCAACACCGACGAGGCTGCCAGGGCTAAAGAGAACGCTTTCAGGCTTTTTTCAGAGGGCGAGGTCAATATTCTGCTGGCAACCTATGCTTTCGGAATGGGCGTTGACATTGGTGATATACGGCATATTATTCATGTCGGCTTTCTGCTTACAATGCTTGATTATATTCAGCAATGCGGTCGGGGTGGGCGTGACGGAATGGGTTGTAAATACAAGCTGTACGCCTCACTCTCTGACATAAAGCTATGCGGCAGATTGATTTCCTCAAAGCAGCTTAAAATGTACCCCATGTCACGCTGTATAAAGATACAGCAAAAGGGTCGTATAAAATTTGCGGAGGTAGTTGATTTTTGCCTTAACAATGCTTACGATGCAGACCCTGAGCTTATTGAACAGTTCCGTAATAAGCTTGAAATGTATATGAACAGTCCTGTTTTCGAGGAATATTGTCTCAACAAAAAGATTTATCAGCCGCTCATAAACACCTCTCCTGAGTTTGAGAAAGCAAGCTACTATGAAAATATCCTTGCAGATGGGATATACTCGCTGTGGTATAACGGTGCGAAAAGCTTTACTGCAAGAAAGCTGATTACCTGTGTGACAGGCAATGATAAAATCAGTCTGCACAATGAAAAGGCTGGCCATATAGAAGAGATTATAGACAAGTTGATAGTGAAGCATTACATTCCTGCAGAAAAACGACACACGGAAAACGGCAGGACAAAATATTGCTTTACTCCAAAGGCAAATGAATGTATGCCTGACACATTTGCTTTACAGGAAACAGCCTTGCAGAACGGGCATATGTGTAACATTCCGAACGGCGTACTCAAAGCGATGAGTGATTTTTACGACAATTCACGGCGTAAGAAAAGGATTGACGAGGACGCTGATGTTACGGTTGTGAAATACTACCTGCTTAAAGAATTCAACAGGATTTTCGATTACTCGAAAAAGCACGGTGCTGAAATAACCGACCCTGATTATGAAAAGGAAAAGTATTTTTATTATTGTGAGCGTCCCGAATCGTCGAATAAGATATTGTACAACCATTACGACATAAAGGCAGTTGGTGATAAATGCACAGGTATGTACAAGGCAACAGGCTTTTCTTTCAGCATCGGGCAGATGCACAAAATCGTGTGTCTTATACTGGATAATCTTATAAGGCACGATTATTTATGCGATTACAAGGTGCTGTATCACAGCGAAAAGGAGGTCAGACAATTACAGAAAAGAGGCTGTGATCCGGGTGCTGAAACTCCGAATGGTTACATAAGGGGTATTGAGCTTATGTGGAGACGAAATTGAATATTGTATTTTTACACTTGAAAAAGTTAATCAGCAGTTATGAAGAAAGCCGCCTGAGCTGTCGTGATAATTCACGGCAATTCGGGCGGCTGTTTTTATATATTTTTATTACGTTCCCTTAAAAAACGTTTGAGCATAAATGTAAGAAAATATGGGAATGTGTAAAATTTGCCATTGAAGCCAATATTTTTATTGCCAAGCTTTATTCCGTATTTTATATCAGAATATTTTTCGCTGTCAATAAGCTTGTTCAATGATATGGTTGCACCATCATTTGCTTTAACTTCAACGGGAACAAGAGAATCTGAATCACGCATAAAAAAGTCCATTTCAAGTGTACCGCGTTCGTTTTTGTAGAAATACAGCTGACAGCCTTGCTTTACGAGCATATCACCGACAATATTTTCATATATTGCACCCTTGTAGGTGTTGAAGTTTTTGTTGAAACGCAGATCTTCCTGTGCTTCGTCATCAAGAGAGCCTATCAGCAAGCCGCTGTCACGAAAGTATACTTTGAAATCCGCAGGGTTATAATTCCCCTTCAATGGAAGTTCAGGCTGTTCCATACAATAACATATGTTAATTATGCCTGCACTGTCAAGCCAATCAAGTGTGCCTGCATATTCACGGCTTCGTGCACCCTTTTCAACCTTGGAAATCTGAAATTTCTTGTTTTCCTTTCCAAGAAAAGCAGGAATCTTTCTGTAAACATTAAGAACCTTTCCTTTATCAAGCCCTTCAGCATACTTGGTTATATCTTCCTCATAATCAAGGAGTATCTGACGCTGCATTTTGAGTATCCCGCTGAAATTCTTGTTTTCAATAAATGTTCTGACAATTGCAGGCATTCCGCCCAACACCAGATACTCACGGAAATTATCAAACATAACATCAAGCAGTACGTTTGAAAGCGGAGCAGCTGAAAGCATGCTCTGATACATCTCTTCAATCTGTTCGGGTTTGTAGCCTTTGGCCCAGAGAAATTCCTCAAAATCCATTGAGTGCATTTCATAATCTTCCTTAAAGCCCACACTGTTTGATTCAATTTCATGATAATTTATACCCATAAGCGAGCCTGAGCATATTACATCATATCTTCCATCAAGCTTAAAAGCTTTCAGGCTTGTGGCACAGTTTGCACACGCTTGAAGCTCATCAAAGAAAATCAATGTATCGTTTGGAATAAACTCAAGGTCAGGGTTGATCAACGAAATATTTCTGATGATTTTGTCAACGTCAAAACCATCATCAAAGATACTTCTGAATTGTTTTTGCAAAGCGAAATTTATGGGTACAACACTTTTATAATGACTTTTCGCAAAATTTTCAATGGAAACGGTTTTACCAATTTGTCTTGCACCCTTAACAATAAGCGGCAGACGTTCAGGATTGCTTTTCCACTCAGACAGATAAGCATCGATTTTACGTTTCAACAATGCCATATTATCACCCTCCAATCATAGTATATCACAGAATTCCTGTAATATCAATAGCAAAAATCACAGAATTACATCGAAATACAAACTATAAATCACAGAATTACAGTAAATAATTGGCAACTATAATTTATCTGTGCTGAACGGCGGTATTTACGCAGAACTGTTTGCGGCACAGGTGCAGTATTACAAGGAACAAATATGATAACAGCCGCATTCGGAAAACTCCGTTTGCGGCTGTTATATCTATTGCTTTATTAATTATGCACTTTTTAAGCCCCAAAATGTGCAACCTCAAAAATACAAATGACGTAGAATAGGGATTTGCTGCCGTTAAATATGGTGTATTAAATAACTACAGTAAATTAACTGTGTACATCAAGTAATTATCAGTTATTGATACTTATGCTTATGTTGACTGCGTTATAGGTTATATTCTTCGGGAATGACTCGTGATTGAGTAATCAGTCATAGTTTATGTTATTCCGACGGGTTTTTGTAAACAATACTTCTGATTGAATTGATATTCTCTTGGTACATTTCTTGCAGACGATATACATCATGTTCTAAAAAGGTTTAAGCTGGCGCTTAAACGGAGATGTTTATATAGAGATAAAAGAACAGAATTGTTCTCATATTCTCTTTTATAATTCTATGAAAGGAAGGTCAATGCATATGCTAACCTGTTTTGCTGTTATCAGAATTAATTCCTGGTCAGATCTAATAACAGCTTGATATGACAATCTGATAACAGCTTGATATGACACAAAAATCTGACAACAAATAAGTTCTTGATTATTTATCAGGACTTATAGCAGCCAAATATTTCAGACAGAAAAGGATATGATTTCTATGAACAATAATACCACAAATGCTGAATTGGAAATTTATACCGTTGAGGATGTAATGCGTATTTTACGCATTAGCAGAAATCAAACGTATAAATTATTCAATTCCGATGGCTTTCCATCATTCAGGATCGGTAGTTCGCATCGAATTACAAAGTCTGCTTTTGAAAAGTGGGTTTATTCCACTGAAGGCAGAAAATTCTTGATCTAATAATACCATACCGCCGATTGAACGTCCTCGTGATGCTTCAATCGGCGGCTTTTTATGAGAAAGGAGTTTTTCATGGCACAGAAATTGCCTGAAATCAAAAAAAGAAAAGACGGCTATTATGAGATGAAAGTAACCGTTGCACCTTATGTCAGAAAATCAATATATGGTGATACGCCTGCCGAAGTACGTCGTAAGGCGAAAGAACTTCTCATAGAGGCTACCCGGTTTGACATTTCGAATGTTAAGAAAATGACTGTTGCCACCTACATGACTTACTGGCTTATGGAAGTCAAAAAGCCTGAGGTCAAGCCCGGCACATTTGATCGTATTGAACAGTCGCTCAACTATCAGATTTTCCCTGCAATCGGACATATACAGATCAACTCACTTACTGCAGGTGATGTACAGCATATGATCAACTCGATTGCTGCCGAAAAATCCTACTCCACAGCAAAGAAAGCGTACGATAATCTTAATGCTTGTATGAAGCTTGGTGTTCAGCGTGGTGAGATACTTAAAAATCCTGTCGAAGGTGTAAGGCTGCCGTCCTCGAAGAAAAAGGCAAAGAAAGATATTGCCGCCTACACACCTGAAGAGGTTGCGGCAATCGTTGAAGAAGCTAAACGTACATACAGCAACGGCACTCCCGTGTACAGATACGGTTATCTTATAATTCTTATCCTTAATACAGGGATGAGAGAGGGCGAGCCGCTTTATCTCAAATGGAAGGACGTAGACCTTGAAAAGCGACGCATCTATATTTGCGGTGATGTGGCTGAGGTTAAAAATCGTGAGCCGAATGCTAAAAGCAAGTATATCTGCATTGAGCAGGACACGCCGAAAACCAACAGGTCTGTACGGTACATTCCGCTGAACAACAATGCTATTGATGCACTTGAACAGCTTCATAAAATTATCAAGGATGATAAGAGAGTGATTGCGTCGAAAAATCACACAATTCCTTCCCCACGCAAGATTTACAGGACAATGGAGAGTATTCTCAGAAACTGCGGCATAACAGGCAAGACCAATCTCGTTCACGCACTTCGTCATACATTCGCTACAACGCTCATTCACAGCGGCGTTGACATCAAGGCTGTTTCGGAAATTCTTGGTCACGAAGATGTTTCGACGACTTTGAAAATTTATCATCACGTTATTGAGGAACACAAGCATTCCGCTGTTATGAAGCTTGATGATTTGTATTGAATGCAGAAATCCCAGCAAACGGCTTGCAGGCTGTTTGTTGGGATTAAATTTTCAAAATCAAATATTGGTTTTATGCCTATATTTGAGCACGCTTATAAAACCTTAATATTGTCGGATTATCATATATAATATCGCATTTCGACGATATCGATAATAAAACGTCGAAAGTTTCGACGAAATTTTATCGAAACTTTCGACAACGACTTGTCGAGGTGCTGCAATTTATCGAAAAAGAGGTTTATCGCAGCAGGGTAAAGCTTGGACTTGATAATGTGGAATAAAATATTCTGCTATGGTGCAGTTGATTGCATCTATGACAAAAAAGTGCAGAGGGTTCAGACTTCCTTCTGCACTTTAATATTCTGTATATTACAACAAGATACAATATAATACTAACTCCGAAAAGCACGTAAAATCGCACTTTTCAGCTGATTTTTATACGACGAAAATACGACGAATTATATTTATTTTAATAAAATTTATTGAATAAATAGGGTACTAAATAGTAAAACACACATAATATCATTATTCGACAAAAAGCCCGCAAACCTCGGTATTACCGTAGTTTGCGGGCTTTAATGTGGCAGGGGCAGTAAGATTCGAACTCACGACACGCGGTTTTGGAGCCGCATTCCTTGTGTTTTTTTACTTTTTAATATCGTGATAAAACGTTCAATAAATCCCGTAAAATCGGCACTTCCGTTAATCATATCGTTAAGTATGTTTTGTTATCTTTTGAATAAATAAAACATCTTTCGTACCACATTTCGTACCATTTTTTAATTCACGGGTTCTGAACTTATTGAACCACAACCCTTGCAACAAATCAGTATAGTAGAAAATTCAGCTACTACAAAGTGTAGTTATCACCTTGTGGTAGCTGAATATAACGACGTCATTTTTTTCTTGACAATGTAATCTCAAGCACTTCCGCTGCATTGGCATCTGCTGATTTTATTGCGTGAGCGTAAATGCGTGTTGTAGTTGATGACGTGCTATGCCCAAGTCGTTTTGCAGCAGTCGTTACTGGAATGTGATTTGCAATCATTATTGACGCATTGGTATGTCGTAAGCCGTGAACTGATATATATGGTAAATCATTGTTTGAAACAAACCTACTTAAATACTTGGTTAAAGAACCAGGGTTAATATCAGAACCATTCCACGATGCAAAGACTCGATTTGAGAACTGATATTTATTACCAAGTTTGATTGCTTCTCTTCCTTGCCAAAGTTTATACTCTTTTAACATTTCAATTAGTGAAGCACTGACTTTTATGACACGTTTTGAGGAAGCATTTTTAGTCGATGATTCAAATACTCCCATCTCAGGTAAATACAACAATGACTTATTGATATCTATCAAGCAATTATCAAAATCAATATCGCTCCACTCTAAACCGCAAATTTCTCCACGACGCATACCAGTGTACAAAAGCAGCTTGATCATAACATCAAAAGGATGTTCTCCTTTTTCATCAAGTGCTTCAAGTAACATTTCAATCTGGTCTTCATCAAGGAATTTAGCTTCTGATTGTTCCACTTTAGGGGGACGAACTGTCTTGCAGGGATTTGATTGAATTACCTGATCGTGAAACGCTTCTTCCAAAATGGCTGATAAAAGCCTATAATGATGTAAAACCGACCTCGGTGATAAGAACTCATCATCAGTGGAAAATAGCTTATACACGGGTTTTCCAACATAAACTGCAAAACGTGTTGCACTTTCCCTGGATACTTTTTTCCCGCTTCGAATTGAATCAACGGTTGTAGTGGATATGTTTGCCTTTTGAGCAACTTCTCCCCTTGTTTCAGACTTGCTTGCTTTAGTGGCTTCACGATTTGGGTGATACTTAACATCTTCTCTGGGCGATTCATAAAGATTAGAAATGAACGTTTCAATAGTGCGAGGACGAATCTCTCTCATTCTTAAGTGTCCCAGGGACGGCAGAATTCGATTGAGTAATGAGTTGTATCGAGTATAAGTGGTAGGTTTAAGACTCACTTTCATTCGTGGGAGATACGTTTCTCTAACATACTTTTCAAATGTTATACCATCGTCAAGTACATTCCCTGCTTTGCAATCCATTTCAAACTGCAATTTGAGTTGTGCAACCTTCTTATCTATTTGTCGTTCCGTCATACCTTCTTCAGGACGCCAGGTCATATGCTTGTTTATTCGCTTACCATTGCAGTCAGTTCCACAATACTGTCTGAAGTAATAACTATGGTTTCTGTATTCAACAGTTGCCATTATTCATCAATCCTTTCTTAAAGTATTGACAAACCAACGCAAAAAATGTATTATAGAATTGTTGAGGCTCTATAAATCACTTCTGTTTTGGAATGTCGATTTGTGAGTGAAATATGGTCTTTCGGATAAACTCCGAAAGTCCATATTTTTTTTGCAATTTAATTATAACACATATATTTTTCCTTGTCAACGCTTTAAAGCGATAAATTGCAAAATTAGCTCTCACTCTTTGGTTCTTCACCAAAAATCACTTTGAAAAGATTTTCCTCTGCAATAAGCACACGATTACCCGCTTTGAAATGAGGTAACTGATTTCTTGCACACATCTGTCTGATCCTGTACTCTGTCAAGCCGTCAATAAGCTTCGCAGCTTCCCTAATCGTCAGTAAACGTCTTTTTTTAGCTTCCATATTTAACTCCTCCTATTTATAATTATAGTCGTTACATCGTTATATTGGAAGCTACCACATTGGGATACTATTCAATTTTCAAGTTTCTTTGAGAACTTTAAGGACTACTTGTGCCCTCTCTGTTCTTCTGTTTATATTCTACTAAACATATAATAAAATTAAAATACTCAAATTCATCCTCTTTTTTTAAGAAAATGTCCTCAAATGCCCATAGCAACAGGATTTAAGCACATCCTCGTTTTTCTATTCTTTTTTTTAAGATTGTACACTTTACTAAATCAAGTCAGCACTTTTTGGTAATATACAACAAAACACAATACAATAAAGCAAGTTATAAAAAAACAAAAAGCGTGTATTGATTTTCCTCAATACACGCTTTAATTGCTTGATGATTCCTGTGAACCGTCGAGCGATGATTCTATCATACAGTTTTTCCTCTTTTCTACGGAACATACTAAACAAATAATCTTTTAGCATTGGTTCCTTTTTAAGGCTCGCAGCCATCGTTTGCATTTTTTACAAACGTTAATGTGCTTGCTCCGTTATTAACAAAATAGTCATTCCACTCTGCTAAAGTGTCAAAAGCCTCTGTGTCAACTAAAGCTGAATAGTGTAAAATTTCATTTCGATTATGGTTACTATCTTTTGAAAACTTATTGATAGATAGACCTGCTTTATTCAAAAGCAATTCAGATTCTTCTAAAGATAGTTTTAACACAATACATATTGCAATTACAGCCATATAATTTTGGGGAGTTGCTACTCCATTTAAATAATCTCTAACCTTGTTATTATAAGAATTTCTTTTGCCATTTATAGAACCAGCCAAAAGACTATCAACAAGTTCTTGTTGAGTTATTTCCTTTGTCGCCATTATCAAATTCAGCTGTTTTGCAAACGAAAGTTCTTTACTACGTTTCAAAAGTTTTTTTACCCTGACATCTGATTCAGGACTATTCGTTTTTAGTCCATTATGACTATTCTGAGCAAGCGATTTTACTTTAGCCAGGAGGACCTAAATTCGCAGTAAAAGAACCTATATAAGGCAATCTCACGCAAGAATTTACGCAAGACATATAATTAAATTTAGATTTCCACGCTGGGAGTGATTTTAAATGTAACAATCCGCCAAATAATGATTTTTTATCATCAGTAAATTCATATTTACCTGGCAAATTTACGACTTTACACTCAATAAAACGTTCAAACCATCTTATTATATCACTCAAGATCTTATCAGTAGCAATGTCATCAGGTTCCCCTCTGATATTGATTGTGTGCATATGGTTAATTGGAATGATATTTGCAGTAACCATTATGTGCACAACTTCTTTCGACATATACATTCTCCTCCTTAATGGTTTCTATACCCAAACAGTGCAAATTGCGTAGCTTTGTATCACATTTTTTTACGATTAAATATTTTCAAATTCTTGTGGTGTTCGATCCCCAATTATGCCTTTTGATTGACAATTCAATTCACTTTAATTATTCTTCTGAGCACTCTTTATATTTGCATTGTTTGATATAATGGCTTTAATGTTGCCGTATTTATTTCTGGTTTATACTACTCATATTTCTCACTCCCATTCTTTAGTGAATAAATAACACTTTTTTAAAATATAAGGATGTGTGCAATAGCACTCTCCTTTTACACTATATCAATGGTATCACCCCTTTCAATGTACTATATGTGAGGTCAATTAAGGGAAGTATCTTCCAAACCTCCATTACTTATATTTTAACCCCATAATATTTATAAGTCAATATCTATGCAACCAAATTATGTATAGAATTTTAACTTGGATTTTGATATACATTTAACAAACTTTATTTTCATCCTATGTTTCGCTTGACTTTTTTAGTAATAGTGCTATACTTATAAAGCTGTTTCACGCCAAACACAAGCGTTTTTTTGTTTATTTTGCATAAATCGACAAAAAACTACTCATTTCGAGCACAATTTACATTTTTTAATATTTCAAAAATTATTAACAATTATTTGCAAGAATACAGGACGTTTTATTCATCAATGTACCTACCACTGAACACTTATGGATCACAAACCTGATATTACATTTCTATAAAAAGAAATCCCCACTATACTTTCTCGTTTCAAAGAATTGTATAGTGGGGATTTTCAGACTTGTATATTTTACTCGTTACTTGATTATTTTTGTTTGTAAGTTGCCCAGCCTTTTATACACATAAACGAAAAATCTCCCGTATCATCTACGGGAGATTTTTACAATTAACTTTTATCAGTACAAATATTTAATACTATCTGCCCATACATTTACTGTTTCTGATATGTCCTTAAAATGTATTTCGTAACATTCTACATTACGATTATCTCCAAAGTTATACCGTATGTACTCTATAACTCTGCCATTAAGCAGCGGGATATTATCTACATTACGAACATTACCAAACATAACGCTGGCAGCTTCTTTGTTCTGATACCTGCAAAGAATTTCAAATTCGTCAGAGGATTGATGCCATTTATAGTTTTTAATGTGCATTTCCAAAAATTCAAAATCATTATTACCAAATAACATCAGATACCTCCTGATTATCATTATTTCTGTCTGCGTTTTCTGTATACTACTACCGCTGTTGAGATTACAGCTAAGGTTGCAAAGCTAACTGCTACTACAATAGGAGCAGATCCGTTCTTGCTGTCAAAATTGAATATTTCGGAGTTATCCTCGATACCTGAGCCGGATGCAACATCATCAAAAGTTCCAAGAACTTCATCATCAATTACTACTGCCCAATCAGAAGCGTGAGTAAACATAAGCTCTGCTTTTCCATTCTGAATTTCGTCAAAGTCAACAATAACAAGCTCATCGCCCTTTTCGTAATACCAGAACAGATTTGCATAAAGTCCGTTGTTTTTCTTGCCGAGGTCAACTGTGAGAACTGCTGTAAATCCAAAATCGCCGTTATGTTCAAGTGAAAGCTGAATTGTGTAGCTCTCACCCGTTATGCTATTGATAACATCAACAGGAATATTCTTTGTTCCCTTTTTAACCCCCATATCAACGTTCTTCGGGTTGGTTACATCAAGTCCATTGATTGTCCAACTAAAACCGTTATCCATTTCAAGCACAAGATAAATATTTCTATCTTTTATTTCCTTTGTAATATGCTTTGGAAGTTCAGTTGTGCCATTCATATCAACAACGATTGTATCTCCATCCGATGCGTTATTAATTGCGTCAAGAATTGCATCCCAACCTGTTTTTCCGTTATCACCCTTAATCTGTGGCTCATCGTCATCAGGAGTGATTGGTGTTGGGGTAGGTGTAGGAGTTGGTGTTGGTGTTGGAGTAGGAGTTGGATTTGGTGTCGGAACATATCCGCCGCTTTCCTGCTTTGTATATGTTACAGAAGATACCTTACTATCAGCCATACCATCCTTAACAGCTATTGCCTTTATAGTAGTTGTTGAAGTAACAGTAATTGTGCCTGTGTACTTCTTGCTTGATGTTGTAGGAGTGCTGCCATCTGTTGTGTAGTAGATTATTGCACCGTCAGTAGCAGTTGTTATTGTAACATTTATAGAGCCATTGAACGATGTACTTGCAGGACTGAAAACAGGAGCCGCTACTGTTCCTATAACCGGAATTGCTTCCTCATCAATATAGAAACAAGTTGAGCAAGTGCGTGTTTTCTTTCCTTCGGTTGTGGTTGTAGGCTCTGTTTCTGTCTGCCAATCACCGAATGTGTGAGCTGCTGTATCCATTTTCTCCTCACAGCCTACACACTTATGCCAGTGATTTGTTTCATCGGAAAGCCATTTGCTTGTGTCTGCTGTATGCTTGATATGACCTGTTGCAGGTGCAATTACATATCCGCAGATTATACAAGTTTCTGCTGTATCCTCTGTTGCTTCACCACTTGATGTATGTACCGCAAAATCAAGCTTTCCGCAGCCGCAAGTGTGCCAGTGTCCTGTTCCGTCCTTGCTCCATACTGTTTCCTTGTCAGCGTGATTATTGCTGTTGATTTCGCCGTAAGCCTGCTGACAAGTTGTACATACTGCCCTATTTGTGCAGGTAGCTGTACCGCCTGTGCAAGCTCCCTTGTCAAGGTCAGCTCCACAAGCACACTCGTGCCAATGGTTAGTTCCGTCAGAAGTCCAAGTCGGTGAAACATCTGCGTGATTTGAAATATCTGTTGTTCCGTGTTCATTTCGGCAAACATCACAAATTGCCGCTGTCATACAAGTTGCTGTACCACCACTGCACTGTGCGGTATCAACCTTTGCACCACAAGCACATTCGTGATAATGATTTGTTCCGTCAGAACTCCAAGTTGCTGATACATTGTTTGCGTGGTTTGAAGTATCAACCGTACCGTGTTCTTTGCCGCACGCTTCACATTTTGCCTTGTTCTTACAATCTGCTGTGCCGCCGCTGTGAGTTGTCTTATCAATATCAGCTCCGCAAGCACACTCGTGCCAATGATATTCGCTGTCGGAACTCCAAGCTGCTGATACATTATTTGCGTGGTTGTTAGTATCAACATCGCCGTGAGCTATTCCACAAGTTTCACAAATTGCTGCTGTCATACAAGTTGCTGTACCTCCTGTGCAAGCTCCCTTGTCAAGGTCAGCTCCGCAGCCGTTACATTCGTGCCAATGGTAGCCGTTTTCTGTTGTCCAAGCAGTTGAAACATTGTATGCGTGATTTGAGCTGTCAAATTCGCCATATACTGTGTTACAGATACTGCAAGAAGCCTTTGAGTTACAAGTTGCTGTGCCACCGCTGTGAGTTGTCTTATCAATATCAGCTCCGCAGTCCAAACATTCATACCAATGTGATTCTGCGTCACTCATAAGTGTTTTGTTTTCGTGGATACAGCTTGTTACTGTTACCGTTGTTGTACCGTAACCTGAAGCATAGTTTCCACTTGCCATTGTTGTTGCGGTGATTGTTATAACTGTACCTTCAGGCGTTTCTTCAGGAATTACAAATGAGCCTGTGAATGACTGTGTAACACCGTTTATGCTGTATGTAAGCTCTGCTGTCGGAGTGTCGAAAAGACTTGCATTGTTAGGGTTTGTTACTATTGCTGTTGCACTTATCGGCTTTCCTGCAATGTCTGCCGCAGGAGTTGCATTTACAACTACTGTTGGTGTTGCAGGGGTTACATTTACCATAACAGTTCTTGTGATTGTATGTGTAAGTGCATTGTAACCCATTACTGTCGAATAATCATAGTTGTTATCGTCTGTTACTGTCATAACCGCATTGTATCCGCTGTTCATAACAGTTGGAATTTCTGTTCCGTTTTCCCAAGACCAAGCAGAATCGCTTAACGCTGAAGCGGAAAATGTCTGACCATATTCAATAGCTGTTGCTGTTGGCACTGTTATTGCAGGAGCAACACCCTTACCGATTGAAACTGTAATCGGATCAAATATCTTATCGTTATGATTGCTGTCACCAATAATCTTGTAGTAAACTGTGTAATCGCCAACTGCTGTTCCTGTTGGAACTGTGCTTGCGTATGTTACATTATCAGTGCTGTACTGAATTTCGCCATCTGCTGTTGTACCTGCTGTAATAAGTGCCTGTGCTTCACCTGTGTAGCCAAGTCCTGTTATAGCGACAGGCATTGTTGTGAGAACAGGTTCAGCCTTTGCGATTGTCACGGAGATAGGTTCATCGCAAGTTATGTCATTGTAGTTTGGTTCTTCACCCTCTACCATCCAATATACATTGTATGTATCAGCATTTGCAGCTGTTGGAATAGTTGTTGTGTAGCTTACTCCGTCAAGGCTATATTTCATTGTACCGCCTGTTGCTGTGCCCGCTGTAACGAGTGCCTTTTCATTACCATCATAAACAAGGTCTGCAACTGCTGTTGGTGCTGTATATGTGGGGGCAATTCCATTGATTGTAAATGTTCCTACCGCAAGGTCAGAAGCTGCGGTATAGTTTGTACCCTCTGCTACGTCAATCTTTACAGTATATGTGCCGACATTTGTAGGAGTAATTGCTATGCCGTTCTCATAATACTTTATTGTAATTGCACCCATACCATCCTTAGCGGCTGTAACGGTTGCTACTTTTGCCTGTCCGTTAAAGTCAAGGTCTGTCGGTTCGGTGTATGTGAACATTTCCGCTGTCGGTGTTGCCTTGCTGATGGACCAAGTAACATTTGAAATTATACCTGTGCAGTTACCCTTACCTGTGATTGTTGCTGTATAGCTGCCTGCATTTGTCTGTGCGGTAACTGTTACATCATAATCATCGGCAGAGAGTGTTGTATTGCCAAGTGTAACAACGAATGTAGGTGAATGTGCTGTGCCGTCATAGGTGAGTGTACCGTTCTGAACAGCTGTTGCCGTGGAAATATCAACAGCATTGATTGTAAATGTACCCTCAACAAAAGTAATGTCATAGTTCGGGTTGTTCTCGTTTGTGAGAGTACCCTGTGTTATTGTATAAGTTCCTGCATTTTCGCCTGTTTCACGGGAAAGTGTACCTGTGAGAGTATCACCAACTTCAAGACCTGTTGCTGTGTAGGTGAATGTCGGATCATCCTCACCGTAGGTCTTGCTTGCGTTATTCGCTGTTACTGTAATAGACTTTGGAGCAATCGATACCTCAATGCTTGCAGGTTCAGTATCGTTATGATCTTCATCACCGACTACCTTATACCATACTGTGTAGGTCTTTGCGTCTGTGCCTGTTGGAATTGTAGGTGAATAGTTTGTGCCATCAAGGCTATACTGCATTTCACCGTCTGTTGTTGTTCCTGCATTTATTAAGTTCTGTGCAGTACCGTCATATTCAAGGTCAGCAATAGGTGTCGGAGCTGCTGTAACTTCAGCACCTACCTTATTTACCGTTACAGAGATAGTCTTTGTAGCCTCTGCGTAATCGGCAGTTTCGGCAGCAGTGATAGTTACTGTTGCCGTACCTGCTTTCAGAGCTGTTATTGTTCCGTCATCAGCTACGCTGATAACATCGGAAGTAGTAGAATAGGAAATAGCACCATCACCGCTTGTTGTTGCGGTAATCTTCTTTCCTGTTTCGCCATAGGTCAGAGTTACATCACTTGCTGTGATTGTTTGCTCTTCCTTTTCGGTGATAATCAGTTTGCCGTTTTCATAAATAGGTGCATAAAGACTTGCAAGAGCGTCCGATGCTACACCCGATATGGTAATGGGGTAATTTCCTACTGTGTTGCTGTCTGTCGCAGAACAAGAGAGAGAAACATCAAAAGGGAGAGTATCGTTACCAACAAGACCTGTTACTGTATACTCGTATGTGGGGAGTGCAGAGCCGACCTTGATTGTGTAGCTATTTGCGGTAATTGTAAGAGTTGCCCTGTTAATTATTACAGTAATATCTCTTACAACTCTGTGATTAACATCGTCATAGCCATCAACACCTGTATAATCGTAATTACTGTCGTCAACCTCAATATATGCGTTGTAGTCAGCATTTGCGTTGGGAACTATCGTTCCGTCAACCCACGCCCAAGAGCTGTCGCTCAATGTAGAGGCGGAGAGCTTTTCACCGTAGGTAATAGATGTCGCTGTGGGAATTGTAAGTGCAGGAGGAGTTGCCTTTGCGATAGTAACCTTGAAATTAAAGGTTTCAGAATTATTGTGATTTTCGTCGCCTGCTACTCTCCAATATACAGTATATTCCTTCGCCTCTGTTGCTGTGGGAAGTGTAGCTGTGAAATTGTTGCCTGTTAAGCTGTAAACAAAGCTGCCGCCTGTTACAGCACCTTCGTATACAAGTACCTTTGCAGAGCCGTCATAAACAAGACCTGCTGCTGCATAAGGCTCGGTTGTTATTGTGGGAGCAGCCTTTTCTACAGTTACTGCGATAGTTCTTGTCACAGTTTCATAATTCGTACTGTCTGTTGGTGTAAATACTGCAATATAACCACTATTATTTACTACCGGAACAACATTTGTGCTCTGCCAGCTCCAACTTCCTGCAAGACTGTTACCA
>JAGBCL010000059.1 GCA_018110825.1 Oscillospiraceae bacterium
AGCCCTAAAAAGGTTCAGGCTGATTACAATGACGGCAGCACAGTTACTCTCCAGGTTGGTGCTCGTGCAAAGGACGCTGTAGAGTTCAACTTTGACTATTCTTACCTTGAAACACTTGACGAAGACGTTGGAACTCTTGCAAATGCTGCTCATGGTGGCGCTCTTAACTGTTCTTCATTCGGTCTCGGTCTCGTTAATAAGGACGGCAAAGCACTCGTTGACCTTTCTACTCAGGAAACAGCTAACAAGGCTATCGACCAGATTGACGTTGCTCTTAACAAGGTTAACATGGTTCGTGCATCCTTCGGTGCTCTCCAGAACAGACTTGAACACAAGATCGATAACATGAACACAACAGTTGAAAACCTCACATCTGCTGAATCCAGAATCCGTGATACAGATATGGCTACAGAGATGATGAACTTTACAAAGCAGAACATCCTTACACAGGCTTCTCAGTCTATGCTTGCTCAGGCAAACCAGCTCCCACAGAGCGTTCTCTCACTTCTCCAGTAAGAGTTGCCTTGAACAAATTAAGCGTTCAGCTTGACAGTTCTAAACACAATGAAGACCACCCTTTAAGGGTGGTCTTTTTTGCATGTATGCAAATTAAAACGGACGGTACATAGTGTATCGTCCGTTTACTTTTATTTTTCCAAATCCTCAAGCCATAAGCGAACGCAAGCGTCGGAAGGCATGTTCCAGTCCCCTCTCGGTGACAGGGAAACTGTGCCAACCTTTGGTCCGTCAGGTAAGCAAGAACGCTTGAACTGCTGAGTGAAGAATCGGCGCACGAAAATTGTGAGCCATTTTTTTATTGTTGCACTGTCGTAAATGCCATCAAAGGTTTTTTCGGCAATGCGGAAAATCTTGCTTGGCGCAAAGCCACAGCGTACCAGGTAGTAAAGGAAGAAATCGTGCAGCTCGTAAGGTCCGACGATATCCTCGGTTTTCTGAGAAATCTCGCCCTCTTTAGGGGGAAGAAGTTCAGGGGAAACAGGTGTGTCAAGAATGTCACGGAGCACCTCGGAAAGCTTTGTATCCTCGGTGTTGTTGCTCTCAAATGCAACAAGATGACGCACCAGCGTTTTCGGAACAGAACCATTTACACCGTACATCGACATATGGTCGCCATTGTAGGTTGCCCAACCGAGAGCAAGCTCGGAAAGGTCACCCGTACCGATAACAAGTCCGTTCATCATATTTGCAATGTCCATAAGCACCTGTGTGCGCTCGCGTGCCTGTGAATTTTCGTAGGTTACATCAAGATTGCTTTCGTCCTGTCCAATGTCTGCAAAATGCTGACGTACAGCGGCGGCGATGTTGATTTCCTTCAACGTTACACCGTAAGCCTCAGCAAGATAATACGCATTATTTTTGGTACGACTCGTCGTGCCGAAGCAAGGCATTGTTACAGTAACAATCCCCTTGCGGTCAAGTCCAAGCATATCGAAAGCGTGAACGGTTACGATGAGAGCAAGAGTGCTGTCAAGACCGCCCGAAAGCCCCACAACAGCCGTCTTGCAGTTAATGTGGCGCAGACGTGTAGCAAGTCCCGTTGCCTGCATTGTGAGGATTTCCTCACAGCGATTGCGGAGTTCATCCTTGACCTCGGGTACAAACGGATTGAGGGGAAAATGACGCTGTAAATTTAGATATTTCAAATTTAATGAAAATGGGAAAGTATCATATTTCATTTCAAAATTGCGTTTTCGGGTATCAACAGCAAATGTATTTACCTTTCTTCTTTCTGCGGCAATTCTGAAAAGGTCGATTTCCGTGTAAGTTATGCCTGTTGTAAACTTCTTGCTTTCGGCAATAACCTTTCCGTTTTCGGCGACAAGGTTATAACCGCTGAAAACAAGGTCACGGGTTGACTCTCCCATACCTGCGTTTGCACGGATATATCCGCAGTGAAGTTCGGCAGATTTTACCTCGGCAAGCTTTTTCACAGCACTGCTTCTGCCCACGATTTCAGGTGAAGCGGAAAGGTTGCAGATAACGGTTGCACCTTCTGCCGCAAGTTCAGATGCGTTACCATTATCACCAATTTCAACTCCGACAACAAGTTCGTGAAAATCTGTGCATTTAAACAATCTGTCACCTATATAGACGGTAAAGAAGGGTGCTGTCAATTCTGAATATACATCATCAAATCCACCATTCCATTCAGCAAAATAACGCGCCTCACAAAACTCACCATAGTTTAAAACGACCTTTTTAGGAACAATTCCAACGACTTTACCATTTGTTATGACAGCAGCACAGTTGTAAAGCTTATTGTATATTTCAAATGGAAAACCGACTATAATAAGAGCATTGCAATCGGCTGTTTCATCTGCGACACGCTTAACAGCTTTTTTTGCCCCGTCAAGCAAAGTTTTTTGCAGGAACAAATCCCCGCAGGTGCTTCCCGTGATGCAAAGCTCAGGGAATACTATTACAGAAGCGTCATTGCGTGCCGCTTCCTTTGCATACTTAATTATTTCATCGGCATTGTGGTCGCAGTCGGCAACCTTTATATCGGGTGTTACCGCCGCAACACGGAGAAATCCGTCTTTCATTTCAATCAACCTTTCGGATAGAGTATACCTATATTATATAGCATTTTTTTCAGATTAGCAATATTTATTTTTACAAATGATAATTTATAGAAAAACTCCGCAGATTTTTCTGCGGAGTTCGATTTATTCTTCATTGTTCTCCTTGGGCATATCAACCTTGATTCCGACTCTTGAAACGGACTGTTCGTCTGATTCAAGAATTGTTACAGTAAACATACCGCTTGTTTCGGTTGCTCCCTCCTCGGGAATACGTCCGAACAGTTCCATTACCCAGCCGCCAACGGTGTTGCTGTCTGTTTCAATGAGATTATCGGGAAGTTCAAGTTCCTCAAGCATATCGTTAATGCTTAAATCAGCCTGAACATCATACATATCCTTTGCAATTTCAACAACATTGTCAACTACTTCGTCAGTTTCGTCATAGATTTCACCGACAAGTTCTTCAATGATGTCCTCCATTGTTACAATACCGCTTGTGCCGCCGTACTGGTCTTTAACAATTGCCATATGGATTTTGGTACGCTGCATTTCGTACAGCACCTCGGAAATAAGCTTCATTTCCGAAACGTAGAGAGCCTTCTGAATAATGTCTTCAATGCTTATCGGCTTGCTGTCGGAACGGAATTTCAGAGCGAAAAAGTCCTTTTCGTTGATAAGACCAACAATGTTATCAATTGACTTGTCATAAACGGGAAGTCTTGTGTAGCGGTCACGGATAAAGATTTCCATAATCTCGTCAGGGTCATCATTACGCTCAACAGCCACAACCTTGACTCTCGGAACAAGTATCTGTTCAATGGTTGTTTCGTCAAACTCAAGAGCAGACTTTACAAGCTCACTTTCCTGCTCCTCAAGAACACCCTGGTCCTCGATTTCATTGATGATGTATTTCAGTTCATCTTCAGTAAAGTTAGGTGCATCACCTGCTTTGGAAAGCTTTGCCATAGCCTTTTGGAGTTGAGCAAAAATAGCAGAAATAGGTGTCAGAAGCCACATTATCGCACCGAGAAGTCCGGCAAAAGCAAGTGCACAGCTTTCAGCGTGCTGTTTTGCAAAGGACTTCGGCATAATCTCACCGAAGATGAGAACAAGAACGGTCATTGAAGCTGTTGAAATAGCCGCAGCGGTTGCTGTACCGAACTTTTTTGCGAACAGGCTTGTACAGATGATAGTAGCAAGAGAAGAAGAAAGAATATTTACAATGTTGTTGCCCACGAGAATAGTGGTAAGAGCCTTGTCGAAGTTTTCGGCAATTTTCAGGGCACGCTCAGCCTTCTTGCTGCCATTTGCAGCCTGATGCTTCAGACGGATTTTGTTTACTGTGGAAAACGCCGTTTCCATTGATGAAAAGAGTGCGGACATTACGAGGAGACACGCTATCGCTATGTACTTCACGATAAAAAACCTGACCTTTCTTGTTTAGAAAAAATAATTATTTTACCGTCAAGTCACTTTACCTGACGATAATAACATATATCATAGCATACATTTACATTTAATGCAAGCATTTTCAGTATAAATTCCATAATTTAGCCTAATCTTATATGGAAATATACAGCATATACAGAAATATTTTACATTAGTTAATGATTTTTTGGATAAGATATGGTATAATAACTTTGTATGTATAAATTTACACGGAGGTTGACAATTTGGACAAGCTGATACGAAAGATACTTTCGGTCTTTCCGAAATGGATACAGGATTTCTACGACAAGCACGAATCGGTGCTGTTATATTTAATAGTAGGCGCGATGACAACCGTAATCTCAATCGGTACGCAGTACATCGCAAAATATTTTGGTCTGCCCACAGAGGTAAACACCACAATAAGCTGGATTTGCGCCGTGACCTTTGCCTTTTTCACCAACAAGGTGTGGGTGTTCAAGAATGAGTCCAAAACCAAAAAGGAATGGCTTTCACAGGCGGCGGCATTTTACAGTGCACGACTTGTGACCTACTTCCTTGAATTAGGGTTTATGAGCTTCACGGTAAGAGTGCTGGAGCAGAATGAGTACATTATGAAGCTGATTGCGCAGATTTTCATACTGGTGCTGAATTACCTTTTCAGCAAGCTGGTTATTTTCAGAAAAAAGGGGGATAAGGGCGGCGATGTTTAAGCTGGCAAAAAGATATCTTGGCGGTTTCAAAAAGGAGCTTATCATAGGTCCTGCCGCAAAGCTGATTGAAGCGATTTTCGAGCTTATTGTTCCGTTGATTATGGCGGAAATCATCGACAAGGGCATCAACGGCGGCGCAGGCAAGGAGTACATTTTCAGAATGGGCGGTCTGATGATTCTTATGGGAGTTTTCGGGCTCTGCTCAACCCTCGTCTGTCAGTATCTTGCATCCCGTGCTTCGCAGGGTGTGGGTACGATAATCAGAAACGATTTGTTCCGCCACATCGGAACTTTTTCCCACGCTGAGCTTGACAAGTTCGGTACGCCGTCACTTATCACACGTATCACAAACGACGTAAATCAGGTGCAGAGTGCAGTTGCAATGCTCATCAGACTTGTTGTCCGTGCACCGTTCCTCGTGGTTGGTGCGGCAGTAATGGCTATGACAATCGACGTGAAGCTGTCGCTGATATTCCTTGCGGTAATTCCGCTTGTTGCGGCTGTGCTTTACTTTATTATGTCACGTTCGGTACCTTTCTACCGCGTGATACAGAAAAAGCTGGACAAAATCAGCCTTATCACCCGTGAAAGCCTTTCGGGTGCAAGGGTAATCCGTGCCTTTTCAAGACAGGAAAAGGAGCAGGAACGCTTCGACGAGGCAAATGACGACTACGCTGAAATTTCAATGCGTGTGGGACGTCTTTCTGCACTTCTCAACCCCCTTACATACGCAATTATGAACCTTGCAATTGCGGCAATCGTCTGGTTCGGCGGCTTCCGTGTAGAAAGCGGTGCACTTACACAGGGTCAGGTTATCGCTTTCGTAAACTATATGACACAGATTTCCGTTGCCCTTGTTGTTGTGGCAAATCTTGTTGTGCTGTTCACAAAGGCGGCGGCAAGCTCAACACGTATCAACGAGGTTTTTGAGGTTGAAACAACAATCGTTGACGGCGAGGGTGCTAAGGAAAATGAAAACGCGCCGAAAATTGAGTTCAGGGACGTGTCCTTTTCTTACAGTGAAAATGGCGACAACGCTGTTGAAAATATCACATTTACGCTGAATAAGGGCGAAACTCTCGGTGTAATCGGCGGTACAGGTTCGGGTAAATCCACCCTTGTGAACCTTATCCCCCGTTTCTATGATGCCGAACAGGGCGAGGTGCTTATTGACGGCGAGAACGTGAAAAACTATACTCTCGACGCACTCCGAAACAAGATTGGTGTTGTTCCGCAGAAGGCTATGCTTTTCTCGGGAACAATTGCAGAAAATCTCCGCTGGGGCGACGCAAACGCAACCGATGCCGAACTTGTCAAAGCGGCTGAAATTGCTCAGGCAAAGGAATTCATCGACAAGATGCCAGACGGCTTTGATACTATTATAAATCAGGGCGGACGCAACCTTTCCGGTGGTCAGAAGCAAAGACTTACCATTGCCCGTGCGCTGGTTGGCAACCCCGAAATACTTATCCTTGACGACAGTGCCTCTGCACTTGACTTTGCAACGGATGCGGCACTGAGAAAGGCTATCGCATCCCACACCGACAATATGACCGTTATCATCGTTTCACAGCGTGCAACCTCCATAAAGTATGCCGACAAAATCATCGTCCTCGATGATGGCGAGGCTGTTGGACTCGGTACTCACGAACAGCTTATGGAAAGCTGTGAGGTTTACCGTGAAATTGTTATGTCACAAGAGGGAGGTGCAAAGGCATGAGCAAGAAACCTGTTGTAAAACGAATTTTAAGCTACACCAAGCCCTGCGCCGCACTTCTTGTTCCTGCGGTAATTGCGGCAATCGTAAGCGTCATGCTTTCCCTCTACACACCTATCCTCGTTGGTCGTGGTATTGACTACATCATCGGTGAGAATAATGTTGACTTCGACGGCGTCAAGCGCTACGTTCTCTACATCGCAATAACCGTTGTTGTTTCGGCGCTTTTCAGCTGGGTGATGTCCTATTGCACGTATAAGATTACCTACCGTGCTGTAAGCGATATGCGCCGTGATTTATACGCAAAGCTGGACAGAGTCCCGCTGAATTACATCGACAGCACCGCACGCGGCGACATCATCAGCCGTATGTCCGTTGACATCGAAACAATTTCCGACGGTATGCTGCAGAGCTTTTCACAGTTCCTGACGGGTATTGTAACAATCCTCGGCACGATTATCTTTATGCTCCGTATCAACGTGAAGATTGCCCTCGTGGTAATCTTCATTACACCGCTTTCCCTTTTTGTAGCGGCATTTATCACAAAGCTTTGCCACGATAAATTCCGTGAGCAGTCCTCAATCCGAGGGGAACTCAGCGGCTGTATCGAGGAGCTTGTTGGCGGACAGAAAATCGTCAAGGCCTTTGCCTACGAAGACAGAGCGCAGAACAGGTTCGAGGAAATCAACGGCAGACTCTACACCTGCGGTGTAAGAGCACAGTTCTATTCCGCACTCACAAACCCCTGCACACGTTTTGTAAATAATATAGTATACGTGGCAACGGGTGTTTTTGGCGCAATTTCCGTTATCAGCGGCGCAGCTGGAGCAATGTCCGTCGGTCAGATTGCTACATTTTTAAGCTACGCAAACCAGTACACCAAGCCGTTCAACGAAATCACGGGTGTTATCACCGAATTGCAGGCGGCATTTGCCTCCGCAAGACGTGTTTTCGCCGTGCTTGACGAAATTGAGGAAATTCCCGAAAAGGAACCGCCTGCACCTGCGGTTGCTGACGGCACACTCACAATTGAGGACGTGTCCTTCTCCTACAAGCCTGAACAGAAGCTGTTGGAGGACGTTAACCTTGACGTAAAGGCGGGTCAGAGAATTGCAATCGTAGGCCCCACAGGCTGCGGAAAAACAACGCTCATTAACCTGCTTATGCGTTTCTACGACGTGCGTGAGGGTGCAATAAAGGTGGGCGGAAATGATATCCGTGACATGAAGCGTGAGGAACTTCGTGCGCTGTTCGGAATGGTGCTTCAGGATACCTGGATTTTCACGGGAACAATCCGCGAGAATATCGCCTACGGCAAGCCCGACGCTACCGAGGATGAAATCGTTGCGGCGGCAAAGATGTCCCATTGCCACAGCTTCATAAGACGTCTGCCGAAGGGCTACGATACCGTTGTTTCCGAGGACGGTGGCACACTTTCACAGGGTCAGAAGCAGCTGCTTTGTATCTCACGAATTATGCTTACCAACCCGCCTATGCTCATTCTTGACGAAGCGACTTCAAGCATTGATACACGTACAGAGCTGAAAATTCAGAGTGCCTTTGCAAAGCTGATGAAGGGCAAGACAAGCTTCATCATTGCCCATCGTCTGTCAACAATCCGTGATGCAGACGTAATCCTTGTTATGAAGGACGGCAACATCATCGAGCAGGGCAACCACGAAACGCTCCTCGACAAGGGCGGATTTTACGCTAATCTCTACAATTCGCAGTTCGAGCAAACTTAAAAAAACAAATATTAAAAAGTTCGTCAACCTTTCAAGGTTGCGGGGGTCTTGGGGGCAGAGCCCCTGAGTCGCCAAACCAATTCTTTGAATGGGTTACGCAGAAGGGCGAAATACTTTTGCCTCAGAGGCGCTCCGCAAAGGTGAATTTTTCGGCGGCAAGCCGAAAAAGAGGAACGCCCTGCAAGTGAGGGCGTTCCTAAAAGCAGCGAAGCTGCTTAGAAAAGTAAAATCCATTTAACTGAAAGGACGGATTACTATGTTTATAAAAGGTTTCACATACGGCTTTGACGGCAGACGCGGCGCTTACCGCACAGAGGAAGCGGCTGTTTCCATGGAAAGACTTGCAGGGCTGGGCGGCGACTGGGCGGCACTTGCTTTCGTAGTTCATCAGGACAGCTTCAGCTCAACGATTATCCGCCCCGACTACCGCTACACAGTTACCGACAAGGACGTTGCAGCCGCCGCTGACAAGCTTCACGCACTCGGTTTAAAGGTTTGTATGAAGCCAATCGTCAACAGTGCTGACGGTGTGTGGCGTGCAAATATCTACTTCCCCGAAAGAGAATGGGGCGACAAGGATTACTGGAAGGAATGGTTTGACTGCTACACGGCTTTTCTTTGCCACTATGCTGAAATTGCCGAGGAAACTGGCTGTGAAATGTTCTGCGTGGGCTGTGAAATGCTTGGCACGGAGCATAAGGTTGACTATTGGCGCAAGGCTATCGAGGAAGTACGTAAGATTTACCACGGTCCTATCGTGTATAACACCAACCACGGCAAGGAATTCGGTGTAAAGTGGTGGGACGCTTGTGACTATATCGGTACTTCCGCTTATTACGGTGTCGGAAAAGTTCCTGGGGACAGCATGGAGAATATGAAGGCTGAATGGGACAAGCAGAAGGAACGTCTTGCTGAGCTTTCCCGTGCAAACGGCGGCAAGCAGATTATCTTTATGGAAATCGGCTGCCGAAGTGCAAAGGGCTGTGCAATGATGCCTTACGATTTCAGCCACAAGGAGTTCCCTTATGACGAGGACGAGCAAGCTAACTTCTACGAATCCTGCTTCCGTTCAATGTGGGACGAGCCTTGGTTTGCAGGCTATTTCTGGTGGGACTGGTACACAAAAATCCCACAGCGTGACCCTGAAATGGGATTTTCCATTGTGGGTAAGAAGGCTGAGGCCGTTGTGAAGGAATGGTACGCTAAAATTAGAAATTAGGAAAGTGGAATGAGGAATTATATATGGGTGACAGATTATTTGCTGACTTTGAGAAATGGATTTGCGATAGGGAAAAAGTCTGGGAAAGTATCGGATTGAAAATTGCAAATCGGAATTATACAGAAACTCATCGCCACAGCTATACTGTAACACTTGCTGATTCCTGCGGCGGAACAGCTGAAATTACCTTGTATGAGTCAAATTCGCTTTACTGGGTTGATTTTGAATGTTGGAACGGTGTTTCACAAGAGCTGTTTGTACGTGTTGATATACAATATGCTGACAGCAGTAGTCTTTCAGATGTTGAAAAAGAGTTTGAAAAGTATATGTATTTAAAATGAACAAGGTTTTTGCAAAGAATAGCATTGTACATCAAAAATAATTTCACTTTCCACATTCCAAATTCCACATTATTTTCAGAATATCTATTGACTTTTTCACCATTTTATCGTATTATTTCAATGAGTAT
The DNA here is from genome assembly GCA_018110825.1 of Oscillospiraceae bacterium. GTDB lineage: Bacteria > Bacillota > Clostridia > Oscillospirales > Ruminococcaceae > RGIG8773. The sequence goes on from JAGBCL010000059.1 coordinate 9,835, forward strand.
ATTCTCATTTAAAGTTAAAAAGAAAGGAACGTGAGGATAGGGTTGAACGACAAGCTCAAGCTTTACGGGTTTAATAACCTGACTAAAACTCTCAGCTTCAATATTTACGATATTTGCTACGCTAAAAGTGCCAGAGAGCAGCAGGATTATATAAAATACATTGACGAACAGTACAACTCCGACCGTCTGACAAAAATTCTTTGCGACGTTACGGAGATGATAGGGGCAAATGTACTGAACATTTCCAAGCAGGACTACGAGCCGCAGGGTGCTTCGGTTACGCTGCTGGTTTCCGAGGACCATCGTGATTATGATGAAATCGATGAGTCCTGTAATATGAGAATGGTTTCCTCTCCCGAAAAGCAGAGCATTGCGGGACATCTTGACAAGAGCCATCTTACGGTGCATACTTATCCCGAGTTTCACCCCGAAAACGAAATTACCACGTTCAGGGTTGATATCGACGTTTCTACCTGCGGAACAATTACCCCGCTGAAGTCGCTGGATTACCTCATCGGTAGCTTCGATTCGGATATTATCACAATTGACTATCGTGTAAGAGGCTTTACCCGTGACGAAAAGGGCAAGAAGTTGTTTATCGACCACGATATCACGTCAATTCAGGACTATATCGCAAAGGATACCCTTGAGCGTTACGACGCTGTTGACGTGAACGTTTATCAGTCAAATATTTTCCACACTAAGATGATGATTAAGGAGATTTTCCTCCAGAATTATCTTTTCAATACCGATACCTACGAGCTTGCGCCTAAGAAGCGTCTTGAAATCAATGACTCTCTCAGACGTGAGATGATTGAAATTTTCAGCGGTATGAACATCTATTGAGAAAGAGGTGAAAGCGTATGAAAAACATAGCAAAGGTGATTGCTGCGACGGTAATGCTGATGGTTGTGCTGTGCCTTGCAGGTTGCGGTGAGAAGCCGTCCTCCGAGATTTCGGTCAATTCCGCAAAAACCAAAATGGTCAATTACCTCAAGGGAAAGGGCTACGACACCGAAACGGACTTCCTTTCAGAAGAAAATGTTATGCTCATTGATGGTGTGAAGGTCTATGTTTATTCATGGCGCACACCTGCGGGAGAAAATGCAGACAGACTTTTCGGTATGTATGCAATTTCTGTCGACGGCAAGGACTACTATGAGTACCAGTCGGGACGTGACGAGTGGATTCTCGACGTTGACGGCTGATAACACGCTGAAAAGGAATGATGAAAATGCTTGACCAGCACAGAGCGCCGATTTATGACGCGCTTTTGAGATACCGTGACGCAAGGGTAGTGCCCTTTGACGTACCGGGACACAAGCACGGAAAGGGTAATCCCGAGCTGACTGAGTTTCTCGGGAAAACCTGTCTTTCCGTTGATGTAAATTCTATGAAGCCGCTGGATAATCTCTGCCACCCAACTTCCGTTATCAAGGAAGCTGAGGAGCTTGCGGCAGAGGCATTCGGAGCGGCTTACTGCTTTTTTATGGTGGGGGGAACAACCTCCTCGGTGCAGTCAATGGTGCTCTCCGTCTGTAAGGCTGGGGAGAAAATCATTATGCCCCGAAACGTGCACAGAAGCGCAATCAACGCGCTTATTTTAAGTGGTGCAATTCCCGTTTACGTCAACCCCGGTGTAAACGAAAAGCTGGGTATCCCTTTGGGAATGAGCGTCAAGGACGTGGAAAAGGCTATCCTTGAAAACCCCGACGCAAAGGCGGTTTTCGTGAACAACCCCACCTACTACGGAATTTGCTCAGATCTGAAGAGAATTACCGACCTTGCCCATTCTCACGGAATGGCTGTTATTGTTGACGAGGCTCACGGCACACATCTTTACTTCGGGGAAAATCTCCCGATTTCAGCTATGGCGGCAGGTGCCGATATGGCGGCGGTTTCAATGCACAAGTCGGGCGGCTCGCTTACACAGAGCAGCTTTCTGCTTATCGGCAAGGGTGCTGAAAAATTCGGTGTAACCGAGGGCAGAGTCCGTGCCGTAATAAATCTTACACAGACAACAAGCGGTTCATATCTGCTTATGTCATCGCTGGATATTTCCAGACGCAACCTTGCTCTGCACGGCAAGGAAATCGTGGAGAAGGCTGTGAACAACGCCGCTTATGCAAGAGTGGAAATCTCCAAAATCGGCGGCTACTACGCATTTGCCGACGAGCTTATCAACGGCGATGATATATACGATTTTGACCGCACCAAGCTTTCGGTGCATACACGTGATATAGGTCTTGCGGGTATCGAGGTTTACGACTATCTCCGTGACAACTACGATATCCAGATTGAATTCGGCGATATAGGAAATATTCTTGCATACATTTCCGCAGGTGATATGTGGAAGGATATCGAAAGACTGGTTTCCGCACTTGCCGAGATAAAGCGCCGTTTTGCCAAGGATAAGACGGGTATGCTTGACCACGAATATATCAACCCGCAGGTTGTGCTTTCACCTCAGGCGGCTTTCTACGGTGAGCAGGTTTCTATGCCGATTGAAAAAAGCGCAGGGAAAATCAGCGGTGAGTTTGTAATGTGCTATCCGCCTGGTATTCCGATACTTGCCCCAGGGGAGAGGATTACGGAGGAAATTCTTGCGTATATCCGATACTCTAAGGAGCGTGGCTGTATGATGACGGGTACGGAGGATATGGAGATAGAAAACATCAAGGTTATTGTCTGACGGGAGGAATTGCTGTGAAAAATTATTATGACAGAAATTATAGGGTTGCAAAAAGCCAGTCCTATCTGTATTCGGGACTTGTTATGTCTGCGCTGGTGCTTATAATGATAGTGGTTTCGGTGCTGTCGATTGTAAACGGCTCCGATATGGTCCTTATCGTTACAGGCTTTGCGGCAGCTGTATTTTGGCTGATTGCATCGGTGATATGTCTTCGTGTTTATTACAAGGATAATCACGTTGAGATAAAGGAAAAGGCAAGGGTTATTGCAGAAACGGTTGAAAATGCTGTGAGAAAGTAATTTTGAGAAAGGATTTTAAGCTATGGATTTATGGTTCAGTGAGCCGCATACACCCGACGTGAAGATGTCAATCCGTGTTGACAGACAGCTTCACAGCGAGCAGAGCGAGTTTCAGAGAATTGATATTTTTGAAAGCAAGGAGTTCGGGCGTTTTCTCACTCTTGACGGACTTATGATGCTCACCGAAAAGGACGAGTTCATATATCACGAAATGATTACTCACGTTGCTATGGCTTCTAATCCCGAAATAAGAAATGTTCTCGTTATCGGCGCAGGCGACGGAGGAACTGTCCGTGAGCTTGCAAGGTACGACACGATTGAGCATATAGATATGGTTGAAATTGACAAGCGTGTTGTGGAGGTCAGCAAGGAGTTCTTACAGCAGACAGCTTGCAGTCTTGATGACCAGAGAGTCAATATTGTGTATGATGACGGTCTGCGTTTTGTGCGCAGGAAGGAAAACTGCTACGATTTGATTATTGTGGACAGCACTGACCCGTTTGGTCCGGGTGAGGGACTGTTCACAAGTGAGTTCTACGGAAACTGCTTTAATGCGTTGACCGAAAAGGGTATCCTTGTAAATCAGCACGAAAGTCCCTATTACGCTGACGATGCAAAGGCTATGCAGAGGGCACACAAGCGTATCAAGGAATTTTTTGACGTGTGCAGGGTTTATCAGGCACACATTCCTACTTATCCGTCGGGACACTGGCTTTTCGGTTTCGCTTCAAAGGCAATTGACCCGCTGACTGCGGATATTGAGAAGTGGAACAGCCTTGGTCTGAAAACACGTTACTACAACACCGATTTACACAGGGGTTGTTTTGCGATACCAAACTACGTAAAGGAACTTTTGGAAAACGCAAATTAATTTATACAAAGAGGAACAACTATGCAAATTGAAAGAAATGCTTTTATCGGCTGTGACTGCGAATACGAGGCGGCGAAAACGGTTATTTTCGGTGCACCATTCGACAGCACAACCTCATACCGTCCCGGCACCCGCTTCGGAAGCAAGGCTATCCGCAGCGAAAGCTTCGGCATAGAAACCTACTCGCCATATCAGGACAAGGATTTGCTTGACTACAGCATTTTTGACGCTGGCGACCCTGAACTTTGCATCGGTAACGTTGATACTGCCCTTGCACAGATTGAGGAGCTTACGTCGGAAATTCTCGCCGACGGCAAGCGTCCGTTTATGCTTGGCGGCGAGCACTCGGTAACACTGGGTGCGGTTACGGCGGTTTATAACAAATACAAGGATTTGTATATCATACAGTTTGACGCGCACGCTGATTTGCGTGACGATTACCTTGGGGTGAAGAAATCCCACGCTTGTGTAATGCGTCGCTGTCATGAAATGGTTGGCGACGGTCACATCTACCAGTTTGGCATAAGAAGCGGCGAGCGTAAGGAATTTAAGTTTGCGGCTGAACATACGAAGATGAATAAATTTAACCTTGACGGCATCGAAAAGGCTGTTGAGGAATTAAAGGGCAAAAACGTGTACCTGACAATTGATATGGACGTTATGGACCCGTCAATTTTCCCTGGCACGGGTACTCCCGAAGCAGGGGGCGTGCAGTTTATGGAGTTGCTTGAAGCGGTGCTGAAGCTGAAGGGGCTGAATATCGTGGGCGCTGACATTAACGAGCTGTCACCACAGTACGACCCAAGCGGTGTGTCAACAGCGGTTGCCTGCAAGCTTCTGCGTGAACTGCTGTTGATGTTGGAAGATTAAGGAATAGGGGAAATATGAATGTCGAAAAAGCTTCCGTATGAGGACGGAATGAAATTCGAAACGGTGGCGCATAACTATACTGCGCTGATAAAGGCCTTTGTGAAGTGGCTGTTGATTGCGACGCTTGTAGGTCTGATTGTGGGACTGGTTGGTGTGGGTTTTCATCACGCACTCAGCTTTGCAACGGAATTTCGCACAGAAAACAGGGCAATAATATTCACGATGCCTGTTGCGGGTGTGCTTATCGTGGCAATATACAAGCTGCTGGGAATGTCCAATGACCCTGGTACAAATTGCATCATCAAGGGTGCACGGGGTGAGGAAAAGGTTTCGCTGAAGCTTGCTCCGCTGATTTTTGCGGCAACCTTCCTGACCCATTTTTCAGGAGGCTCGGCAGGCCGTGAGGGTGCGGCGCTTCAGATGGGCGGAAGTCTTGCTTCTCCAGTTGGGAAAATTCTCAAGCTTGACAAGGAGGACACCGCTACACTGATTATGTGCGGTATGGCAGCGGGCTTCTCGGCGTTGTTCGGTACACCGATAGCGGCGGCGGTTTTCGCTGTTGAGGTTGTAATCGTTGCGTCGGCACAGTACGCGGCACTTGTTCCCTGTATGATTTCGGGAATTGCGGCAAGCGTTGTGGCAAGAATTTTTGCTGTAAAGCCTGAAAGCTTCATCGTTCAGGGCATACCTGCACTTGACGGAAATTCGGGACTTGACCTTGTACGTGTTGCAGCACTGGGCATAGGCTGTGCGGCGGTAAGCGTGCTGTTCTGTGTGGTTATCAAGGCGGCAAAAAAGACTTTTGAAAAATATTTCAAAAATGATTATTTACAGATTTTAACAGGCTCGGCAATCGTAATTCTGCTGACCGTGCTTCTCGGAACAACTGACTACAACGGTGCAGGAATGGACGTTATCGAGCGTGCATTCGAGGGCGAGGCTTCGCCTGTTGCGTTCCTGCTGAAAATCGGCTTCACGGCACTGACCCTGGGTGCAGGCTTCAAGGGCGGTGAAATTGTGCCAAGCTTCTTTACGGGAGCAACCTTTGGCTGCGTGGTTGGCGGTCTGTTGGGACTTGACCCAAGCTTCGGTGCGGCGGTTGGTCTGCTGGCGGTTTTCTGCGGCGTGACGAACTGTCCTTTTGCAACAATTATTTTAGGCATAGAACTTTTCGGTGCAGGCGGTCTTGCCTACTACGCACTGGCAATCGCAATCAGTTATATGCTTTCGGGCTACTGGGGACTCTACAGTGCACAGCGCTTTGGACAGTCCAAGCTCAAGCCTGTGGGCTACGCTGAAAACGTGAAGAAAGAGAAAGAAAAATGATGCTTTGTACAACAAAAAGGAAGGGTTAAGATGTAAACCGAATAAAGCGATTAATAAAACGATACAATAAATTTATCATATACAGGAGGAAACACAATGTTATTACTTGACGAACTCAGAGTTGAGCTTGAAGGATACAGAAAGGATATGAAGGAGCTTTACACAATCCTGAATATCGACAAGGCTAAGGAAGAAAATGCACAGCTTCAGGAGGAGTCCGCAAAGGAAGGCTTCTGGAACGACATTGAAAATTCCAACAAGGTTATGCAGACTATCAAGCACAACGAAAATACAATTGCAAGCTATGACAAGCTCAACGAAAAGCTTGAGGACTGCCTCACAATGATTGAGCTTACTATGGAGGAGGAAGAGGACGAGGAAGCTGCTCTCGAAATCAAGCGTGATGCTGACCAGTTCGTAAAGGAACTTGAAGCAATGAAGCTTACAACTCTTCTCACAGGCGAGTATGACAGCAAGAACGCTATCATCACCTTCCACGCTGGCGCAGGCGGTACAGAGGCTCAGGACTGGGCACAGATGCTTTTCCGTATGTACAATATGTGGGCTGAAAGCCACGGCTACAAGGTTACAACTCTTGACTATCTGGACGGCGACGAAGCAGGTCTGAAATCCGCTTCCATCCTTATCGAAGGCCTTAACGCTTATGGCTTTATGAAGTCCGAAACAGGCGTACACCGTCTTGTCCGTATCTCCCCATTTGACTCATCAGGACGTCGTCAGACTTCCTTTGCTTCTCTCGAAGTAATGCCTGAAATGGACGATGCTGACCTGAATATCGAAATCCGTCCAGAAGACCTGGAAATCGACTTCTACCGTGCATCAGGTGCAGGCGGACAGAAGGTTAACAAGACTTCCTCTGCGGTACGTCTTACACACATTCCTACAGGTATCGTTGTATCCTGTCAGACACAGCGAAGCCAGTATCAGAACAAGGACTACGCTATGAAGATGCTTGTTTCCAAGCTGGTTGAAATCAAGGAACGTGAGCACCTTGAAAAGATTGAGGACATCAAGGGCGTGCAGAAGGAAATCGCTTGGGGCGCACAGATTCGTTCCTACGTATTTATGCCTTACACCCTCGCTAAGGACCACCGTACAGGCCACGAAAACGGCAACATCAGCGCTGTTATGGACGGCGACCTTGACGGCTTCATCAACGCTTACCTCACAGCACTTTCCCACGGCACACTTCAGAAATAATTTCGGAAGTAAGGGTATAATATATGCAGAAAATTTTAGGCTATATGCGTAAGGCAATTCAGGAGTTCGACCTTATTCAGGACGGCGACAGAATTGCCGTGGGCGTTTCGGGGGGCAAGGACAGCCTTGTGCTTCTCCGCGGACTGTTTTTGCTGAAACGCTTTATCGGTATTGAGTACGACATTGTTGCAATAACCCTTGACCCACGCTTCGGCGGCACGGACGGGGACTATTCCGCCGTGGACGAAATGTGCAGGGAAATGGGTATCGAGTATAGGCTACTCCGTACCCACATCGGCGAGATTGTTTTCGATGTGCGTCAGGAAAGCAACCCTTGCAGTCTTTGTGCACGAATGAGACGCGGTGCACTTCACGATGCGGCAAAGGAAGCAGGCTGCAATAAAATCGCCCTCGGACATAACTACGAGGACGTGGTTGAAACTTTTGTGATGAACCTTTTCAACGAGGGCAGACTTGGTTGTTTTGCACCGAAAAGCTATCTTTCGAGGAAGGATATCACTATGATACGTCCACTGGTGCTTGCACCTGAAAAGGATATCCGCAATGCCGCAAACCGCAACAACCTGCAGGTTGTGAAATCAAAATGTCCTGCAGACGGACACACCTCCCGTGAGGCGACGAAGCAGTTTCTTGCTGAGCGTGATAAGCTTGACAAGGGATTCTCCGACCGCATTTTCGGGGCAATGCGCCGCGCAGGACTTGACGGCTGGGGCTACAAGGAAAGTTAATTAGGAATGAGGAATGATGAATTATGATGTCCGCTTAGGCGGGCACATTTCACTTTTCACCTTCCTAATTCCACTTTTTATTTTCCATCGTTTTCAATGAACTCTTTAAGGCTTCTCAGCTCGTTGGAAAGAGCGGTGTTGAGCAGCTTCGACTCAGCGGCAAGCATTTCGCCGTAGGGATTATTTTCCGTGTCTTTTTTGTCATGATAATGATTTCCGAGTTTTTCAAGTCGGCTGTCGATTTCTTGTATAATTTTACGGCTGTTCATAAATTTGCTCCTTTGTTTTTATTCAGAAATAGCATTACCCATAGGTATTAAATTATTCATTTATTAAACGTTCAATTGTTACCGAAAAAATTGTAACAAATTAAATGTAAACGGTTTAACATTGTTGTCAATTTAACAAAGTGCACTTGATGTGTAACGGCTGAATTTGTGTCAAGTGTTGAAAATTCTGAATGTGGTTGACATTGAGGAGCAAAAGGAGTAAAATTAGTATGTATCTATAATATGTGTAAAATATGCTGTGCTAAAGAAATAACGCATAGTTTAATTAAGAGAAGGAGAACAGTTATGAAGAAAATAATAAAAACCGTTTTATCCGCAGCTGTTGCATGTATTGCTGCTTTGGCAATGTCAATATGTGTTTCTGCAGAAGTTAAGGATATTGAGCTTTCCACAACAAGGGCTACAATGTGCCCTGCATGGGGTCAGTCTGTTACATATACTGTTTCTGATTTTAACATTGCTAACTTTACAGAGAACACAGAAGTTATCATAGAGTATGAAACAGAAGGCGGTGCAATGCCTGATAACGGCTATAACCCTGCTGAACTGATTTTTCAGAATTATTCAATAGAGCCACAGATCTGGTGTCAGGTTACTCCTTATGAGTATGATGAAACTTCCGCAAAGTTTGCATATGCTGATATGGTTAAAGCATACGTAGATCTGGGCGGTAAGGAAGATCTCAGCGATGTAAATAATGTATGTATCGGTGCAACATTTGTTGGTGTAAAGGCAACTAAGGTCACTATTACAAATGTTGATGTTCCTGAGGTTACAACTACTACAACTGCTGCAACTGAGGCTGTAACAGAAGCAGCAACAGAAGCTGCAACTGAAGCAAAAACTACAGCTGCTACAACAGCTGCACCTTCCGCTGAAGAAGAAAGCGGCGGAGTTCCTATCGTTCTTATTGTTGTTATTACAGTAGTTGTTGCTGTAGCTGTTGTTGTTACACTTATTGTTCTCAAGAACAGAAAGCGTTTCTATTAATATAATTTATAAAGTCAATGGGTTGTCGGCGCAAATGCTGACAACCCATTTTTTAGCTATAATTTTCTGCACGAAGAATTTTTCGGGGTGCGTCGTACATTTCGGACGTTCGCCGTCAAGGTGGAAAACAGCCTCCGAAAGAGAGGAGAAAAGTCCCGTGCCGAGATTTTTTCCAAGCGCTTCTTTCAGCGTCCAGATGCGGAAAAAGGTTTCATCGGGACAGTTGCTGTCTGCGACTTGTTGCATTTCGCAGCTGGAAAAAATTCGCTTAGCTGCCTTGCCGTTGTATGGGCGTACAAGCTCCGCGTCAACACCTATTTCGCCATCGGAAAAGCCGCACACAATCAACCCCTTGCAATGGCTCAAATTGAAATGAATATGCGGATAGTCGGGGAGATACGGTTTGCCGTGTTCTTTTTTTTCAAGGCGGTATTGTTCAATGCCATAATGTTTTTTCAGGAGTTCTGAAAGAAAATTATGTGCCATTTCATGCAAGTTTTTTGCCGAAGCCGTTTCATCAGTTAATCTGTAGTAAATCATATCTGCTCCTAAAAAAACGGGTACCGAGTTTATGGCTCGGTACCCTTAATTTTAAAGTGTAATCAAAGCGCTGCATTGAAAATCAAAGCGCTGCATTGAAAATCAAAGCGCTGCATTGAAAATCAAAGCGCTGCATTGATTAAAAGGATAGCTTTCTTAACGTTGCCGCTTACCTTAACAAGGCCATCAGCAAGTACGTCATAGATGTTCTTCTTGCCGTTCATTACAGCCATAAATGCGTCAGCATCAGCACGGAATTCAACATCATAGTCGTTATACTTGTATGGTTCAACGGAAATGTTGTTAGCTTCATCAATATAGATGTAGAAAATACCTTCAGCAGCACCGTTCAGTTCAACGTTTGCAGCGATAGGGTACTTGATTCTTGTGAGGTCAGCAGCAGCCATCTTCTTCTTAGCGGCTTCAACAACATCCTCATAAGTAAGCCCCTTTTTCTTAGTGGTTTTCTTAGCTGTTTCCTTCTTAGGAGCAGCTTCCTTTTTAGCAGGTGCTTTCTTTTCAGCAGCCTTTGTTGTTTTCTTTGCAGCAGGCTTCTTAGCAGTTTCCTTCTTAGCGGGAGCCTTCTTTTCAGCAGCCTTAGGAGCCTCTGTCTTTACTTCTTCAACAGCCTTTGTTTCAACAGCAGTATTTTCAGCAGGGGTAGTCTTCTTTGTAGCCATAACCAAAATCCTCCTCATTAATAAAAAAATGCGTAGAAAAATCTAAAGCGACTTTATGCTTTATTTGAATTAATTATAACTTTTTTAAAAACAATTGTCAATGATTAATTTCATTTTTCTTTACAAATTACGAAAAAAAGCATAACAAAGGCTGACTTTTGTATCATTTGTGGTATTTTCCACCATTGTTTATCTGAAAAGCACGGTAAATCTGTTCCAGAATCATTACTCTTGCAAGCTGATGTGGGAACGTCATTTCTGACATTGACAGACGAAAATGGCACATTGATTTTATTTCATCTGCAATTCCGCAGGAGCTTCCGATAATTATGTTCAAGGTGCTTTTTCCGTCAACGGAAATTCTTGAAATTTTCTCTGCAAGTTTTTCAGATGAGAGTTGTTTTCCTTCAATGCACATTGCGATGTTGAAACAGTCCTTGCCGTTCAGATAACTGAGCATGTTTTTCCCCTCAGAGGAAAGTGCGTTTGCAATTTCTTTGTCGGAAGGATTATCATTCAGGCGGCTTTCATTCAGCTCAACAATATTCAGTTTGCAGAAAGCACTGAGACGTTTTGCATATTCCGCACAAGCGTCACGAAGGTAGCTTTCTTTCAGTTTTCCTACAGTAATAAGATTTACATTAAGCATAAAGCTGCTCCTTAAAAAGTGATGTAACCGCCGCTTGTTTCAACAGGTGCAACGGAAAGAGTATAATCGATGTTACGGACAAAACCGTGCAGACAGTTTGCAACAGTTGCCTCAGCAATTTGTGGGGTATTGTTTTCCTGAGACAAGTGTCCGAGGATAAGACGGGTAGTTCCGCTTTTTACAAGCCGTGCCGCAAAAGCACCGCTATCAACATTGGAAAGGTGTCCGTTTTTACTGAAAATACGGGTTTTCAGGTAATAGGGATAAATACTGTTGCGCAGCATTTCTATATCATAATTTGCTTCAAGGAGCACGCAGTCTGTGCCGAGGAGATTTTGCTCAACAGTTTCTGTAACGTGGCCCAGGTCGGTGCATACAGCAGCAGTTTTGCCGTCAGGAAGTTCAATTTTATATCCGCAGGATTCTCGGGTATCATGAGGTGTGTTGAAGCACCGCACATTCATGCCGCAGATTTCCTCGCCTTCTTTGAGTTCAAAACACTCACCGTTAATAAGTCCACTGCCGCACAGATATTCCAAAGTAAGGCTCTGTGCAAAGACAGGCGCCTTGATTTTTTTTGTAAGTACAGCAAGTCCTTTTGTATGGTCACTGTGTTCGTGTGTAATAAAAATTGCTTTAATGGCATCAAGAGTAATGTCATTGATACTCAGTGCCGTTTTCAGTTTAGCGAAGGATATTCCATCATCAATCAGAATTCCTTCGGATTTGGTGCCTATGTAAGTGCAGTTGCCTTTACTTGAGGAAAAAAGCGGATATATTCGTGCCAATATTATGCTCCTTTGCGGTTTGATTCATAATAACATTTTACTTCCAAAACGCAGATATGTCAAGTAATGACGGCTCAGAATATGCAGTTATCCAGCAGTGTAAAAAAGCCGCCCCTGTTTTCGGGGCGGCAAAATATTACTGTTCAACAAGGTCAGCGGCAATTGCGTTAAGTTCTTCAATAACAGCGGTAATATCAGCAATACTGCTGCTGATAAGCTGTGAACTGTTATTGAGAATTTCAACAGCCTTGTCAGTATTGTCAACATTGTGTTTTGTTTCTGTAACCTCACCGATAATTGCATCTGAGGAGGACTTGATTTTTGTAACGCTTTCGAGAATTGTATTTGTGTGTGCTTCAGCCTCAGTAAGAGTTTCGGCGGACTTGATTGCAAGAGTTCTTACTTCATCTGCAACAACTGCAAAGCCCTTACCGTGCTGACCTGCTCTGGCTGCTTCAATAGAAGCGTTAATAGCAAGAATATTGGTCTGACCTGCAATTGCAGAAATCTTTTCAAGGATTTTTGTGTATTCCTCAATGCCTGTGCTGATGCTGTCAACAGCTGTTGCAATTCCGTCTGCACGGTTGGAAACACTGGAAATGTCTCTGCTGATAACGCCCATATCCTTCTTGATACTTTCGTTCTGAGCTGTGTTTTCAGCTGTGTTTTCAGCAATCGGCTGGATTTTGCCTGTAAGAATTTCAAGGGAACTGTGAATCTGAGCAACAGCATCCTGAAGACTTGCGTGACGTTTTTCAAGATTTTCCTTTAGTTCGGCAGTTTTCTTCTTTTCATACATAATGCAGTTAGCAGGAGTGTTGTTGCCTGCGTAGATTGTCATAGCCATATGCTTACAACTCTTGTAGCCGCATGCATGGCAGTCGATATGGCGGTCAGCATCAGTATATTTTTCCATACTGTTGAATATGCTGTCAAGCTGAGCCATGGTAGGAATAGCTTCAGTGCTTCTGTTTGTGTAACTGCGGAGGAAGTCCTCAAGTTTGAGACTCTTGAACAGTTTTGTATGGAAACGCTCATTCTTATTACGCTTGCTTGCGAAGCCCTTTACCTTCATCATGATGTCATAGGAATTGAACATATCAAACTTTTCTGCTGCGCCTGCACCGGAGTTGCAGCCGAACTCGCAAGAAAGCACGTCATAAACTGTAGGAACCTTTGAAGGGTCAGTTTCGAGATACGTTTCAAAGTCCTCGTAAACCTTCTGGACACCTTCGGATGTTGCAACAGAAAGGTCAGGTGCAAACACTTTAAGACATTCCTTCAGACCGCCAGGGATAGGGTAGAATGCACCGTCAAAGCCTCTTGCCTTGGTGAATTCGAACGGGCTGTGGCCTGTACCGAGAGGAATGTTGTTCTTTTCAATGTATTCGGAAAGACGGCGGAATGTAACATTGCCGCTTACAATACCGGTATTGCGGAACTCATCGCCCTTTGCGATACAAGGAGTAAGACCGATAATTATATCATTGTTGCCGAGGTACTTGCGGACGTAAATAGCTGTACACATAAGTGGGGACTGAACAGGGGAAAGCTTAGGGAGAAGTTCAGGCTTATGTTTTTCGGCATAGTTTACGATTGCAGCACAAGGCTGGGAAATGATTTTTGCACCAGGATTCTTCTTCACGTATTCAAGGTGGAGATATGTACAGATATCGGCACCGAAAGATGCATCATAAATTTCATGAACGCCCATATCCTTAAGCCACTGGAGGACGTGACGCCACTTGCCGTCCATAGCGGTTTTGATTGCAGGGGCAACAACGAGAGAAACCTTAGTTGTCTTGATAAGTTCAAGCAGCTGTTCAAGGTCATCAGTGTAATAACGTGCGCCGTGCTGACAATTCTTTACGCACTCACCGCATCGGATACATTGTTCATTATTGACATGAACAACGTTGCCGTCATAACGGTTAGCATTTGGCACGGGACAGACTCTTATACAGGCGTTACAGCCGATACATTTATTGGCGATTACGTTAATCATAAAAAGAATCCTTTCATTTTTTATATTATCGCAGGAATGATTGTTAAATTTATAACTATCTAACTGCCATAATTATACCATATTTATTATATATATGTCAATAATGTTGTTGTTTCAACATCCAAAATTGTAAAACCTATACAAATAATTACTTGCTGAATATATAAAAACAGCAGGTACACATAGCTAACTGTGTACCTGCTATAGATTAATTAAGAACTTTTTCACAGAATTCAATCATAGGTTGAATGTGATTGCTGCGTCCATCAATAAAATCAAGGATACATTGTGCGCTTGCATAGCCGCCGCCAAGTGCATCTTCAGTGTCGCCGGTGCCAGGGTAACGGTTAAAGAATTGTTCGTAAAGCGGGGAGTAGATGTCCACAAATTCCATCAGTCTTGCAGTTGCCGCTTCCTTTTCAAAGTAACCATCGGAAAGACCTGTCAGGCGGTCATAAAATTCTGTGCGGAAGCCTTCGTTTGTCATAAGATATGCAAAGCAGAGAACAGCAGGATTGTTTGTATCCATATCAAGCAGACCATTAGGCTTGTAGTTATCCTCCTTGATAGTGTTTGTACGCACGTCACCGCCGCCGCTTACACCGCCGAATTCCATATCATAGAACATAAAGCGCCATCTGCCGTCAGCGTAAGGATTGCTTTCGTCAACATTTATCGTTTTCCACATAGACCAGTTTTTGCCCGGCCAGTCCCACTTATTGTTAATCCAGCATTGCACCGCAAAATAATCCATCACGGAGTAAGGGTCAACAAGCTGTACGAATTCGTCATAGTCCTCCTGAGATTTCAGGTCAGAGTGATTTCCAAAGAAATCGTACAATTCCTTGTAATAGTAGCTTTCCTTTTCACCTGCAGGAATTTCACCTTCGTCAAGTGCATAACCTCTGCCGTATTTTTCAGCATCGCCCTTGTAAACAACAACGTCGTCCTTGTTTACACCATGTACGTCCTCAAAGAAGTCATCGCTGTAGTCCTCTTCAAGAACGTAAAGTCCCCAGTATTCGCCATTGAGATAAACCACGCATGGACGGGACTGCTTTGTTTCGCAGGCACTGTCGTGAAGAAGCGACTGCCAATAGGTATCATTGAACTTGGATGTAAAGGCACAGTTTCCTCCTGCACGGAGAACAAGATGCTTGAATTTGTCCATAACCTCACCGCTGTCATTGAGGTAATCCTCACCGAAAACAGTGTATTCAAAGTTATTGTTTCCGTATTCTTTTCTTGCATAAAGGCGGAAGCCCTTCTGATAGTCGGAGCGGGAATAGTTGCCCTGAATACGAATACCGCAGTTCTGGTTAAGAACGGTTTCCGCACCTTCAGCAGTAACTTCAAGCATTGTAATTGAAGCGTTTCTTTCCCAGTCCCTGCCTCTTTGCTTGTAGTTTGCGTCAAGGGAGCGTGCGTCCTCAGTATCTTTGAGTCGGTTGCCCTCAGCAAGATGTTGTTCCAGTGCCTTGTCAAAAATATCACCCTTGACGTAAATGCCATTTTCGCTGTCAAAAAGGTCATCATAATTCACGTTTATGCTGATTACCGCAAGTGGAGTTCCTGCCGCGTCACAGCTTTCAGCAATGCCCTGAATATGTTCTTCAGGTGTGCCGATAAAATACGCTGCAGAATTGTCTGTTCCGAAAGTTCCGTCCGATTTTTTTACAGCAGCACGTATTACAGTGCACTTGTCCACATCCTCATTTGCCGGCAATTCCATATCCCATTCGAACCCGTCACGGCTGCCGTTTACCTTGTTGTAATTGCCCGAAAACAGCACAGGGTCAACAGCTGAAACTACGTTTTCACGTCCTTCTGCGGAAACAATTTTCACAGGCTCGGTGTAAGCAATTGCAGTTTCACTTGTGGCAGGATTACTTCCGTCAAGAGTGTAAAAAATCTCGCCTTCGTCAGAGGAAGTTATTGTAAGGCCAAATTCCTCAGCATAAAATCCGCTTTCCGCAGAAAAAGAGATTGTTGTTGGGTCGGGTATAACTACATCTTCTTTTTTTTCGTCAGCAGCCGGTGAAGTTGTTTCAGAAGATTCTGTCTGAATATTATCAGCCGATTCAGCTGTTACTGAGGTTACTGCAGCAGTTGTATCAGTCGGAGCAGTATCCTCAGCAGGTTGTTCCGTGCAAGCGGTCAGAAGCACTGAAGCTGAAATTAGGAGTGCTGTAATTGAAGCGATTTTTCTTTTCATAGCAAGCCCCCTGATTAAAGTTCTTCTTTACTGTCAGGAACAATTCCGCAGCTTACGGTAAGATTACCGTTGCGGCAGCGGATTTTATCCAGCATTTCCTTTTCGGATTTTCCTGCCTTGCAGGTTATTATGTAAACAAGCTCATACATTGTACCCATACGGATTGTACGTACATAGTCAAGTCGGCAGGAGTTGGTATACTCCTTGAAAATTTCATCGAATGTACCGCTGTAGTCCATATCCTCAGGTATAACAATTTTCAGCTGACGCATTGCTGCACGGTTTGGAGGAACAAGCTTTTCTGCAATAACGATTACAACAGCAATAATTGCTGTGAATATAAGTGCATACCACATGAATCCCATGCCGCATACAAGTCCTGAAGCCATTGCCAGGAACAGCATACAGATGTCACGGGAGCTGCCTGGGATTGAACGGAAACGTACAAGGCTGAATGCACCTGCTGCAGCAACACCTGCACCGATATTTCCGTTAACCATCATAATAATCACCTGAACAATTGCCGGAACGATAAGTGTTGAAACAATCATAAATTTTGAAGGGCGGTTTGTTCCGAAGCGATACACAACGGCAACTATTATTCCGCAGATTAAAGAGATAATCAATCCAATACCTGCGTTTGTGAGGGAAGCAAGCATATTTACCTGTGATAGAATGTTCATATGGATAATTCCTTTCTGGTTGAAGTTTTTTTGTTTTGTACATATGAAGTATAAATTTTTCCGTACTTTGAAAAGGATACGGGATATATTTTCAAACGTGAAAGAATTTCGGTCAGTTCAAGCGGAATAGCCCGTCCGGACTTTATTTCCATAAGCCTGTAGTTTTCAGTGCCCGTATCAAGAAGTTCCGTATCGTCATCTGAAGTAAGGGTTATATTGTCCCAACGGCTTCTGATGTTTTTATCAAATGTAATACGTACTTCGGGGTGTTCGGTAAGAAAATACGCCTCACGGTCATAAGCAAGATAGATTTTCGGTTCAGGATTGTATTTCTTCATGAGATAGTCAATTTCCTCAAAAATCTGATTCGGAACGAAGCCTTCAAGACTCGCAGGACGAATTCCTTTATGCACATAGTCAGCTGCTTCGCCGAATGGAATAACTATTCTTCTTTTGTAAACTACACCCTTTGCCTTTTTCTTGATTTCAAAAAATATTTTTGTGTCATTGTCAGCATTTCCGTAGCTTCTTATACGCAATTTTTCCTTATATGCAGGACGGTCAAGGGAATGTTCTATAAAGTAAAAATCATCCGTGTCGAGATACAGATTGCAGATTTTGTATTCGCCGTATTTGTCCCGTGAAAGCAATTCACTGGTTTCACTGAGAAAAGCATCCGCTTGTTGGGCAGTAAGCAGGAATTTGGTTTCCCGGCGGTTAAAGCTTTGTATGTAACTCATTTTTCTCCCTTCCGTTAATAAAAATCAACAAAAAATCACATATACTCACATTAAAGTATATCATTGTTGAACAATATTAAATACGGAAAAATGCTAAAAATTTGTAAATATATTAATAATTATAAGGAAAATTAAGGTAAAATATTTGTTGACAATAAAATTTAGGTATGATAAAATTAATTTATCTTTTTAGAACCCGGAGGATATATGCGAGCAGGATTGATAATTCTTCTGTGCAGTATAGCAATTATGCTGTGCGGATGTACGGATATTGATGAGGAAATGCCGGTTGCTTCTTCTGTATATACATATATAGAACCGATGGAGAAGCTATATGTTCCCGAAACAAGTACAATATCTGAAGCGATTACGATTGCTGAAACCGAAACAGCAACCGTATCGACTACAGTTACAACTACGGAAACAAGCGCTGAATCAAGCACTGTTAAGGAGACAGAAACTACAACCGAAACTACTACTGAAATTACTACCGAAACCACCACGGAAGTTGTTACTACAGTTTCTGAAACAGAAACAACTGTTGAAGTTACTACGATTACCGAACCTGAAACAATCACAGAAACAGTAGTTGTTTCTGAAACGGAAACGGTTTCCGAAAGCATTGCCGAGATTACCACGGGCCAGCTTTATGAGTCGGATTTCCGTGCAGATGAGGATTACGTCAAAATCTGCGGCAGAACTTACACCAACAGCAGCGGAACGGTTATTCTCTCAAATACATATTCTTCTGTTGAATTTGCTTTCTGCGGTACGCTCGCGGAGGTTACCCTCACAAGCGACTGCAAAAATTCAAAGGCAAGAGTTGGAATTTTCGTTAACGGAGAACGTGCAATAGATACAATGCTTACCGAAAAGACAACCACATTGAAGGTGTTTGAAAGCGACGTGCCTGAAAAGTGTGTTGTTTCGATTGTCAAGCTTTCCGAACAATCCCATTCCTATGTGGGCGTAAAAAATATTCACGCTGTTACGGAGTACGGAATAATTCCGACACCTGAGCGTGAACGCAAAATTGAGTTTATCGGCGACAGCATAACCTGCGGTTACGGAGTTGACGCACCAAACGAGCATTACGATTTTTCGACCGAGACCGAGGATGGTTCAAAGACATATGCGGCACTTATCGGCAAGGCTCTTGATGCTGATGTTAATATTGTTGCATGGAGCGGTATCGGTGCATATTCCTGCTACACAAGCGGCGATGAGCCAAGTCAGTGGAAGCTTGTTTCGGGAATTTACGGTAACACCGACACGATGCACACAAGTCAAAAATGGGACTTTTCGACCTGGCAGCCTGACGTTGTGGTAATCAACATCGGTACCAACGATAACAGCTGGACAAAGGGAATTGACTCGCGGGTTGATACCTTCGGAAACGCTTACTACGATTTGATTTGTCAGGTGCGTGAGAAAAACCCCGACGCATATATAATCTGTTCCCTCGGCGCAATGGGCAGCAATCTTCTTCCCAAAATCAAGGAGCAGGTTGCGGCTTATTCCGCAGATACAGGTGACTACCGTGTTACAACTTTTGAATTTGCAAATCAGAACGGCTACAAGGACGGATACGGCGCTGACTACCACCCAAGCGCAAAGACTCACAAGAAAATGGCTGACAAGCTTGCACCGTTTATTGCCGAACTTATGAACTGGTAAACAGAAACCGCCTTGAGATTATTCCCAAGGCGGTAATTTTTATTTATTCTTGTTCTTTTTCTTTTCGTGAAGGTGTGCAAATACAATATAGTAAATCGGGATTGTTACAAAAAGCATCCACATTGTGCCCCACCACATACCGCCAAGCCATGCCCATATATCACTCAAAATAATTCCTACGCCGACATAAACGATAACGCAGAAAACAGGGTAGCAGAAAATCAGCGGGTCACGTTTTTTGATTGCTTCCTTTGTTGTGTAGTACATAGGAATGAACAGGAATGCAATCCATCCGATATGAGCAAGTCCCACAGGAATTGACAGACAGAATACTATTGCCATAAGCAGCGGGAAAAGCTTGTCAAGGAGAGTTGCAGGTTCCTTTTGCTTTTTGTGCATCTCATTGCTAAAGTCAGAGCCCTCGCCGAATTTGCGTTCCATTTTCTCGCCGAACTGTTCCATCTTCTCACCGAACTTTTCCATGCCACGTTCAAGCTTGACTTCCCAGTCCTCAGTTTTGCCGTCCGCCTTTTCCGCATTTTTTACAGCTTCATTGATTTTCTGACCTGCGGAGTTAAGTACGTCACCGATTGCACGTCCTGCCTTTTCAAGATTTTTTACAAGGTCATCTTGCTGAGGGGCAGCACCTGTTGATTTCTTTTCTTCCTCATCGATGTCCGCACCGAATGGTGCACCCTGAGGAATTGAGCTCTCGCTGTTAAAATTGGTGTTAGGGAAAATCTCCTCTTCGGTGTAATTATCAGGACGCTTTTCTCGGATAGGGTCATCGGTGTAACCGTAATCGTCCTTTTTAAGGGAAATACCTGCGCTCACAGTTTCGGGAGAGGCACCCGTATTCAGCAATTCATCAATTGTTACCCCGTAAAGCTTTGCAAGTAAAATAAGGTTTTCCATATCAGGTGCGGACTCGGCACGCTCCCACTTTGAAACGGCCTGACGTGTAACTCCCATTTTTGCTGCAAGTTCTTCCTGAGAGAGGTTGTTCTTTTTACGCATCTGCTGAAGCTTGTTTGCAATCTCAATATTCATATATCATTTTCCTTTCGCATAGGTTGTGTTTTCAAGTTTAATAATATTATATCACATATATTATTATAATGCAAGCATTTTTTAGTTGCTTTTTAAAAATATTTATAATGCAACCTACAGTTGCGGAAAATGCTGTCAAAAAAGAAAAGGCTCCGATATTTCGGAGCCTTCAATTTGTATAGGAATTAGCCCATTACTGCAACAACTTCGTGAACGCCGCCGTCAAAGTTAGGAAGGATATTGCCTTCGATAGCCTTGCCGTCAACTGTGATGGACTTGATACCCTTGGAAACGTGGTCAGGGTTTTCAATCTTGATGTTGTATGTAGCACCGCGGTAGTAACGGGAAACTGTGTAGCCGTCCCAAGCCTTTGGAATGGATGGGTCAATCTTCAGACCGTCATAGTCAGGAATGATACCGAGGATGTACTGGGAAATTGCAACGAAGTTCCAGGAAGCTGTACCTGTGAGCCAGCTGTTCTTAGCTTCGCCGAAACGCTTAGCGTCCTTACCTGCAACCATCTGTGCGTAAACGTATGGTTCAGTTCTGTGAAGTTTTTCGTCTTCCTGATAAGCAGGAGCAATTCTTGTATAGTAATCGAACGCAACATCACCCATACCAGCGTAAGCAGCAGCACACATAATCCAAGCGTTGTTGTGGCAGAAGATACCGGCATTTTCCTTGTAACCGCCCGGGTATGTGGAAATCTCGCCGTATTCTACAACGTACTTTGTAAATGCAGGGTTGTTGAGAACAAGACCGTGCTTTGTACCGAGATATTTGTCAATGCTTGCTATAGTCTTTTCTGTGAATTCCTTACCGCCGATATCGGACATGATACAGAAGCCCTGTGGTTCGATGAAGATTTTACCTTCTTCATTTTCCTTGGAGCCAACCTTTCTTCCGTATGCGTCATAAGCACGGAGGAACCATTCGCCGTCCCAGCCGTAGTCGATAATAGCCTGCTTCATCTTGTCGATTTCAGCCTGTGCCTTATCAGCTTCAGCGTTGTCGCCCATCTTGCGGCAGAGTGCAACGTATTCTGGTCCGATGTATGTGAACATACCGGCAATCATAACGGATTCAGCTGTTTCCTCGTTAAGTGGAGCACCTGTTTCAGGGTGAACTTCCTTAGCAATGTTGGAAGCTGTGTTCTGGAAGCTTTCGCCAGGAACACGGGAGAAGCAGTTGAGGTTGAGACAGTCATTCCAGTCAGCACGTCCGATAAGTGGGAGGCCGTGAGGGCCCTTATTGTCAACAACGTGATAGAAGCTTCTCTTGAGGTGGTCGAGGAGTGGCTGAGCAAGAGCAGGATCGTTCTTGTAGTCAACCATTTCCTTGAGGATATCGTAGTCGCCTGTTTCCTTGATGTAGGAAGCAGTGGAGAGAATCATCCACAGTGGGTCATCGTTGAAGTTTGTACCAGCAGCGTCGTTACCCTTCTTGGTAAGTGGCTGGTACTGGTGGTAGTTACCGCCGTCCTCAAGCTGTGTAGCAGCGATATCGAGAATTCTTTCTCTTGCTCTTTCAGGAATCTGGTGAACAAAGCCGAGGATATCCTGGTTGGAGTCACGGAAGCCCATACCACGTCCGATACCGCTTTCAAAGTAAGAAGCGGAACGGGACATATTAAATGTAACCATACACTGGTACTGGTTCCAGATGTTAACCTGTCTGTTGAGCTTTTCATCAGGGCAAGTAAGAGTATACTTGTCGAGGAGAGCATCCCAGGTCTGCTTGAGTTCTTCGAATGCAGCGTCAACCTTTTCAGCTGTATCGTACTTAGCCATCATCTCGTAAGCCTTGGACTTGTTCATTGTGCCGTCAGCGTTGAACTTTTCAGGATATGGATTTTCAACGTAGCCGAGCATGAATACGAGAGTCTTTTCTTCACCTGCTGCAAGAGTGATTTCCTTGTAGTGGGAAGCAATTGGGGACCAACCGTCAGCAACGGAGTTTTCAGGCTTGCCGTTGAATACTGTTACAGGGTCCTGGAAGTCGTGGTAGATATCGCCCATGAATGTTTCACGGTCAGTATCGTAGCCGTCAACTGTATCATTTACTGCATAGAAAGCAAAGTGGTTTCTTCTTTCCTTGTATTCAGTCTTGTGGTAGATAACAGCGCCGTTCTTTTCAAGTTCAACTTCACCTGTGTTGAAGTTTCTCTGGAAGTTAGCGGAGTCATCCTGAGCATCCCAGAGACACCATTCGATGAAGGAGAAGAGCTTGAAGGACTTAGCTTCGCCGCTTTCGTTCTTGAGAACAACCTTCTGGATTTCGCCTGTGAAATTCTGTGGTACAAAGAAAGTAACCTCAGCGGAAAGACCGTTCTTCTTACCGTTGATGATTGTGTAACCCATACCGTGACGGCACTTGTATTCGTCAAGGTCAGTCTTGACAGGAGACCAGCCAGGGTTCCATACTGTACCGTTGTCGTTTATGTAGAAGTAACGTCCGCCAGCATCAGCAGGAACGTTGTTGTAACGATAGCGAGTGATACGAGCGAGACGAGCGTCCTTATAGAAGTGGTAGCCGCCTGCTGTGTTGGAGATAAGTCCGAAGAAATCCTGTGTACCGAGGTAGTTGATCCAAGGGTAAGGAGTTTTCGGTGAGGTAATGACGTATTCCTTATTAGCGTCATCATAGAAACCGAATTTCATGTGTAAAATCTTCCTTTCTGTTATCTGCCTGAGCAGAATTTCTCATTATTGCGCAACAATATAGCTTTGACAGCTACACTATTCAAAGACATTATACCATATTAAACGTTTAATATCAAGAGCACTTTTGTATTTTCCGACAATTTTTATGACGAAAAATTTTCAGCATTTTTGTGCATTTCAGTGTAGCATTTTACAAAAAATAAAAGCTTCGGACAAGCCATACAATATGGTATGCGTCCGAAGCGGTATTTATTACAATTTATTATAATCGTGAATTGCAGAAGCGAGGTACAACGACCCTGCAACAATAACCATTCCATCTGGTCCTGCAAGTTTTATCGCTTTTGAAACTGCATTTTCAATATCCGAAGTTATTCCGTCATCAAATATTGTTGCTAGTTTTTCAGCTGTTACGGTTTTAGGGGCAAATCCTTCAACGCAGACAGCTTTGTTGATATACTTGGCAATGTGATTTACAGCCGTGTGCCAGTCTTTGTCCTCCATCATGCCGCAGACAAGAATTTTAGGCGACTTCGGTACGGTTTTAATAAATTCAGCAAGTGCCCTCATTCCGTCAGGGTTATGAGCACCGTCAATCATTACCAGCGGCTTGTCCTTCCGGATTATCTGACAGCGGCTTGGCACTTGTGCTGACTTTATTCCATCGTAAACGTGAACATAGGTAAGCTTGTCAAAGCCGTTCTTTTTCAGTATATTCAGCGTTTCAACCGCAGTAAGCGCATTGTCAATCTGATGTCTGCCCACCATAGTTGTAGCGTACGTCATATCCTTGTAAACGAAACGGTTGCCGCTGTAGTCACATTGTTCGATTCTGAGTCTTTCAATGTTTGGTGTAACAAAGGACGAGCCAAGCTCCATTGCCTTTTCATACACCACATCGTAAGATTCACGCTGTTGCGATGCAGCAAGTATTACGGGGCATTCAGCCTTTATTATGCCTGCTTTCTGCTGTGCAATTTCGGCAACCGTGTTACCCAGAATTGCAGTATGGTCAAGAGAAATCGAAGTTATGACAGAAGCACAGCACTCGTCAATTACATTAGTGCAGTCAAGCAGACCGCCCAGTCCCGCTTCAAGCACAACAATATCGCATTTTTTCGCCGCAAAGTAAAGGAATGCAATTGCCGTTGTAATCTCAAACTGTGAGCACTCCGTGTCAAGTCCGTCGATAATCGGTTTCATCAGCGTTACAATTTCAGTAAGTTCGCTGTCGGAAATGTTTACCCCGTCAATGCGTATTCTGTCGTTGTAGACGTAAATGTAAGGTGAGGTGAACTCACCGGTTTTGTAACCTGCCTTTGTCAGCGCACCTGCAATCATACGCACGGTTGAGCCTTTTCCGTTTGTGCCTGCCACATGGACGAATTTCAGCTTTTCCTGCGGATTGCCAAGCGCACGC
Organism: Oscillospiraceae bacterium; assembly: GCA_018110825.1. GTDB lineage: Bacteria > Bacillota > Clostridia > Oscillospirales > Ruminococcaceae > RGIG8773. Next base: position 34,253 of record JAGBCL010000059.1, read on the forward strand.
ATTATCTTTGCAAATCTGAGCAGATTTTTCACGGGCTTGCCAAGCTTTGAAAAGCTGTTCAGATAGTTCATTGTTTCTTTTATATCCATATTTTATTCCAATCTTTCAAATTTATATATCATCGGTGTGTAATGGCTTTCCTTGTCATTGAAGCCGATTTTCTTGTACAAAGGTGCACCGTCAGCTGTTGCCTGAAGTTCCACGAACTCTGCACCAAGCTGCTTTGCCTTTTCAAGCGCCATTTTCACAAGCTTGCCTGCGATACCTTTTCTGCGGTATTCGGGAAGGGTCACCACGCTTAAAAGCGTACCCGTTCTCCCTGAGGGAGTTGTAACAAAGGCGGGCTTATCCATAATGTAGAGGATAACCATTGAAACAGCCTTTTCGCCGTCAAAACATAGAAAGCTGAATATGTCCTTGCCAAGATGTGCAGGGAAATATTCATTCAGCTGTGCACGGAGAGTCGATTCCGTTTCAGCATCAATATCGCCGTAATCGGCTTTGACGTATTCAAAACGAAGCTGTACAAGATTGTCGATATCATCAGTTCCGGCCTGACGGAATATTAATTTTTCCATTTTGATTGCACCCTTTCAGTTCTACAGAGTACTGTCGACAGTACATATTATTATATCATATGCAGAGAATTACTTCAATGGAATACTTTGAAAATATATTTTTTCTTGACGTATATATCAAAAAACATTTGTATAAATTGTCAAATTCTTCATTGAAAAGCATGATAAAATGTGTTATAATGATAAATGATAATTATTTTCTACAGGGGGATTATTATGGCTGATTTATATAATAATGAAAATATCAACGTTGCCGAGGATTTGCCCTGGCTTATATTTACTCTTGATGACAAGGCTTATGCGGTAAACAGCAAGTTCGTCAACGGAATTGAAATGAAACCTAAGGTTGTTACTCCTATTCCTGAGGCACCTGAAGCATATTGCGGTGTTGTTCAGCGTCGTGGCGAGGTTTACCCGCTTCTTGATATGAGAAAGGTTTTCCATTTTGATACACTTGATGAGGAAGCGGCAGCTTTTCGTGCAATGATGGAACAGCGTAAGGCTGACCACGTTAAATGGGTTGAAACTCTTGAACACTGTGCAGAAACAGGTGAAGCATTTACTCTTGCAACCGACAGCCACAAGTGTGCACTTGGACTTTGGTATGACGAGTTTACAAAAAATCATCCGTCTGCCGCTGTGCTGCTGAAAAAGATTGAGGAACCGCACAGAAAGCTCCACGGTGCAGCACATGATGTTCTTGCTGCGGCTGACAAGGGTGATAAGGAGACTGTTGCAAAGCTTATAAAGCGTGTACGCACAGATTATATGCCTAAGGTTATTGCGGCAATTGATGATGCTGAAAATGCATACAAGACAACCTTCAAGGAAACGGTTGTTGTACTTACAGAGGAAGACCAGATGCTTGGTCTGTTGGTTGACAAGGTGCTTGCGGTTGATAAGATTTCCTTCATCAACGGCGGTGGAAGCATGAATCTTCTTCTCCAGTCAAAGTATTTCTGCAACGTTGCACGCTGTGCAAGATTTGATATGGAAATACTTGTTATCGACGAGCGTGAGTTGTTGACTCTTTCTGATGTTGATACAAGCGGAGTTGAACTTCCACAATAAGATTTGCAAGAGGTGCTTCGGCACCTCTTTTTTATATTGCTAAACAAACAAAAAAGGTATCGGAAAAACCGATACCTTTTTAATACTTATCAGGTTATCAATTACCCTTAGGTGCAGCCGTGCTTACTGTTGCCCAGAGAAGGTCATGTTCAGCAGTGCCCTGTGGATATGTGCAGAGAACGTAAATGTACTGTGTACCATACTGTGATTTTACAACATATTCGTTCTTTGAAGTGTCAGGTGTTGGAGATGTGGAATACATAATATATGGTTCGTATATGCCTGTATCATTCTTGATTGCGTCATTTCTTTTGAGAATATCAGGATTTGTTGCAGGAACAACCATATATCTGTATGTACCATTCTTTGTATACATTACAACAGTTTCCTTTGTTGTGTCAATCTTTGGATATGTGGAGTAAACCTTGTAGTGGCTGTATACATTGTTGGAATTCATGTCATTATCCTTGATCTGGTCAATTTTTGCCTGATCCCATTCAGAGTAAGGAACAAGCATGTATCTTGTTACTCTGTTTCCTGAAGAATCGTAAACTGTCCATGTTTCAACATAATCTGTCCAGCTGCTTGATGTAGGAGGTGAAACGTTGTAGATTGTCCAGTATGCATATGTATTGTTATACTGTGCAACTGCTGTGTTGAACTTAACTACATCATAATCCTTAGGAAGAAGGATATATCTCTTTGTGCCGACATTGTAGTTGTAATACTGGCTTGTGGAATAGTTAGGATTTACATAGCTGTTATTTGTGTTTGTGAATTCCTTATACTGGTCGCCGTTTGCAACTCTTGATGGAAGCTGGTCATAGATAGTATAGTAGGAATACTGATTGAACTTCTTGGCAACGAGTGTATTTGTGTATGCAGGGTCATAGTTGGATGGAACAAGCATATAGTAATTCTTGTTGCCTGCCTGAACTGTGAGTACCTTATCGCCGGAAGCGAGAACAGTACCAGGTCTTGATTCACTGATTTCATAATAGCCTGCCTGGCCTACAATAACCTTTACGTCAACATACTTCTTGACATTGTTCTTATCATAGAAGCGTAAGATTGTTTCGCCTGCCTTGACACCCTTGATAGTAAAGTCCTTATATCTGCCGGAAGTTGCACCCGGTGTTACAGTTGCAATTGTTGAATCTGAGAACTGATAGCTGAGTCTGTTGTGGTCTGTGCAGAACATTTTAAGAACATAGGAAGCGTCTGTAGCCATATTTACAGTATTTGTGTAAGGGAGAATGGAAAGTGTAGTTTCTGTTGTTTCCTCTTCCATATCTTCTTCAAATACAGTAGGGTCGCCTACTTCTACATTGATGTACTTATAGCAAGTGGAAGGGTAATTTTTAAGGTAAACCTTAATCTTAGCTTCACCCTCGCCCTTAGCTGTAATCTTGAGCTGGATTTTGTTGCCGTCCCACTCTACAGGCTTAACCCATGAAGCAGTAGCAACCTTCTTGTTTGTGGAGCCTACAGTAAGACCGCTGTGGGAGCCCTTTACTGTCATTGTAACTATTTTTGTATCGCCCTTTTCATCAAGAGTAACATTAGATGAACTTGCAGTAATCTTTGCAGCTACAACCTTTACCTTACACTTGAGAGTTGTGTTGCTTACCTTAGCGTAGATATATGTTGTACCTACACCCTTACCTACAACCTTACCGCTTGAAGAAACGGTAGCAACGGACTTGTCTCCGGTTGACCACTTAACAGTACTTGAAGTACCATTTACTTTGAGGGTAGTCTGATAACCCTTTGTAACTGTAACCGATGATTTGCTGAGAGAAATCTTTGCAGCGCTTGAAGGGATAACCATCAGCGAGCAAACCATAAGAACTGCCAGGAAAACGCTGAGCAGCGACTTCATTGTTTTTGCCATAAAAACTCCTCCATTTCTTTTGAACTAAATCCTTACGGATATTTTTATTCCGTATACACATTTTAACATTAAATCAATGTAAAGTCAATTAAATATCGAGAACAATACAGTGACAAATGGTGACAATTCAGTTACAAAATGCCTTATTTTATACTGTATGACATCTCATCCGTGCCGTTTTCCAGCGATTTTACAGTAAATATGCCGTCCTCGTAGACCATATAGCTTTTCTGCTTGTTCTCCTTAGGAATCGAAACAGACCCCGGGTTCATATAGACGTAACCGTTGCTGTCGTCGAAAATCTGAACGTGGGTATGGCCGTGGAGAAGCACATCCCCCTTCTGAAGTGCAGGAGGATTTGCGGTGTTGAACTTATGTCCGTGGGTTACGAACACCTGTCTGCCGTCAAGGTAGAGCAGGGCGTACTCCGCAAGAATCGGAAACTCAAGTACCATCTGGTCAACCTCAGTGTCGCAGTTGCCCCTTACGCAAAGCAGATCAGCCTTGCGCTCGTTGAGCATTGCGATAACCTTTTTCGGAGCATAACCCTCGGGCAAATCATTTCTCGGACCGTGATAGAGAATATCTCCAAGCAGGAACAGCTTTTCAGCCTTTTCCTCGTCAAATCGCTTCAGCATAAGCTCGCAGCTTGGCGCGCAGCCGTGGATATCGGACGCAAACATTAATTTCATAGCCGTACCGCCTTACTTTGTGAAGAATCTCTGGGAAACGGTATATGTCTGCTTCGGAGCAACCTCCTCGTAGCCGCTCTTTTCTCTCGGCATATCAAGGTTAGGAGCGTTTACCTGTGCAGTCATTGGTTCCGGACAGAAGTAGTTCATGAAGCCCTCGTGGTTCCATACAATCCAGAACTTGTACTTGTCATCAACCTCGTAGCAGATTTTCTTGCCGCTTTCGGTGTCGGTCATTACGCAGCCGTAGAAGTCCTCGCCGTCAAGCTTTACTGTACCTGCAGTGTACATATCGTTGCAGATATCTTTGAGTACAGGGCACATAGTACCGTTTACATATTCCATATCGTAATCGGTAAGGTTAAGCTGTCTGCCGTTAGGAAGCCATCTCTTCTTGTTGAACTGGAGTTTCTTCACAGCAGGAACCTGAAGGGTAATGTTCTCCTGCTTGCCACCGTCAACGAACGGAGCGTTGATTGTTGTATGTGTTGCAACGGAAATCGGAAGCATCTTCTTTGACTTGTTTGTGATTGAGAAAGTATGCTTCAGACCGTCCTTGGAAAGCTCAATTGTGATATCAACTGTAAATTTCAGCGGGAAACAGTTGAAGAAAAAGCTGCTTTCATCGTGTGTATATGTAGTTGTAACGTAAGCTCTGCCTGTCTTGTCAGCTGCGAGCGCCTTGATTTTGTGTGCAGCCTTGTGAAGAAAACCATGGAGATGGTTACCGAAACGTGTTTCGTTAACAGGGAAATGATATTCAGCGTCAGAGGTTTTCAGCACGCCGTTGTCAAGACGGTTAGGAAGATAAAGTGTAGGCAGACCCCATATCTCAGGTGAGTTCATAAACTCGCTGATTGTCAGGTCGTCGCTGCAACGGAAAATCTCCATACCCTTTTCGTTGTCACGGAAACGGAGTACGTTACTTCCGAGAGACGGTGCCACGATTGCGTAGTAACCCTCAGCGGCAAGCTCAACAGCCTCAATTCCCTTGTGCATAGTTTTTCTTGCGTAAAATTCCTTTGCCATTTTTCTTCTCCTTAATATATAAAAATCTTAATAAGCATAATCAACTGTCGTATGGGCGAACCCTGAGTTCAATCCCCAGTGACATCGCCAGTGCCTTACACTTGCTGATATCCTCAGGTGAAATAACGTCTACAACCGTGAACATTACCTTCGGCACATACTTCTTGCAGTCCGCCGCAAATGAAATCATAGCGTCAAAGCCGTCCGCCCATTTCGGACGGGTCACGGCATTGTATTTTTCCTTATCGCACTGGTTAAGGGAGATTGAAACGATATCAACCGCACCCTCCAGCATTTCAGCAACAGGCTTGCCGTTAATCTTATCACCAAGTCCGTTGGTGTTCAGACGTACGGGCAGATTGAGATTTTCCTTGACATAGCGACCAATGAAGGCAACGTCCTCAGCACGCTCCATAGGCTCGCCGTAGCCGCAGAATACAACCTCGGTGTACTTGCTGATGTCGTACTTGCCGAACTCGGCAATCACCTCATCAACAGTAGGCTCACGCTCCAGCCATAAGCTGTCAGAGCCGTAAGCACCGTCGCCGTTCTGACGTATACAGAACGTACACGCACAGGGACAGCGGTTTGTAAGGTTGACATAAATCTTATTGCCAACCGTGTAAAGCATTGTAAGCATTTTAAAACCTCTATATACAATATAAATTTGTTTCCCACGCAGGAATGTAAAGCTGGTGGCGGATGTAGAATTTCAGATTCGGGTTGATTTCCTTTATCAACAGCGGCAGGTCAAACATATCCTCGTTGCGGTGATACAGCGAGCAGAGGATTTTCGTGCCGCCTGCGATGTGACGTCTTGCGCCGAGAATTGCTTCACGCTCAGCACCCTCAACGTCCAGCTTTAGCACCGTAGTCTGCTCCTCAACAGCCTCATCGATTGCGTAGGTCGGTATCTCAACCTTTTTCCCCGCACCGTTTGCACGGGACATTCTTCCCTCGTTTGCGGAAAACTCAATAGTGCCGCACCTGCTCCACGCCGCACCGTTGAAAAGCGTGATACGCTCATCTTCGGGGAGATTCTTCGTCATCTTGCGGTAATTCTTCGGATTTGGCTCGAAAGCGTAGACGTGGCGGAAATCGCCTCCGCAAGCATCAATAAATTCCTGCGCCGTGTCGCCGTTGTACGCACCTAAATCCACGAAAACCTCGGCATTGCTCAGTTTTATGATTTCGGAGTAAATCTCTTCCTTGGGAGTGGTGCAGTTGTTGAGGTAATCAATCTTACCGCTGATTTTGAAGTTTATCACGTCGGCATAGACCTGCTTTGATTTTTCGTCGGCAAGCATATCGTACACCGCCTGAAATTTCTCAGCGTTTTCCACGCAATAGCTGTATGTAAACAGTCCCTCTCCCGCAACGGGCACGTCGGGTGCAAGCAGAATGTGCTTCTTTGCAATCTCGTTTATTCTGTCGTACAGGCTCTGATAGCCCGCCGCAAAGGCAAGCACCACCACAAATTCGTCGATAAGTGCTTCAATCTGTGAAAGTGTGTGAACAAGATGTCCTTCAAATGTATGCCCACGTACAAACTCATCGCTGGCAAAAAAGCCTGCGAGAGGAATTTTGTACTGCTCAAAAACACGCATAATTTTCAGTGCACCGTCACCCATACCGTAAATGAATATCGGCAGGTCTGTTTCCCTAAGGTAGTCCCAGCAATCCTGTTTTTCCTTTATAAACTCCAGCATATTATTCGTGGTCACAGTCGCAGTCATCGCCATCAAGGTCAGCACCAATCATATCTCTGCCTCTTGTGCGGTACTTGTCACGCTGTTTGTCGACGTGTTCTTCAAGGATATTCATAAAGCCACGTGGGTCCTTTACGGAAATAACTTCCTTAACGGGAGTATCCGTGTCACGGCAGTTGATGTGGATTGTTCCGCAGCCGAAAATTCTCTGACCGAGTGGCTGTTTAAGGCTCTTGTCAATAACACGGTAAAGTTCGATTTCGTCCTCGGAAATGTTGAGAAAACCTTTTCGTGTAATAAGCTTTTTTTCTGTAAGAATATAACGTGTAAAGGAAATAGGAAGTCCGAAAAGAGTACGTTTCTTGTCAGTCCATACATATGGGTAATCAATTTTTGCCATAACACCAATCCTTTCTGAAAAAACGAAAATATTTAATTAGTATAATTATACTATATTTACTGTAAAAAATCAACCGTTAATTAGTGTGATATTGCAATAAGTGATAATTATACCATAAAAAATCACCCTTGACCGGAATCAAGGGTGATAATTATTTAATTAACCGTTGTAGTCCATACCAATCTGTACAGCCTTGAGGTTGTTTGCAGCAAGTGCAGCCTTCTTTGCAGGTACAACCTTTTCGATTGCCTTCTTGAAGGTTTCTGCGGAAACGATACCTGTTTCCTTGAACACCTTGCCAAGGAGGATAATGTTTGCACCGCCTGGAAGGTCGTTGTCAGTTGCAAGCTGTGTTGCAGGGATGTAGTATGTGTTTACATCTGTACGCTCAACAGTTGCGTCAACCATTGTGCTGTCAACAACGATTGTTCCACCTGGCTTAACGCTGTTCACGAACTTCTCAAGGGAAGGTGTGTTCATTGCGATAAGAATTTCAGGCTCGTTTACGAGCGGGGAAGCAACTTCATTGTCGGAAATACATACGGAGCAGTTACATGTACCGCCGCGCATTTCAGGGCCGTAGGAAGGGAGCCAGGAAACTTCCTTGTTATCCATAAGACCTGAGTAAGCGAGGATTTTACCAGCGAAAAGGATACCCTGTCCGCCGAAGCCTGCGAGGAGAATATCATGTGTCATAATTATTCACCCTCCTTTTCTGGGAAAGCGTTGCCGTCCTTGTATACGCCGAGTGGGTAGTAAGGAATCATCTCGTCGTTGAGGCGCTTGAGAGCGTCAACAGGAGAAAGTCCCCAGTTTGTTGGGCAAGTGGAAAGAACTTCAACGATAGAGAAGCCCTTCTTGTCACGCTGATTTTCAAATGCCTTGCGGATTGCCTTCTTAGCTTCTCTGATGTGAGGAACTGTATCAACCGCAACTCTCTGTGCAAGAGCTGTACCTGTCAGTGTTGCAAGCATTTCACAAACTCTTACAGGGTAACCCATAAGCTTAGGGTCACGTCCGAAAGGAGTTGTCTGTGTAACCTGACCAGGGAGTGTTGTAGGAGCCATCTGACCGCCTGTCATACCGTATGTAGTGTTGTTAACGAAGATAACAACGATGTTTTCGCCTCTTGTTGCAGCGTGAACTGTTTCAGCAGTACCGATAGCAGCAAGGTCGCCGTCGCCCTGATATGTAAATACGAACTTGTCAGGGTTTGTTCTCTTAACACCTGTTGCAACTGCAGGAGCACGTCCGTGAGCAGCTTCAATCATATCACAGGTGAAGTAGTCGTAAGCCATAACGGAGCATCCAACAGGACAAACGCCGATTGTATCGCCCTCGATGCCCATTTCATCAATTACCTCGCACACAAGACGGTGAATGATACCGTGTGTACAGCCAGGGCAGTAATGCAGAGGAATATCTGCAAATGACTTTGGTCTTTCAAATACAACTGCCATTACTGATTACCTCCTTTTGCATACTTCTTGATTTCGTCAAGAATTTCGGAAGGCTTAGGAATTACGCCGCCTGTTCTTCCGAAGAACTCAACTGGCTTGGAGCAGTTAACAGCAAGCTTGATATCGTCAACCATCTGTCCCATTGACATTTCAGCACAGATGATAGTGTGAGCGTTCTTTGCACCCTCGTTAATCTGCTTAACAGGAAATGGCCAGAGTGTGATAGGACGGATAAGACCAGCCTTGATGCCCTGTTCACGAGCCATATTTACAGCAGCCTTAGCAACACGAGCTGTTGCACCGTAAGCTGTAACAACAACCTCTGCGTCCTCTGTCATATAGAGTTCAGCGTCGGAGTGCTTTTCCTTGATTTCAGCGTAACGCTCAAATCTGTCCTTAACGGACTTTTCGAGAACGTCAGGCTGGAGGAAGAGGGAGTTGATGATGTTGTGTTCACGCTTGTTGCCGTGACCGTTTGCAGCCCAAGGCTTTTCGATTTCCTTAGCTGTAACTTCAGGGAATGTAACTGGTTCCATCATCTGACCGAGAAGACCGTCAGCGAGAATCATTGCAGGCATACGGTATTCGTCAGCGAGGTCGAATGCCTTTGTAACTGTATCAACCATTTCCTGAACGGAGTTTGGTGCAAATACGATAAGGTGGAAGTCACCGTGACCGAGAGCCTTTGTAGCCTGCCAGTAGTCAGCCTGGGATGGCTGGATACCGCCGAGACCAGGGCCGCCTCTCTGTACGTTGATGATAACGCAAGGAAGGTCAGAACCTGCTATGTAGGAGATACCTTCGGACTTCAGGGAAATTCCGGGAGAAGATGAAGAAGTCATCGCACGCACGCCTGTGGAAGCTGCGCCGAGAACCATATTGATAGCTGCGATTTCAGATTCAGCCTGAAGGAATACGCCGCCAGCCTGCTTGAAGCGCTTAGCGAGGTATGCGGAAATTTCAGTCTGAGGTGTGATTGGGTAACCGAAGAAGCACTTACAGCCTGCACGGATAGCGGCTTCAGCGAGAGCTTCGTTGCCCTTCATAAGATTACGTTCCAAAATACTCACTCCTTACAAAATTTTGAGTTAAATTACTTTTCAACAACGATTGCGCAGTCAGGGCACATCATTGCACACATTGCACAGCCTATGCACTGTGAGTCGTCAATACATACAGCGGTGAAGTAGCCCTTGCGGTTACGTTTTTCCTTCTGGAGTTCGACGATTTTCTTCGGACAAGCTGTTGTACAGAGAGCACAGCCCTTGCACTTTTCAAAATTGACCGTAATTTTTGCCATATTAAAGCTCCTTTCGGTTTAGAATAATTTATACAAGCTGCAATTAACAGTTGTTGGTTTATTTAAGCTCTGCCGAAATTCTTTTCAGACAGATTATGCCGTATATAATGTTGAACACGGGGATAAAGGAAAGAACTATAAACAATGCTTTCATCGGCTTGGTTTTGTCCGAACGTACAATACATCTTATGCAGCCATTTGTTACAAGCATATTCGGTAAAAGAAACATTATTGTCATCATACCCAGCATTAACAGCTCTGCACCAAAGAACACAAAAATCAAAGCTACAAAAATATTAACAAGAGGCACGAGCATCGAAAGCAGCCAAAAAATCACTGCTTGAAAAATTGAAACAATATCACTGCCGAAAAAACTTACAAATACTGAACTAAGCCAGCTTGATTGAACAATCAAAAGTATACCGTATACGGCAGAAATTGCACTGCCTGTAACAATAAGCCTTTTTGCCGCATAATAGCTGACATTTCCATCGTGCTTTGTGATTACAGCAGATTTATTCACGGGAACAATGTGCCCCCTGATATAAATTACAGCCGCAAGCACCAGAAGCAGAATTCCTAAAACAAAATACAGAATTGTTTCCAAAAAAGTTTTTTCAACCAATGCGAAAACAGGTGTTGCAACAGCAACAAGAAATGCAAGGGGAACAACCAGCATTGTTATTGCATACACAATCGGATTTGAAAGCAGGTGCCTTTTGAAAAGGTCAGCAACAAGCAGAACAGCCAGAAAAGCAATCAGAAAAATCATAGTGCCGATGTTGCAGAACATTAAACCCAAAAACATTACATACACCCCTTATGTCAGAATTATTATGTTTCCCAGATTTTCTTCACATAAATCTCCACAGGCAGCGGCTTCGGCACGTCAGCGTCCAGCTTCAGCGGAACGCAGGTGAAAGCAAGCGGCAATCCCGCCTTTTCGGCGATTTCCTCCGCAAATCCTACCGAATCCTCAAGCACTTTCTTGGTGGTTTCGTAAAGAAGATTTGTGTTGTTTACGATTGCGGTGTGTTTCATATTTGCCGCCATTTCGATTTCGCCCATCAGCACAAGTGCCTCGTCAGCTGTCTGTGTAAGAAATCTGCGACAGTTTACAACATAGTACATCTCGATTTTATCGGCAAATTTCTTGAAAGCCTCAGCATAACGTCCGAGAGCAAGTGCACCTGCGTCATCGCCGCCCACGTCAACTATAAGGTAGCCGTCATCGGTTGCGATACGTTCAAGGTCGAAGGAAATTGCGGGAATATCGAGGTTTGAGTTTGCGTACATCGGAGCAACAAGCTCGATGTTCTTTTCGTCGAACAGCTCACCGAAGTCAGCTGAACGGAAGTAAGGATTTACGATATCAAGGTCAACAACTGTGACCTTTTCTCCGCCCTTTGCAAGGGACACGGCGAGGTTGGCGGAAAAATTGGTCTTACCGCTGCCGTAATGCCCCGTAACAATGTTAATTTTTTTCATATTTCAATTACTTTCTGTATAATCAATACAAATTTATACTATTAGTGTGCTTATTCCACAGAAATAATATAGTAATAAACTGGCTGACCGCCGTCAACAAGCATAACTTCGGCATTCGGGAACTTGTTCTGAACAAGCTGGTGAACAGCTTCAGCGTCCTTGCTGTCAACGTCTGTACCGTAGATGAGGGTAATGAAAGCAGAGTTGCCGTCAGCAAGCTTCTTTGTAAGCTTGTATGCAGCCTTTGTAACATCTCTTTCTGTGAAAGAGAGCTTGCCGTTGTCGAGGGCGAGGATATCGCCTTCCTTGATGTTGTGGCCCTCGTAATCGCTGTCACGGGCAGCAAATGTAAGCTGACCTGTGGAAACAGTGTCAAGGCTTCTGCTCATATTGAGACGGTTTGTATCAAAATCAGCGTCAGGGTCAAAGTTCATCATTGCTGTGATACCCTGCGGAATAGTTCTGGACTGGAGCACGCATACACGTCTGTCGGCAAGCTTTACAGCCTGTTCAGCCGCCATGATGATGTTCTTGTTGTTAGGAAGAACAAACACGGTTTCAGCAGGTGTAGCCATAATTGCCTGAAGGATATCGTCTGTGGACGGGTTCATAGTCTGACCGCCGCGAACAATGCAGTCAACGCCCAAGTCACGGAAAAGTTCTTCGATACCGTCACCGCTTGCAACAGAAACAAAGCCGAATGGTTTTTCAGGTGCAGCAGGAGTAAACTTCTGCTTCTTTACAACAGCAGCTTCCTTAGCCTTGTTTTCGTGCTGATATTTCATATTCTCGATTTTCATATTGATGAGCGAGCCGAAAAGCAGACCTTCTTCGATAGCCTGACCCGGGTGCTCGGTGTGGACGTGAACCTTGATGATTTCGTCGTCCTCAACTACAACAACGCAGTCACCGATTGTTTCGAGGAATGCACGGAGAAGTGCGGAATCCTTTGTATCAGGGTTCTTGCGAGCAATAAATTCTGTGCAGTAGGTGTGAGTGATATCGTCGTCGAACTCGCCTACAACCGTGCTGAAATTGTCAACAACAGCTTCAACTTTAGGTGAATCAACAGGCTTCACAGGCTCGCCGCCCTTGAACACGTCAAGCATAGCGTTCCAGATAAGGAGCAGACCCATACCGCCTGCGTCAACAACACCTGCTTTTTTCAGTACAGGAAGAAGATTCGGTGTATCGTCAAGAGCTTCCTTTGCAGCAATACAAACGTCGCTCCAGAGTGCAACTTCGTCATTTGTGGAGTTTACTGAAACCTTTGCCTTTTCGGAAGCAAGGCGGGAAACTGTAAGAATAGTACCCTCAGTAGGAGTCATAACAGCCTTGTAAGCGCCTGCTACGCCAAGCTCGAGAGCCTTTACGATATCGTCGCAGTCAGCAGTAATCTTACCCTTGAAGCCCTTTGCAAATCCTCTGAAAAGAAGGGAGAGAATTACGCCCGAGTTGCCTCGTGCACCTCTGAGAAGTGCGGAAGCGGTTGTGTCTGCAACCTGAGAAACGGTTACTGTATCGTCCATAACTTCAAGTTCACGAAGCGCATTGTTCATTGTCATAGACATGTTTGTACCCGTATCTCCGTCAGGAACAGGGTATACGTTGAGCTGGTCAACCTCACGCTTTTTATTTGCGATTGTTACCGCACCCGAAATGAATGCGTCTCTGAGAATTTTACCGGTTATCACTGTTTATTACCCCCATTAAGCCTTCATACCGTCGACATAAACTGTAACCTTGCCGACTTCAAGACCTGTTTTTTCTTCAACTGTATATCTGATTTTGTGTACTACACTGTCCACAATTGCGGAAATGTTGGTACCGAAAACAACTGTGATATGAAGGGCAACAGCCAGTTTACCGTCTCTGACAGTAAGTTTCACGCATTCTTTTTTGCCCATATCAGCTTTTTTGAAAATAGCCGCAAGAAGCGACTTGCTGTCTGCACTGTTAAGGTCAGCTACACCAAAGCAGGTTGAGGCAGTGTGAGCAATCAGTGAGGTAAGATATTCTTTTGAAATACTGATAGTTCCGAGATGATTTTCAATATTCAGCATACCGCTCAGCTCCTTATTGATATTTCAGGAAATTATTTACATATATTTACATTTATGCATTTTAACAATACATATACAAATTAGTATATCATATTTTTTTCTTCTTTTCAATACGAAACTGAAAAAAACCTTTAAAATCGGCATTTTTGTACAATAAACCCCGAAAAGCCTTTTAAGACTTTCCGGGGTTATATATTTTTCATGAGTTTTTCAGCATTGGAGCTTTATCAATCAAATTCCAAGTCATACAAGTCCAGCACTCTGTTGATTTCATCGTAGCGATATCCTTGACGCAGAAGTGCAGATTTGACTTTGTTCACACCTTTTTCGCTTGTAAGGTAACGCTCATATTTCTTTTCAACAAGTTGTTCCAGACGAGCAAAGGCTTCATCTTCATCTGTGTACGGTTCGATTACCTCTGCAATAATTTCATCGGATATACCTCTGCGGCGGAGTTCCATTTTAGCCTTGAACATTCCCACGCGCTTTATTTCAAAAAGCTCCCTTGCACGCAGTTCTGCATAACGTCTGTCATCAACAAGCCGCATTTCCGCAAGATATTTGCATACCCTTATACAGATGTCTTCGGAGTAATTGACTTCCAGCTTTTCGTAAAGCTCCTTGAAGCTGTAATCACGTCCGTCAAGCAAATAAAGAGCACGCTCCCTTGCCTTACGGTACTCGTTAGCCTCAGTAATTTCCTCAACAGCCTCCTCAGGCACATTCATACCCTCTTTGAGGTTGAACTGTGAAAGTATGGAGCTGTGTATGTAAATCCTTGAATTGTTATCAAATACAACACACATTGTGCTGCCCTTGAATTTGGATATTTCAGTAATCAGCATAATTATTTAACAGGTGTGAATTCTTCGAAATCATCATCAGCGTCAATGATTACGTTGACAGGCGGCTTTTTCGGAACAGCCTTTGGAGCAGATGCCTTTGCTTCTGTAATGACCTCTGCACCCGCAGCTGCTGTTTCAGCAGCATCAGCTGCAGCAGACTGAACAGCGGCATCCTTTTTATTCTTCTTGGAAGCCATGATAATCTCTTCGGTTTTCTGCTTGATTTTCTCTTCGATTTCCTTTGCCTTGTCAGGATTATTTTTGAGCCATTCCTTGGTATTTTCACGTCCCTGACCGATTTTATCGCCCTCATACGAGAACCATGCACCACTCTTATGGATGATGTCAAGCTCAACCGCAAGGTCAACAACTTCGCCCTCACGGGAGATACCCTTGCCGAAGAAAAGGTCAAATTCGCACTCCTTGAACGGAGGTGAAACCTTGTTCTTTACAACCTTGCATTTTGTGCGGTTACCGATAACCTCAGCACCGTTCTTGATAGCTTCGCCCTTACGTACTTCGATACGTACTGAACTGTAGAATTTCAGTGCACGTCCGCCTGGGGTTGTTTCAGGGTTACCATAGATAACACCGATTTTTTCACGTACCTGATTTATGAAGATTGCAACACAGTTGGATTTTGAAATTACGGAAGTAAGCTTTCTCATTGCCTGAGACATAAGACGTGCAAGCTGGCCCACGTGTGTGTCGCCCATTTCGCCGTCAATTTCAGCCTTTGTAACCATAGCTGCAACCGAGTCAAGAACGATAACGTCCAGCGCACCCGAACGAACGAGAGCCTCAGCAATTTCGAGAGCCTGTTCACCGCTGTCAGGCTGGGAAACAAGCATATTGTCAATGTCAACGCCCAGTGCCTTTGCGTAAACAGGGTCAAGAGCATGTTCAACGTCAACGAAAGCGACTTCACCGCCAAGCTTCTGAGCTTCTGCAACAATCTGGAGAGCAACGGTAGTTTTACCTGAGCTTTCAGGACCGTAGATTTCAACGATACGCCCTCTCGGAACACCGCCGATACCCAGTGCCATATCAAGAGTCATAGAACCTGTAGGAATGGCATCAACATTGTAGTCAGCTGCTTGTCCCAGCTTCATTACAGCACCCTTGCCGTACTGTTTTTCGATATGCTGAATGGCTGCTTCAAGAGCTCTTTTCTTTTCTTCCGAACTTGTAAGCTTAACAACAGATTCCTTGGCACCAGCGGCCTTTTTCTTTGCGTCTGCCATAATTTACCTCCAAATATAAAAATCGAACATTTTTTCTTATTTTAGCATTTTTTCCGAAATCCGTCAATAGTTTTTTGTGAAATTTTTTGTACACCTATTTACTTTACTGCATAAAAACAGCTTTTTCTGTTTTGTTATGATTAAAATATGCAGGTGAAATGTTCAAAATCAAACAAAAGGCGTTTCCATGCATATAGCGGAAACGCCTTTTCATTACATTCTTCCTCGGCTGTAGCCGTGGTGTTTGCGGTGGGTTGCCTTTTCATAATACATAAGTTCGTCAGCAGATTTGATAAACTCATCAAGGCTTGTATCCAAAGGCGGAACAAGCGAATAAATGCCGCGGCTTGCACTGACCGTATACGGCTTGCCGGAAGCAGCGTTGTAGTTATCAATGAATTCCTGAAACTTTTTCATAAAGTCAGCGGAGTAATTTTCACAGGGACAAGCACCTGCAGCGATATATTCATCACCCCCGAAACGGGCAATGATTATTTCTTCGCCGTCGGATACAGAAAGCAGAGCGTCGGCAATCGTGGTGATTGCAGCATCACCCTCGCTGTGCCCATAGGTGTCATTGATTCCCTTGAGATTATCAAGGTCAACGGAAAGCACCATAAATCTTGTCTGGTTGCTGCGGCATCGATTGTAAATCTTCGGCACAAGCTGGTAAAAACCTCTGCGGTTGTAAAGCGAGGTCATAGAGTCATGAATATACATATCCTCAAGCCTGTTGACAACGGATTTGAGTTCCGATTGGATTCTTGCATTTTCAAGAACACGGCTGATATTATGTAACAGTGAACGGAGTATATGATAGTTACGCATTGTGCGTGTAAATTCAAGTGCAAAATAACCTATTGTTCTGTCACGGAAATTAATCGGCAGGAACATTATATTATTATACTTCTCCATAACCTTTTTGAAATTCGGAACAAGTTCAGATGATTCAAAAGGTTCGAGAGTGTCAAATTCGCAGTCATTGAGACCACGGATGACGTGCTTCATAATTTTTGTATAACCGAAACGCTGATAGTTCTGTGATGAATTTGAAATATCTTCTATTCTGGTTACATCTGTAATAAAGTTATCACATATACAAAGCCAGCATTCCTTGGTCCATGCAGATGAAAGGAAAGGCTTGATATTTTCCAGTGTTTCTTCAAATGAACTGCTGTTTGTGACAGCTTCCGACATTGTAATCAGACTATCTGAAAAACCGTTCCATAAATCGATGCGTCCGTAAAGGTCATGCTTCAATTCGTTGTCGTCGGAAGAAAGTCTTGCAGGTTCACATCCGCAGGACTCACGGTAGAGGATTGTACCTTCTACTTTTTCACTTCCTTCAACAGCTATATCGCCGTTGAGAATCTGCATCACACGGTTTGCAGCGGTGGTTCCGGCTGAATTGATATCCAGCATAAGAGTTGTAATGGATGGGAAATAAGTATTGCCCTCTGGAATTCCATCGATACCTGTAACGATTACATCATCTGGAACATTGAATCCGAGTTCATTGAGTTTGCCGCAGACACCAACGGCCATGGAATCGTTTGCACAAACAAAAGCATCAGGCATTGAGCCGAACTTGTCATAGTGTCTCTGTACAGCATCTGCAGCGGCAGACCACCAGAAATAACCATAGTCTACGTTATCATCGGTAACTTCAAGATTATATTCGGCCATAACTTTTCTGAATATATTTTCTCTTGCATCCGATTCTTCGTTGCCTTTGCTTCCGCCGAGAAATTTGATATTTTTAGCACCATGTTTTGTAATGACATGGCGGACCATTTCTTCCAGAGCATCAACGTATCCAAGAGAAATATTGTATGCGCCTGCGATGTAGCCGTCGATGGAGATTATTGGAATGTTATGTTCGCCTGCTTTTTTTATAACAGAATCCTTAACATCTGAAAGCAGAACGGTAAGTGATAGAATAACAACTGCATCAATAATTTCATAATTAATCAGATTGAATATGTTTAATTCGCCCTTATTATGTGCAGTATCATCGGAGTTGCTGGAAAGGGATTGAAACCATAGTACACGGCAATCATTTTCTGCACATTTTTCTATAAAACTCTGTACAAGAGGGCTGTGATAGGAATCATCAGTGCCGCATGAAATCAATGCGATAATCTTCATGGTTCGTTCTCCTTTCATCAGTATATACACATATATAATATCATAAACCTACACTTTAAATAATTGTGAGAATATTTCCTATATGTTAATAAACAATTAATTTGTTGACGTTATAAAACAAAAAGCACAGTAATTAATAAAAATTACTGTGCTTAATGACAAAACAATTAATCAAAAAAGATTACTTTCTTGAAAGCCACGCATAAGCGATATCCAGTGCCTCGTAAAGACTTGTTTTTTCACTTTGCTTTACAACACGTTCAATAGGATTGAGTGTTTCATCTGTTGCCATTTTATAGAGTTTAACCTTGCTGGCTACATCCATATCGCCGACTTTGGTCTTTTCAGTAATCTGCATCCAGACTACGTACTGGTCGCTCATATTTCCGTAGTAGATTTCATCTTTTTTTCTCACAAGAGGGTAACCCTTATAGCGGAGAAATCCGTTTGTATTTTCTGCCATTTCAAATCCTCCTTCTAAGTTGCTGAAATTGTTCATTAATATTATAGCATAGATTATTCACAAAATCAAGCGAAATTATTAAAAATGAACATAATATTTTCATTTGCGGTCAGCAGTCTTATTATTTTAGCATATAAGACCTGTGAAATTTGTCGCAATTACCAGTTCGTAACGATATCATCACCGTTTTTGTACAGCTCAAGATTTGAAATAAATCTGTCAACGTAAGCAGAAGCACATTTATATGTTACCTTGCCGTTGAGGCGGATAATTGATTGTCTGTTGTCAGATGGGATAAATTCAATCAAATCGTTTCCGTCAGCAGTTCTGATATCAATTGTAAGTACCGGTTCAACGGTTGTTTCTTCGAAATAAACATCACTGCTTGGAGCACGGAGAATGAACTGATACAAATTCTTGAATGCATCCGGGTCAGCAGTCTGACCGTCAAGTGTTACAGCAAAGTCATCTGCATTGCTTCCGGTTATTTCAAAATCAAGCTTTGAATCTGCTGTTGTGATATCCACAGAGGTGACATCGTAAATATAGTTGCTGGTAAACATTGTTGTTGTGATTTCCAGAGGTTTGACAGTAAGCCATGGGAGAAGAGATTTCTTAAAAACATAGATTATGTCAATTCCCTCGACGTAGACAAAGCGTCCGTTATTGCCAAGCTCGTCAACAATTTCATTACCAATTGTAAGCTTTAGATTGCCGATGTCTGACTCAACCGTAAGAACAGCACTTGGTTCAGTAATTCCGCAGGTAACCATATCATTTTCGTCAGGATTTACAATACCGAGTTCTGTAGCTGTAAGTCCGAATACACCGTTTGTTACAGGGTCACTGGTATCAGGATTGAGCTCACGGAAAACAGGGCTGGTGATAACGTACAATGAAGAGTTCGTAACCATATTATTCTCATCGTCAAGACGTTTATCATACTCAATCACGATATCATAATCAATATCGGGACGGCTGATTGTCATCTTGTTAATTACAGCTTCGCTGGCTGCAGCGGGATAAACTGTTTTTACAACAGCAGCCCACTTATCATTGAGATAATAGCTCATTTCGCCAACGTTTACAGTATAAACTGCAGGATCGCCCTCCATCATAAAATAGTAAGCTGTACCCTTTGGAGTCTTGTTGCCGACATAAAGCTTTCTGACAGTGTTATCGCTGTTTGAGAATTGTGCAGTAACCGTAGCTAGTGGAGCATCAAAACCATAAATGGAAATATCTTCAGGATTTTCAGCAACAGTCTGCTGAGCAGTAACGGAGATTGCATTTTCAATAAGACCGGTGATAATGCTGTTGCTGAGAGGGAGATTGGAAAGCTCCATTATTGTCCAGACATTCTGACCGTCTGCAGTAACTCGCTCAACCTCATAGGTGCCATGCTCATTTTCAATTGTAAGAAGAGCAAGGTCATCAAGTTTGTTGCTGTAAAGAAGAGATGTTGTTACTTCTGTTTCAGCGGTATCAGCTGTCGGCGTTTCAGCGGTTGTGTCATTTTTGCTGATGCTGAGAAAAACCAGCAATCCGGCAAGAACAGCAACAACAACAGCACATATAATGATAAGTCTGATATTTTTTTTCATTTTCAAGTTCCTTCCTGTTACTTATGACGTCTTCTGAGCCATACAACAATACCTGTTATTGCAACAGCAGCAGGGAGAATGAATACAAGGATATTTCTGAGAGTGTAGTACTGTGAAGCAGTAATTTGGAAAGTATCACCAGAGAGATCCTTTTCAACGATGTAGATACCGTTTTCTTTTCCTGAAATCTTGTTCAGGATAGAAACAAAGTAGTCACCGTTGTTATAGTAGGTAGCAGATGTAATATCAGGACGGAGCATCTGGTCTGAGCCGAATACAACAATGTTGGAAAGAACCTGTTCGTGTTCGGTGAAGGTATACTTGTAGGAAAGCACAATCATAGGAATGGGTTTTTCCTCAATTGCAGGCATAACACCTGTTTCAGCATATTCCTGCTGTATTTCATTGGTAAAGGCAATACCTGTTTCAGAAGTATTGAGAAGGGAAGTAACGAATACATTGTCTCTGAAATCGAAAAGAATTTCGATAGGACGTGCATAGTAGGAAACAACAGGAGCATCAATATTTTCTGGAGCAATACCTGATGTGTAGTCATTTTCTTCAATAAACGTACCAAAGCCATAGCCGTAATAGTTAGGGTCAAGATTTTGCTGATTGCTGTCGCTGACAAAACCACCATTTACAACAATGCCCCATTCTGCAAGGAATGCGTCGATGTTCGGGGTTTCGTTCTGCTCCATACTTGCAAGATAAATCATATTCTTGCCGTAATTACCGCCGTTTTCCATAAATGTATAAAGCTTGTTGATAACTTCAGGAGCAAGGTCATTCATAGGTGCGTTAAGCACGAGAAGGTCAGCATCAGCAGGAATTTCTTCTGTGAGCGGGTCAACCGTAAGAAGGTCAAATCCGTTTGAGCTGAGCATGGACTGAACATTTTCACCAACAGTGCTCTGTGTTGTAACATTGAGGTAGACAGCTGTCTTAGGCTCGGGGTCTGTGATATACATAATCGCAGATGTAAGAGTCTGCTCAGCTTTTGATGACACGATTTCCTGTGTGAAATAATAGTAGTTGATCTCAGTATTGAAAAGGTCAGCGGTGGAGAGAACTCTTATACGCTTTGTATCCTCATTGAAGATTACGATACTACTATCGCTGATTGTTCCGTCGTAGTATTTCTTGTACTTTTCAACATAGGTAGGGTTGGTAGTCATATCAACAAAATTTACAGTAATTTTATCACTGTTGTACTCATATTTTTTCAACACTTCGTAAGCCTGACGGAAATAAAGGTTCTGATGATTCTTGAAAGTATATTCATCAACAGTTGTACAGATTTCAACATTTTCAGTCAGTGTAGCAAGGTAATCCTTGGTTTCCTGGCTGATTTCAAAGTCCTTGTTGGGAGTAAGGTCGAAGGACATGTTGTAGCTTTCGGAAAGAATAGAAAGCACAGCGTTAAGGAGAATAACCATTGCAACAACAACAGCTGTTATCACCACAGCGGCTGTGCCGTATTTAAGTTTTTTCTTGTTAATCTTCATAGCAGCAAACCTCCTTTATTATGACCAGCGGCGCTTTTCAAGCACACGCATGGTAAGAAAGTTGAAGATGAAAATTGTGCTGATGAAGAACACAATGTTTGGAATTGAGAAAATCCCCTGAGAGAATTCAGCGTATCTTGAATAGAAACCGAGGGATGACATTACCTTTCTGAGCCATTCAATCTGAACATTCGCAGCAAGCATATCAATGAGGTAGAACAGCATAATGATGATGAAGCTGAGAATTGCGGAAACGACCTGGTTTTCAGTTGTTGCTGAGATGAATGTACCGATTGCAATGAAACTTGCGCCGAGAAGGAGAAGAGCAGCAAGATTACCGATAACGGTTGCCCACGCTACACCACCCGCAAGATAAACAAGCACAACGATGTACACGATGTAGATTGCCATTGCGCAAAGGAACACGCACACAGAAGCAAGGAACTTGCCTGCAACAATCGAAAACAGATTTACAGGTGCTGTCAGCAGACACTGGTCGGTACGCTGACGGAGTTCCTCTGTGAAAAGTCGCATCGTTAGAAGCGGCAACAAGAACATCAGGATCATGAATACGTTTGTGAAAACGGAGGACAGGTCTGTAAGTCCGTAGTAAAGGTTGTTGTTCACGAAAAACAGCGATGAGTAGATGTAGAACACCGCAATGAAAATATAAGCGATAGGTGAGGTGAAGTATGCCTTCAGCTCACGTCTGAAAATAGCGCCCATTATTCCTCACCTTCCTTTTCATCAATAGCTTCAGCAGAAGCTTCATCTGCCTTTTTGGCAAGCTTGTCATATTCTTCAGCCTTAGCGTCAGCAGCTTCAGCTTTAGCTTCTGCATCATTTTTCTTAGTGTTGATAACAACATCATCGCCCATTGTAATCTTGAGGAAGATGTCTTCAAGAGTCATTTCAGTTGTCTTGAGTCCGAGAATTACCCAGTTTCTTGCAACAACTCTCTTGAACAATTCACGGCGAAGGTCAACGCCTTCCTTAGCCTCTATTTCGTAATCAAAGATACCCTTTTCACGTTCCATATCCGCAACAACGGATACAACACCCGGCATATTCTTTATCATCTTGAGAATCTCGTCCTTAGGACCTTCGATTCTTGCGATAAGCTTGTGGTCGGTGGAGATATTCTTTGTGAGGTTTTCAGTTGTATCGTCAGCGGCAATCTTACCGCCGTTGATGATGATGATTCTGTCACATACAGCCTGGATTTCAGGGAGAATGTGGGAAGAAAGAATTACTGTGTGTTTCTTGCCAAGCTTCTTGATAAGGGAGCGGATTTCGATAATCTGCTTAGGGTCAAGACCAACAGTAGGCTCGTCAAGAATAAGGATAGGCGGGTTGCCGATAAGAGCCTGCGCAAGACCTACTCTCTGTTTGTAACCCTTTGAGAGGTTGCGGATAATTCTGTTGTATACGTCCTTAATCATAACCAGATTGCAAACGTCCTCAAGGTGAGCCTTACGTGGAAGCTTGCACTTTTTCAGGTCATAGATGAAGTTGAGGTAATCCTTGACTGTCATATCAAGGTAAAGAGGAGGAATTTCGGGGAGATAGCCGATATTCTTCTTTGCTTCGATAGGGTCGTCGAGAATATCAATGCCGTTGATGAGCGCCTTGCCCTCTGTGGAGGAAATGTAGCCCGTCAGCATATTCATAGTAGTGGACTTGCCTGCACCGTTAGGGCCCAGGAAGCCTAAGATTTCGCCGTCATTGACAGTGAATGAAAGATTGTCAACAGCCTTCTTAGTGCCGTACTGCTTTGTAAGGTTCTGTACTTCAATCATTTCAGCAGCCACCTTTCAGTAGATTTTACATAATATAACTTGTAAATTATACAAGCGTAATGTGTTGATTAAGTGATAATGCTATAAAAGTCGGGTTAATTGCTTAAAAGCTCAATACCTTTTGCAATACGTGCAAGGCTTTCCTTCTTGCCGAGGATAGCCGCAAGCTCAACGCCGCCGCCAGGTGTGGACTGCTTGCCGGAGAGAGCCGCTCTGATAGGGAGGAGCATCCAGCCGTTCTTTACGCCGAGAGCTTCAATCTTAGCGAAAAGTGCGGAGTGGATATTTTCCTCTGTCCACGCATTATCATCAATACCCTCGAACACCTCAGCAGCAGCTTTAAGCGCTTCAAGGCTTGTTTCGGGAGTAGTCTTCATCTTCTTGTTGAAGTAAAGGTCGGTGCTGTATTCACGAAGCTCGTCAATGAAGTCAACCTTTTCAGGAATATCTGTGAAAAGCTCGGTACGTGGCTGAAGTGTCTTTACAAGAACATCAAGGTCAATGTCCTCGCTCTTGCAGGTCTGTCTGATATATGGCAGTGCAAGTGCCTTGAACTCGTCAAGTGAAAGCTTCTTGATCCACTCGAAGTTGATAGCCTTCATTTTCACAGGGTCGAAGATAGCAGGGGACTTGGAAAGACCGCTGATGTCAAATTCCTGTACAAGCTCTTCAAGAGTAAAGATTTCCTGTTCACCCTTAGGTGCCCAGCCGAGAAGTGCGATATAGTTGAGGATAGCAGGGATGTAGAAGCCCTTTTCCACGAAGTCGCCAAAGTAAGCGTCGCCGTCACGCTTTGAAAGCTTGTGGGTAGCGTCACGCATGATGTGTTCAACGTGAATATAGGTAGGAACTTCCCAGCCGAATGCCTCGTAGAGCAGGTTGTACTTTGGTGCGGAGGAAAGATACTCGTTACCGCGTACAACGTGAGTGATGCCCATAAGGTGGTCGTCAACAACATTAGCGAAGTTGTAGGTCGGCATACCGTCAGCCTTGAGCAAAATCTGGTCGTCAAGGTCAGCGTTTGGTACGGTAATGTCGCCGTAAAGCTCATCGTGGAAAGTTGTTGTGCCGTCGAGAGGAACTTTCTGACGGATTACGTAAGGTACACCCTCTGCAAGAAGCTTGTCCACTTCTTCCTGAGGAAGTTCACGGCAGTGTCTGTCATAAGTCGGAGTGATACCCTTTGCACGCTGTTCCTCGTGAACCTGTTCCATACGCTCCTTTGTGCAGAAGCAGTAGTAAGCGTGACCAGACTTAACAAGCTGTTCAGCGTATTCCTTGAAAAGCCCCATACGCTCGGACTGGATGTACGGACCAACTGGACCGCCGATGTCAGGACCTTCGTCCCATTCAAGACCGCACTTGCGGAGTGTGTCATAGATTACTTCTGTAGCACCCTCAACAAATCTGCCCTGGTCGGTGTCTTCGATACGGAGGATAAATTTTCCGCCGTATTTTCTTGCGATAATATAAGTGTAAAGTGCAGTACGAAGATTACCGATATGCATATAGCCTGTAGGGCTTGGCGCAAATCGTGTTCTTACATTTGCTGTATTCATTTTTATCAATCCTTTTTATTATAATTCGTTGCTGATTTTATATCCTCAGCAATCTGATTTTTCAGCTCGTCAATGCTGTCAAACTTCCTTTCCTCACGGATAAAGGAAATCAGCGAAACCTTTGCAACCTCGCCGTAAAGCTCGCCGCCCTCGAAGCCGATTATGTAGGTTTCCGCAAGGGGCACGTCGCTTCCCACGGTAGGCTTTACGCCCACGTTGGTAATGCTTCGGTAAATCCTGCCCCACACTTCTGTGCGGGAAACGTACACGCCGAATTTCGGGGTAACCTGGCGATTGGAGAGGTACTGATTTATAGTCGGAAAATCAAGAGTGCGTCCAAGCTGTCTGCCGTAAGCGACGGGAAGCTTGAAGGTGAATTTTGAGTCAAGAAGCGAATTTGCGAGCTCAATCTGTCCGCTTCCGATAAGCTCCCTTATCATAGTTGAGGAGATACGCTGTCCGCCGTCTTCAAGGACGGGAGCAACCGTGCGTACCTGAATACCACGTTTACGGCACATCTTGTCAAGTTCTGTAACACCGCATTCAGCACCTTTGCCAAAACGAAAATCCCGTCCGCAGATTACGAACTTTGCCGAAAGCTTGTCGCAGAGAACAAGTTCAACGAATTCCTCACCGCTTAAATTCTTGAAGTTGAGAAAATCGGGGGAGTAGATGTAGCGTACACCAAGTCTGTCAATAAGTTCAAATTTCATATCCCTTGAATGAATGTATTTTACACCGCCGTCGCCTTTTGATGTTACGGTAGCGGTGTCGAATGTGAACACGGCAGGGTCAATTCCGGGGAATTGCTCCGCAATATCGATAGCGGTACGGATAACCGTGCGGTGTCCGTGATGGATACCGTCAAAAAGTCCCATAGCAACAGCCGTGCTGTTTTTCGGTACGTCATTTGTACCTGTTAAATCGACCATCCGTGTTCACTTCCTTTCTTAAAGGTAAAATGTCTTGTCAACTCTCAGAACACCATTCTCTCTGTCGGGGACAGCTGTTCCGATGAAGCCCTTTTCGCCGTAAACGCTGATACGCTCGGCTGTGATGTCAGTTCTTATTTTTGTCAGGTCAAGCTTGATACCGTTACGGTACATTCTTTCCTGTGCACCGTGAAGCATAAGTTTCGGCAGTTCTGCAAAAACATCCTCAACAGGTTTGAGATACTGTTCAAAATTGCGTTCATTTTCAGCCTCACGCTGTAAATCTTCAATTGTAACGCAATCCTCAAGGGAGAAACCGCAGGCTGTTGTTCTGACAAGTGAAGTCATAATTCCGCCGCAGCCGAGAGCCTCACCGATGTCATTTATAAGCGTTCTGATATAAGTTCCCTTTGAGCAGGAAACCGTCAGCACGCCGCTTTTTTCAGCCTCGTCAAACTCCGCAAGCTCAAGTCTGTAAATCGTTACGGGACGAGCCTCACGTTCAACCTCGATACCCTGCCTTGCAAGGTCATAAAGACGTTTTCCGTTTACGGAAACTGCTGAGTACATCGGCGGAATCTGCATAATCTCACCACGGAATCTTTCCAGCGTGTCAAGCAGATTATTTTCCGTAACAGCCGACGGGTCACGCTCCTGCGTAACCGTACCCGTACAATCCTGCGTGTCGGTTGTTAAACCAAGCTTAAAACCTGCACGGTAAATCTTGTCGTGGTCGGGAAGAATATCACACGCCTTTGTTGCACGTCCCACAAAAACGGGAAGCACGCCCGTAGCCATCGGGTCAAGAGTACCTGCGTGACCGAGGCGCTTGATTTTCAGTATCCCACGCATTTTAGCGATAACGTCAAAGCTTGTGAAGCCCTCAGGCTTGTTCACGCAGATTACTCCGCACATTTCTTCATTGTCTACGCCAGCCATAAGTCAATCCCCATAGCAGGTGCAATTCCCGAAAGCAGACGGAGTTTTACATCATCAAGATTGCCCTCAAGAGTGCAGCCTGCCGCTTTGATGTGACCGCCGCCTCCGAATTTCTGACAGATTGCGGAAACGTCAATATCCGAAGTGGAGCGCATGGAAACTTTGAATTTGTTCTTGTCCTTTTCTCTTATTACAACGCCAACCTGAACGCCCTCTGTCTGGACACTCATACCTGCGATACCCTCAAATTCTTCAGGAGCAAGACCTGCTTTTTTCATTGTTTCAAGTGTAACTGCAACCATTGCACATTTGTCGTCAAGGTAGTATTCCATAGCGGAAATGATATGCTGTTCAACTTTCAGACGTGCTTTGCTCTTGGTGTCGAACATTTCACGGTTTATCTGTTCCATTCTTATACCGCAGTCCATAAGATGTGCAGTAATAATGTGGCAGAGCTGAGTTGTGTTGCCGTATTTGAAGCAGCCTGTATCTGTTGCAATACCTGTATAAAGGCACTCGGCAATCTGACGTGTGAATTCGATACCCAATTCACCAAGCACCTGATAGATTACCTCACAAGCCGCCGCAGCGTCAGGATTTACAAGCAGACGTTCAGCATAGTGAAGATTTGAAACGTGATGGTCAATGCAGAGGTTTACATAGTCGCCGTATTGAATAAGCTTTGAACCAAGCAGTTTTT
This sequence comes from Oscillospiraceae bacterium, assembly GCA_018110825.1. Lineage (GTDB taxonomy): Bacteria > Bacillota > Clostridia > Oscillospirales > Ruminococcaceae > RGIG8773. Next base: position 61,678 of record JAGBCL010000059.1, read on the forward strand.
TGTCAGCAACGTCAACCGCAACGATTGTTTCGGGAGAAAACTTCTGCGGTTCGTAACCCTCGTACATAAAATGATATCTTTTCGGGAACTCGTCGGAGCAGAGCACATTTGCTTTTTTGCCCATCTGACGCAGCGCATAGCAAAGACCGAAGCCGCTGCCCATAGTGTCGCCGTCGGGACTCTGATGAGTGAGTATATAATAGTTATCATGATTTTTAAGGAATTCAGCTGTTTCTGTCAGACTTATATTCATATAGCGTCACCCCTTTCATAAATTTTAGTTTTCGTCATCTTCCTTCGTATCAATTGATTCAAGCATCTTTGCAATTTCTGCGGAATGCTCGATAGAGTTGTCTGCGATGAATTTCAGCTCAGGGCACTTTTTAAGGCGCAGCTTGTTGGAGATATGACGTCTTATCATACCCGATGCGCTTTCCAGACCCTTTACAGCAGCCTTTGAAGCCTTGAAGCCTGTAAGGTCGGATACATAGACTTTACAATGGGAGCCGTCACCCGAAAGTTCTGTTCTTACAACAGAAACAAAGCCGCCGTTTACTCTCGGGTCCTTGATTTCCTCACGGATAAGAGCTGAAATTTCTCTCTTGATATCCTCGGACAAGCGTCCGTTTCTGAAATTAGGCATAGTTATATTCATTTTCCCGACAGGGAAAATGCACTCCTTTCCGATGTTTTGTGGTTTTGCTTGCAAAATTTCGGACTTTAGTCCGAAAAACAAAACTCGGGTCTGAAATTTTATTTTCAGACTTAACTCCTTTTATATTATATGGTATAGGGTACCGCAGATTATTGCGGTACCGTTATTATTTGAATTAGTCAGGACGGTATTCTTCCATGAAGTATGCTTCGAAGATATCGCCCTCACGGATATCGTGGAACTTTTCAAGTGTGATACCGCACTCGTAGCCTTCAGCAACTTCCTTTACGTCGTCCTTGAAACGCTTGAGGCTGGACATCTTGTCATCAGCGATGATGATACCGTCACGTACAACACGGATTTCAGCGTTTCTTGTAATCTTACCGCTGAGAACGTAGGAGCCGGAAACCGTACCAACGTTGGAAATCTTGTATACCTGACGAACCTCAACACGGCCGAGGTTGACTTCACGGTACTTAGGAGCAAGCATACCCTTCATAGCGGTTGTGATTTCTTCGATAGCGTCATAGATAATTCTGTAAAGACGGATATCTACGCCGTCACGTTCAGCACTGTCAGCAGCAACAGGGTCAGGACGAACGTTGAAGCCGACGATGATAGCGTTGGAAGCACTTGCGAGCATTACGTCACCCTCGGAAACAGCACCAACTGCGCCGTGGATAACACGTACACGTACTTCGTTGTTGGACAGCTTTTCAAGGGACTGCTTAACCGCTTCAACGGAGCCCTGTACGTCAGCCTTGACGATGATAGGAAGTTCCTTGATTTCGCCCTGTTCAATCTGGCTGAACAGGTTGTCGAGAGTAACCTTCTGGTATTGCTTGAACTGTTCCTGCTTAGCTTCGTGCTTACGCTGTTCAACCAGTTCTCTTGCAAGTCTTTCGTCCTCAACAGCATTGAATGTGTCACCTGCAGATGGAACTTCTGCAAGACCTGTGATTTCAACAGGGTAGGAAGGACCTGCTTCTTTAACAACCTTGCCCTTGTCGTTTGTCATAACACGTACACGGCCTACAGCTGTACCTGCGATGATGATATCGCCTGTGCGGAGTGTACCGTTCTGTACGAGGATAGTAGCGATAGGACCGCGGCCCTTGTCGAGTCTTGCCTCAACAACAGTACCCTTAGCAAGACGGTTAGGGTTAGCCTTGAGTTCAGCAACTTCTGCAACGAGAAGTACGTTTTCGAGGAGGTCGTCGATACCCATACCTGTCTTAGCGGAAACAGGTACACAGATGATGTCGCCGCCCCATTCTTCAATAACAAGACCGTGTTCTGTAAGCTGCTGCTTGATAACATCAGGGTTAGCAGCTTCCTTATCCATCTTGTTGATAGCAACGATAATGGAAACGCCTGCAGCCTTAGCGTGGTTGATAGCTTCAACAGTCTGAGGCATGATACCGTCGTCTGCAGCAACTACGAGGATAGCGATATCAGTGATTGACGCACCTCTTGCACGCATGGAAGTGAACGCTTCGTGGCCCGGAGTATCGAGGAAAGTGATATCCTTGCCGTTGCATGTTACACGGTAAGCACCGATGTGCTGTGTGATACCGCCTGCTTCTGTGGAAGTAACGTTAGCATTTCTGATACGGTCGAGGAGGGAAGTCTTACCATGGTCAACGTGACCCATTACTACAACAACAGGAGCTCTTTCTTCGCCCTCGCCGTCGTCGTCGGAGTCATCGATAAGACGTTCTTCAATTGTGATGATAACTTCCTTTTCAACCTTAGCGCCAAGTTCTTCAGCAACGAGGGACGCTGTATCAAAGTCGATTACCTGATTGATTGTGCACATTTCGCCGAGCTGCATGAGTTTCTTGATTACTTCTGTAGCAGTAACCTTCAGTCTTGAAGCAAGTTCGGAAACAACGATTTCGTCAGGGATAAGAACCTTGAGCTGCTGCTTTCTTGCACGTTCAAGCTCAAGTCTGCGGAGCTTTTCAGCTTCACTCTCACGCTTGTTGGAGTACTGCTGGCTCTTTCTCTGCTGTGACTTCTGAGTAAGCTTCTGTTTCTTGGAGAAGTTATCCTTCTTGCGGTTGTTTCCGCCGGAAGCGTTAGCCATATTGTCGTACTTTTCGTTGTACTTATCCATTTCAACATAAGAGCCTCTTGTGTCGATTGTGTGGATTTTATTATTTTCAACAGGAACTGAAGCGTCAGCAAACTTAACGTCCAGCTTCTTCTTGTTGGACTGTTCAGCAGGCTTGTTTGCAGGCTTCTGTTCAGGCTTTTTCTTCTTGTCATTGTTAAGAACCTGCTGTGCATTGAAGCGGTCATTCTTGTTCTGTGGCTGATTGTTCACAGGCTTTGGAGCAGGCTGTTCCTTCTTTGGTTCTTCTGCCTTAGGCTTTTCTTCAACCTTAGCTTCAACCTTAGCTTCAGCCTTAGGAGCAGCATCTTTCTTAGCAGTTTCCTTCTTTGGCTTTTCAGCTTTAGCAGCCTTTTCGGTTTTTTCAGCAGGCTTCTCAGCAGTTGCTTTGTCAGCTTTTGGAGCAGCCTCCTTCTTGACAGCTTCCTTCTTAGCCTTTGCAGATTTCTTTTCAGCAGGCTTTTCTTCAGCCTTTGGTTCTTCCTTGGGCTGGTTCTTTGTTGCAAAATAGTCATCAAATGACGCTACCTGATTGTTCTGGGAGAAAGCCTCAAGAACGTAGTTCATTTCTTCTTCTGTAAGAGAAGCGGTTGGTTTTTTTGTGACGTCAAGCTTTTCCTTGATAAAATCAGAAAGTTCCTGACCTGTAGTATTAAGTTCCTTTGCGACGTCGTTTATTTTAAGCTTAGTGGATTTTGGTGTACTCATAGGCTGTATACCTCCGTTTTATGATAATTTATTTAGTACTGTCAGTATTTTCATTTTCACAAAGAGCGAGTGCCTTTTCAGCAAAGCCCTTATCACAGACAGTAAGAATTCCCGCTTTTTTGCCGAGAGCGTAATAAACCTCGTCAAGAGTCATTGCAGTTCTTGCAACGGGAATATTTTTCTTGCCTGAAAAGAAGCGGACCTCTTTTTCAGTTTTTGGGGAAATGTCCGATGCAATAATTACTGCGCACGCCTTGTTACCTGCAAGAGCGTCCTTCATCGGGTCAAAGCCCATAACAAGCTTGCCCGCCTTGCGGCAGATGGAAAGCAGACCGCTGATACTACTCATTTTCAACAAGCTCCTTTTCCATAGCATCGTAAACTTCCTCGGAAATCTGGCATGAAAAGGCTTTTTCAAAGCGTCTTGCCTTTCTTGCCATGCGGAAACATTCGCTGCTTCTGCATATATAAGCGCCCCTGCCTGATTTCTTGCCCGTAAGGTCAATGGAAATCTCTCCCTCGGGAGACTTGACTGCACGTATAAGCTCTTTTTTTGCTTTCATTTCATTGCAGCCGAGGCACATTCTCATAGGCGTTTTCTTTATACCTGCCATTAAATCACGACCTTATCAGTCAACTGGATTTTCAGGCTTGATATCAATCTTGAAGCCTGTAAGTCTTGCAGCAAGCTTAGCATTCTGACCCTTGTTGCCGATTGCAAGAGAAAGCTGGTTGTTAGGAACAATAACTGTGCAGGATTTCTGTTCGCCCTCTTCAACAGTTACGCTGAGAACTTCAGCCGGAGCAAGAGCGTGTGCAATGAAAACAGCAGGGTCTTCATCATAGATGATAATGTCAATCTTTTCACCGTTGAGTTCATTGACAATATTCTGGATACGGCTGTGCTTAGGACCGATACATGAGCCTACAGGGTCAACGTTCTTATCTTTGGACCATACCGCAATCTTTGTTCTGGAGCCTGCCTCACGGGAGATAGCCTTTACTTCAACAGTGCCGTCATAGATTTCAGGAATTTCAAGTTCAAAAAGACGCTTTACAAGGTCCTTGTGAGTACGTGAAACCTTAACCATAGGACGTCTTTCACGGTTGATGATATCAACAACATAAAGCTTGACAATATCGCCTTCTTTAAGCACCTCGCCCGGAATCTGTTCATTCTTGAAAAGATAAACCTCATTCTTGTCAATTGTAAGTGTAGCGTTGCCGCTTTCAGGTTCGATTCTCTGAACTGTTGCGGAAACAGCTTCATGAACCTTGCTGTCGAACTGGTTGATGTACTTTGCACGTTCAAAGCCCTTGAGTTCAGTTCTGATAGCCTGCTTTGCATTCTGAGCAGCAACACGTCCGAACTTGGCTGTGGAAAGCTTGAAAGGAACAACATCGCCGACCTTAGCACGCTTTGTGCAGGTAGCAATTGCTTCGTCAATGTTGATTTCGCTCATATCGAGTGGTTCACCTTCAACAACAGTTCTCATAAGGCAAACTTCAAGTTTTTTCTTGTCCATATCAATCTTTACATGATAATTTTCACAATCGGGATATTCTTTCTTAACTGCTCTTGCGATACCCTGTTCAATCTTCTCAACGAGAGTTTCCATAGGTATGCCGTTTTCCTGCGCCAGCAGTTCGAGCGCCTCAAAAAATTCCTTGTTCATTTTTATGAATTCCTCCTAAATGTGTTCAAATGGTTTTCTATATAAATTTAAATTTTACCGAAAATTATTCTTCATCATCGTCTGCAAACAATTCATCATCGTCATCATCAAACAGCCTGATGAAAGCAGTCTCAGCAATAGCGATAACCTTGTCGCCCTCCTCAGTGATAACGGAAATAGTGTCCTTGTCATAGCCCTTGAGAATAGCAATGAATTCCTTCTGTCCGTCAGTTTCACGGATGTAGCGGATTCTTACGGGACACTCCAGAAACTCCTCAAAGTGCTCAGGCTTTTTCAGGTCACGTCCAAGTCCGGGTGAACCGACCTCCAGCATATAATTCTGTTCAATCGGGTCAGCCTCGTCCAGTGCCTTTGAAAGCGGACGTGTCATAGCCTCGCAGTCATCCATGTCAAGTGCACCGTCAATCTTGTCGATAAGCACCTTCAGAAACCACATTGCACCTTCCTTTTCGAAAGTAACGTCCCAAATCTTCAGCCCCAGCGAGTCAGCAATCGGCTTTGCGATTTCGTAAACCTTAGCCACAGTGTTGCCGCCTTTTTTACCAGCCATTCAATCCATCCTTTCTTTTATCTGTACGAATACAACACAAAAGACCGAGAAGGTTCTCGGTCTTTTGTACATCTTATTCTGTTGCAATTATTATACCACATTTTTTTGCGGATTGCAAGGGGTTTTTGAAAATAATTGCATTTATTTTTCATTATCCGACTCATAATATTTTACACGCCAGCAGTTAAGCCCTTCTTCATCTTCGGCAGGAGCACGGACGTCCTGAATTCTTATACGGTCCAAAATACTTTCCGAATAAATGTAATAATTTTTGCCAAGCAGATAAACAGGTAACTCCATAGTTCTTTCCGACAACTCAAATGTATATATTTCGCCCACTTCAAGCTTGCTGCATATATTTTCGTCAAGACAAATTACACAAGGTTCTTCTTGAAACAATGTGATAACAGCGACTCTGTTTGTGTGACCGTCAAGGACATAATCTGGCATCAGTGAACGTACAACCGCGGTAAAGCTTCCGTAAACAGTAACAGTTTTTTTAGCTGTTGCACCATCAAGATACCCGTCGGCATATCCTTGTTCATAACCTTGCTCATAGTCGTTGTTATCTGTAACGCTTGTCACGTCCTCCATAACAGCTTCAGAAGTAACACTCTCACTGACCGCCGTTTCCGTAACCGAATTATCATTCTGCGTACAGCCGCACAGGAGAAGTGCCGCTGTGATTATTGCGTAAAGTTTTTTCATAGTACAAAACCCCTTCTGTCGTGTTACCTTAATAGTACCACTACAAAAGGGGCTTTTCAACAATTGTACCACATTGTAAAAATTTGTAACCGAAATGCAACCGCTTACACGTTCGTACTCCCGAATCCGCCGACTCTATCTCCGTCAGCCGCATCATCAACGGTTATCCCAAACGGCAGGAACACGCCCTGTGCAAAGCCTTTCCCACGTTCAAGGGACAGCGTTTTGCCCTGACGTCCGTCATTTGTGACCTTGACCATAATGTGTCCCTCGTTTGCCGCGTTGTAATAATCAGCATCAATTATACCAACAGTATTGTCAAGCTGCAAGCGGAACTTGAAGCCCAGACCGCTTCTCGGATAGATATTCAGCACCCATCCGTCAGCAATTTTCGCACGTATACCCGTAGGGATGAGTATGCCTGCACCTGCTTCAAGGCTGATTTCGTCAGGCAGGCAGAAGTCGTACCCCGCCGACCCAGCCGTAGCACGGACAGGCAGGGGGATAGCGTCATAGATTTCCTTTATCTTATCCTCGGTGCAGTCAGGAAAATTCTTGCTCCAATCCGCCGCAAACTGCCCGAAGCTTACCTTTTCAAATTTCGCAATACGTTTCATAAATACTCCTCTTTTTTTAATGTGAAATTTGAAATCAGGAATGGGAAATTAATAAATTTCACTTTCCACTTTTCACATTCCACATTTATTATAGTGTATTTGTCCGAACTTGTCAATCTGTGGTTTTAGTGCAATATTCACATTGCCCTAATTCAAAATGAGAACAGGATATGTTCAAAGGGGCGATAATTTGCAGGAAAGTGAAAAAAAGCTTGCAAAAATCAAGGTTTTGTATTATTATATAAAATAGACTGCAAAGAAAAAATGTACGTGCAGGAAAAACAACTGTATTTTGTGACGATACAATTTCAGAATATTGCATATAATGTTAATAAGAGAATTTATAATATAGTTTGAAAGGGAAGAATTGGTTATGAAGCTTACAGAAATGAGTAAGGAACAGCTTTCCGCGTTCAAGGCGGAGTGCGAAAAGGAGTATGAGGCATACAAGGCAAAGGGTATGAAGCTCGATATGTCCAGAGGTAAGCCCGGCGCTGACCAGCTTGACATTGCAATGCCTATGTTTGACGTGTTCACAAACTCCGCAAGTATGATTGCTGACGACGGCACAGACTGCCGTAACTACGGTATGCTGACAGGTATTCCTGACGCAAAGAAGCTTTTCGGTGAGCTTCTTGGTGTTGGTACAGATGAAATCATCATCGGCGGTAACTCCAGCCTTTCCCTTATGTATGATACAGTTGCAAGAGCTGTTACACACGGTGTTTATGGCAGCGAAAAGCCTTGGGGCAAGTGCGAAAAGGTAAAGTTCCTCTGTCCTGCACCAGGCTACGACAGACATTTCGCAATCTGCGAAACTTTCGGTATCGAAATGATTACGGTGCCTATGAAGAACGACGGCCCTGATATGGATATGGTTGAAAAGCTCGTTGCTGAGGACGAAGCAATCAAGGGTATCTGGTGCGTGCCGCTCTACTCCAACCCTGACGGAATTGTTTACTCCGACGAAACAGTAAGACGCTTTGCAAACCTCTCTCCAAAGGCCAAGGACTTCAGAATTTTCTGGGATAACGCTTACTGCGTGCATTACCTGAAGGACGCTCCAGACCGCATCCTCAACATTCTTGACGAGTGCAAGAAGACAGGCAAGGAAGATATGGTATTTATTTTTGCTTCAACTTCCAAGATTTCCTTCCCGGGTGCAGGCGTTGCAGTAATGGCTGGCTCCGTGAACAATATGAAGCAGGTTGCAGGTCTTATGGGTATCCAGTGCATCAGCTACGATAAAATCAATCAGCTTCGTCACGTCAAGTATTTCAAGGATATGGACGGCATTATGGCTCATATGGCTAAGCACAAGGCAATCCTCGCACCAAAGTTCAATATGGTGCTTGATATGCTTGACAAGGAAATCGGTGAGCTTGGTATTCTCGAATGGAACAAGCCAAACGGCGGTTATTTTGTTTCTGTCAACACACTTGACGGCTGTGCAAAGAGAACCGTTCAGCTTTGTAAGGAAGCAGGCGTAGTCCTCACAGGCGCAGGCGCAACCTTTCCATATGGCAAGGACCCTGCTGACAAGAACATCAGAATTGCTCCTACATACCCACCTGTAAGCGAGCTTGAACAGGCAATGAACATCTTCTGTATCAGCCTCAAGCTTGCTTCCGCTGAGAAGCTTCTCGAAGCATAAATAAAACAAAACGGTATCCCATACAAGTCGGGATACCGTTTTTTCAGTTATCAGTTGAATTCGTGCATTGCGTTTTCGGCAATGCGGTGCAGCTCTTCTTCGGTGCGGATATTACTGCTGTTTTTCATCACTGCACCACGGACATAATCGGGGAGCGATGTGAAATAAATTTTTGCAGTACTGCACTCGTTCAGCAGGCTGTCGAGATTTTCATATTTACGCATATTTATATTCACGCTTCTTCAAAAGCGTGCCCTCCTTTTTCGATGTTTTGTGTGGTTTTGTTTGCAAAATTTGAAACGGCAGTTTCAAAAACACAAAACTCGTGTCTGAAAATTTATTTTCAGACTCCCTACTTTCTTTCACGGAAATAGGGTTTGCGTTTTTTCTGAAATTATTCAGGTACATATAAATTCCATGTCGAAAGCAAATCGGGGTTTACAACAACCTCACCTGTTGAATGAAGCTTGTACTCTCCTTTGGGAGCAATCTTTACACTTCTCAAATCAGGCGGCAGAGTATATTCCTCACCATCTTGTTTAAGAAAGGTAATTCCGTTTTTTCTGTCAGCGGAAATTATTTCGCCGTAAAACTGCTTGCGTTCGATAAACTGTTCATCGTGAGTATAATAAGTTATTCCCACAAGAATAATTTTACCGAGTATGTTTTTATATGTAATCATAGCATCACCTTTATTCTGTCATAAAGCTACGGATTTCCTCAGCACGGGCCTTGCCCATATCATATCCCATCTGCCATGTTTCGCGAAGGGTTTTGGTATTGCTTTCGAAGCTGTTAAGTTTATATTCAGGACGGAAAATAATTGCTTTTCCGCGTCTTTCAAGTTCGTTGCAGAATTCAACCTGCTTGTTGTAAATCTTATGGCGTGCAAGAAGAAGCATCTCAACCTGCGGATATTTTTTCTTTATAAGCTGACTCATAACCATATTGCCCTTGCCGCATTTTTTCACAAAGCCTTCAGGCTGGGTAAGAATAATTACCACTTTTGAACATCCGTCCTTGAGTGCCTGCTTTACCGCAATCGGAGAAGCAAGTCCGCCGTCAAAATAAGGTGTGTCATTAATCATTATTGCAGGAAAATATCCGGGAATTGCACAGCTTGCACGTAGAAACTGGAAGTCCTCTCCGTCCTCCATTGCATCAAGATATTCAGGCTTGCCCGTAATCGCATTTGTCACACCAACAAGGCATTTGCCCGTATAACGACGGAAAGTTTCATAGTCAAAAGGAATGTGCTGCTGAGGAATTTCGCCGTAAACGAAATCAAGCCCGAAAAGGCTTTTGCATTTTTTATAATTTCCTGCGCCAATGTAGCGCTTGTCATTACGGAATTTATCCATAATTTCGAGATTTCTTCCGAACTGCTTGGAGACGTAGGAAACGCCGTTGGAAATACCTGCTGAAACACCTACAACATACGGAAATTCAATACCTTCTTCAATAAAAGCGTCCATAATTCCTGCGGAGTAAATTCCGCGGAAAGTACCGCCTTCAAGTACAAGTCCTGTCATAATAGAGTTGCTCCTTTCAAATGCTTTTATCCGTCTTGCGGAAAATGTTTTTTTATGATATAATGTGTAACATAAACGTTACAGGAGGTGTCAAAGTGAAAAATAAGGTTCTGGTTGCAACACTTGCGGTTTGCACTGCAGTTTGCACGGTTATTGCTGATTACGCATATACGGGTCAGGTTTTTGATGAACGCCGTGCTGAAATTGAACGTTATGAACAGCTTGACGCCGACCCTAATACACTTTACTGCGGTTACACCATTGAACAGCTTGGTGAGGGATATGAGAAACCTGAGTCAATTTTCGGCAAGGTCAGCATTGACGTGCCGATTATCAATCAGTTTCCTGAGTTGCCTGTCGGATGTGAAATCACAAGCGCAACAGCAGTGCTGCAGTATCTTGGCTTTGATGTTGATAAGATGTATATGACTGAAAATTATCTTCCATGGGATGATAATTTTACATACGATGAGAATATGGTTTCCCACGGTCCTGACCCTTACAAGGTCTTTGCAGGAATTCCTTATGATTGGGGTTATGGTTGTTTTGCACCCGTAATCGAGCAGTCTCTGAATACATTTTTTGCACACAACGACCCCGATTATGAAGCGTTGTCCCTTGAAAATATAAATGAAGCGGATATTGAGAAGCTCCTCAATGAGGGCGTGCCGATGATAGTGTGGGCAAGCAGGGGGATGAAACCATACAAATACCGTGAACCGGCGACATGGCTTCTGAATGACACAGGGGAAGAGTTCACATGGATAGGTAACTCCCATACCCTTGTGCTTTGCGGATATGACAGCAATTGCTATTACTTTATGGACTGCGATGACAAAACCGAAATCACAGCCTACTCAAAGGATAGTTTCCTTAACCGTTTCGAAGAAAACGGAAGTCAGTGTGTTGTTGTCAAGATTAAGAATTAAGCCATTTCAGGGTAGTAGATAAGTGCCATTACACGATACAGCCACAAGCAGACCATATCAATTGAAAATGCGAATGTAACAGCCCAGATTACTGCAATCAGGGGCTGTTTTTTTATGGCAGCTTCTTTTTTCGGAGCAGGTGCTCTCATGCCTTTCGGAGCCTTGTTGTCACGGATTGGTGCAGTAGCGAAAGCCCAGAGACATACTGCACCGTGAACAAGAATTGCCGCAATGAGGAGATACATGCTCCAGCCGTAGAAATTAATAAACAAGCGAAGGAATTCTATTGCAAGAGTACAGATTATATTGAGCGGAACAAGCTTGCAGAAGCTTAAATCCGTTTTGGTAATCACGGTGAACAACGGCATAAAAACAAGGGTAACAACAGTGTTGAGTGCAATAAGCTGGATTACGTTGCCGGTGAAATTTGCGCAGAAAAGGGAATAGAACTGCATCGGGAACATATCCCACAGAATCATCCATACAATTGCAAATACAACTGCACCAATCATTGCTTTTATTTTGTGTTTCAGGTCAAAGTAGTTATCAATTTTATTGAACAAGTTTAATCAGCCTTTCGTTTGTTGAGTTTTGTCAGTTGCTTTATTGTTTTGTATAAATGTCCATACGGCAACAGAAATGATTATCACATATCCGATAATGCTCATAGCCACAGGTACCTGGTCAAACAGGAAGAATCCTGCAACTGCCGCAAAAATAACCTGAGAATAGTCATAAACGGAAACCTCTTTTGCAGGTGCAAAGGAATATGCTCCCGTGATTGTGAATTGTCCTCCCGCAGCAAAAAGTCCTGCAAGGAGAAGAATGAGAAGCTGCTTTGTGCTCATAGGCCTGAAGTCTGCAAGCATGAACGGAAGTGTTGCAAGGCAGGAGAAAACCGAAAAACAGAATACGATTATCGGTCCTTTTACTTTGCGTTGTCCCATATAGCGTACAAAGGTATACGCCGCACCTGCCGCTGCACCTCCGAGAAAACCGATAAGCGACGGAACAAGTTCCATATTGGAAAAGGTGGGGCGTATTATGAAAAGGCTTCCTATGAAGGCAATCACAACAGCAATAATTTGTTTCGGTGACGCCTTTTCGTTAAGGATAAACATTGAGAAAACCACCGCAAAGAACGGAGAAAGCTTGTTGAGCATTGAAGCATCCGCAAGGGCAAGCTTGTCTATTGCGTAGAAGTTGCAGAGTATGCCGACAGTTCCGCATAAAGCACGCATCAGCATTGCTTTTCGGCAACTCTTGGGAATTTTTACTGGTGTATGAGTTTTAGCGAGAGTTACCGCCGCAAATATTGCCGCAACGAAGTTGCGGAAGAAGCTTTTCTGCACAGGAGGCAAATCACCTGACAAACGAACGCAGGCATTCATACCCGTGAAGAAAAGCGCTGACAGTATAATAAGCAGTACCGCTGTATTTTTTTTGCTTAATTTAAGCAAATCCAACCGACCTTTCGGGAGTTATTTTGCGGACCATATTCTGCGGAAGGTCTGCATTACCTTTGTCATATCGATAGGCTTTGTAAGATGTCCGTTCATTCCGCATTCAACGGATTTTTTCATATCCTCGTCAAATGCATTTGCTGTCATTGCAATGATAGGAATTGTAAATGCGTCAAGTCTGTCTGTGTTTCTGATACGCTTTGTTGCTTCAATTCCGTCCATAACAGGCATACGGATATCCATAAGAATTGCATCGTAATAATTTTCTTCCGAAGCGCAGAACTTGTCAACAGCAACCTGCCCGTTTTCAGCAAGTTCAGTTGTAATGCCTTCTGCCTCGATGAGCGTTTTGGCAATTTCAATATTCAGTTCGTCATCTTCAACTATGAGAATACGTTTTGTGGTAAGGTCAACTGCATCTGAACAGCCACAACCGTTGTTTTCCGGTTCTTCTGCAATTTTCATAGGAATTGTGAAGAAGAATTCGGAACCTTTTCCAAGCTCACTGCGCACCTCAAGCTTTCCGCCGAGAAGCCGCACAAGATTGCTGCTGATTGCAAGTCCGAGGCCTGTGCCGCCGTATTTTCTTACAGTGTCAGGATCAGCCTGTTCAAAGTTGTTGAAAATCTTATCAAGATTCTTTTCACTTATACCGATTCCGGTATCCTTTACGGAGAATGAAACATTAACAGTATTTTCATCATCACCTTCGCACTCGTTGACCCTGAGGTGTATTCCGCCGACACTTGTGAATTTGACTGCGTTACCCATAATATTCACAAGAATCTGATTGAGCTTCAGCGGGTCGCCAAGCAGGTGGCTGTGCTTTATGTTGTTTTCAAGTTTCAGCCATATGCCCTTGCTGTCGGTTTGTACCCTTATCATTGTGTCAATCTGATTTATAAGTTCTTCAAGATTGAGATATGTCTCTTCGGTTGTCATCTTTCCGCTTTCGATACGTGACATGTCGAGGATATCATTGATGAGCGAAAGCAGATAATGCGAGGAATTATCAATCTTTTTAAGACATTCCATTGTAGATTCGGAAACATTTTCCGAGGACATTGCGATTGCCGTCATGCCAATGATGGCATTCATCGGAGTTCTGATTTCGTGGGACATCTTTGAAAGGAATTCACTCTTTGCACGGCTTTCACGGGATGTGTTGGACTTGGCAATATATGCAGACACAATTTTTGTCAGTTCAAAAAGAAGTGCAGTCATACCATCGTCAGTATTTTTATTGTGCATTTCATAAACGATAACACCTGTGATAATGTCATTGTCCATCATAGGTACGGAATACGGCGTACCGTCAGAGACAACCTTGCCGTTATCAGGGTCTGCGTTACGTTCAAATGCAGCAGTATCTGTAATCTTGAAGTCAATTCCCTTAAATTTGGATTCAAAGTTGAAATAGTCAGCTTTACCGGAAATATAATTCTTCATTTCAATCGGAGCCATACCCTCAGCATTCCATTGCATATCAAGTCTTACGGTGAAATAATCCCTGTTCATGCTGAAAATAAGAATACGGTCCATACCAAGCATACGACCTGCTTTTCTGAGGAAAACTTCAAGAGCAATACGGATATCGCTTGCTTTTTCAAATATATTGAATGCGAAGGAAATTATATCTGTAATTTCCTCAAGTTTTACATTACCGAACGGAGTAAACTTATGAGGTCCTACCGAATTGAAATTATTGATGAATTCAGATTTGTCGGTTACTTCATCAGCAAACACAATTCCGTTAAATTCATCACGGAAACGGAATGCAGCTGCCGATGCAAATCTTGTTTTAAGCTTTGAAGCCGACATAGGCTCAGTGTACATACGGAGATATGCGCCTACAACACATTCGATTTTAAGTGTTTCATTGTTATATATAGAAGCAATATCGTCCATAAGGCTGCGAAAGAATTTTCTTGCTTCATCTTTCTGAGTAAGAGTCGTAATCATAACGAACTCGTCCATGCCGCCTCTGTATACAACAAAATTTTCAGGGACATGTTTTCTGATCTTTTCAGCAATTTCCTCAAGCACAGCAGAGCAGAAAGTACGTCCGTAGCGGTTAAGCATATCATCAAATCCGATTACTCTGAGAATTGCTGAAATTGCACATCTGCCGCCGTATTCCATAATGAATTTTGACACAAGTATTTCACCGTATTCAGAGGTATAGAATTTGGTAACAGGGTCACGGCGTTCCTGTTCAAGCTGTTCCTGTTCGAGTTCTTTTTCCTTGGTAACATTTTTTGCACTGGCAATTATACGCAGCAGATTGCCGTCATTGTCATAGACATTTTTTGCTTTTGCGTAAGTCCATATATATTCATCGTCACTGTTCGGGGATTTTATTCTGAAATAGGTTCCTTTTTCACCTGAAAGACCATCTATAAAATCGAGCATAGTCTTTATGTAGTCCTTGTGAGTGATTGAACCATTTTCAACAAGATTCCTGAAATCAGAATATTCTTTTGTCACGAAGTTTTCGTTTTTGCCATTATGGCGGAAGTAATGCATATAGAAAACATCAGTCTGACAATCATATTCCAGAATGTTTTCATTGACGCTTCTGAGTGCAAGAAGATATCGTTCACGTTCCGTAATAAGCTCGTTCTGGTATTTGATCCGTTTTGAACTAAGTTCATGAATAGTTGAAGAAAGGTCATGAATTTCCGAAATGTTTGTATCAATAACTTCTATAACTCCGTTTGTGTCTGAACTGCGGATTTTTTCAACAAGCTTTTTTAGCGGCTTAGTAGTATGCTTTACAGTGAAATAAACAGTAACAAATCCAACAGCGATTGACGCAAAAAATGACAGTATGAGTCTGAATTTGAATCCGTTGAAATCTGTGTATATATTTGATTCGCTGTCAACAGCACCTACAGCCCATTTCTCCTTTTCGTAAGGAGAACCATCAGGATAAAGTGAAAGGTCGCTGTATGCACATAAAGCATGTGAATTGCCGATTTTTATTCCGACAATTTCTTTCAGGGTGCTGTCATCTCTTTTTTTGTATTTTACAGGTTTTTCTGTGTACTGGTCAAATCCGTTTGTCGTTTCTGAAACTGCATCAGCGGTAATGTAGTCATTCCCTTCGCTGTAGGAAAGCAAGGCATAACATCCGTTTTTGCTTATGGTTGTGCCGCTTGAAGGAAGAAGAGCAGAAATGTTTTCAACAGAAAGCGTAAAACCTATTGTTCCGATGACTTTATTGTCAATGATGAGAGGTTCGGAATAGGAAATGATTTTATCGCTGTAGTATGTGTCCTCAAAGAAAAAGAACGGTCTGCTCCAATATCCGAGTTCATCTTTAGGAACATCAACATTGTTGTATGCAGCAGCGGCAGGCACGAAGAAAAAATCCATCTTATTTTCAAGAGGATTATATCTGAATTCATCTGTCCAATGAAGGTCAAGCGGTATTCCATGCTTTTCGGAGATTAAATGCGGGCCTCTTGACATAACTATATCGGAATAATCAGAAGGCGCTGATGCAGGGTCAGTGTCATTAAAAAATATACCGCGATAATTTTCCTGAACATTTTTCATAGGAGCTTCTGGTGAATTTGCAAGCACGAAAAACACTCCGCTTGTGGAGTTGATACGGAGTGACGCAAGCATATCATCGGAAATACCTATAAGAAAATCCGATGCGTAATTGTCACTTGAAAGAAATTCGTCAACTGTCAGTGCATGTTTAGATGTCAGTGAGCGATAAGATTTTGTTATGTTGGAATTAAGAGAAGAAAGCGCATCTTTCTTGTGCAGAAGTTCCGTTTCAATATCAAGCGCATGTCTTGCCGCGCTTTCAACAAGAAGAGATTCATTATTCACATCAAGCTGATTTTCGGTACTTGAAAGTGACATTGAAACATAGAAAATCGCAGCCTGAAGAATTGAAACAGCCAATAATGCAATAATCATTCGCTGCATGATTGAAGTTCTTTCTTTTATCTTCTTTGTATTAATTTTCATAATAATTATCCTCTATATAATTTTTTGAAATTACACAAAATAACATTATCTTACATTATACCATATTAAAGCGGAAAAGACAATAGAAAATCAATTTATTTTACGAAATAATCCTTTATTCCTCAGGATATGCAAAGCCCCATTCCTTGCGCAGGGAATCCATTATATCCATGATGGCCAGAGTGTCATGAAGCGGATTGATGCGACTTTCCTTCAGTCCGTCATTGAGGCAATTCTGAACTTCCATAACTTCGAATTCGTAACCGTTGCAGAGATGCGGAGTGATACTTTCCTCTATGAGCTTGTTGTTTCTGTCATAAAGACGTACAGTATCAGTGCAGAAAAACCATGGGTTGAAAGCAATCTTACCATCTGTGCCAACAATTACTGCACGGTTTTCGTTATCAATATCAAAACCGCTTACAAAGCTTGCATAAGCGTTTTCATACTGCATTATCACAGCCTCATCCATATCAACTCCAAGTTTGTCAATGTTCACGGAAGAGCTGATTTTCTTCGGTTCAAAGCCAAGGAAAGATGTTATGAGACTGAGCGGATAAACGCTCAGGTCAAGCAACGCACCTCCGCCTAATTCAGGACGGAAAAGTCTGTCATTTTCATCAAAGTCAACTGAGTTGGAGAAGTCCGCACGGATTGCTTTTATCGTACCGATTTTGCCCTCGGCAACCCACTCCTTAGCCTTGCGGAAAGCGGGCAGGCACTTAGTCCACATAGCCTCCATAAAGAAAAGATTCTTTTCCTTTGCAATTTCAATCAGCTCCCGAAGCTGTGTACTGTTTATCGTAACGCTTTTTTCGCAGAGTACGTTCTTTCCGTGCTCAAAACAAAGCTTAACATTTTCGTAATGACAGTTCATAGGAGTAGCAATGTAAATCACATCAATATTCTCGTCAGCAGCAAGCTCCTCATAGCTTCCGTAGCACTTCTGTGCACCGTACTGATTTCCGAACTTCTCAGCCTTTTCCTTGCTTCTTGAAGCACAGGCATAAAGCGTTGCTCCATCAACGTAATTAACTGCCTTTGCAAAGGTGTGTGCAATTTTCCCGGTAGCCATAATTCCCCAATTAATAACTTTTTCCATAGCAATCATCCTTTCTTATTAAGCAAGAAAAGGGCACCACACAGCGGTACCCTTTAAATTATTCAAAGCTTGTAAAATATGCCCACTCTTCAGGAGTAAGCTCATCATCACGTTTGCCGGTGATGACATAGAATCTGTCCTTCAGCGGAATGGACCATGTGCCGAGGCGGTCTGTAAGAACGTTGTGTTCTTTGTTCCATTCACGGAACTGTTCCTCAATCCAGTCAAGCATAGCGTGGTAGCCGTCACGGGTCTTTTCAAAAGTTTGTTCCGTAACAATTTCCGACAGGTCAAAAGAGTTTACGCCGTACCAAATTTCAACACGTATATCGTCCTTGGGGATGATGTGATAGTTGAAATCGTCCTCTGACGTGCCCCGCTTGTTGCCGCTGTATTTGCCGCCCATATCGAAATATTCAAACTCAGGGATTTTGAAAACCCTCTCGCTTTTATCCATAAAATCAATCCTTTGCAATTGTTAGATTAATTATAGCATATTTTGTCGGGTTATTCAAGGGGAATTATGGGTAAACACGAATTCATATCAGTTTTTTGATTTGTTGCATTTCCCTTTATGCCAGCATGTACGGCAACTTCTGTTTTCAGTTACCTTTGTGTCAGGAGAAAATCGGAAAGCATTATGCTGATTAGTTTTTTTATAAAAAGTCTCCTAATGCATCGTTCTCACAAACATCATATGATTTCAGACCGTTTATATAGTCTTGCATTCCGTACATATAGCTTTCATCCAGCATTACATCATATTCTGTTATGTAAGAGGCTGAAATTTTTTCTGCTTCTTCAAGATATACAGCATAGGTGTTCTGTGAGAAAAATTCGGAATAGTAATTTTCTGCAATTCTTTGCATTGCACTTCGGCTGTTGCAGAAAAAATCACCAGTGATGAGTGCATATTCTTCCATAGCCTCAGAATTGCAGGTCAATGCTTTCAGCACCTCCCCGCAAAGTGCCGGGTTGTCTGTGGTTGAGGATACACAGATGAAACTTCCGCCCCAGAAGTAAGGCATTTGAGGAGAGCATATTCCCCATGTTCCGTTTTCTGCACCACTGTTTTTTATTACCCCTTCAGTTCCCCATACAGGGAAATAAATTCCGAAAACATTGTTCTGGCCATAAAATGTTTCGCACCATTCAGATGTCCATAAGCCATAGTTAGGATTGTAATAGTTTGCAACGTCTGAATACATATCATCTGCCCATTGCTTCAATGTTCCGTCAACATTGATTATGCCATTTTCATCAATCCATGGAGAAGTTCTGTTCTGAGCGTAAAGTCTGTAGGCTTCTGCTGATGAACCTATCATGTAATATCCGTTCTGCGCAAGCAGTTCAGCTGTAAGGCTGTAATAGTCAGCCAGAAGTTCCTCGATATAATCAGGCGAAGAATTCCCGAAAACAGCTTCGGCAATATCGCGTCTGTATGCGAAAACTCCGGGGTCGGCCTGCCAGCATACTGCTTTGAGAACACCGTCACTGCTTGTCCCCATTTCAACCGTGTAACCGAACATGTCTTCTGTGTCGGCTTCGGTAAACCCTACCTCCGAAAGAGGAAGAGTCCATTCAGAATTAATCTGTGACTGCATATAGTCGGGATCAGCTACAATAATATCTATAGGATTTTCCTCATAAATATTTGGAGTATCGCTTAGAAAAGCGGCATATTCGTAATCAGAAGAAAGTTCTATATCTATAACAAATTCCACAGAAACCCCATCCGGAAGATCCTCTTCGCCGTACATGTAATCAAAGGCGTTCTTGATATCCTCGTTGCGGCAAAGTATTCTCAGTACGCTGCCTTCATCTTTAGGAAGGGGTTGCTCTGCAGCAGTTGTTTCAGTAGCTTTTTCATCAAACACTGATGTCTGAATTGTCTCAAGTTCGACTTTCTTGATTGGCTTGATATATTCGTCGTATTCTTCTTCAACAATTCTGTCAATCAGAATTTCATCATCTGCTGATAATTCTGAGCCTGCACCTGAACAACCTGTTGCTGTAAGCACAGCTGCTGTCATAAATGCAATTATTTTTTTGCTTCTTATTGTCATAAAATACCGCCCCCGATTTTAATGTTAATAAATTAAGTTTAACACTAAACGGATAAAATTTCAACAATATCAAGATTACATTATGGTTACATTTCGGAAAATCTTTTTCCAAAGAAGTTGCAGATTATAACGGCAGGCACCGACAGAAAAAACCACAGCACCGAAAACGGCAGGCAAATCTGGCCGAAAAGATTGAACATCATTTCAGAATAGTCCCATACTCCCCAGCCAAGCCACAGATTTACTATGCAGCCTGCTATGAATTCCAGTACAGTAATTGTGATTGCTCCGAAAAGGCATTTCATCATCAACGGCTCGTGGGGCTTTGACATGAATCTGCGGAACATTATCAGCAGGCACAGTCCACCCGTAAGCGTCATACTCCAGTGCGTAAATCCTCTGAATACGACTTCGATAATAGAGTAAATTACCCCTCCGAAAAGAAATACTACAAAATTTTCAACAGTTCTCGGCAATTTCATCACTTCCTGATTTTCAAATTTGTTCTATCTGTATTTTCAGCACTTTGTGCAAATCTATTACAAGAAAGTTATGTAAACCGTCGTTGTTGACATTATGCAGAAACGGTGGTAAAATAAAACTGGGGAATAATCTGTAAAGGATGATAACCGATGATTGATGAAAAATACAGCATAAATGAGCTTGTTGATATTGCTGAAGGATCAGACCTTGAAAAAATCATGAAAAAATTTTCTACAAGAATGCAGCTTTACAGCGGAGGGATAAAGGAAATCCGTACCAAGCTGGAAATTCTTGACGAAGAGTTCAAGTCAAAGTTCTCTTATAACCCCATACACAACATTGAATCAAGACTTAAATCAATGTCAAGCATCGTGCAGAAAATCAAGTCCAAGGGACTTGAGATAAGCATCGATTCGATAACCGAAAATATAACTGATATTGCAGGAATAAGAGTTATCTGCAACTATATTGATGACATATACCGTGTTGCGGAAATGCTTACTGTGCAGGATGATATTACTGTGCTTCAGATGAGGGATTACATAAAAAATCCGAAATCATCAGGCTATAAAAGTCTGCACCTCATTGTTGAAGTGCCTGTTTTTCTTTCAACCGGCCCAGTGCCAATGCCTGTTGAAATTCAGATTCGTACCATTGCCATGGATTTTTGGGCAAGCCTTGAACATAAGCTGAAATATAAGAACAGCAATATGGTTGACGATGACCTGCATGAAAGACTGAAAAAATGTGCTGATGAAATCTCGGCTATCGACTACGAAATGCAGGATATTCACAATACAATTAATTCAAGAAACAAATCAGAATAATCATATGAGAGGAGAGATATTATGCGCAGAACTTTATTGTGTATAATGCTCTCCGTTTGTTTTTTTATACTTTCAGCCTGTGAAAGCAGTCCGCCTGATGTAACAAGTGCAAGTGTCGTAACAACGAGCGAGGCTGTTGTTACTACCATTCCGATTGCGGAATCTTCTTATGGGACGGCTGAACTGTCCACAACTGAAGCAACGGTTGAAACAATATCCGAAACTACCACGATTTCAATGACAGATGTCACAACATCAGAAAGCATTTCCGAAACTGTTTCTGAAACAACGGTTACCGAGCCGCCTGCGGACGAAACAACAACCGAAACAACAACCGTATCCACAACAGCAGAAACTACTGCACCTGCAACAACGAAAATTACCGAAACGGAAAAGCCTGAAGTGCCCGTTGTTATCCCGGAAATAAAAACTCCACTTGCAAGCGGCGTGAGTGTTGCTGCAACCGATAAGGCGGAAATTGACTTCAGCTGTGCAGATGAAGGATATATTTCGGCTGTATATAACGGCAAAAGTGAGCGTGCAAAGCTGAGAATAAAGTGCGGAAATCTGCAGTATGACCATGACCTTGCCGCTGATGGCACAAGAGAGTTTTTTCCGCTTATGGAAAGCGGAAGCTACTCGGTCAAGGTTTACGAACTTGTTACGGGAAAAAGCTATGGAGAGGCTGTGTCCGCTGAGTTTGAGGTGAAGATAAAAAGCTCAACGGAAATGTATCTTTATCCCAATAAATATATTGATTTCAGCAGCAAATCAAAGTGCGTAAAAAAAGCCGCAGAGCTTTGTGCGGGGGCAGATGATGATATTGAAAAAATTGCTGCTGTTTTCGTGTACGTTACAGATACGATTTCATATGACAAAGAGCTTGCTGCAACGGTAAAAAGCGGCTATATTCCCGACCCTGACAGGACGCTTGAAAAGGGCAAGGGAATCTGTTTTGATTATTCTTCACTGATGGCGGCAATGCTGCGCTCACAGAATATTCCGACACGGCTTGTGATAGGCTGGGCAGACCCGGATATTTATCACGCGTGGAATGAGATTTATACGGAGGAAACAGGCTGGATTACCCCTGAACTGTTCCTGAAAAAGAAAGGCTACAATATTGCCGACGCAACATTTTATGCAGGTAATCCCGATAAGGAAAAAATTTCGGATTATATTGAGGACAGCGGCAATTATTCCGCTGTATACAGATATTGACATAATGAGAAAGGGTGATTGAGATGGCAATTAAAATGCTGACAAATGAAGAAAATGCTTTTTTCTGCGAGCAGCTTGCTATGATACTGGAGGCAGGTGTGCCGATTGCCGACGGAATTGAGGTGCTCTCAGAAGATGCGGGTGACAAACGTTTCAAGGAGATTTCCGATACACTTGTGAAGCTTATGAATGAGGATATGACCATTTTTGATGCAATGGACAAGTCAGGGCTTTTTCCTGAATATGCCGTAAAAATGGTTAAAATCGGTTCCCTGACCGGACGTCTTGAGGACGCTCTCAACGGGCTTGCGGATTACTACGCAAAGCGCGCGGAACTTCGTCAGACGGTAAAAAGTTCAGTTGCACATCCGCTTATGCTTCTTGCTATGATGACGGTTGTAATAGTGGTTATGGTTATCAAGATTATCCCTATGTTCAGGGATATCTTCTTCCAGTTTGACGACAGCGCTGCAGCGGCTGTTGAGGGAAGCATAACATTTGCCTATAACATCGGTCTTGGTGTAATGATTACCCTTGCAGCTGTACTGGTGATAACACTTGTAACGGCTTTGCTGATGAAGATTCCGTCTGCAAGAAAGGGTCTCAAAAGCTTTGCGTCAAACTTTATCCTTACCAGAAACCTGTCTGAGACAATGGCTATGGCAGATGTTACAAATGCAATCAGCATGATGGCTTCATGTGGTATTTCTCCTGAGCAGTCACTGGAAATGGTGCAGGGACTTACTGTAAACAAAGCGGTGCAGAAGCGTGTCAAGGAATGTGAAAAGCTTGTGCTTGACGGTGAATATTTTGCAGATGCAATTGCAAAGTCAAAGCTTCTGCCTTCGATTTACGCACATTCCTTGAAGGTTGCATACAAGTCGGGTTCATTTGATTCTGCATGGCAGAAAATCGGTGAACGTTTCACGCAGGAATGTGACAGAAAAATTTATGGTGCTGTATCTTTTATTGAACCTGTTATAATCGGTATTCTCGCGGTTATCATCGGCTCGGTGCTTCTGGCGGTAATGCTCCCGATGACGGATATTATTACCACAATAGGATAATACGGAGGCACATATGGAAAAGAAACGTATCAGCAGGCTGACGGTGCTTTCGGTAATTTTGTTTGTACTGGTAGTAGTATGGTTTATCACTTCCGTAGGCAATGCAGGCGAAGCTGCCGACAGAAAACGTACGGACTCGGTTTACAATACAATTATGAATGGTGCCGTACTTTGTTACTCTATTGAGGGGGAATATCCGCCGAGTCTGGACTACCTCAAAGAAAATTACGGCATAATTCTTGACAGCGACAAATATATGGTTGACTACAGATATTTCGGTGCAAACATCAGACCGACAATTGTTGTTACTGAAAAAACGGAGGCTTAAGATGAACAGACCTGAAACAAGGCGCCGTGCCGAAGTAATCAGCTCGGCGGCAAATATGACACTGTTTCTGCTTTTTGCAGTGTGTTGCCTGGTTATGATTACGGTTGCTGCTTCAGCTTACAGCCGTATCAATGAGAACTATGGCAATACCTTCAACTCTACAGCGGCAGTGCGTTACATCACAAATAAAATCCGTGCAAGCGAGGGAGTGGAAATACTTGCAGAAAATCAGCTTCTGCTTGAAAATTCGGGGTACAGTACACTTATCTATCAGCAGGGCGGAGTTGTGTATGAACGGCTGTTTGCAGAAGATGATATAGTTGTTCCGGAAGGCGGCGAGGAGCTGTTCAGTGCGGAAAAGCTTTTGCTGCAAAAAAGAAACGGACTTGTTTCCGTGACGATTACAGATGAGGATGGCGGAAACTTCAATGCGCTGTGCCGTGCAACAGACGGAGGTGACGGAAATGCGTAGTCCGATAAAGGCTTCATCAGGTAAGGGAAGGCTTAACCTTTTTCTGCTGGAAATGATTATTGTGCTTCTGTTTTTCAGCGTAGCCTCGGCGGTTATTTTGAAAGCTTTTGTATCAGCTGACAGACTTTCAGCAGAAAATATCCGTCTTGAAAGGATGGCTTTCTGTGCACAGTCTGCGGCAGAAGCATTTTCTTCAACTGCTGACCTGGGCGAGACAGCAGAAATGCTTTTCGGAATTGATTCTGAAAGCTTCAATAATGCGGCACGCATAGATATTCCCCTTGATGATAAATGCGGCTATGCGTACCTTGCGGAGTCTGCTTTATCAATGACAATGCAGATTACAGAAACCGATTATGACGGAAGGCTGAAAATGCTGCATATCTTTTTTAAGGATAAAGATGGAAATCTGCTGTACGAAATAAACACGGCGGCTTATACGCCTGAAAGGACGGTGCTTTATGGCGAAGAATAATTCCCGTCCCGCAGGTATCGGTACAGGTTACCTGTCGCTGATGATGATTTTTGTTGTGCTGTGTCTGACAATCCTTGCGGCACTTTCCTTTTCGGCAGCAGAATCGGAAAAGAAATACAGCGAGAAAAGTGCGGAGTATACAAAAGCATACTATGATGCCGATACCCGTGCAAAACAGACCTATGCACAGATTGCCGAAACGGTGAACAGATACACTGATTACAGTGATTTTATGCTCCTTGGCGAGCTCGACGCAATTGAGGGAGTAAGTTATGAAAGCTACTCCGACAGAATTGACATAAGCTGGTTTACACCTATAAATGACAGACAGAGTATCTACTCCGAAATAAGCATTTCGGATAACGGTACAGCTGTGACGGGCTGGTATACAATTCAGGGGGATATCCCCGAGGAAGAGCCTCTTAACGTATGGCTTGGCGAGTAACCAAAAGGAGAAATTGAACAATGGATATAAAGGAAATTCTTGTTGATGCAGTAAAAAAGGAAGCTTCTGACATATTTATGATTTCAGGTGCAGCTCTTGCATATAAAATTCACGGACGTGTCGTATCAGCAGGCGGAGACATACTTATGCCTGATGATACCCGACTTGCGGTACTTGAGATTTTTTCACTCGCACAGATTGATATTACAAGCCCTGATGATTTGAAGAATGAAATGGATTTTTCTTTTTCAATAAAGGGTACGGGCCGTTTCAGAGCAAATATTTACCGACAGAGAGGTTCTTTCTCAGCCGTGCTGCGTTGTGTGCCGTTTGAACTTCCTGACAGTTCAAAGCTTGGTATTCCGGAAACCGTAATGAATCTTTCCGAAACGAAAAGCGGTATTGTGCTTGTTACAGGTGCGGCAGGAAATGGTAAATCCACAACGCTTTCCTGTATGATTGACAAAATCAACTCTTCTTCCGAGGGACATATAATAACAATAGAAGACCCTATCGAATTTCTCCACAAACATAAAAAATGCATCATCAGTCAGCGTGAAATCGGCATTGATACAAGCAGTTATGTTGACGCATTGAGAGCAGCACTTCGTCAGTCTCCTAATGTTATCCTGCTGGGTGAAATGCGTGATTTCGAAACAATCAATATAGCTATGACCGCTGCCGAAACAGGACAGCTTGTCCTTTCTACACTTCATACAAACGGTGCTGCAAATACAGTTGACCGAATTATTGATGTATTCCCGACAAATCAGCAGCACCAGATAAGAATCCAGCTTTCAATGGTGCTTCGTGCCGTTGTGTCACAGCAGCTTGTTCCTGCAATCGGAGGCGGACTTGTTCCTGCATTTGAAATAATGGTTGTCAATAATGCAATCCGAACAATGATTCGTGAGCAGAAAACCCATCAGATTGACACCGTGCTCCAGTCGGAACCTGAAATGCAGACTATGGACAGTTCACTGCTGAAACTTTACCGTGACGGAATTATCACTGCTGAAACAGCTGTGAATTATGCATATAATCAGGATATTATGGCAAAGCGTGTTGCAAACTGAACTTGTTGATTGTTCAATTAAACTTGTTGAATGTACAACATGTAAGCGATTTCTTGTGCAGGGTGCACAATTGAGTGTTAAAACATTGTTAATTATTCGGAGAAAAAAGTGTAGATTTTTTATAGTTTTCATGATATAATTTTTATAGTTAAAGTAGGTTTATATTTGTACGTGAAATATATTATTAATTAGACATTTTATTAGGAGGAAACTACAATGGATAACAACAAGAAAAAAGCATTAATCAAATCCGTAGCTGCCTTTACTTTTGCAATGAGCATGTTCGCTGCACAGTCCCCTACAGCGAGCGCTACCAATATTGATACAGCTGCTGCCGGTGAACAGATGGTTAAGGAATCAAAGGCTGATGATGAATTCGCTGATGAAACAATAAGCGACGGAAATTCCGATGATACCAATGACATCGAAACAAACGAAGAAGCTGTACTTGAAACTGTTGCGGAAGTAAATTCACTTGGTGATGCAAGCGGCTTTAACGTTTTTGTTGAGGGTGACTACACTAACACCGGATTTAATACTGACGTTGGTAACGGCAAAGATTTAGGTAACGTTGCTGTCGGTGGAGATATTTATCTTGAAGGCGACAATGTTAAGGCTGAATATGTAGTTGTCGGCGGAGATATCGTTACTGGCGGCTATCAGGATGAAACTGTAGTTGAATTTACAAAGGATTCAGCTGATCCTTCTGTTGACTTTGACGCTACTTTTGAACAGCTTCGTGAATTGTCTGAGAATCTTGCTGAGCTTGATGCTAACGGTACAGTAAGCCTTGATCAGTATAATCCATATATTGTTTTTACAGGTGCTGATGCACTGCTCAATGTTTTTGAATTAACAACTGCTCAGTTTAACGAACTTCGCGGTGACAATTCAAATCTTCGTTTTGATTTCATTGTAACTCCCGGTTCTACATGTGTTATTAATATTACAGGCAGTGACGCTATCGATATGAGCGTAAATCAGGGCACATATTATAATGGCGTTGCTATCGACAATACAAGTGAACTCAGCGACTACGTGCTTTTCAATGTAACAAATGCTTCAAATGTCAAGATTTGCGATAATATGGGTGCACTTCTTGCAGCAAATTCTACTGTAACAGGTCCTGATGGTGTAAGACATTTCGGCGGTTCCCTTTACTGTAAGGAATATGTAGGTGCAAGTGAATTTGGTGCAGATGCGCTTGATGAATTTGATTCCCTGATTACAAATGCGGAAAATGCATTTGAAAACGATGAAGTTATAGATACAGACAACAACGAGAATACAGACAACAACGAAAACACAGACAACAACGAGAATACAGACAACAACGAGGATACAGACAATAACGAAAATACAGACAATAACGAGAACACAGACAACAACGAGAATACAGACAATAACGAAAATACAGACAACAACGAGAATACAGACAACAACGAGAATACAGACAACAACGAGAATACAGACAACAACGAGAATACAGACAACAACGAGAATACAGACAA
>JAGBCL010000007.1 GCA_018110825.1 Oscillospiraceae bacterium
AGCAAGGATTTCTTCAAGCTCCCATACATTTGCTATCATAGGAAACATTATTCCGAGATTGCCGAATGCCGACGCTCTGAACAAAGCACGAAGCTGTGTTCTGAAAATTTCAGGACGATTAAGACAAAGTCTTATTGCACGAATTCCGAGAGCAGGGTTTTCTTCCTTTGGCATATTAAAATAATCACATTGCTTATCTGCACCTATATCAAGAGTACGGATTATAACTTTTTTGCCCGCCATACTTTCAAGAACACGTCTATATATTTTAAACTGTTCCTCTTCGGTAGGATAATCGGAGTTTTCGAGATAAAGAAACTCGCTTCGGAAAAGTCCGATACCGCCTGCGTCGTTAAGCAGGACAGCACCGATATTGTCTGCACTGCCGATATTTGCATAGATATTTATTTTTCTTCCATCAAGTGTAACATTTTCCTTGCCCTTGAGCTTTTGGAGAAGTTCTTTTTTCTCCTGTTCCTCAGCACGTTTTATTTCGGCAGCTTCAATAGTTTCTGCGTCAGGGTCAAGTATAAATTCCCCTGTAAATCCGTTTGCGATAGCTACGTCTCCGTCCTTTACAGCAGACAGAAATTCCTCACCTACACCAATGATTGCCGGAATATTCATATTACGAGCAAGAATTGCCGTATGTGAATTTGACGAGCCGTGTGCTGTAACAAATGCAAGAACCTTATCCTTATCCAAAGAAACTGTTTCGCTAGGGGCAAGGTCGTCGGCACAAATTATTACAGGCTCATCGCTTTTTTCCTCGTTTGTCTCACTGCACATAAGACAGTTTATGATACGATTTGAAATATCTCGTACATCTGCCGATCGCGCCTGCATATATGCATCGTCCATTGCAGCAAACATTTCAGCAAAATTATCTCCTGTGATTGCAACAGCATATTCTGCGTTGACATTCTGTGAGGTAATCATTTCAACGATAGCGTCATTGTAATCCTCGTCCTCAACCATCATCATATGAATATCAAAAATTGCTGCATTTGCTTCTCCGACTTCCTTCAAAGCCTTTTCATAAATTTCACCAAGTTGAGTTATTGCCGCTGCTTTTGCATCTTCTAATCTTTTCAGCTCATTATCAGCATTTTCAACCTTTATGCGCTTAACCTGCACGTCCTGACGCTTGAAAACTGAGATTTTTCCGACAGCAACTGCACTATAAACGCCTTTTCCTTTATATGTAGTCATTTGTATCACCTCAAATATTACGGTTTCTCCGCAGCAGCAGAGGAACCACATTACAGATTAAAGGTTTGCTTCAAGGAATTCCTTCATAGCTTTTTCGGACGCTTCTTCATTACCGCCATTCACTGTTACTGTAATTGTATCTCCGCATTTTACACCTATTCCCATAAGTGCTATAAGCTTTGTTGCGACAGCGGATTTGTCATCCTTTGCAATAATTACTTCGCTGTCAAGTGCTTTCGCAGTCTTTGCAAGCATTCCTGCAGGTCTTGCATGAATTCCGAGTTCATCCTTGATTGTGTAAGTAAAAGTTTTCATAGTGATACTTCCTTTCTGAATGTTAATAATAATGTAACGCATTTTTCTGAAAAAATCAAGATTTTCAAATCCTTCCGAAAATTCTTGTTGTTTTCAGTATTTCATTTTTCAACTTTTCCGTAAGCTGATTTTCGATTAATCTCCAGCGCCAGTTCTTTCCTACTGTTGATGGAACATTAATTCTGCTTTTATCATCAAGTCCCAGCCAATCCTGCATAGGAATAATACAAAGCCTTGCCTTGCTTCTCATTATCAGCGAAATAAAAGCTTTATTCAGCTTCTCTGTAGGAGTAAAGCCGTCGCAGAGGTACTCTCTTGCCATTTCACGCTCATCTTCCGTGATTGTATCAAACCAAGAAGCAATTGTCTG
>JAGBCL010000060.1 GCA_018110825.1 Oscillospiraceae bacterium
CCCAATTATTCAACACCTCTACGGATGCAAATCCCGCTTCAACGAGAGCTTCAAGCTCGTGTTTCACGGTAAGCGGTGTATCATAATGGTAAAACTCGTCATCGGTAATACCTTGTTCTGTTTTCAGAGCTATCAAATTGTTTCGGTGCATCCGTTCCTCATCATCGGATAAGGAAAAATAATCCGTGAGTATAAAATAGCCATCATCCTTTAATGCGATATGCAATTTAGAATACAAGCCCACCTTTTCTTCTTTTGTGAAATGGTGCAAGCTTTCCACCGATACAGCGGCATCAAACACATTCTCACCAAGCGGCACATCAAAATATGAGCCAAGAATCAAGGTTATATCCTTGCCAACGAATTTTCGTTGAAGCTCGGTTAGCATTCCTTCCGAAAGGTCTATTCCCGTAACCTTTGCCGAAGAATTAAGCTTATAATATTCTTGCAGTTCCAATCCTGTACCGCAACCCAAATCAAGTATGCAACAGTTTTCAGCGGTCGGTAATTGTTTTGCCGTAAAAGGATAGAACTCACTTGCACATTCGATATTAGTCATCATATGACTATCATATCCGTCAAGTCTTGCCTCAAAGAAATCACTCATTTTTTCAAGCATACATAACCTCCGACAAGTTCTTATTTGTTCATTTCGTTGACAGTATCACACGGTCTCGCCGTCATTTCTACCCATGCAGGACGGAATCCGCTTTTTATCGCATTGCGAACAGACTTTACGTTACACCACGCGGCACAGTAAAACGGAACCTTACCGCGCCGAAGAATTTCGACAGCAAGTCGACTTGTAAGCGCCGAGGCAATACCTTGTCTGCGATATTCCGGCAACACGTCAATGCCAATTTGCCACATTGTATCACAATCGGCTGAACAGCCTGCAAGGCCGATAAGCTTTCCTTTGTCATACGCACCAACGCCAAGCACATCAAGGTGTTTTCTGCTCTCGCAAAGAGCGTTCGACCATTCGGGGAGATATAGATCGACAAAGTCCTCTTGCGTTAAGATGCGAAGTTCATAGAAGCAATCAAGCGGACGAAGAACGTTCATATCCGGCAAAAAATACTCTGCCATAAAGCAAATTTTTTGCCCTTTTTCCATCAAAGCATCATTCAAAACGTGTAGATTGGGCGTTTCAAATAAGTGCTCGATAGGATATTTATTTATATAAATTTCGGCAATCTCACGAAATTCCGGAGAAACCGATGCTACAACGTTGTTCCCGTAAGAAACGAGTTGACAGAAAAACGGAAGCTTCAAATACTTCCTTGCATTGTCGCTCTGCATTGATAGCACAATTATGTTTTCTTCCTTTTCAAAGTCACTCGCATCGGCGCACAGATCGTTGGCAGATTGCGCCATTGCAATCTTTAATATTTCGTGATTTGTCATTTCTCTTATCTCTACAAATTCTTATTTCCCTAACTGTTCGACCTATTGAAATTTACTTGCGGCAATATACGGTAATTGCTTCACAGATAAACGCAGCAGTACCATCAGCGTGCTTATCGATGTTGTTCTTGAAGCGCTCATCTGCAACATACATTTGACCGAGGCCTGCCAAAATCTCGTTTGTACAAAGATAGTAGTTCTCGGTGATATGGCTCTGCAGCATTTTCACAAGGTTCTGTACCTCTTCGGAATCAGGCGTTTCGCTCTTTTTCATGCATATCGCAAACTCCGCCATAATGTGGTCCATTCCCACGGCAAGGTCACTCCACTTTTGCTTGGAGTAATTCTTGGTCCGCTCTGCATGTTCCTTGTATGCGTCCGTGCTACCCCATTTTTCTTTGGCTTCTGCCTTATGTTTTTCAAATTCGCTGTTGTCAAATGCTTTCATAACATTTTCTCCTTTCACGGCACTGTCAATGGCGGAAATCAGCCGCTCTAATCGTTCTTTTTTGAGTATGAGCAGTTGTTTTTGCTCTTTCAGTGCCTTGCTTTTGTCATAATTCGGGGATGACAAAATTTCTCCTATGCTTTTTAAAGAAAAGTCAAGTTCACGGTAAAAAAGAATCTCCTGCATACGAAGAAGGGAGTTTTCGTCGTAAAAACGATAGCCTGTATACCTGTCAACAACGGCTGGTAACAACAACCCAATTTCATCGTAGTAATGCAGTGTGCGCACACTTACACCCGTGAAATCGGCAAATTCTTTAATTAGCATTTTCAATTTCATCACCTCACAACAAAAGTATACACTATGACGGAGCGTGAGAGTCAATACCTTTTTTGAAAAATATTGATTGGCGTTCG
>JAGBCL010000061.1 GCA_018110825.1 Oscillospiraceae bacterium
CCGTATTTCGATGTCAGAGATGAAATGGGAAGCAGTATTCCTGCACTTCTTTTCATCACACCTCACTCCTTTCGTATTCAGCGACAACACCATAATGGTCAGACACAACGGGTTTATTTGCACCGTTGAAAATTACTTCCGATGATGCAATTTCAGATTTTTGACTGCACCATATCTGGTCAATACGCATACCGCCAGTGCCGCTGACTTTATCACGCCAGCCGTCTATTACCTTTCCGACAGTAATACCATTATCCCTTGTCTTTGCACGGGTATAGCTGTCATACCAACCGCCGCTGTTTATTATATCATAGCCTTCGTTACGAACTTCGGCAGGACTGTTGAAATCACCCATAAGCCATACACGGTTGTATTTTTTCATATACTCGGCTGTCTTCTGCCACTGTTTCTGAAAAGGCTCGTCACGGTCGTCCCACCAGCCGTAATGTACGCTGAAAAACCATTCGTCAGGTGCGGCTTCGGTACGGATGCCGATTATTTTTCTTGTTTTCCAATTGTTATAATCATCTGTTTCGCTTATTCTTACAACATCGGTTTCAATAATTCGGCTTCGGCTCATAAGGGCAATTCCTTCGTCATACTTGTTGTAACCCTTTTTCAGCGGCAGCCATGTCCAGTAATATTTAACCCCTGCACCTTCAAGCAGCTCTGCTGCTTTGTAAACGTGATTATCCTTACGGATTACAATGTTTTCAACGCATGGAACATAACCTTCTGAAATTACATCAGCCTGTGCTTCGGCAATAGTCTGATTGACCTCCTGCAATGCAATTATATCAGGTCTTTGCTCTGCGATTGCCGAAACAAAAGCGTCAAGCTTTGTACTGTAATTATCTTCCACAAGGCTATGGGTATTAAGAGTAAGTAATTTCATAATCCACCTTACAGAATATCATTTATATCGGATTTGAGCACGTCTGCTTTAGGACCGTATATTGCCTGAATTCCCTTTTCCTTTTTAACGAGCCCGAGTGCTCCTTCTGCCTTCCATTTGTCAGCGTCAGCAACAAGGTCAGGATTTTTAACCGTAACGCGGAGTCTTGTCATACAAGCGTCAACAAGCTCAATATTGTCACGTCCGCCAAGAAGTGCAATGATTCTTTCAGGCTGACCGTCTGAGGAAACCGCTTTATTTTCTGCCGCAGCTTCATCATCGCCACCGTCTGCGGTATAATTGCCAAGACGGCCGGGAGTTGCATACCTGAATTTGCCAATCATAAAATAGGATACGAAATAACCTATTGCAAAGAACACAACAACCGCAATTAGGAAGTTTACAATATCACCTACAAGTCCTGCTTCAACTGACATAGGAACTCTTGTCAGAAATTCGAGATTTCCGAAGGAATGGAGTCTTAAATCGAATATTCCTGCGAGGGCAAATGCACATCCCTGTAAAATTGCGTAAACAATGTAAAGAGGAAGTGCACAGAACATAAACATAAATTCAATAGGCTCTGTAACACCTGTGAGGAAAACTGCAAGGACTGTTGAAATGAACATTGAACGGTAATTCTTGCGCTTATCTGCATCAACTCTGCGGTACATTGCAAGTGCAACACCAAGGAGAAGTCCTGTTGCACCTATCATCTGACCAACCTTGAAACGAGCAGGTGTAACACCTGCAAGAAGTGCCTGATATCCTGCCATATCGCCTGCGTCCTTGAGATTGATAAGGTCTGTTACCCATGCAAGCCACAGAGGGTCTTGACCAAATACCTGTGAGCCTGCATTGGCGCCTGTAAGAATTTCATACGTACCACCGAAGCTTGTATAGTTCATAGGGATCGTAAGCATATGGTGTAAACCGAAGGGGAGTAGCAAACGCTCAAGAGTGCCGTATATAAACGGAGCAAGAACAGGAGAGGTTTCGGAAGAATTTGCAATCCATACGCCGAAAGCGTTTATTCCTGACTGAATAAGAGGCCAGATTATTGAAAGTCCGAGAGAGATTATAACCGACCACACAATTACCATAAGCGGAACGAATCTCTTGCCATTAAAGAATGAAAGTGCATCGGGAAGCTTACGGAAATTGTAGAATTTGTTGTAAACCGTACCGCCTACAAAGCCCGAAATAATACCAATAAACACACCCATATTGAGTGCCGGCGAACCTAAAACAGATGTAAAATAATTTTCAACAAGCATTTCCTGACCAAACAACGAGTATACAACTGCATTCGGGTCGGCAAGCATATCATTTGTTACTCCGAAAATAGCACCTGTGATATTATTTATAAGTATAAATGCAATAACAGCCGCAAATGCACCGCCTGCCTTTTCCTTTGCCCAGCTTCCGCCGATAGCCGCTGCAAAGAGAATATGCAGATTGCTGATAACAGCCCATCCGATATTTTCCATAACGCCACCGATGGTAACGATTGCCGAAATATCAGCACCAGCCATTGCGATAAGCTTTCCAAGGCTTATCATAAGTCCAGCCGCAGGCATTACAGCAATAACTGTCATAAGCACCTTGCCCAGTTTCTGGAGAAAATCAAAGTTAAATCCTTTTTTCTTTTTAGGTTCTTCTTTTTTCACTGGCTCTTCGGCTGGTTCAGTTGTGGTTTCCGCTTCTTTCTCTTCCGCAAATGCAATAAGCTTATCGCCTGCCTTTACTGTGCCGTCGGATACCTGCATTTCGAGATCATCTGCACCGTCGCATACAAGCACAGGCGTAATAAGATTGATATTCTTTGATTT
Source organism: Oscillospiraceae bacterium (assembly GCA_018110825.1). GTDB lineage: Bacteria > Bacillota > Clostridia > Oscillospirales > Ruminococcaceae > RGIG8773. Next base: position 2,728 of record JAGBCL010000061.1, read on the forward strand.
TAACAATTCAACATCTACTTCTGCAACAAGGTCGCCGATTTTCACCTTATCACCTACTGCAACGTGAGGTGTGAAACCATTGCCCTTCAATGCAACAGTTTCGAGACCGAAATGCACAAGAACTTCAAGTCCATCGTCGGAAGAAAAGCCGTATGCATGGTTGGTTTCCGCAATTGAAGAAATTTCGCCGTTTACAGGACTGTAAATTTTTCCGTCCGACGGAATTACAGCACAACCGTCACCGAGAACTCTGTCAGAAAATACAGGGTCGGGAACACTGTCCAGAGAAACCGCTTTTCCGTTCAGCGGGGAGCATATTTTTAAAAGCTCGCTCATAGTATAATCCTCCTTTTTGTTTTGCAATTGCACAACACGTTCTGCAAAATTGCACTCGCTTTATGCAATCATAATAACACATTTATGCAATTATTGCAATAGTTTTTCACATTATTTCTCGTTTTTTGCACAAAATCAGCATTTTTCACAATTTTGACACATTGCGATTAAACAACTTTACTATTGTCAAACCGCATGTTTACAGAGTTTGTGCCTTGTTGCACCGAAGTTTCATAAAATTTCTGCAATTTCATTGACTTTTGCATAAAAAAGCATTATAATAATAGTAACAATTTCAAACAGAAAGGGCGCATATTTATGCCTGTTACTTTAAAAGACGTTGCTGCACTTGCAGGAGTTTCACCTTCAACTGCTTCAAGAGTATGCAAAAACAACCCATCAATCAGCCGTGAAACAAAAGAAAAAGTACGCAAAGCTATGGAACAGCTCGGCTATGAACCTTCAATACAGTC